>NZ_JBQDVP010000047.1:0-21392 GCF_052102115.1 Microbacterium sp.
CCCCTATCCGTGGGGCAAGTACGACCAGATCTTCGTGCCCGAGTACAACCTCGGCGCCATGGAGAACCCGGGGCTGGTGACCTTCACGGAGGCGTACCTGTCGCGCGGGGCGGCCACGGATGCGCAGCGTGGCGCCCGCGCGAACACGATCCTGCACGAGATGGCGCACATGTGGTTCGGCGACCTCGTCACGATGCGGTGGTGGGACGATCTGTGGCTCAAGGAGTCCTTCGCTGATTACATGGGCGCGCACGTATCCGTCGCCGCGACGCGGTTCACAGACGCGTGGGAGCGCTTCGCCGCCAACCGCAAGGCCTGGGCCTACCAGCAGGATCAGCTGCCGACCACGCATCCGATCGTCGCTGACATCACCGATCTCGAGGCCGCCAAGCTCAACTTCGACGGCATCACCTACGCCAAGGGCGCGGCCGTGCTCAAGCAACTGGTCGCCTTCGTCGGCGAAGAGCACTTCTTCGAAGGTGCTCGCCGGTACTTCGCCGCCCACGCCTACGGCAACACGACCCTCGAAGACCTGCTCGTCCAGCTCGAAGAGGTCTCCGGTCGCGACGTCCGCGCCTGGTCGCGTGCCTGGCTCGAGACGAGCGGGGTCTCGACGCTCTGGCTCGAATCGGCTGATTCCGCATCAGGCGAGCGGATGTTGGTGCAGTTCGACCCGCGTCCGCATCGCCTGCGCGTGGGGCTGTATGACCTCACCGGCGGTGCGCTGTCGCGTCGCGAGCAGACTGAGGTCGACATTACTGCGGAGCGCACACCGGTGGAGCTGGCAGAAGCAGACTTGGTGCTGCTCAACGACGACGACCTCACCTATGCCAAGGCTCGGCTGGATGCGCGCTCATTGGAGGCCGTCGAGCGGGCGCTGTCGACGCTTGAGCCCCTGCCTCGGGCGCTGGTCTGGTCATCGCTGTGGAATGCGACGCGCGACGGCGAGCTGTCTGCCGCCCGCTACCTCGCCATCGTCGGAGCGCACGCACCGGCGGAGAAGAACATGGGGTTGCTCACCGGTGTGCTCGCCAATGCGGCGTACGCGACCGGACACTATTTGACGGACGAGGCGCGTCCCGCACAGCACGCCGCCTGGCTCGAGACGACCTGGACGGCTTTGGGCGCCGCCGCACCCGGCAGCGATGCCCAGTTGTCGTGGGCGCGTGCGTTCGCCGCGGCATCCGCGTTGGATGCCTCGCGCGCCGCAGATGCACGGGCAATTCTCGGTGGTGACGCACCGGAGGGCCTGCAAGTGGATCCTGATCTGCGCTGGGCTCTGCTGACCGCACTGGCGACCACCGGGCAGGCATCGGATGCCGATATCGAGGCCGAGCTCGCGCGGGATGCCACGGCGAGCGGCCGCACGGCGGCGATCCGAGCTCGGGCGGCGGCACCGGCGCAGGAGGCGCGCGTGGACGCCTGGCATCGGGCGTGGGAGGACGAGTCTCTCACCAACGATCACCTCAGCGCGACGATCGACGGCGTGCGCGCCGGTGGCCGGCGCGACCTGATCGCCGCACTCGACGACGGGTACTTCGAGCGCATCGGGGAGACGTGGCAGAACCGCAGCATCGAGATCGCCCGGCGACTGGTGCTCGGACTGTTCCCGGCGTCCTCGGATCTCGGGCTCGTCGACGGGTGGCTCGCAGCGAACGAGTCCGCGCCCGCAGCGCTGCGACGGCTCGTCGTCGAACAGCGCGACCACCTGGCGCGTGACCTGCGCGTGCGCGCGGCGCAGGCTCAGATCGAGAGCTGATCCGTCGTCACAGGTCGAGGGAGTCGCCGGGGTCGAGCTCGAAGAACTCGCCGCCGTGCTGCTCTGTGGCCCACTGCAGCCGCTGACGGTGCATTCCGCGACCGATCACCGACAGGGTCATGTCGTGGACGCCGAATGCGCGCCGCGGTTTCACAGCGAGCACGAAGTCCATGGCTTCGCCGATCTTCAGCCAGGGTGCCCCGGCCGGGGCTGCGAGCGTGTCGACGGCAACGCACTCGGGGACGGCATAGGAGTCGCCGGGGTAGTACAGCTCGTCGTTGACGAGGACGCCCACATTCTGCACGGGCGGCAGAGAAGAATGGATGACGGCGTGGTCGCCGCCGAAGAAGCGCAGGGTGAAACGCCCAGCGGTCACCGTCTCGCCGGGCGCGACGACCGCGACCTCGTGGTCGGCGGCCGCCGCCGCGACGCCGGCGGGTGCGAAGATCGGCGTTCCGGGCGCTGCGCGGAGAATGCGGTCGAGATGTTCTGGCGTCCAATGGTCGGGATGCTCGTGGGTGAGTACGATCGCGACGACGCCGTGCAGGTCGTCCAGCGGCGTCGTGAACGAGCCGGGATCGATGATGAGCGTGTCGCCGCTCTCGTCGATCCGGAGAGTGGCATGTTCGTGCTTGGTTACGCGCATACGGAGAGTCAACTCCCTTCGCGATTCGGTGGCAAACGCCGCGTCAGAACGAGGCGCGCCCGGGATCCGCGCGCAGTCCATGTCGATTTTGCGGACTCGAAAACCTCATGGCATACTTGAACGGTTGTCGCGGTGCGAAAAGCGCTGCAAGACCTGGCCCCATCGTATAGCGGCCTAGTACGCCGCCCTCTCACGGCGGTAACGCGGGTTCGAATCCCGCTGGGGTCACAACATCGAAAACCCCCGGTTCCGCCGGGGGTTTTCTTCATTTTCTGGTTTCGACCTCGGGGCGGACGGCGATCCACACGACTCGACCCGTGGTCTGCGTGACCGGTGACGATCCGGCCCGGATCTCGCGCTCTGCCGTCTTCAACGCGATGAGGTCGTCGCTCGACAACGTCTGGGCGAGGTTGTTGTGCCATGCAGACAGCTGTGTCGCCAGGTACGCCGCGCCGTCGGTGTTGTCGCTGGCGACTGTCAGATCGGTCAGTTCGCGCTGCGCGCCCACGTAGCCCGCCTTTGCCAGGGGGACGGTCCAATCAGCGGTGGACGGGTGGCCCAGCGCGGCCAGACCGCCGGTGACACGGTCAGCAAGACCGGGCCGTCCCGTGCCCAGGTCGTCAGGCTCAAGCACGATCGATTCGCTCATCTCCGTCACCACCAGCACGCCGCCCGGCCGCAGCACGGACAGCGCCCGCTGCAGAACCAGGGCCGGGTCAATAACGTGATGCAAGGACAGCGACGCCCACACGAGGTCGACGCCGGCGGGTACGAGCTTCGTCCAATCGTCATCGAGATCGACCGGGTGGGGGTGCACCTGGCCGGCGACCCCCGCTCGTGCGGCAGCGCTCGTGAGTCGATCGAGCAGTTCTGCGGACAGATCCAGGCTGTGCACCTGTGCGTCCGGAAAACGTCGTGCGAGAGCGACCGTCCCCGGCCCGGTGCCGGCCCCCAGGTCGAGCGCCGTGCGCACTGGACGATCCAGAGCGGCAGCTGCCCGATCCAGCGCCCCCGACGTGACGTCCGTGGCCAAGAGCGCCTCGCGGTCGAGGTGCTCGGCGAACGCGTCCGAGAAACCGTGGTGGTGAGAAGCGTGATCTGTATCGCGATCAGTCATGCGTCGAGAGTAGTCCGCAACGACATCTCGCGGAACTGGCGGTTGCGCAGCGGGAAGCACATCATGCCCATCAGGGCGAGCCCGAACACCACGAATGCGGTCCAGGTGGTAGTCGCCGCGGCCAGTGCGCCGAACGCGGCCATCGCGAGCGGCATCAGCACGTCGTCGCCGAGACGAGTGATCGCACTCATCCGGCCGAGGTAGGCCGTGTCGACCGTTGCCGCGAAGGTTGCGCTGAGCAGTACGGAGGCGAACCCTGCGGTGAGACCGACCACGAGGCAGCCGATGCCGGTCAACCACATCGGCCCGACGCCGATGAGGATGATCCCCGCGCCCTGCACGACGAGCGCCCAGAACCCGCCGAGCGCTTCGCGGCGGGGGCGCCATTTCGCTACAGTGACCGCGCCGACAGCGGCGCCGAGTCCGATGAGAGCTTCGAAGACACCCACGGCCTGTGCACCCCAGCCCTCGTCATGGGCACGCAGTGCGATTCCGATGCCCGTGGCGGGCCCGACGGCCAGGTTCAGCCCGGACAGTGCGAGGACGAGGGTGCGCGTGGTCGGAGCATCTTTCAGGTGGGAGAAACCATGCAGGATGCCGCGGAGCGCTGTCTCCTTCGCGGCACGGGCCAGCGCGAACCGCGGACGCAACCAGATCGCGATGAAGGCGATCACGAAGGTGAAGGTGAGAGCGTTGATCGACGCGCTCCCGGCGAGCCCGGCGTAGGCGACGAGGAACCCGCCGAGCGCTGCCCCGCCCATCGTGCCGAGTCGGGTCGCCGTCTGCATCACCGCGCTGTACGACGGCAGGTCCTCGACGCGCACGAGCTGCCGGCCGATCGTCGCCGCGGAGGGCTCGTAGAACGCGTCGCACGTGCCGAACGCGATCGCCGCGAGCAGAAGAACCAGCACCGTCGGCGGATTCGCCAGCACCCAGATCGCGACCCCGATCAGAACACCGACGCGCAGGACGTTGAACAGGATCATCACATACCGTGCGTTCGCGCGGTCGGCCAGTACGCCGCCGAACAGCAGGATGACGGCGCGCGGCACCGTGCCGGCGGCGATGATGAGGCCGGCGATCGCCGGGGAGGCGATCTGCACAGCAGTCCACGCGAGCGCGATCGTCCAGATGGCGTCGCCGGCGTCGGAGAGCGCCTTGACCGTGATCCAGGAGTGCACCGCCAGATCGCGCGAGAATCGTGGCGGTTCGCGCAGCAGCATGGGTTCGTTGATGGTCATGGTGTCGTCGGGAATCCGTGCGCGAAGACGAAGACGGGGCGGCGCTCGGACGCGCTCTCATCGGATTCGTCGTCGCGGTCTATGGAACGTGCCCACTGCGCAATCGTGTCGACGAACGCCTTCGACAGGGCTGCCAGCTCGTCGGCGGTCGCCCAGACGAGCGTGTCTGTGCTGAAGGCCGCGCGGCTCCACATCGGGTCGGGGTCGCTGCTCCGATGCCACGCCGACAAGCGCCCGATCTGAGCGTTGATGTTCGCGCGTTGCGCACCGCGGGCGAGCATCGCGTCCGCCGGTGAACCCGCGAAGTCGTCCACCGACCAGCTGAAGCTCCTGCGGGCGATCTGCCACCAGCTCGTGCGCTTGTCGCCGGTCGGGTCGTCCGCTCTTTCGACGATGCCGGCGCGCTCCAGCATCCGCAGGTGGTGGCTGATGCTGCCGACCTGCTGATCCAGAGCGCGAGCGAGGCTCCCCACCTGACTCGCTCCGTACAGCCCGAGATAGTCGAAGATGCGTCGCCGTACGGGGTGGTGCACGGCGGTGATCGCCTCGATCTCTTCCATGCGTTCCACGCTAAGCGTGGTCCCGCATATGCACAAGACTTCTTGTATACCGCGGAAAATCAAGCGGAAACGTTGCTGTCTGCGCCTTGCGAGTCACATCCTCTGGTTCTCAGACCGCTCGGACATCCGGTTCCTCCGACTGTGGCGTGACGCGCACGCCGGCGATGCGCCGGCGGTCCAACGCGGTGACCTGAATCGTTGCGCCCGGCACTTCGATGGTGTCTCCGACGACCGCGAGTCGGCCCAGCTGCTCGGTCACGAACCCGGCGATCGTGTCACTCGAACCGCGCGGCAGCTCCAGTCCGGTGGCTTCTTCGAAATCCTGCAGGTTCAAGCGTCCGTCGAGCGCGCCGCCCGGCGCGTCCATCTCGGCCGCGTCGTATTCGTCGAAGATCTCGCCGACGACCTCCTCGACCAGATCCTCGAGAGTGACCAGGCCGTCGGTGCCGCCGTACTCATCGACGACGACCGCGATGTGATGCCCATCGGCGCGCATGCGCGTGAGCGCGGGGAGCACGCGCGCCGTCGACGGGATGTACGGGATCGTACGGATCAGCGCGCGCACCGATCGCCCAGGATTCTCTCGCGCCGCTTCGAAGAGGTCGCGCACGTGCACGAAGCCGGCGATGTCGTCGATCGATCTGTCCGACACCGGGTAGCGGGAGAACGGGAGGTCGTGCACCTGCGCCAGGGCGTCGGTGACCGTCGCGCTTTCGTCGAGCGCCACGACCTCCGGACGAGGGCGCATGACCTCGCTGATCTGACGGCCGCGCAGCGACAGTACATCATCGAGGATCCGGCGCTCGTCGTCGGGGAGCCCCTGGTGCGAGGCGACGATGTCGCGCACTTCCTCGTCGCTGAGCTCCTCACCGTTCTTGTCTGGGTCGCCGCCGAGCACACGCACGAGACCGTTGGTCGACACCGACAGCAACCAGATGACGGGGCGCATCACGACGGCAAAAGCGTTGAGCGCGGGGGCCACGGCGTACGCGAACTGTGCGTTGCGCTGGATGGCGAGGCGTTTGGGCACGAGCTCGCCGAGCACGAGCGACAGGTACGCGATCACGAGGGTGAGTACGATCGTCGCGATGGTGAGGGCGATAGCGGGGTCCAGACCCCACGACTCGAACAGCGGTGCGACCGATGGCGCGATCGAGGTCGCGCCGTACGCGGCCGAGGCGAACCCAGCCACGGTCACACCGATCTGCACAGCCGAGAGGAAGGTGTTCGGGTTGCGGGCGAGACCCGCGACCTTGGCGCCGCGCCGACCGCGCTGGGCGATGGCGTTGATCTGGCTCTCGCGCAGCGTGACCAGCGCCATTTCGGTGCCCGCGAAGACGCCGCCGACCAGAACGAATGCGAAGACGAGGGCGATGTTCCAGAGCAGATCGCCCATCAGTGGACAACCTTCGTGGAAGGGCGGGGCGCGCCTGGGGTCACCCAGGCGTCGGGACTATCGGAGTCGGAGGACGGCTCCGACAAGCAAATACGGGTCACGACGTTTCCTTTTCTGCGTCGGTGGTGGACGCGGCGAGCTGAGGGTCTGATCGACGGCTGTCCGCCCGGGTCTTGAGGAGGCTGGCCACGGTGGCGACCGCGACGGTCAGCCCGATGAATAGCAGCGAGAACCAGATCGGGATCTCGGGCGCCCAGAGCATCGGCGCGCCGCCATTGATGAACGGGACCTCGTTCACATGCATCGCGTGGAAGACCAGCTTGACGCCGATGAAGGCGAGGATCACTGCAAGACCCTGTGCCAGGTAGACCAGACGCTCGAGCAGTCCTCCGATGAGGAAGTAGAGCTGACGCAGTCCCATGAGGGCGAACGCATTCGCGGTGAAGACGATGTACGCCTCCTCGGTCAGGCCGTATATCGCGGGGATCGAGTCGAATGCGAAGACCAGGTCGATGAACCCGATCGCGACGATGGTCAGCAGCATGGGCGTGACCCAGCGCTTGCCTTCCTTCTTCACCGTGAGTTTGTCACCGTGATACTCGTCGGTCACGGGCAGGATGCGCCGGACCAATCGCATGAACCAGTTGTCTGTCGGGTCGCTGTCACCGTGACTGAATGCCTGGCGATATGCGAGCACCAGCAGCAGGGCGCCGAAGAGGTAGAACACCCACGCGCCGCTCTCGATGAGCGTTGCACCGAGCGCGATGAAGATGCCGCGCATGACCAGCGCGATCACGATGCCGATCATCAGTACTTTCTGCTGATAGATCCTCGGTACCGCGAACCCGGTCATCACGATCAGGAAGACGAAGAGATTGTCGATCGACAGGGCCTTTTCGGTGAGGTACCCCGCGAAGTACTCTCCGCCGTACGTCCATCCCGAGACAGCGCCGATCCCGGCACCGAACAGCAAAGCGAGAGTGATGTAGAAGATCGACCAGCGAGCGGACTCGCCGATGGTCGGCTCATGCGGCTTGCGGACATGAGCGAAGAACTCGTAGACGAAGAAGGCGATCGTGATCACGATCGTGATGCCCCAGACGAGAGGGGTGATGTTCAAGAGATGCTCCAATACCTGGCGTGAAGAATCACGGCCAAGGTCTTCTCCATCCCCAGAATCGAGAACCGGTGCCCCGGGATGCGACCTGCATCCGTAATGACGAGCCGACCGTATCGGAGTACTCCCCTTGCACATGCGAGGATACACGAACTGCCTTCGAGGTCGCTGCGCGCCGACGGCTTCCGAATCTTCGGCTAAAGTCGACGAAGCGAGAGGGAGTATCCCAGATCTCTGCGTTCGTCATCACGAGCACCGACAGTGTTGCTCCGGACGCGGACCGCGTATCGTGCGGGGGAGAGACTTTCGGCCCCTGACCGACCCTCTCGAAAGGTGCTGTGCGCCGTTGAACATTCCTGTGTGGTTCGAGATCACGTCCCTCGTGGTCCTGACCGTCATCCTCATCGCGGACCTGCTTCTCATCCTGAAGCGTCCGCACATACCGTCGACGAAGGAGTCCAGCCTCTGGGTCGCGTTCTACGTGACACTGGCGCTGATCTTCGCCGCCGTGCTGTTCTTCATCGGTGATTCGAAGACTTCGCTCGACTTCCTCACCGGGTGGGCGATGGAATACAGCCTCTCGATCGACAACCTTTTCGTGTTCGTGCTGATCATGAGCCAGTTCTCGGTGCCGCGTCGCTACCAGCAGGAGGCGCTGATGGTGGGCATCATCATCGCCCTCATCCTGCGCGCCGTGTTCATCCTCATCGTCGGCGCCGCCGTCGAGCACCTCAGCCCGATCTTCTACCTGTTCGGTGCCTTCCTCGTCTTCACCGCGATCCGTCAAGCCATGCCTGAGAAACACGAGGGCGATACGCAGACGGAGAGCTTCATCATCCGGATGCTGCGACGCGGAATCGACATCAGTGACTCGTACGACGGTGCGAAGATCCGCACGGTCGTGGACGGCAAGAAGATGTGGACCCCGATGCTCATCGTGTTCGTGTCGCTGGGCGTCACCGACCTGATGTTCGCGGTGGACTCGATTCCCGCGATCTTCGGCGTCACACAGGACCCGTTCATCGTCTTCACGGCGAACCTGTTCGCGCTGATGGGACTGCGTCAGCTCTACTTCCTGCTCGGCGACCTGCTCGAGAAGCTGAAGTACCTGCACTACGGCGTCGCCTTCATCCTGGGCTTCATCGGAGTGAAGCTGATCCTGCACGCCATGCACGAGAACGAGCTGCCGTTCATCAACGGCGGTCAGCCCATCGAGTGGGCGCCCGATATCAACAACTGGGTGTCCCTCGGCGTGATCTTCGCGTCGATGGCCGTGGCTACCGTGGCGAGCCTGATCGCGTCCTCGCGGGAGAAGCGCGCAGCGCTGGACAGCTGACCGCGCCGACCACCCGCCGCTGCCGTGTAAACTGACCGGCATGCGGCGTGTGGTTGTTCTCCTTAGCGGCCGCGACGAGACCTCGATCTAGGCCTTTCTCGTCGCGGCGTCCAGCGTGGCCGAACCGCCGAATACTGGAGATAACGACATGACCGATGCTGTTCACCCCGATTCCTCGAGCCGTCCGCGCACTCTCGCTGAGAAGGTGTGGGACGACCATCTCGTCGTCAGGGGCGAGAACGATGAGCCCGATCTGATCTACATCGACCTGCACCTCGTGCATGAGGTCACGAGTCCGCAGGCGTTCGACGGGCTGCGGGCCGAGGGGCGCCCGCTGCGCCGGCTGGATCTGACGATCGCGACGGAGGATCACAACACCCCGACGCTCGAGATCGACAAGCCGATCGCTGATCTGACCAGTCGCACCCAGATCGAGACGCTGCGCCGCAATGCAGACGAGTTCGGTGTGCGGCTGCACTCGCTGGGCGATGCCGAGCAGGGCATCGTGCATGTCGTCGGCCCGCAGCTGGGCCTCACGATGCCCGGCATCACGGTGGTGTGCGGTGACTCTCACACGTCCACGCACGGTGCATTCGGCGCAATGGCGTTCGGGATCGGCACCAGCGAGGTCGAGCATGTGATGGCGACGCAGACACTGCCGCTGAAACCCTTCAAGACGATGGCGATCACGGTCGAGGGCGAGTTGAAGCCGGGCGTCTCGGCGAAGGACATCATCCTCGCGGTGATCGCGAAGATCGGCACGGGCGGCGGTCAGGGCTACGTGCTCGAATTCCGCGGCAGCGCGATCCGCGCCCTCTCGATGGAGGGGCGTATGACGATCTGCAACATGTCGATCGAAGCGGGGGCGCGTGCCGGGATGGTCGCGCCCGACGAGACGACGTTCGCGTACGTCAAGGACAGGGCGCACGCCCCGCAGGGTCAGGACTGGGACGATGCGGTCGCCTACTGGCGCACGCTCCCCACCGATGAGGGTGCGGCGTTCGATGCCGAGGTCTTCATCGACGCGAACGAACTCGAGCCGTTCGTGACGTGGGGGACGAACCCGGGGCAGGGCAGTTCGCTTTCCGCCTCGGTGCCGGATCCGGCAGAATTCGCCGACCCGAACGAGCGGGCTGCCGCGCAGCGCGCGCTGGAGTACATGGACCTCGCCCCCGGCACGCCGTTGAAGGACGTGCCGGTGGATGCCGTCTTCATGGGGTCGTGCACGAACAGCCGCATCGAAGATCTGCGTGCGTTCGCCTCGATCATCCAGGGGCGTCAGAAGGCCGATGGCGTGCGCGTCATGGTCGTTCCCGGCTCGGCCCGGGTGCGTCTGGAGGCTGAGGCCGAGGGCATCGACCAGATCGTCAAGGACTTCGGCGCGGAGTGGCGTTTCGCCGGCTGCTCGATGTGTCTGGGAATGAACCCCGACCAGCTCGCGCCGGGGGAGCGCTGCGCGTCGACGTCGAACCGCAACTTCGAGGGTCGCCAGGGCAAGGGCGGCCGAACACATCTGGTTTCGCCGCTGGTCGCCGCCGCGACCGCGGTGCGGGGCACCCTGTCCAGCCCCAGCGACCTCGAACCCGCACGCGAGATGGCGGGAGCCTGATCATGGAGAAGTTCACCACGCACACCGGTATCGCAGCTCCCCTGAAGCGCTCGAACGTAGACACCGACCAGATCATCCCCGCGGTCTTCCTCAAGCGGGTCACCAAGACCGGATTCGAGGATGCCCTGTTCCACGCCTGGCGGCAGGACCCGGACTTCGTGCTCAACCAGAAGCCGTTCCAGGGCGCATCCGTCCTGGTCGCCGGATCCGATTTCGGAACCGGTTCCAGCCGCGAGCACGCGGTGTGGGCGCTGCGCGACTTCGGATTCGCGGTCGTGCTCAGCCCCCGCTTCGCCGATATCTTCCGCGGGAACTCCGGCAAGCAGGGCCTGCTCGCCGCCACGATCTCCGAAGACGATCTCGAACGCATCTGGGCGGCCATCGACGCTGATCCGGGCGTGTCCATCACCGTGGACCTCGAGGCGCGCACAGCCACGATCGGCGATATCCAGGCCACCATCGGCGTCGACGATTACACTAGATGGCGGCTCCTCGAAGGGCTCGATGACATCGGGCTCACTCTGCGCAACGAAGACAAGATCGCGCAGTTCGAGGCCCGCCGCGAGTCGTGGCGGCCACGTACGCTTCCTGTTCGCTGACACCGAGTCTGCTGACACCGAGCACCGTGAGCCTGGGGCACTTTCGCCCCGGCGGCTGCCGCCGTGACCGTGAACTGAAGTGAGGCTCATCGAATGACGACCACCGTGCGCGCTGACCTCCAGAACGGAGTACCTGCCTTGACCGGAGATGTACTGGCTATTCGAGGAGGCCGACCGCTGCGCGGCCGGGTCGACGTCAAGGGAGCGAAGAACCTCGCTACCAAGGCGATGGTGGCAGCCCTTCTCGGCGAGGAACCCAGCATCCTGCGCGATGTCCCGACCCTCAGCGATGTCGCCGTGGTGCGCTCCCTGCTCGAGGTGCACGGCGTCCGTGTCACCGAGGGCGACGAGCCCGGTACGCTGCACCTCGATCCGAGCGACGTCGAATCCGCCCACATGGAGGAGATCGACGCGCACGCGGGAGCCTCGCGCATCCCGATCCTGTTCTGCGGTCCGCTGCTGCACCGACTCGGCCAGGCGTTCATCCCCGACCTCGGCGGATGCCGCATCGGCGACCGGCCGATCGATTTCCACCTCGACGCGCTGCGCAAGTTCGGCGCGACGGTCGAGAAGCTGCCCAGCGGCATCCGGCTCTCGACACCCGGCGGCCGGTTGCACGGGGCGAACATCCACCTGCCGTACCCGAGCGTTGGCGCCACCGAGCAGGTGCTGCTGACAGCGGTGCGGGCCGAGGGCACGACCGAACTGCACAATGCGGCCATCGAGCCGGAGATCATGGATCTGATCGCGGTGCTGCAGAAGATGGGCGCGATCATCTCCTACGAGCCGAACCGCGTGATCCTCATCGAGGGCGTCGAGAAGCTTCGCGGCTACGACCACCGGGCGATCTTCGATCGCAACGAAGCCGCGTCATGGGCTTCGGCGGCGCTCGCAACCGATGGCGAGATCTTCGTCAGCGGGGCCAAGCAACAGGAGATGCTGACCTTCCTCAACGTCTTCCGCAAGGCTGGCGGATGGTTCGACATCCGCGAGGACGGCATCCTGTTCCGGCGTGACGGCGACGTGCTCCCCGTCGTGGTCGAGACCGATGTGCACCCCGGGTTCATGACCGATTGGCAACAGCCCCTCGTCGTCGCCCTGACGCAGGCGAACGGCCGGTCCGTCGTGCACGAGACGGTCTACGAGAACCGCATGGGCTTCACCCAGGCTCTGGTGAAGATGGGCGCCGACATCGTCGTGCACCCGCATGGACTTCAGGGCGGACCTCGCCGCGTCGCTCGCCGCGAGCTCGAGCAGGCGGCCGTCATCACGGGGCCGACTCCGCTGCACGGCGCCGACATCGTCGTCCCCGACCTACGGGGCGGGTACAGCCACGTCATCGCCGCGCTCACCGCGACCGGTGAGTCAAAGGTGTCGGGTGTCGACATCCTCAGCCGCGGGTACGAGAAGTTCCTGGCCAAGCTCGACGTCCTCGGCGCCGACTTCGACGTCATCGGCTGATCCGCATGGCTGCCGCATCGACGGAGAAGACCCGACCGAGCCTGTTCTGGGCGCTTGCCGTCGTCGTGGTCCCGTTCGTGACCTACCTGTCGAAGATGCGCTTCACGGGGCGTGAGAAGCTGCCTGCCGAGGGATCGTTCGTCCTGGCGCCGAACCACTATTCCGAGTTCGATCCGCTGATCGTCGCCGCCGCGGTCTGGCGCCTCGGGCGTGCGCCGCGGTTCATGGCGAAGGAGAGTCTGTTCCGGGTGCCGGTCGTCGGTGCCGCGCTGCGGGCCACCGGCATGATCCCCGTGGCCCGAGCCTCGTCGCGGGCGGCCTCGGCGCAGACGATCAGCCAGTCGCGCGAGCTCGTCGAGAACGGACGCGGGGTGATCGTCTACCCCGAGGGCACGCTCACTCGCGACCCCGACCTGTGGCCGATGCGCGGCAAGTCCGGCGCCGTGCGCCTGGCGATGGCCGGTGGCATCCCGCTGATCCCGATGGCCCAGTGGGGGACCCAGGCGATCATGGGGCGCTATCAGAAGGGCCTCAAGCTCTGGCCGCCGCGCAAGCCGATCGACATCGTCTTCGGCGATCCGATCGATCTCAGCGACCTGAAGGACAGGCAGGGCGAACCGGCGGCGATCGCCGAGGCGACCGACCGTCTGATGAACGCGATCACGGCGCTGCTGGAGGAGATCCGACACGAGAAGGCTCCCGCCAAGCGCTGGAACCCCGCCGAACATGGCCAGAAGGAGACCGGTCGCCTTGACTCGTAAGACCGCCGACGCCCCGGGCCCCCGCGTCGCCGTCATCGGCGCCGGTAGTTGGGGGACGACCTTCGGCAAGATCCTCGCCGACGGCGGCGCCCAGGTGACGATGTGGGCGCGCCGTCCCGAGCAGGCCCTCGAGATCGCTGAGGGCAAGCGCAACAGCAAGTACCTGCCCGGGGTCAACCTGCCGCGTACGATGACCGCCACGCACGAGTTGTCGATGGCCATTAACGGCGCGGACCAGGTGTATCTGTCGGTGCCGAGCCAATCGCTGCGTGAGAACCTCAAGGGCCTGCGACCGCTGCTCGAGAACGCCGAGATGCCGATCGTCAGCCTGATGAAGGGAGTCGAGCGTGCCAGCGGCCTGCGCATGAGCCAGGTCATCGAGCAGGAACTCGCCTGCGACCCCGAGCGCATCGCGGTGGCTTCCGGGCCGAACCTCGCTCTCGAGATCGCCCGCGAGCAGCCCACGGCCGCGGTGGTCGCCTCGCTGAGTCAGGACACCGCCGAGACCATCGCCCGGGCGGCGCATAACTCGTACTTCCGCACGTTCGTCAACACCGACGTCATCGGCACCGAATTCGGCGGAGTGCTGAAGAACCTCATCGCGGTCGCGATCGGCATCGTCGATGGCGTCGGCTACGGCGAGAACACGAAGGCATCGATCATCACGCGCGGGCTCGTCGAGATGACCGACTTCGCCGTCGCGAATGGCGCGCAGCCCGAGACCCTGCAGGGTCTCGCGGGCCTCGGTGACCTGATCGCGACCTGCCAGTCGCCGCTCAGTCGGAACAACACGGCCGGGCGTCTCCTGGGCCAGGGCTACGGTTTTCAAGATGTCGTGAAGCAGATGAACCAGACCGCAGAGGGTCTGGCATCGGTCGCCCCGATCCTGCAGCTGGCCCGCGAGTCCGACGTGCACATGCCCATCGTGGAGCAGGTGAAGATGGTGCTCGACGGCAAGATGAATCCCCGCGATATCGCACCGCACCTGACGACAGACGACGACACTCCCCAGGAGGAGCGAACCAATCATGGACAAGCAGACGGTGGTGGTGCTCTTCGGCGGGCGTTCCAGCGAGCATTCGATCAGTTCCGCAACGGCGGGCGGGGTGCTGCAGGCGATTGACCGGGAGCGCTACGACGTGATCCCGGTCGGGATCACGCGCGAGGGCGCCTTCGTGCTCGAGGAGGATTCGCCCGCGAAGTTCGCCTTGGATGCCGCGCACCTGCCCGAAGTCGTCGACAACGGCTCGCGCGTGCTGTGGCCGGAGCCGGGCGGCACGCGGTCGCTGCGGGTGGTCCGGGCAGACGGTTCGACGGCGGATCACGGCGAGATCGATGTCGTGCTGCCGATCCTGCACGGCACGCACGGCGAGGACGGCACGATCCAGGGCTACTTCGACACAC
The DNA here is from genome assembly GCF_052102115.1 of Microbacterium sp. Classification (GTDB taxonomy): domain Bacteria; phylum Actinomycetota; class Actinomycetes; order Actinomycetales; family Microbacteriaceae; genus Microbacterium. Next base: position 15,007 of record NZ_JBQDVP010000047.1, read on the forward strand.
TCGAGGTGCCGTACGCCGGCGGCGGGGTGTTGGATTCGGCGCTGTGCATGGACAAGCACTTCATGAAGGTCGTGCTGGAGTCCGAGGGCATCGCGGTATCTCCCTGGGTCACGGTTCGCCGCGGGGACTGGGAACAGGATGCCGAGGCGCTGCGCGCGCGGATCGAGAATCTCGGGCTGCCGGTGTTCGTCAAACCCGCCCGTGCTGGATCCAGCGTCGGGGTCTCGAAGGTGTCGGATCAGGCCGAGCTGGATGCCGCCCTCGAAGTGGCCTTCGCTGAGGATGACAAGGTGCTCGTCGAGACGGGGATCACCGGCCGGGAGATCGAGGTGGCCATCCTCGAGACCGCTGACGGCGTCCGCGCGTCGCTCCCCGGCGAGATCGTGCTGACCTCGCGCGGCTTCTACGATTTCGAGGGCAAATACCTGGGCGGCGACGGCGTCGACGTGGTCTGCCCTGCCGAACTCACCGAGACGCAGCGCGCCGAGATCCAGCAGATCGGGATCCGGGCGTTCCAGGCAGTCGACGGGCGGGGACTCGCCCGTGTGGACATGTTCCTCACCGCGGCGGGCGAGCTCATCGTCAATGAGCTCAACACGATGCCCGGCTTCACGCCCATTTCGATGTTCCCCAAGTGCTGGGTGGCATCGGGCCTCAGCTACGGCGATCTGATCAGCGAGCTCATCGAGGCTGGCCTGCGGCGCTGAGGAGTCAACTCGACGGCGTGCCGTCGAGCAGGTTCTGCGCGTCCTCGTCGAGTTCGTCGGGTGTGGTGCACCGGCCGTCGGCGGGAATCGAGGTGAGCGCACCGACCAGGGCGCGGCTGCCGATGACATCGTTCGAGCTCACGACCCCGGTGTCGATGAACAGTTGCACGGCGGGGTCGCGGCCATACGTCGTCAGCCGGAGGTAGGGCGTGTCGGAGGCGTCGACGAGCCAGTCGACGCCCTCGAGGGTTACGCACTGCAGGTCGGCGGTCGGGCCGGGAACGGTGACCCCGCATCGCAGGATGATCGCGGCGTCGCCCTCGGGCTCTCCCCACGCCACCGTCGCCTGGGCATCTGTCCACCGCCGGTCGAGATCAGCGATGGAATCCGCGTTCTTGAGGCCGACGGTGACATCCGCGCAGAGCGGGTTGTTCGCGTCGTCGGCGGGTTCGAGATGCACAGTGCTCGAGCATCCGCCCAGAAGGCCTGCTCCGAGCAGCAGGGCGACGACGAGAGCGGGACGGCGAGACATGATTCCAGGCTACCTTTGACAGCATGTCCTCCCGCTCCACCGACGACGATCCGCGCCTGGGTGACGTCTCCGAAGGCACCGTGCTGCGTGCCATCCTCGCCCGCACCGCACCCGCATCGCACACGATCCTCGGCCCCGGTGACGATGCGGCCGTGCTGGCTGCGCCGTCGGGGTCCGTGGTCGCCACGACCGACACTCTCGTGCACGGGCCGGATTTCCGGCTCGCATGGTCGAGCGGTTACGACCTCGGCTGGAAGTCAGCGGCGGTGAACCTCGCCGATGTGGCTGCGATGGGCGCCCGACCCACCGGACTCCTGGTCGCTCTCGCCGTGCCGCGGGACATGCGCCTGTCGTTCATCGAGCAGCTGGCCGACGGCTTCCGGGCTGCCTGTGAGGCACTGGCGCCCGGGTGCTCGGTCGTCGGCGGCGATCTGACGGTCTCGGACGTGCTGACGATCGCGGTCACCGCCCTCGGCGACCTGGAAGGGCGAGAGGCCGTGACACGGGCCGGAGCCCGACCGGGAGACGTTGTGGCGGTGGCGGGGGAGTTGGGGCTCGCGGCCCACGGTTTGGCCGTACTGTTCGGCCGCTTCCGTGACGGGGAGACGCCGGTGCCGGTGGATGCCCAGCGCCTCGCCGACGGAGAGTCCGCGGCGGTCTCCGCACAACTGCGTCCGGCGCCGCCGATCGGGCTCGGCCCGGTCGCCGCGATCGCCGGCGCCACGGCCATGATGGACATCTCGGACGGTCTCGCGCTGGACGCCGGGCGGATGGCGACAGCGTCCGCCGTGACGATCGACCTCACCCGGACCGCCCTCGGAGCCGATCCGGAGCGTGCGCTGGCCGGCGGCGAGGACCACGCTCTGCTGGCGACGTTCCCTTCGGAGTCCCTGCCGCCCGGCTTCCGCGCCATCGGCGTCGTGCGGGAGCGCGGGGCCGACGGCGTGCTGTGCGATGGACAGCCGGCCGGTGCTGCGGGCTGGGATCCCTATCGCGACTGGGATGCCGCGGCCGGCTGAGCCCACCACACCGCGGTGTCGCCGTAGACCTTCTCGCGGAAGATCTCCAGCCCCGCGGCATCCGCGTCCGGTGGCGTCGAGCGTCGCGCCCGTTCGATCACGACGACGGCCTCCTCGGACAGCAGCGGTGCGAGCGCGATCAGGTCGGCCGTCATCGCCTCGTCGTCGAGCTCGTAGGGCGGATCGGTGAACACGAGGTCCCAGGGCCCGGCGGCGCGGCGGAGGAACGGCAGGACGGCGCTCTCATGCACGCGTGGGGCGCCTGTGAGATTCTTGGCCACGACGACGGCGTTTCGCCGCACGACGGCCGCCGCAGGCCGTGAGCGCTCGACGAGATCGAGGCTGGCGGCGCCGCGACTGAGCGCCTCGAGTCCCAGGGCGCCGGAACCGGCATACAGATCCAGCACTCGGACATCGGCGACGGCCCCGGCCGACTCGAGCGCACCGAACAGCGACTCGCGCACCCGGTCGCTGGTCGGTCGGGTCCCCGTACTCGGCACCTCGATGCGCAGGCCGCGTGCGGCACCGGCGATGATCCTCGTCACCTCATCAGCCTAAGACTGTCCGCGACGTTATCTAGACTTCAGGAATGGTCTTCTCGCTCGACACGCGCCTGGAAGATGCCGTGGGTAGCGGCCCGGCGAAGAAGCTCGAACGCGCATTCGACATGCGCACGGTCGGCGACATGCTCGCGCACTACCCGCGCCGCTATGCCGATCCGGCTGAGTTGACGCCGATCCGAGATCTGCCGGTGGGTGAGACGGTGACGATCGTCGCGGAGGTTCTCTCGTCATCCGCCCGCGCGATGCGGAACAGGTCGGGGGCGATGACCGACGTCATCATCGGCGATGAGAATGGCCGCGTCTCGCTCACGTTCTTCGCGAAGGGTCTCAAGCAGGCTGAGTGGCGCAGGGACCAGCTGCATCCCGGCCGCCGGGGCGTCTTCTCCGGCAAGGTCGGTTCATTCAAAGACGTCACGCAGTTCTCCCACCCCCAGTACGAGCTGTTCGACGACGATGAAGAGCGCCGGACGCAGGTCGAGGAGCGCGCCCACCGGCCGATCCCGATCTACCCGGCCACCTCTGCGGTGGCGAGCGGACAGTTCCGAGAACTCGTCGAGCTGGTGCTGCCGCAGCTGGGTGAGATTCCCGACCCGCTTCCCGAGTCCGTACGCACCGCAGAGGGAATGTTGGACGCGCGCACGGCGCTGAACCAGGTGCATCGACCGGAGACCAAGACCGATGTCGACCCGGCTGTGCGCACCCTGCGCATGCACGAGGCGCTCGTGCTGCAGACAGCGCTGCTGCAGCAGCGTGCGGCCGTGCGTGCGCTCACGGCGACACCGCGCGCGGCTGCGCCCGGTGGACTGCTCGAACGATTCGAACAGGCGCTGCCGTACACGCTCACCGCCGACCAGAAGACGGTCGGAGAGCAGGTCGCATCCGACCTCACCGGCGCCTGGCCGATGAACAGGCTCGTCCAGGGCGAGGTGGGATCGGGAAAGACTCTCGTCGCACTGCGGGCGATGCTGCAGGTCGCCGAATCCGGCGGGCAATCCGCGCTGATCGCCCCCACCGAGGTTCTGGCTGCGCAACACCTGCGGTCCATTACGAAGATGCTCGGGCCCCAGCTCGCCCCCGAGGTCATGCCGACGCTGCTCACCGGCCAGATGCCCGCGGCTGAGCGACGCAAGGCCGCGCTCCGCGTTGCGGCGGGGCAGGCGCTGATCGTCGTCGGCACGCACGCGCTGCTGGGGGAGAAGACGACGTTCGCCGAGCTCGGCCTCGTCGTCGTCGACGAACAGCATCGATTCGGCGTCGAGCAGCGCGAGGCTCTGCGCGCCAAGGGGTCGAGCCCGCACGCCCTGGTGCTGACGGCGACGCCGATCCCGCGCACGGTCGCGATGACGGTGTTCGGCGATCTCGACACTTCGGTGATCCGCACGATGCCGGCCGGTCGTGCTGGTATCGAGTCTTTTGTGGCGCCGCTGGCCGAGCATCCGGCCTGGTTCCAGCGCGTCTGGGCCCGCGCGGCCGAAGAGGTCGCTCAAGGACGGCAGGTGTTCGCTGTGTGCGCCGCGATCGACACGACCAAGAAGACCGGTGCCGCCGAGGAAGACGCCGCAGCGCTGGTGCCGCCCGATGAGGGCGCGGCAGGTCCGCGTTGGGGTGTTGTCCAGCTCGATGAGGCGCTGGCTACGCACCCGACGGTCGGCACGCTCCGGCGGGCGGTGCTGCACGGGAGGATGCCCTCCGACGAGAAGGATGCCGTCATGCAGGCCTTCGCGCGGGGCGAGATCGACGTGCTCATCGCCACGACCGTGATCGAGGTCGGTGTCGATGTGCCCAACGCGTCGACGATGATCGTGCTGGATGCCGACCGGTTCGGTGTCTCGCAGCTGCACCAGCTGCGCGGCCGCGTCGGGCGCGGTTCGGTCCCTGGTCTCTGCCTGCTGGTCACCGAGGCTGAAGAGGGCACCCTCGCACGCGAACGCGTCGAAGCTGTCGCGGCGACGCTTGACGGATTCGCCCTCGCCGAGGTCGACCTCGAACTGCGCGGTGAGGGCGACGTTCTCGGCCAGGCGCAGTCGGGGGTTCGATCGTCGCTGCGGCTGCTCCGCGTGGTCAAGGATTCCCGGCTCATCGCCCGGGCACGCGAACTCGCCGAAGAGATCCTCGGCGCCGACCCCACCCTGGCTGCGCACACCAGCCTGCGCGATGTCATCACGCGCCGGGTGACCGAAGATGACCGCGCCGCCCTCGCGAAGAACTGATCACATTCGTGCAATAGGCTGAAAAGCATGCGAAGCACCGAGCGATCGAAGGAGACGCAATGAGCAGCCGGATTGCCGTCGTCCCCGGATCATTCGATCCGCCGACCCTCGGACACCTCGATGTGATTCGACGCGCGGCGAGACTCTACGACGAGTTGCACGTGCTGGTGGTGCACAACCCCGGCAAAGAAGCGATGCTGCCGATCGCACAGCGTCTGTCACTTCTCGAGCAGTCCATTCAAGAGGACGGTATCGAGGGCAACGTCATCGTGGGCTCGTGGAGCATGGGTCTGCTCGTCGATTATGCGCGTGACGTCGGCGCCGGCGTACTGGTCAAGGGCATCCGCTCCCAGATCGACGTCGCCTATGAGTCTCCGATGGCGATCGTGAACCGTCATCTCGCCGAGATCGAGACGGTGTTCCTGTTGCCGGACCCGTCGCACGCGATGGTTTCGAGCTCCCTCGTGCGCCAGGTCGCTGCCCTCGGCGGAGACGTCGCCCCGTTCGTGCCGACAGCGGTCGCATCGTTCCTCGACACCGGCGCCCGCGGCATCTGACGCTCAGCGTCCGCTGAGCCGGCTGCAGCATCGGCCGGTAGCATGGTGTGTGTGAAGACTCGACTCAACGGTCCCTTTGTGGTGCCCGTCCGCGACATCGTCCGGCATCCCGGCGAGATGCGAGAGCACCATTTCTCCGTGACTCTTCCCGAACAGTGGGGGGAGGGCATTGTCTCGTTCGAGCTCGGCTCGGACGTCGATCTCGACGTGCGCGTCGAGTCGGTGCACGAGGGCATTCTCGTCACCGGAACGGCGGATGCTGAGTACACCGGAGTGTGCGGGCGATGCCTTGTCGACATCACTGAGCCTGTCGAAGTCGAGTTCCAGGAGCTTTTCGCGTATCCTGGTGAGGAAGAAACTGACTTCGAGGTTCAAGACGACCACGTGGATCTTGAAACTCTGGTCAGGGAAGCGGCAGTTTTGTCGCTTCCGTTTCAGCCGGTGTGTCGGCCGGATTGCCCAGGGCTCGACCCGAAAACGGGCGAGAGGCTGACAGAAGGCACCAGGGCCGAGGAAGACGTCCCCATCGATCCCCGATGGAGTGCGCTCCGCCAGATCGCAGACCAGGGGAGCGCGGCCGAGAGCCGCGATCCCGAGAACAAAGAAGAGAGTTAGCCATGGCCGGTAACCCCCCGAAGCGCAAGGTATCCCGTTCGAACACCCGCTCGCGTCGCGCGCAGTGGAAGGCAGCGCCCGTCACGCTGGTGAAGACCGTTGAGAACGGCAAGACCGTCTACAGCCGTCCGCACCAGGCGAAGGTCGTCACCGACTCGCAGGGCACCGAGCTGTTCCTCGAGT
>NZ_JBQDVP010000048.1:0-20716 GCF_052102115.1 Microbacterium sp.
GTTCTCGACGCGGCGGTACGGGGTCTCGATGAACCCGAACGAGTTGATGCGCGCGAAGGTCGCGAGCGATCCGATCAGACCGATGTTCGGGCCTTCAGGGGTCTCGATGGGGCACATGCGACCGTAGTGCGACGGGTGGACGTCGCGGACCTCGACGCCGGCGCGGTCACGCGAGAGACCGCCGGGGCCCAGTGCCGACAGGCGGCGCTTGTGGGTCAGACCCGCGAGCGGGTTGTTCTGGTCCATGAACTGCGACAGCTGCGAGGTTCCGAAGAACTCCTTGATCGCGGCGACGACGGGGCGCACGTTGATCAGGGTCTGCGGGGTGATCGCCTCGATGTCCTGCGTGGTCATGCGCTCGCGGACGACGCGCTCCATGCGGGAAAGACCGGTGCGGACCTGGTTCTGGATGAGCTCGCCGACAGCGCGGATGCGACGGTTGCCGAAGTTGTCGATGTCGTCGGTCGCGATGCGGATCTCGGCCTTCTTGCCGCTGCGCAGACCCTCGAAGGTCTCGTCGCCGCGGTGCAGACGCACCAGGTACTTGATGGTCGCCACGATGTCTTCGACGGTGAGAACCGACGAGTCCAGCGGCTGGTTCAGGCCCAGCTTCTGGTTGATCTTGTACCGGCCGACCTTGGCGAGGTCGTAGCGCTTGGCGTTGAAGTAGAAGTTGTCCAGCAGCGCGCGGGCGGCCTCGGCGGCGACCTGCTCGCCCGGACGGAGCTTGCGGTAGATGTCGCGAAGCGCGTCTTCCTTGGTGAGGATGGTGTCCTTGGCCAGGGTCTCCTCGATGGAGGGGAAGCCGGCGAACTCGGAGAGGATCTCCTCGCTGGTCATGCCGAGTGCCTTGAGGAACACAGTGACCGACTGCTTGCGCTTGCGGTCGATGCGCACGCCGACCTGGTCGCGCTTGTCGATCTCGAACTCGAGCCAGGCGCCGCGGCTCGGGATCACGCGGGCCGAGACGATGTCCTTGTCGGACGTCTTGTCGGGCGTCTTGTCGAAGTAGACACCCGGCGAGCGCACGAGCTGCGAGACGACGACACGCTCGGTGCCGTTGATGATGAAGGTTCCCTTGCTGGTCTGCAGCGGGAAGTCGCCCATGAAGACGGTCTGCGTCTTGATCTCACCGGTCTGGTGGTTCATGAACTCGGCCTCGACGTAGAGCGGGGCGGCGTAGGTCTTGCCGCGCTCCTTGCACTCGTCGATCGAGTACTTCTCCGGCTCGAGGTACGGGTTGGTGAAGCTCAGCTGCATCGTCTCGCTGAGGTCTTCGATCGGAGAGATCTCCTCGAAGATCTCCTCCAGACCGCTGTACTCGTTGAGGTCCTTGCGGCCGGCCTTCTTGCCCTCGGCGAGACGTGCCTTCCAGGTGTCGTTGCCGACGAGCCAGTCGAAAGACTCCGTCTGCAGCGCGAGAAGGTCAGGGACCGTCAGCGTGTCGGAGATCTGGGCGAACGAAAGACGGGATGCTCCGCGTCCGTTCTTGTTGGTGGTGGATGTGGATGCGTTGGGAGCAGCAGCCAAGGGAATAACCTCCGTGAGCCCCGCAGGGCTTCTCGATTCCTTTGTCGTCAGGTGGAGTGCGCACTCACATGCTCAACATCTGCCGACCACCATATGAGGGCAGGGAGATAGGAGGCGCAAGGAACAACTATACGACAGAATTCACGACATGGCAAGCGGAATCCTTGACCAATGCCGGATGCTGCGGTAAAAGCCCCTACGAGACTGCATTCCGCGGATGAGACCCCGCGGAATCCGGGGAAACTCATCCGCGAAATGCAGCCTCGGGGTCAGGAGGCGATGTTCAGCTCGTTGCCGGGGATCGAGGCCAGGAGGCGGCGCGTGTACGGGTCGCGCGGGTTCGTGAAGATCTCCTCGCTCGTCGCCGCTTCGACCAGCTCGCCGTCCTTCATCACGCACACATAGTCGCTGATCAGCCGCACCACCGCGAGATCGTGCGAGATGAACAGGTAGCTCAGCCCGTACTCGCGCTGCAGGTCGCCCAGCAGGGTCAGGATCTGGTCCTGCACGAGAACGTCCAGCGCCGAGACGGGCTCATCGCAGACGATGAGGTCGGGCGAGAGCGCGAGCGCGCGGGCGATCGCCACGCGCTGACGCTGACCGCCCGACAGCTCGGACGGGTACCGGCGCAACATCGACTGCGGCAGCGCCACGTCGTCGAGCAGTTGGCGCACGCGCGCTCGGCGCTCGGCCGCGCTCCCCCGCTTGTAGAACTCCAACGGTTCGGCGATCAGACGCTCGATCGTGAACATCGGGTTCAGACTCGAGTACGGATCCTGGAAGATCGGCTGCACACGCTGGCGGAAGTCCCTGGTCTCGGCGCGGTTGAGCTTGGCAATGTCCTTGCCCTCGTACCGGATGACGCCCGCGGTCGGTTCGAACAGTTTCAGCAGCATCCGTGCCGTCGTCGTCTTGCCCGACCCCGACTCGCCCACGATCGCGACGGTCTCGCCCCGCGGGATCGCGAGCGATACGTCCTTCACGGCGACGAAATCCTCGCCACGACCGCGCACCGGGAACGTCTTGGTCAGGTTCTCGATCTCGACGATGTTGTCGGATGCCGGTTTGTCCAGGGACGGTTTCGACTCGCCTTCGGCTCGCTCAACCCGTTTCGTCTCGTCTTCGACTCGCTCAACGACCGGCGGTACGGACGGTTCCTCCGGAGCCGAGAACTCCTCCGGGCGGAGGCGGGCGATGGCGACCGACGGGGCGGCCTTCACGAGCGACTGCGTGTACGGGTGCTGCGGATCCTCGAGGATCTGCTTCGCCGCCCCCTGCTCGACGACCTTGCCGCGGTGCATCACGATGACCCGCTCTGCACGCTCGGCGGCCAGTCCCAGGTCGTGCGTGATGAGCAGCACGGCGGTGCCGAGCTCACGCGTCATCGCGCCGATCTGGTCGAGGATCGTCTGCTGCACTGTGACGTCCAGGGCGCTGGTCGGCTCGTCGGCGATGAGCAGGCGCGGTTTGCAAGCCATCCCGATCGCGATCAGCGCGCGCTGTCGCATACCGCCCGAGAACTCGTGCGGGTACTGCTTGGCGCGCTTCGCAGCATCCGGGAGTCCCGCCGCCTCGAGCGCCTCGACGACCTTCTTCGACACGTTCTGGCGGTTTGCGAGCCCGTGCGCGAGCAGCGTCTCAGCGACCTGCGTGCCGATCTTGGCGACAGGGTTCAGATTCGACATCGGGTCCTGCGGCACGAGGCCGATATCGCGTCCGCGGATGCCGCGCAGCTCGGTCTCGGAGGCCTTCGAGATCTCGCGACCGTCCAGGCGGATGCTGCCACCGGCGATGCGCCCGCCACCGGCGAGCAGCCCGATGATCGCCATCGCGGTGGTCGACTTCCCCGAGCCCGACTCCCCCACGATCGCGACCGTCTCGCCCTCGGAGATGTCGAGGTCGACACCCTCGACGGCGTGGACGACGCCATCCATCGTGTGGAAGTCGACCGCGAGATCGCGGACGGACAGCAGCGGAGCAGACATGCTCTTCACCTCTTCGTTCATCAGCGCGCCCTCGTCCTCGGGTCCATAGATTCTCGGAGTGCCTCACCGAAGAGGGTGAAGCCGAGCGCCGTGACGGCGATGCAGATGCCGGGGAGGAACGCCAGCCACGGCGCGATCGACAGCTCGGCCTGCGCGTAGGTCAGCATCCGCCCCCATTCGGCTGTCTCGGGGCGTCCGCCGCCGAGCCCGAGGAACGACAGGGCGGCGGCGTCGATGACGGCCGTCGCGAGCGTCAGCGTCCCCTGCACGATCACGGGGCCGACCGCGTTGGGCAGCACGTGCGTCATGGTGACGCGTCCGCGGCCCAGGCCCAGCGTCTGCGCCGAGAGCACATAGTCGCTGGATCGCTGCTGCAGCATCGACGCGCGCAGCAGGCGGGCGAAGATCGGCACCTGCGAAGCACCGATGGCGATCATCACCGCGTACGGCGTCTGACCGAGGATCGCGGCGATCGAGACGGCGAGCAGCAGGTTCGGCACCGAGAGGATGATGTCGACGATGCGCATGATGAGCGTGTCGACCCAGCCCCCGAAGGTGCCCGCGAGCAGCCCCAGCAGCATGCCGCCGACGAGCCCCAACGCTGTCGAGATCACGCCCACCAGCAGCGAGGCTCGCGCACCCCAGATGAGCTTGGAGAGCACGTCGCCGCCGAACCGGTCGAGGCCCAGGGGGAACTCCGGCAGCTCACCGGGGCCGGGGATGTTCGTCGGGGTGATGTCGCGCGCACCGGGGAGTGCGGTCTCGGGGTACGGCGCGAGGAGCGGCGCGAGGACGGCGACGAGGACGAACAGCAGCACGATGACGGCGCCGATCCAGGCGGTCGGGTTGCGACGCAGCCGCCGGAAGACGTCGCTCCAGAAGCCGCCACCGCCGTCCTTCAGGTCGGTCTGCAGCATGGTGGCGGTATCGAGGGTGCCACCCTGTGCCGGGGGAAGAGGAATACTCATTGGACCCTCACTCTCGGGTCGATCAGGCTGTATGACACATCCACGGCGAGGTTGATCAGCGCATACGCGATCGCGATGAAGATGATGAATCCCTGCAGCACGGGGAAGTCGCGGGTGAAGATCGCCCGCGCCAGGAACGAACCGATTCCCGGATAGGCGAACACGGTCTCGGTCAGCACCGCGCCCGAAATCAGCAGCCCCGTCTGCAGGCCGATCGTCGTGACGACCGGAAGAAGCGCGTTTCGCAGGATGAATCGGCCGCGCAGGGTCGAGCTGGAGACGCCCTTGGCCCGGCCGGTGCGCACGTAATCGGCGTTCTGCACTTCGAGCACACTGGCCCTGGTGATGCGGACGATGATCGCCAACGGGATCGTGCCCAGCGCCAACGCCGGCAGGATCAGGTGCACGATGGCATCCCACGACGCATCGAACTCGCCGGTGATGATGCCGTCCCAGACATAGAACCCGGTCGGATGGGTGGCGTCTATTCGCGGGTTCTGTCGGCCGTCGGCAGGCAGCCAGCCCAACTGCACCGCGAAGATGTACTTCAAGATGAACGCCAGGAAGAACACCGGGATCGTGATCCCGACCAGGCTCAGGATGACCGAGGCGTGGTCGCTGAACTTTCCGTGCCGGCGGGCGGCCCAGTAGCCCAGCGGGATGCCGATGCCGACCGCGATGATCAGCGCGGCGACCGACAGCTCGATGGTCGCCGGGAAGCGGCGGAAGAACTCCTCCGTGACCGGACGGTTCGTCTGGATCGAGGTGCCGAAGTCGCCCTGCAGCAGCCGGCCGATCCAGACGAAGTACTGCTCGATGAGGGGTCTGTCGAAGCCGTAGAGCTTGTTGACCCGTTCGATCGCGTCCGGCGTCGCCTTCTCGCCGAGAAGGGCCACGGCGGGTCCGCCCGGGAGGGCGCGGACCCAGGCGAACAGCAGGATGCTCAGACCGAAGAGGGTGGGGATGAGGAACAGCAGTCGCCTGCCGATGGTGCGCAGCAAGGGGTACTCCGTCTATTGCGGGGCGGCGCCGTACCCCTCCGACGCTCGGCGTTCGGAGGGGTACGGCCGCGTCGACCCTTACTTCGTGAGGACGATCTCGTTGAAGACCTCGTCGTTCACCGGGCTCGCCGGGAAGCTCTCGACCCGCGGGTCGAAGGCCAGCGTAGGAGCCGGGTGCGCGAGAGGTACGCCGGGGATGAACTCCGCAACCATCTCGTTGATGTCCTGGTACAGCACGGTCTGCTCGTCGAGGTCTGCCGTGCCGCGCGCCTCGGCGAGAGCGCTGAACAGCTCGGGGTTGTCGAAGCCCCACTCTCCGCTCTTCGCTCCGAAGAAGACGCCGACGAAATTGTCGGTGTCGTTGTAGTCACCCGTCCAGCCCAGCAGGTGAATGCCGTGGTCGGCGGTGCCGGTGGTGCGGTCGACGTATTCGACCCACTCCTCCGAGACCGGGGTGGTCTCCACGCCGACCTCGGCGAGCTGCGACGACAGCACGGTGAAGATCTGCTCGGGGTCCGGCATGTACGGCCGCGAGACGTTGACCGGGTAGTTGAAGTCCAGCGTCAGCGGGTTCGACTCGTCGTAACCGGCCTCGGCCAGCAGCGACTTCGCCTTCTCGACGTCGTACTCGTAGGTGGTGACGTCTTCGTTGTAGCCGTTGACGCTGTCGGGGATGAACTGCGTCGCTTTCTCCGTGCCCTCCGGCAGCACCTGGCTGATCAGCGCATCCTTGTCGATCGCGTACGAGAGCGCCTCGCGCACCTTCGGGTCCTGCAGCTCGGGGAGCTGCTGGTTGAAGGCCAGGTAGAGGATCGTGAACGGGGGCCGCGAGACCATGGTGAAGCCGTCCTCTTCGAGGGCGGCGGTGTCGGCCGGTCCGACGAGGTCGTAGCCGTCGATGTCGCCCGCCTCGAGGGACTGGCGGCGGGCGGTCGGGTCGTCGATGGTGCGGAAGATGATCTCATCGATCTGGCCCTTCTCACCCCAGTACTCGTCGTAGTAGTTCAGAGTGAGCTGCTCGCCGCGGCTCCACTCGCCGAGCTGGAACGGGCCGGTACCGGCAGGGTGCGCCTCGGCGTACTCGGACATCTCCGGGGCCTCGGCAGAACCGCCGACCTCGTCAGCGCCGAACTCGCTCATCGCGGCCGGGCTCTGCATGGCGAATGCGGGGAGCGACAGGGCCGGGATGAAGCCGGCGAACGGCTTGTTCAGGTCGATGGTGACGGAGTACTCGCCGTCGGGCGTGCACGACTTGTAGACGGCGTCCTCCGGGCTGTCGGCGTAGCCGTGGAAGAGCTTGTTGTAGTAGTAGCCGAATGCTTCGGATGCGGCCAGGCCCGTCCAGTTGTACCAGCGGTCGAAGTTGGCGCAGACGGCCTCAGCGTCGAACGGGGTGCCGTCATGGAAGGTGACGTCCTCTTTCAGAGCGAACGTGTGCGACATGCCGTCCTCGGCAGACTCCCACGATTCTGCGAGCAGCGGCGCCGGGTCGGCGGTGCCGGGCTCCGTGCCCACGAGACCCTCGAAGATCTGCCGCGAGACGCGGAAGGTCTCGCCGTCCTGCGCGAACGCGGGGTCGAGGGACGCCGGGTCGGACGACGCGGCGAACACGAACGTGCTGTCGACGTCGCCTCCACCGTCTCCGGAGTCGTCGCCGCGCTCGCTGGCGACGCAGCCCGCGAGCAGCATCGCTGCGATCGCGGTGCCGGTGACGGCGATGAGTCCTCGTCGCCTGCGCATAGATGTGGTGATCATGCTGTGTACCTTCCCTGTTGGGGCGCTTCCTTGCGCGTGCGTGGAGCATCGTTGCTCCCGTGACACACGTGATGCATTGACGCTACCCAGCCCGCTCCCGGAATCCAAACGCATCCGTGTTGCGATCCGGTATCAGCTCTGTAACGCTCGTGTACCCGTTGTCAGACGGAGAGGATGAGGGTGCGGGCGGCCTCGGCGCCGACGCGGCTGGCCGCGCCGACCTCGACGACGGGCAGGGGCAGTGGATGCTGCACAGCGAGCCCCGCGTTCACCACCACCGCATGCGGATCGCGGGCGGCTGCGCGCTCGACGAGGGCGCGCTGGCCGGCATTCACATCGGGGCGGTCGATGAGCAGCACGAGCCGCCCGTCCGCGGCGATCGCCGCGTTCAGCGCAGCATCCTGTTCCGTCTCGGTCGCCAGTGCGACGTCGAGCCGCACGCGGAACCCGTCGCCGGCGAGCGCCTCGGAGACGTAGGCAGCGGCGCTGTCGACGGCGAGCGTCGAACTCTGGCGGGCGTCGAGGACGGCAAGGGCGGATGCCGCAGCATCCGAGCCCGCCGCGCGCAGGTCCCCGGTCACCCGCAGCGCACGACCGACGATCGCAGCACTGTCGAACGGCGGAGTATCCGCGGGGGTCGCCGCGGCGAGCCGAGCGGCCAGCGCCCGCACGCGATCGCGCGCCTGCTCGACCCGCTCGCGGGGGAGCGACCCATCGCGCAACGCAGCGACGACGGCCTCACGAGCCGAGAGGAAGTCCTGCTCGTCCTGGTCGGATGCCGTGCCGTCACCCGGATTCGTCGGGTTCCCGACGCACAGCAGATCCGCACCGGCGGCGAGAGCCTGCACAGCACCGCCCCCGATGCCGACCGACTCACGGATGGCGGCCATATCGAGCGCATCGGTGATGATGACCCCCTCGAAGCCCATCTCGCGCAACCGGCCGAGCACGGCGGGGTTCAGCGTCGAGGGCTGCTCGCCCCACGCCGGAACGACGATGTGCGCAGTCATGATGGTGTCCACGCCCGCGGCGATCGCGGCACGGAACGGCTCGAGGTGCACGTCTTCGATCTCATGCGGATCGAGCGTGATCACCGGCAGCGCGAGGTGCGAGTCGAGATGGGTGTCGCCGTGGCCGGGGAAGTGCTTGACGCACGCGGCCACTCCCCCGTGCTCCACCCCTCGGACAACGGCTGCGACGTGGCGGGAGACGAGCCCGGCATCCGCCCCGAACGACCGCACGCCGATGACGGGGTTGCGCGGATCAGTGTTGACGTCGGCGACAGGGCCGAGCACGATGTCGACGCCAACCGTACGGGCGCGGCGGGCGAGTTCGGCCCCGGTGGCCTGGCTGGCGGCGACGTCGTCGAGGGCTCCGAGCTGGGCGGGTCCGGGCAGCGTGGATCCGGTCGCGACCTCGAGACGCGTGACGCTGCCGCCCTCCTCGTCGATGCCGATCAGGGCGTGCGGGTTCGTCGCGTGGATCTGTGCACTCAGCGCGGCGAGGTCGTCGGTGACGTTCTGCCCGAAGTAGACGACGCCCGCGAGGTCCTGCTCAAGGGCCTCGCGCAGCCAGACGGGTGCGCCGTCGCCCTCGAGAGTCGTACCGAAGAACCCGGGCCACAGCACGCTGTTGGCCAGCCGGGTCAGTTCGTCCGTCATCCCTTCACCGCGCCTGACGTCATGCCGCTCGCCAAGCGGCGCTGCACGATCACGAAGAAGATCATGACCGGGATCGTGATGATCGTGGACGCCGCCATGATGCTGCCCCAGTCGTTCGAGTGCAGACCGAAGAACGACCTCAGACCGATCGCGACGGTGTACTGATCGGTGGCGCCGCCGAGCATCGTCATCGCGAAGATGAACTCGTTCCAGGCGGTGATGAAGCTGAAGATCGACGTGGCGACCAGGCCGGGCATCACCAGCGGCAGCAGCACCGAGCGGAACATGCGCCACCAGCTCGCGCCGTCGAGGTATGCGGCCTCTTCGAGTTCGACGGGTACGGCGGCGACGAAGCCGCGCAGCATCCAGATGCCGAACGCGAGCGAGAGGGCGATGTAGACGATCATCAGGCCGATGATGCTGTTGAGCAGCCCCAGGCTCCGCACCTGCAGGAACAGCGGGATCACCAGGGCCTCCAGCGGCACCATCTGCACGATGAGGATGAGCATGAGGATCATCGTGCGGAACTTGAACTTGAAGCGCGCGACAGCAACGGCCGCGAGTAGGCACACCAGGGCGCTGACCAGCACGGTCACGAGCGCCACGATGGCCGAGTTGCGCAGGAAGGTGCCGAACCCTCCCTCATTGAAGACGAACACGAAGTGGTCGAGCGTGAACTCCTCGGGGATGAACGAGCGGCCGCCGCTGGAGGCGTTCGCGTCGAACGCGCTGGAGACCATCCAGTACGCCGGGAACAGCGTGAACGCCAGAACGACGGCGACGCCGAAGCCGAGGCCGAGGCGCGAGAGGACGGACTTCTTGGGGTTCACAGTTCGTCCTCCTTCATGAGCGAGCGGATGTACACGATCGTCACGCCGATCAGCACGAGGGTGAGCAGCACGGCGAGTGCCGCGCCGAAGCCGTAGCGGTTCTGGCCGAAGGATTCGACGTACGACCAGACCCCGAGGTTGAGCACGGAGCGGTTCGAGCCCGCGCCGCCGGGCATCAGGTAGACCTGCGCGAACACCTTGAAGTCCCAGATGGTCGACAGGATGATCACGACCGCGAAGACAGGACGCAGGGTCGGGAAGACGATCTGCCAGAAGCGGCGCCAGGGGCCCGCGCCGTCCATGGCTGCGGCCTCGAGCATCTCTTTCGAGACGCCGAGGAGACCCGCGAGCACCGTGATGGCGACGAACGGGAACCCGTGGTGGACGACGTTCAGCAGCACGATCGCGTAGAACGACCACTGGTTCGTGAACCAGTTGACCGAGCCGTCGATCAGGCCCAGGTTCTGCAGCACGTCGTTGAAGATGCCGCGATCGGCATCGAAGATGAAGGTCCAGACGTAGGTGCCGGTGACCGCGGGCATCGCCCACGCGATCATGATGCAGCTCGAGACGATGAGCCGCCAGGTCTTGCCCAAGCGCTGCAGCAGCAGGGCGATGAGTGTGCCGACGGCAACCGTGAAGAACACGGCGAGGATCGCGAAGCCGACGGTGTTCGGCAGGACGATGGTCCACAGCGTCGGGTCGGTGAGTGCCTCGACGTAGTTGTCGAAGCCGATCCAGTTGTACTCGCCGGTGTTGATCTCGCGCAGACCGTAGTCCTGCAGCGAGTAGATGACCACCTGTACGAGCGGCCACAGCATCAGCACCGCGAGGATGGTGAGGCCCGGCGCCAGCAGCAGCCAGGGCCGCGACTTGGCGAGCAGGGTGAACCGATTGGATCGGCGGCCGCCGGCCACGGAGGCGGGGGGTTTCCCCGCCTCCGTGGGTTTCGGCAGCGGTGCGTGCACCGTCGACATCAAGGAATACTGCCTAACTCGTCGTTACTGGTTGAGCAGTTCGGTCATCTCGGCTGCGGCATCCTTCGTCGCCGTGGCGACGTCCTTCTGCCCGCCGAGGATCGACTGCATCATCGCGCTCGTGGTCTTCTTCGCCTGGACGGCGCCGAAGTTCGGCGTCACCGGCACGGATGCACCGCCCTCGACCATCTGCTCGGCGAACGGCGCGACCAGCGGATCGGTCGAGGTCAGTGCCTCTTCCATCGCTGAGGCTACACCGGGGAAGTAACCGGTCTGCGATGCCCACTTCTCGGCGAACTCGCCGGTGGTCATCATCTTGGTGAACTCCCACGCGAGGTCGGCGTTCTCGGTGTTGTTGAAGACCGAGAGGTGCGAGCCGCCGAGCACCGACGGGGCGATTCCGCCGTCCTTGCCCGGGATGACTGCCGCGCCGATCTTGCCCTCGAGTTCGGGGCCGGCCTCGACGAGCGAAGCAGGAGTCCACGAGCCCGACAGCATCATCGCGACGTTGCCCTGCGCGAAGTTGTCGCTGAGGTCGGTCTCCTTCCAGGTGGTCGCACCCGCGGAGGAGAAGCCGTGCTCGGTGGCCAGGTCGGTGTAGAACTGGATGCCCTCCTGCGCCGCGGCGCTGTCGAGCTCGCTCGTCCATTCGCCGCCGTCCTCGGTGGCGATCTCGCCGTCGGCGCCCCAGACCCAGGGGTAGACCTGGAACTCGGCGTCGCCGGGAACAGGGAAGGCCATCATTTCGGGGTAGGCCTCCTTGATGGCCTCGCCCGCGGTGATGATGTCGTCCCAGCTGGTGGGGGCTTCCAGCCCGAGCTCCTCGAAGATGTCGGTGCGGTAGACCAGCGAGCGGACACCGGCGTACCACGGCATGCCGTAGAGCTCTTCGTCGTACGTTCCGGCGACCTCGAGACCCTCGACGAGGTCATCGCGGAGCCCGTCCTCGGCGTCGACGTACTCGTCGAGCGGGAGCAGCGCGCCGGCATCGGCGAATTCCGCCGTCCAGGTCGTGCCGGTCTCGGCGACGTCAGGGGTGGTGCCGCCGGCGATCGACGTCACGAAACGGTCGTGCGCGTCGGCCCACTGGACCTCTTCGATCTCGACCTTGGCGCCGGTCTCTTCCTCGAACGCCGCGGAGACCTCGTCGTAGAACGCGGTGGCGTCGGGGTTGGTGCCCTTCATGATCCAGACGCTGAGGGTCTGCCCCTCGCCGTCGGTGCCGTTGTCGCTGCCGCCGCCTGCGCAGCCGGCCAGGGCCAGCGATGCCGTGACGCCCAGTGCCACAATCGGAAGAATGCGCTTCTTCATCAGGTGAATCTCCTCATTGAAAACTGCCTTCGGCCACTACGGTTGCATGCCGACTCCGAAAAAGTATTTACCACTAACAAAATATTTGCAACTCGGGCGAGCGATCGTCACAGACCTGTAACACGGCTCCAGACTCGTGCGGCCAGTAGGCTCAGCGCGTGGGAAGAAGCCGGTCCAAGGATGAGTCGCACCCCGAGGTGCGCCTCGATCACGGCGGCATCGCGAGCGTCGTCCCCTCAGAGTTCACGACGGGGTACGAGCTCGTCGTCGACGGCACCCCGCAGTCGCACGTCGATCTCGATGATCCGACGCACCTGCATTTCGAGTACGTCGTGCGGATCGGCGCGGTGCTCGACCAGCTCGCAGCGCCCGGTGCGCCGCTCACCGCCGTGCATCTGGGCGCCGGTGCGCTGACGATCCCCCGGTACATCGAGGCGACCCGGCCGGGTTCGCGGCAGCAGGTTATCGAGCTGGAGACGCAGCTGGTCGCTCTGGTGCGCGAACAGCTGCCCCTGCCGCGGGGAGCGTCGATCCGCATCCGGATCGGAGATGCGCGCGCCGGCATCGGCCGTCTTCCGGGAGCGCTCGTCGGAAACTGCGACGTGATCGTCTCCGATGTGTACTCCGGCGCGCAGACCCCCGCGCACCTGACCAGCGCCGAGTTCTACCGCGAGCTTTCGACGCTCCTCTCCCCTGCCGGCGTGCTGCTCGTCAACGTCGCCGACGGCCCCGGCCTCGCGTTCGCGCGGCGGCAGGTCGCCACCATCGCGCACGTGCTGCCGGAGGTCGCACTGCTCGCGGACACGCAGGTGCTCAAGGGCCGCCGGTTCGGGAACCTCGTGATCGCGGCATCCGCCTCTCCCCTGCCGACCGACTGGCTGCCGCGGATGCTGGCGGCCGGCCCCCACCCGGCGAAGATCGCCCAGGGATCCGAGGTCACCGCCTTCGCCCAGGGTGCGCGCATCGTCACGGATGCGGATGCCGTGGCATCCCCGAAGCCCGACTCGTCGCTCTTCCTGCGCTGAAATCAGGTTGCGGGGCGTGCCGAGCCCCGGCCGACCGATCTCGGAGGCAGACTGAGGATGCTGCGAGAGGAGAGCACGTGGGTTACATCAGGGGTTACGACTCGGAGACTCTTCGCGAGCAGGTCGATCAGGTCGAGTGCGCCCAGCGTCTGGCCGAGATCGAGGAGCAGCGGAGTCTGCCCGCTCTGCTCGAGCGCGTCTGGCTGTTGAAGGTGCTGGAGCGGCTCGAGGAAGCGCTGGCATTGTCGGATGAGTCCGTGCGGGTGGCGCGGATGGCCGGCACACGCAAGGACGTGCTGCGCTCGCGGGTGCTGCACGCGACGATCCTGCAGTATCGCGGGGCGCATGCGGCCGCAGATCAGGAGCTCGCGACGTGCGCCACCGAGGCCGAAGGGCAGGGGTGGGCCGGAATCGCCGCGTTCGCGTACCAGCACCAAGGCCGCAACGCCTTCGAGTGGGGCGACTTCGAGCTGGCGCGGGAGAGCTTCAAGCAGGCGCTGTTCCTGCGCCGCGAGGCGGGGGCTCCAGATGCCGAGCTCGAGACCGTGCTGCTTGCGATCGAGGCGTCTGAGCGACGGCGCAGCGGGCAGCTCATCTCCGGTTGAGCGCGATGTCTGCGGTCTCCTCTAACGTGGGCCCATGGCCGAGTTGAACCGTGTGCGCGTCTGGGCAGATGCGCTGATCCGCATGCACCTCGATGAGTCGTGGTCCTTCGGCTTCGACAACGCCAAACGCCGCGCCGGGCAGTGCGACTTCCGCACGAAGCGGATCACCGTTTCGCGCTATCTCGCCGCCCGCTTCGAAGACGACGAGATCCATCAGGTGCTGCTGCACGAAGTCGCCCACGCCCTCGCCGGTCATCGCGCCGCCCACGGTCCGTCGTGGCGGCGGATCGCCCGCGAGGTCGGCTATGTCGGCGGCACCACGCACCACGGCGAGACCGCCGAAGAGCTCGCCCCCTGGGTCGGCACCTGTCCTGCCGGGCACATCTCGTACCGGCATCGTCGCCCGAGCCGGCCGACCTCATGCGCGAAGTGCTCGAAGACGTTCGACCCGCAGTACGCGTTCGCCTGGGTGCGGCGCGAGATCAGTCCGGCGGTCAAGCTCGCCGCGCGGACCCCGCGGTGAGTGAGGCTTCGACTCGTCGCTTGCGCTCCTCGCTCAGCCCGTTTCTTCTCGCTCCGCTCGCTCAACGCCCGGCAACGCCAGCCGCTCGCTCAACGCCCGGCAACGTCAGCCGCTCGCTCAACCCCCGGCAACGTCAGCCGCTCGCTCAACCCCCGGTTGCCCCTGCGGGGCGTTGAGCGAAGGGCGAAGCCCGAAGTCGAAACGGGTTGAGCGAGCCGCAGGCGAGTCGAAACCAAGCCCACGCCCCACACCCTCACGCGAACGCCGCGAACTCGCCGTCCTCCAGCGTCGGCACCACCTCGGTCGCGTCGACCTCGGCGGCCGCCGCGGCCGTGGTCGGAACCACCCCCGCCGCTTCCATGCGCCCGGTCGCCCAGGCTCCCTCGGCGATCTCCTTCGCCGATCCGGATGCTGTCAGCAGGTGCCGCATCGCCCGGCGCAGCCCCCGCGCCGACTCGCACGCGGCCGCGGCCTCTGGTGAGGTGTGATCGGCGCCGAGGTCGCTGAGCGCGGCGATGATCGTGCCCGCGCCGAGCAGGTCTTCGACGGCGAAGCGGAGGTCACCGGCATCCGTCAGCTCGCCCGCGGCGATCACGTTCACTGAAGTGCGCTGCTGGCGGCGGCTCTGGATCTCCAACGCCGTGCGTGCGACAGCCGAGGCGTTGCGGAGCGACCCGATAAGCACGGTCGACTCCCCCGCGGCGGCCGCGACGGCGGGGCCGTTGCGGGACCACGTCGCAGCATCCGTCAGCGACACCGCACGCCCGGCGGCGACGGCATCCGTCACGGTCGACGAGAAGCGGAGCACGTCGACGACCACGACGATGTCGGCCGGAGCGAGGCGCTGAAGACCGGCGACTCCCCACTCGAAACGGACCTGGTACGACGACTGATCGAACGGCTGCGGCATGCCTCCAGCCTACGGCCGCGGCACCCGCTCGTCTCACTCGACGGCGAGCGCCTCGACCGGCACGACGCGCGTCGCCAGGCGCGTCGGGGCAGCGGCTGCGACCAGCGTCAGCACCGCCGTCGCGACGACGATGACCACCACGGGCACCCACGGCACGGCCGGGGCGATGAGCCCGGCCGTCTGATCGAAGTCCGGCGGCATCTGCACCGCTCCCAGCAGCGACTGCGCGGCGATCCAGCCGTACAGCACGCCGAGCACCAGACCGGTGACCGTCGCGGTGACGGTGATGTGCAGCGCTTCGAGCAGGATCATCCTGCGCACCTGCCCGTTCGACAGCCCGATCGCCCGCAGCAGTCCGAGTTCCCGCCGCCGCTGCACGACGCCGATGGTCAGCAGGTTCACCAGGCCCACCGCCGCGATCACGGCGGAGATGCCCACGAGCACCATCATGACGGCGGCGAAGCTGTCCATGATGACCGAGAACTCCGCGCCGAGCGTGCCGCCAGCAGCCTTCGTC
The DNA here is from genome assembly GCF_052102115.1 of Microbacterium sp. Classification (GTDB taxonomy): domain Bacteria; phylum Actinomycetota; class Actinomycetes; order Actinomycetales; family Microbacteriaceae; genus Microbacterium. The sequence continues at coordinate 15,599 of NZ_JBQDVP010000048.1, forward strand.
AACAGAGCTTTCACCGACTCCAGCGCGACGGCGAACATCGTCACGAGCGTCACGCCCATCACAACACCGATCGCCATGCGGCTGGAGCGCTCCGGGTACCGGTGGGCGTTCTCCGCCGCCAGTTTCGCGGTCGCCGAGCGCCCGAACAGCCGTCCCACCAGGCGCAGCAGCGGCGGCATGACGAGCACGGCCGCAAGCGAGATGCCCGTGAACGACAGCAGTCCGCCGAAGAACGACACGACCACACCGAGCGGCGTGACGAGCCCCACGAGTACACCGAACACGAGCAGCGCCGCGCCAGCGATCACCAACAGCAGGGCGCCGACGTGCCGCGCGGGGTGTGCCGCGGCATCCTCATGCGATCGCTCGACCGAGCCGCCGATCGCCTGCAGCGGCGTCACCGACAGCACCCGACGCGATCCGCTCCACGCGGCCGCCCAGGTGGTGAGTGCGACGCCGACGGCCGGGATCAGGATCGCCGGCTGCACGAGTGTGAACTCCGGCACGGCGCCGAGGACGCGCTCGGCGACGTACAGACCGGATGCCGCCACGAGAACGCCCGCGACGACGCCGAGGGCCGCTCCCAGCAGTCCGACGGCGAAGCCGCGACCGGCGATCTCGCTGCGCTGCGAACGTGCCGTCGCGCCGATCAGACGCATCAGCGCGATGCGGCGAGTGCGTCCGGCGACGATCGTGGAGAAGGTGTTGGCCGTGACGATCGCGGCGACGTACAGCGCCACGCCGATCAGCAGCACCGACAGGATCGCGACCACCGCCGCGAGCGTGCCGCTGTCGCCGATGTAGGGGTCGGCCTGCAGCATCGCACCGATGTATGCGGTGGCCTCGACGAGTACGACACCGAATGCCGACGAGAGAGCGGCGACGAGCACGCTGGCGCCCATCCCCCGCTCGCGCAGCCAGCCGAACCGAGGCCCTGTGGCCGTCGTCTCCGGCACGACGGTGGCGACGGCGCTCATGCTGCCACCTCCGCTGCGAGCATGTACGACGCGATCTCTTCGGCGCTCTGGCGCGGATGGTCGGCGACGATGCGACCGTCGCCGAGGAACAGCACCCGGTCGGCGTGGCTCGCCGCGATCGCGTCGTGCGTGACCATCGCGATCGACTGCCCGTGCTCGCGGCTCGCCGTGGCGAGCAGCTGCAGCACCTCGCGCCCACTGCGCGAGTCGAGGTTTCCGGTCGGCTCGTCGGCGAACACGAGATCGGGAGCCGTGGCGAGAGCGCGGGCGATGGCGACGCGCTGCTGCTGGCCGCCGGAGAGCTCGTGCGGGCGGTGGTTCAGGCGCGAAGCGAGCCCGAGCCGCTCGATGAGGCCGTCGATGCGGGCGCGCTCGATCGCGCTCGGGCGCCGGCCGTCGAGCTCGAACGGCAGCAGGATGTTGCCGAGCGCATCCAGGGTCGGCACGAGGTTGAAGGCTTGAAAGACGAACCCGACGCGACGGCGGCGCAGGATCGTCAGCTCGAGATCGCCGAGACCCGTGATGTCGGTGTCGCCGATCCAGGCGCGGCCCTCGCTGGGCGCGTCGAGCCCCGCCATGATGTGCATGAGCGTGGACTTGCCCGAGCCCGACGGTCCCATGATCGCGGTGAACTGCCCGCGACGGATGCCGACGCTGATGTCTTCGAGCGCGTTCACGGCGCTGTCACCCGCGCCGTAGGTCTTGGTGAGGTGCTGGACGCGGGCGGCGAGCCCGAGGTCGCTGGTCGTGATCTCCATGCTTCGACGTTACGAATGACGGATGCTGCGCCGCATCGCCCGTGCGGAGCATCCGCCTACATCCGAAGGATGATCTCGCGACGGCGTGACCGCCCGGTGAGACTGCATTCCGCGGATGAGACGCACCGGATTCCTGCCGATCTCGTCCGCGGAATGCAGTCTCGCGGGAGCGCGGCCGGGTCAGGCCAGGCCGTGGTCGAAGGCGAAGACGACGAGCTGAACGCGGTCGCGGAGCGAGAGCTTGGTGAGGATCCTGCTGATGTGCGTCTTCACGGTCGCCTCGCTGAGATACTCGCGCCCGGCGATCTCGGCGTTGGAGAGACCGCGAGCGGCGAGCGCGAAGATCTCCTGCTCGCGCTCGGTCAGCGCCGCGTACGACTCCGGCACGGGCCGGGGCTCGGGCGTGAAGTGCGCGAACAGCTCCCGCGTGGCGGATGCTGCGATCACGCTCGACCCGGAATGCACGGTGCGGATCGCCGCGAGTAGGAACTCCGGCTCGGCATCCTTCAGCAGAAATCCGCTCGCCCCCTGCCGGATCGCCCGAGCCGCCGCCTCATCCAGATCGAACGTGGTGAGCATCACGACACGCGGCGGCTCCGTCCGTGCCAGGATCTCTGCGGTTGCGGTCAGGCCGTCCATCACCGGCATCCGGATGTCCATCAGCACGACGTCCGGGCGGTGAGCGGCGACGGCATCCAGCGCCTCCTGCCCGTTACCGGCCTCGCCCGCGATCTCCATGTCGAGCTGGGAGGAGACGAGCATGCGAATGCCGGCACGGAACAGCGCCTGGTCATCGACCAGCAGAACCCGGATCATGAATCTCCTCCCGAAGCGATCGAACCAGCACTCCCGATCGGCAGTGTCGCACGAACCATGAAGTCCTCGCCCTCCTGCGCAGCGGTCAGCGTGCCGCCGATGAGCTGCGCACGTTCACGCATGCCGACGATCCCGTGACCGCCAGCGGAACCCACGACAGCGGTTCCGGCGGTGTTGCGCACCACGACGTCGACGCGGTCCGGCAGCCAGGCCAGTCGCACGTCGACGACGCTGCCGGCGCCATGGCGGATCGCGTTGGTCAGCGCTTCCTGCAGGATTCGGTAGACGGCGAGCTGCACGGCGCCCGGCGGCTCCCCCGGCGGCATCGGGTCCACGGTCACGCGGGGCTCGAGCCCGGCCTGCCGCACGTGCGCGAACAGCTCCTCGAGGTCGGCGATGGTCGGCTGCGGGCCGTCTCCCTGGCGGTGACGCAGTTGGGTGAGCAGCATCCGCACGTCAGAGAGCGCGGCGCGCGCGGTCTGCGAGACGGTGCCGAGAGTCTCGATCGCGACGTCCTGCACCGCCGGCGCGTCCGAGCGCGATGGCGCGGATGCCGCGGCATACCGTGCCCCGTCGGACTGCGCGATGATCACCGCGAGCGAGTGGGCGACGACGTCGTGCATGTCGCGGGCGATGCGCACGCGCTCCTGCTCCTCGGACGTGGCGATCTCGGCGAGCGCCTGGGCCTCGCGGGTGGCGCGCCAGCGCAGCACCATCCGCCACCCGAAGCCGCCGAGCCACGGCGCCCCGAGCGTGAGGATGCTGACGATGGCGAGCACGACGAGCGTCATGACCGTACTGGCGACCATGCCCAGCCCGACGAGTCCGTTCACGAACACGATCTGCAGCGCCGCGACGATGCCGCCCAGTACGGCCGACCCCAGCCCGATCCAGAGAATGCGCGCCGACCCCCAGGCGGCCGTGGCATACAGCACCCCGAGGATCGCGACATTGATCGGCAGCGGACCGAGGCCTGCCACCAACTGCACGATGGCACCGAGCCATGCGACGGCGAGGGCGATCCCCGGGGCGAGGCGACCGATCGCGAGCGATCCGAACTGCAGGATGCCGGCGATGATCACCGCCAGGATGCCGGCCGACTCCGCGATGGTGGCGCTCAACTGGCCCGGCGCGTAGAAGACCAGCGACATCGGGGTGAACAGCGCGAACGCCACGAACGCCATGACGATGTCGAGGACGAGCGCGGAGCGGGACAGCGGACGGATCACCCTCTCACGCTACGCGAGGGGCCCTGACGCGGCATCCGTCCGGAGATGTATCCCGGTCCTGTTCCGGCGCGGGATCCATTCAGGTGCGGCACCTCAGACGCGGGCGATGATCTCGCCGTGCGGCACGATGTACCAGCCGTCGCCGTCGTCTGCCCAGCGCCGCCACGCGGCGCTGATCTGCTCCAGCTCGCGCCGAGTGGCCATAGCGGAGTCGACCAGCTGGCGCGCGAGCGCCGATTCGAGGATGCGGTCTGCCCACATCCCACCCCACCATGCGCGCTCGGCCGGCGTCGCATAGCACCAGGTGGATGCTGTCGCCGTGACGTCCTCGAATCCCGCGGCGCGCGCCCAGGAGAGCAGACGACGGCCCGCATCGGGCTCGCCTCCGTTCGCTCGTGCGGCCTCACGGTACAGTCGCAGCCACTCGTTGAGCTCGGGCAGCATCGGAAACCAGATGAATCCGGCGTAATCGGCGTCGCGAGCCGCGACGATGCCGCCCGGCTTCGTGACCCTGCGCATCTCGCGCAGCGCCTGCACGGGGTCGGCGACATGCTGCAGCACCTGGTGGGTGTGCACGATGTCGAAGCTGTCATCGGCGAAGCTCAGCGCATGGACGTCTTCGACCGCGAAGTCGACGTTCTGCACACCCCGCTCCGCCGCGAGGCTCTGCGACAGCGCGAGCTCTGCGGTACCGATCTCGGTCGCGGTGACGTGCGCGACGCGGCCGGCGAAGTCCATAGTTATGGTGCCGGGCCCTGCCCCGACGTCGAGGAGCCGGGCCCCAGCGTGCAGATGCGGGCGCAGGTACTCCGCCGAGTTCGCGATCGTGCGGTTGGTGTGCGAACGCAGCACCGACTCGTGATGCCCGTGGGTGTAGGTCGCCATTCGTTCAGTCTCGCACCGTCACGCGCCCGCGCCTTGCCTCCCCGCTCAGCGCAGCTCGGCGGCGACCCGGCGGATGGCTTCCCGGTCGGGTTTGCCGGACGACAGGGTCGCAAGCTCGTCGACGAGGATCATCCGCGCGGGCCGGGCGGGCTTGCCGATCTCGGCGGCGACGGCCTCGCGCGCCTGCTCGAGCTGTTCGGCTTCACTGCGGCGCAGCGCCTCCCCGCGTTCCGCGACGATGACGGACGCCTCGCCCCACCGCGCATCGTCGACACCGACGATGACCGCGTTGGTCAGTCCAGGGATGCCGCGGACGATCCGCTCCACGCGGTCGAGGGAGATGTTGATGCCGCCAGAGACGATCACGTTGTCAGCGCGGCCGTGCACGCGGACGACGCCGTCTTCGACGATGCCGAGGTCACCGGTGCGATACCAGCGGATGCCGTGCTCGTC
>NZ_JBQDVP010000049.1:0-19768 GCF_052102115.1 Microbacterium sp.
GGACTCCCTTTAAACAGAATGGCCACCCAACGCTGGGTGGCCATTCTGCGTTAACAACACAAACTGAGAGAATCGGGATCATGTCGAACGACGACGAGCGCCGCCCGCGGCGCGATGACGATTCCCGCAACCGCCGACGTGACGAGCGCCCACGTCGCGATAGTGCACCGCGCCGAGACGGCGCCCCGCGTCGCGATGGCGCTGCACCCCGTCGTGACGGCGCCCCGCGTCGCGATGGCGCTGCACCCCGTCGTGATGGTGCCCGCCGCACCGATACCCGCAACTCCAGCGGCGGCCGCGGTTTCCCGCAGCGCGGTGGCACGGGACGCGAGCGTCCTGACCGTCAGTCCGACGACCGGCCCCGCCACGACGATCCGGTCGTGCCCGAGGAAGTCACCGCGGATGACCTGCACAAGTCTGCCCGCAACGAGCTCAAGACACTGAGCAAGGAGAACGCCGAGCAGGTTGCTCGTCATCTCGCGATGGCTGCGAAGCTGATCGACGAGGACCCCGAGCTCGCACACAAGCACGCTCTCGCAGCATCCCGTCGTGCGGGTCGCATTGCGATCGTGCGCGAGACTCTCGGCATCACCGCCTACGCCAGCGGCGATTTCGCTCTCGCGCTGCGTGAGCTGCGCACGTACCGCCGGATCTCCGGCAAAGACGACCAGATCGCGCTCATGGTCGACAGTGAGCGCGGCGTCGGTCGCCCGGACCGCGCCCTTGAGGCCGGTCGCGCCGTCGATCGGGCATCGCTGCCTACTGCTGTCCGCGTCGAGCTGGCGATCGCCATGTCTGGCGCGCGGCTCGACCAGGGGGAGCCCGAACTGGCTCTGGGCGAGCTGCAGATTTCCGAACTCGACCCCGACCGCGCCTTCGAGTGGAGCCCGGCACTGTTCAGCGCTCACGCCGCCGTGCTCGAGGATCTCGGTCGCGACGAGGAGGCCGCGTTCTGGGTCGCCCGTGCGGACGTCGCCGCCGATGCCCTGGGAATGAACGAAGAGGACGAGGACGAGATCTTCGTGGAGGATGGCCTCATCGAAGGCGAATCCATCGAGACTGCCCCCGCTGCGGACGCTCCGAAGGGGGACTGAGTGGGAATCTTCGCCAAGACCCGTCCGACACCGCTGGACGGCGTCGATGTCGTCCTCGCCGACCTCGATGGGGTCGTCTACGCGGGCGCCGGCGCCTTGCCGCACGCGGTTCCGAGTCTGAACCGCGCGGCGGAGAACAGCCGGGTCGGGTACATCACCAACAACGCCTCCCGCACCGACGACTCCGTTGCCGAGCACCTCACCGAACTGGGTCTCTCCGTCGCGGCGAGAGACGTCGTCACCAGCCCTCAGGCGGCCATGCGCCTGCTCGCGTCCATCGTCCCCGCCCCGGCGACATTGTTGATCGTCGGGGGAGAAGGGCTGGTCGTCGAGGCCGAGAAGGCCGGCTACCGTGTCACCCGCAGCGCGGATGATGCGCCGGATGCCGTCGTGCAGGGCTTCGCGCCCGACGTTGCCTGGACCGATCTCGCCGAAGCCGCGTTCGCGCTCAAGGTGCCCGAAGAAGATGGCGGCATCCCCTGGATCGCCACCAACAGCGACTGGACGATTCCGCGCGAGCGCGGCGTTGCACCGGGCAACGGCACGCTGGTTTCTGCCGTGCACACGGCGGTCGGGCGTTTGGCGACGGTCGCCGGCAAGCCCGAAGTGCCGATCTTCGAAGAGGCGATCGCCCGGTTCGCGGCGACGAAGACGCTCTTCATCGGCGACCGGCTCGACACCGACATCATGGGCGCTTCCCGCGTCGGCATCGACTCGGTGCTCGTGCTCACCGGCATCGACCGCCCCAAACACGTCCTCGCCGCCCCGGAGGGATCCCGCCCGACCTACGTGCTCAGCGACCTGCGCGAACTGCACGAGCCCTACCCGCCGACCGAGCGCAAGGCAGGTGCGGTGACCGTCAACGGCGCCTCCGTCCGCGTGGTCGGGGGCGACGTCGAGATCCTCTCAGCGGGCAAGCGCCAGATCGACCTCGTCCGCGCCGGCGCCACCGCGATCTGGGAATCCGGTACACCGATCTTCGTGCTCAACGTTCCCGAGAAGCTCTACGACGATCCGTTCCACCGCCCCTGAGTGCGCCTTGTGACGACACCGGGCGGCCCGACGTACAGTGGAATCGTGAGTGACGACAACGCACAGCCGACCGATGGTCTGTGGAGCCGTCTGCGCCTGATCGAGGGGCAGCCGCTCGCCGACCGGGCCGAGGCCTACACGGCCGTCCACGACGAGCTGTTCCGCCGGCTCGAGAGCGGCACCAGGCCGGAATCGCACGAACGGGCTGACCAGACTGCTCCCGCAGGAGACCGGTGACGCGCCTCGACGCCGCACTCGCCGCACGCGGCCTCGCCCGCTCGCGCACGCACGCTGCCACGCTGATAACTGGCGGGCTCGTCACCGTCGACGGCCGACAGATCATCAAATCCGCGAGCGCCGTGGCAGACGATGCAGAGATCGTCGTCGCCGAGACTGATCAGTACGTCAGCCGCGGTGCGCACAAGCTCGTCGCCGCGCTCGACGCTTTCAACATTCCCGTCGACGGGCGCCTCGCGCTCGACATGGGCGCCTCCACCGGCGGCTTCACCCAGGTGCTCCGCGAGCGTGGCGCACGCAGGGTTCTGGCCGTCGATGTCGGACACGGGCAGCTCGCGGCATCCATCGCGGCAGATGCCGGCGTCACCGGCGTCGAGGGATTCAACGTCCGGTACATGACTGGCGAGAACCTCGCCGAGACCACCGGCGAATCGGCCGCACCTGAGCTCATCGTCGGCGATCTGTCGTTCATCTCGCTGGAGCTGATCCTGCCCGCCGCTGCGGCCGTCGCGGCATCCGGCGCCGACATCGTCGTGCTCGTCAAACCGCAGTTCGAAGTCGGGCGCACCGCCGTCCGTGGCGGGCTCGTCACTGATCCGGCCACTCGGTCCGACGCCGTCGCCCGGGTGGTCTGGCACGGCTGGGACGCCGGCCTCGGGATGCTGGGGATCATCGCCTCTCCGATTCTGGGCACACATGGAAATGCCGAGTTCCTCGTGCACATGGCGCCCGGACGCGGCAGCAATCCGACACAATGGACAGGACGCATCGACGAGCTGGCAGGAGGACGATGAACGAACGCAACATCCTGGTCGTCGCCCACGCCGGCCGGGACGACACCGTCGCAGCAGCCCGTCGCGTGATCGAGCTGCTCCGCGGAGCCGGTGCGCGCCCCGTCCTGTCGGCCGACGACCGGGCAGAGCTCTCCGCTGTGGATGAGGATTTCTCCGACGTCTCCGTGCTCGAGGACGACATCCACGTCGACGACCTGGAACTGGCCATCGTGCTCGGCGGAGACGGCACGATCCTGCGCGCCGCCGAACTCGTGCGGAGCACCCACAGCGCACCCGTGCTCGGCATCAACATGGGCCACGTCGGCTTCCTCGCCGAGATCGAGCGCGATGCTATGGACGATGCGGTGCAGCGCGTCATCGCCCGCGACTACATCGTCGAAGAGCGTCTCGCCCTCGCCGTACGGGTGAAGGATGCCGCCGGCGACGTCGTCTTCGAGACCTGGGCACTGAACGAGGCCACCGTCGAGAAGGCCAGCCGCGAACGCATGATCGAGGTGGTCGTCGAGATCGACGGACGCCCGCTGTCCAGCTATGGCTGCGACGGCATGGTGATCTCTACGCCGACCGGTTCCACCGCGTACAATTTCTCGGCCGGCGGCCCCGTGATCTGGCCGGCCGTCGAGGCGATCACCGTGATCCCGCTGTCCGCGCACGCGCTGTTCGCCCGCTCGCTCGTGGTCAGCCCCGACGCCTCCATCGCCATCGAGATGCTCGAACGTACAAGCGGCACCGGCATCCTCTGGTGCGACGGCCGGCGATCGCACGAACTCCCGCCGGGAGCCCGCGTCGTGGCGCGGCGGTCATCGCGACCGGTGCGCCTTGCACGCCTGCACCCCGCATCGTTCACCGACCGGCTCGTACGCAAGTTCCAGCTGCCGGTCGCGGGGTGGCGAGGTGCCGCGTCGTGATCGAGGAGATGCGGATGCAGGGCCTCGGCGTCATCGACGATGCCGTGCTGCCGTTGGGCCCCGGATTCACAGCCATCACCGGTGAGACCGGCGCGGGAAAGACGATGGTCGTCACCGGACTCGGACTCCTGCTCGGGCAGCGCGCTGATTCCGGTGCTGTGCGCGCCGGAGCGAACCAGGCATCTGTCGCCGGCGTATGGATCGTCCCCGCAGAGGGAACGATCGCCGACATCGTCACAGACGCCGGGGGAGACCTCGAATCGTTCGGCGCGGCCGGGGGAGAACAGGCACAGGGCGAGCTGTACGTCTCACGCACGCTGAGTGCCGAAGGTCGCAGCCGGGCCAGCGTCGGTGGACGAGCAGCGCCCGCCGGCGTGCTCTCATCGCTCGCCGACGAACTCGTCGTCGTGCACGGCCAGTCCGAGCAGCTGCGCCTGCGCTCCGCAGCCGCGCAGCGCGACGCACTCGACCGCTTCGGCGGCGCGGAGATCGCGACGGCACTCGAGACGTACGCCGCGGTCTACGCGCGCTGGCGCGAGCTGGATGCTGAGATCACCGACCTCGCCGAGAATCGTGACCGCCGGGCAGATGAGGCGGGCCGCCTGCGTGAGGCACTCGCGCTGATCGAGGCGACCGATCCGGAGGAGGGCGAGGACGTCGTCCTCGCAGAACGCGCCGAACGGCTCGCGAACTCCGAGGAGCTGCGGGTCGCAGCATCCCTCGCCAGGAACGCCATCTCCAGCGAAGAGGACGAGACAGATGCGTCTGCGCTCGTCGCCGAGGCTCGGCGCAACCTCGAGCGGTCCTCGGACGCGGCGCTCGTGCCCATCGCCGAGGGCGTCGCCGATGTCGGCTACCGGCTCGCCGATCTCGCGCTGCAGTTGTCGGCGTACCTCGCCGACCTCGACGAGGGCGGTCCGCACGAACTTGCCGCTGTCGAAGAACGACGTGCGGCGTTGAACACGCTGGTCCGCGCACACGGTTCGCTGGATGAGGCGCTGGAGGTCTGGCGCACAGCATCCACACGCCTGGCGGAACTCGATGACGACGGCGACCGGCTCGAACGGCTGCAGGCCGAGCGCGAAGCCGCGGGGGTCGAACTGGACGAGGCGGCGGCGGCGCTGACCGCTGCCCGTACCGAAGCCGCCGGGCGCCTGGGGGCAGAGGTCACCGACGAGCTGCACGCCCTCGCCATGCCGGACGCGCGGCTCGAGGTCGCGGTCCGGGAGGGCGCCCCGAGCACGCACGGCCGGGACGACGTCGCGATCCTGCTCGCCCCGCACCCGGGGGCTGAGCCGCGCTCGGTTGCCAAGAGCGCGTCGGGCGGCGAACTGTCGCGCGTCATGCTCGCGATCGAGGTCGTCATCGCCGGCACCGATCCGGTTCCGACCTTCGTCTTCGACGAGGTGGATGCCGGCATCGGCGGCGCCGCGGCGATCGAGGTCGGGCGTCGACTCGCACGCCTCGCGGAGTCGTCACAGGTCATCGCCGTCACGCACCTCGCACAGGTCGCCGCGTTCGCGTCGAACCATCTCTCCGTCGTCAAATCCAGCGACGGTGCCGTCACCGCCTCAAGCGTCCGGCGCCTTTCGGGTGCTGATCGCGAAGCCGAGATGGCGCGTCTGCTGTCCGGCCTCTCCGATTCGGATGCTGCCCTCACCCATGCCCGAGAGCTGCTCAGCCTCGCGGGCTGAGCACAAGTGCTCTGCGTCGACTGTTAGGATTGAAGCCCGTGATGAACTCTTCTTCTGCGGGGCCCGAGAACGACACGAATCAGCAGCCTTTCACCACGAAGCACATCTTCGTGACCGGCGGTGTCGTCTCATCGTTGGGCAAGGGGCTCACGGCCGCAAGCCTCGGCAATCTGCTCACCGCGCGCGGCGTGCGCGTCGTCATGCAGAAGCTCGACCCGTATCTGAACGTCGACCCGGGAACGATGAACCCGTTCCAGCACGGTGAGGTGTTCGTCACCGATGACGGTGCGGAGACCGACCTCGACATCGGGCACTACGAGCGCTTCCTCGACATCAACCTGTCGCAGGCCGCCAACGTCACCACCGGTCAGATCTACTCGCAGGTGATCGCGAAGGAGCGCCGCGGCGAATACCTCGGCGATACCGTGCAGGTCATTCCGCACATCACCGACGAGATCAAGCGCCGCATGCGACTGCAGGCGACCGAGGAGCCGCGGCCCGACGTCATCATCACCGAGGTCGGCGGCACGGTCGGCGACATCGAGTCGCAGCCGTTCCTCGAGTCGGCCCGTCAGCTGCGCCATGAGCTCGGCCGCGACAGCGTGTTCTTCGTGCACGTCTCGCTCGTGCCGTTCATGGGCGCCTCCGGCGAGCAGAAGACCAAGCCCACGCAGCACTCGGTCGCCGCCCTCCGCCAGGTCGGTATCCAGCCCGACGCGCTGGTGCTGCGCAGCGATCGCCCGGTCAGCGAATCGAACCGCAACAAGATCGCGCTGATGTGCGACGTCGACGCCGAGGGCGTCATCAACACGGTCGACCTGCCCAGCATCTACGACATCCCCTCGACGCTGAACGATCAGGGCCTCGACTCGTACATCGTCCGTCGCCTGGGCCTCGACGGAAAAGCCGCAGACGAGGTCGACTGGTCGCGCTGGCAGAAAGTGCTGCAGGCGGTCCACAACCCCAAGCACGAGGTCACCATCGGTCTGGTCGGCAAGTACATCGACCTGCCGGATGCCTACCTGTCGGTGACCGAGGCGCTGCGGGCCGGCGGCTTCGCCCACGAGGCGCACGTGAACATCCGCTGGATCCCGTCGGACTCGTGCGAGACGCCGGAGGGGGCCGCCAAGGCGCTGTCCGACATCGACGGCATCTGCGTGCCCGGCGGGTTCGGCATCCGCGGCATCGAGGGCAAGCTCGGCGCACTGAAGTTCGCGCGTGAGCAGGGGATCCCCACGCTCGGGCTGTGCCTCGGTCTGCAGTGCATGGTCATCGAGTACGGCCGCAACATTGCCGGGATCGCCGGCGCATCATCGAGCGAGTTCGACCCGGAGACCGCCGAGCCCGTCATCGCCACGATGGCCGAGCAGGTCGAGATCATCGACGGCGGCGACCTCGGCGGCACCATGCGACTCGGTCTCTACGAGGCGACTCTCGTCGAGGGAACCCTGGCGGCCGAGGTCTACGGCGCCACCCAGATCTCGGAACGCCATCGCCACCGCTACGAGGTCAACAACGCCTACCGCGACCGGCTCTCGGAAGCCGGACTGGTGTTCTCCGGGCTCAACCCCGAACTCGACCTCGTGGAGTTCGTCGAGCTGCCGCGCGACGTGCACCCGTACTACATCGCCACCCAGGCGCACCCCGAGCTGCGCTCGCGACCGACGAACCCGCATCCGCTGTTCCGCGGCCTCATCGGCGCGGCGATCGAACGGCACCGCTCCAGTGAGCTGTTCGACGTCGAAGACGATGACTGAGGTGATCGACGGTCTGCGGGATGAACCGTTCGAGCCGGAAGTCCTGCAGAGCGACCTCGTCTATCAGGGCTGGGTCTGGAACGTGCGCTCCGACCGCGTCGCTTACGGCAACGGCGAGATCGTGCGAGAGTACGTCGACCACACTGGAGCCGTCGCCGTGCTGGCCCTAGATGACGATGGCCGGGTGCTGCTGATCCAGCAGTACCGGCATCCGATCCGGCACCGGGACTGGGAACTGCCGGCCGGTCTGCTCGACGTCGAGGGCGAGGATCCGATGGTCGCCGCCCAGCGCGAGCTCGCCGAGGAGGCCGATCTCGTCGCCGAGAAGTGGGAACTGCTCGTCTCGACGTGGACGACTCCCGGCGGCAACAACGAGCTGATCCGCATCTATCTGGCCAGCGGCGTCGCGGCGGCTCCCGAGGCGTACGCACGCGAGGACGAGGAGGCGGACATCCGCGTGGAGTGGGTTCCGCTCTCGGATGCCGTCGACGCCGTGCTCCAGGGCCGGCTGCGCAACGGCATCCTGTCCCTCGGCGTGCTCGCTGCCGAGCGGAGACTGCGGGCGTAACCATGCGCCTGGACCGTGCGATCGACACGTATCTGCGGCACGTCACGATCGAGCGCGGCCTGTCGGAGCACACCGTCGGAGCGTATCGACGCGACCTCGCCGTGTACCTGGACTGGCTGACGGATGCCGGGATCGACGACACCACGGCGGTGACCGGTGCGATCATCGGCCGCTTCATCGCCGATCGCTCCGCCGTCGTGCCGGCACCGGCGGCGACGAGCCTGGCGCGGCTGCAGTCGTCGGTGCGGGGGCTGCACCGTTTCCTCGTGCGCGAGGGGGTCGAGCCCGAGGATCCCACCGGCAGGCTCCGCCCGCCCAAGACGCCCCAACGGCTGCCGAAGGCGCTCACGATCGATCAGGTCGAGCGGCTGCTGGCGGCACCCTCGGCGGAGGAGCCGCTCGGCATCCGCGATCGCGCGCTGCTCGAGCTGCTCTATGCGACCGGTGCACGCGTGTCGGAAGCCGTGGGTCTCGACGTGGACGACCTCGCGCACGGTGACGTGCTGCGCCTGCGCGGCAAGGGGTCCAAGGAACGGATCGTGCCGATCGGATCATTCGCGCGGAATGCCGTGGACGCCTATCTCACGCGCGTACGCCCCGCTCTCGCAGCGAAAGGCAAGGCGACAGCCCGGCTCTTCCTCGGGGCGCGCGGGGCGCCGCTGTCGCGGCAGAGCGCGTGGCTCGTGATCCGCTCTGCCGCCGAACGCGCCCAGATCACCGCCGAGGTCTCGCCGCACACGCTGCGCCACTCGTTCGCGACGCACCTGCTGCAGGGAGGTGCCGACGTGCGCGTCGTGCAGGAGCTGCTCGGGCACGCCTCGGTCTCGACGACGCAGATCTACACGCACGTCTCGGTGGACACGCTGCGCGACATCTATGCGACATCGCACCCGCGGGCGCGTTAGCGGGGATCGCCGGGTGGGGAAACCACGAACACGCAGGTGAATCGCTAGAATCGACCAAGCATGAGTGAAGCAGGAGATTCGGTGGCTCAGAACGTGGCGAAGACCAAGGGCAAGACGTCGAAGGCCGACGACACCCCCATGGGGCCCACGGGGCGTCCGTACCACGGCTTCCCCATCCCCGCCCCGCTCGACGCACACGGCCCGGCACGCATCATTGCGCTCTGCAACCAGAAGGGCGGCGTCGGCAAGACGACCACGTCGATCAATCTCGCCGCCGCGCTCGCCGACTACGGTCGCAAGGTGCTCGCCGTCGATTTCGACCCGCAGGGCGCGCTGTCGGCGGGACTCGGCATCCAAACGCACGAGGCGCCCACGATCTACGATCTGCTCCTGGACACCAAGCGCGACGCGCACGACGCGATCGTGAAGTCGGCGGTCGACGGGCTCGACGTCATCCCCGCGAACATCGACCTCTCGGCCGCTGAAGTGCATCTGGTCAACGAGGTCGCCCGCGAGACGATCCTCGCCCGCGTGCTGCGGCAGGTCGCTGGCGAATACGACGTCATCCTCATCGACTGCCAGCCTTCGCTGGGATTGCTGACCGTGAACGCGCTCACCGCAAGCCACGGTGTGCTCATCCCGCTCGAATGCGAGTTCTTCGCGCTGCGCGGTGTCGCGCTGCTCATCGAGACGATCGAGAAGGTGCGCGACCGCCTGAACCCGGCCATCACCCTCGACGGTCTGCTCGCCACGATGTACGACTCCCGCACCCTGCACTCGCGCGAGGTGCTCGAGCGCGTCGTCGAGGCGTTCGGCGACGATGTGCTCGAGACGGTGATCGGACGCACCGTGAAGTTCCCCGATGCATCGGTGTCGGGGGTTCCCATCACCGAGTTCGCGCCGGAGCATGCCGCCGCCCAGGCGTATCTGCGACTGGCCCGGGAGCTGGTCGCCCGTGGCGCCGTCGCTTGAGCCTGTTGAGCCTGTTGAGCCTGTTGACGTCGATTCCGGGTTCCGCGTCTCGCTGACGAACTTCGACGGGCCGTTCGATCTGTTGCTGAACCTCATCTCGCAGCACGAGATGGACATCACCGAGGTGTCCCTCAGCGCGGTGACGAACGAGTTCATCGCGTACCTCAAAGAGCTCGAGGAGGACGAGGAGCTCGACCAGGCCTCCGAATTCCTCGTCGTCGCGGCCACGCTGCTCGACATGAAGGTCGCAGGGCTCCTACCGCAGGGCGAGCTCGTCGACGCCGAGGCCGTGGCGCTGCTCGAAGCCCGCGATCTGCTGTTCGCGCGGCTGCTGCAGTACCGGGCGTTCAAAGAGGTTTCGGCCTGGTTCGCGCGGTGCCTGCAGCGCGAGGATCGTCGTCATACCCGGGCTGTGCGCCTCGATGAGAAGCACCGGCGGCAGACCCCCGAGCTGGTCTGGACCCTCAGCGCCGACGATTTCGCTGCTCTCGCGCTCCTCGCTTTCGCGCCCAAGGAGATCCCGACCGTCGGCTTCGATCACCTGCACGCGCCGCTGGTCAGCATCCGGGAGCAGGCGGCAATCGTCGTCACGCTGCTGCGCGGCACCGAGTCGCTGACCTTCCGCGAGCTCGTCGCCGGCACCGCAGAGCCCGGCATCGTCGTCGCGCGGTTCATCTCGGTGCTCGAGCTGTACCGGCACTCCGCGCTGTCCTTCGAACAACTGGAACCGCTCGGCGAGCTGACGCTGCGCTGGGCCGCCGACTCCTGGTCGGACGAGACACTTGCGACCCTGGGGGCCGATTATGACCGATGAGATGTCCGCGGACACCGTGACGGCGCTGCCGCTCACCGAGAAGCTCGAGGCGATCCTGCTCATCATCGACGAGCCGCTCGGCCTCGTCGCCCTCGCTGCCGCGGTGAGCGCACCCGTGCCCGCGGTTCGCCAGGCGATCGAAAGGCTCGTCGACGACTACGACGGCAACGGCTCAGGCCCCCGTCGCGGGTTCGAGCTGCGTGAGGTCGGTGGTGGTTGGCGGCTCTACGTGCGCGAGGATCACGACGACCTCGTCGCCGAATTCGTCGGCGGGCAGGCTCCCGCCCGGCTCTCCCAGGCGGCCCTCGAGACGCTTGCGGTCATCGCATACAAGCAGCCGGTCACACGCAGCCAGGTCGCCTCCATCCGCGCGGTGAACGTCGACTCGGTCGTTCGCACGCTGCTCGCGCGCGGGCTGATCACCGAACTGTTCGCCGACTCCGAGACCGGCGCCATCAACTACGGCACTACTGACACGCTGCTGCAGAACCTCGGCATCAACTCGCTCGACGAGCTGCCGCCGATCTCGCCGCTGCTCGACGACGGCGCCGACGGATTCGACGAAGGAACCATCCGATGACTGACAACACCACCCCAGAGGGCGTCCGGCTGCAGAAGGTGCTCGCCGCCGCGGGGGTCGCCTCCCGTCGCGTGGTGGAGAACTACATTGTCGAGGGGCGAATCCGCGTCAACGGCGTCGTCGTGGAAGAGCTCGGGCGCCGCATCGACCCGGAGACCGACCAGGTCGATGTCGACGGCACGGCGATCCAGCTCGACGTCTCCAAACACTACGTCCTGCTGAACAAGCCCACCGGCGTGGTCAGCACTATGAAGGACGAGAACGGCCGGCCGGATCTCCGCCGCTTCACCAGCGAGTACGAGGAGCGCCTCTACAACGTCGGCAGGCTGGATGCCGAGACCAGCGGACTGCTCCTCCTCACCAACGACGGCGAGCTCGCCCACGTGCTCGCGCATCCGTCGTTCGGGGTCACCAAGGTCTACATCGCCAAGGTTGAGGGCACCGTCACCGCGCAGGTCATCCAGAAGCTCACGAAGGGCTTCGACCTGGAGGACGGGTTCATCAAGGCAGATAAAGCGCGACTGCTGGATGCCTCACAGGGTGCGAGCCTGGTCGAACTCACCCTGCACTCCGGTCGCAACCGGATCGTGCGCCGCATGATGGCTGAGGTGGGGCACCCGGTCACCGAGCTCGTGCGCCGTCAGTTCGGCCCGCTCCACCTGGGAACGCTCCCGGCGGGGAAGTCCAGGGAACTGACTAAAATCGAACGTGGTGCGTTGCTGACTCTCGCGCGCCACGATGCCCCTGCGGACGCCACGCCGGGAGATGCCCAGGAGACCGAGTGAGCGACACCGCCAGAACCCATGGCAACGGCAACGCGCCGCGCCTTTCGGGGACCGTCCGCGTCGTGGGCGCCGGACTGCTCGGCGCGAGCATCGGTCACGCTCTGCGCGCGAAGGGCATCGATGTCGTCCTCGCCGACACCTCGCCGGCGCAGCTGCGCCTGGCGATCGACTACGGCGCCGGTCGGGCCGCCCGTGACGACGACACTCCCGCATTGATCGTCGTCTCGGTGCCGCCGGATGTCACCGCTGAGGTGATCGAGGCCGAGCTCACCCGGTTCCCGGATGCCGTCGTCACCGATGTCGCGAGTGTGAAGCTCGACCCGTTCCGCGCTCTCACGGAGCGCGGCGTCGACATCTCCCGGTACATCGGCTCGCATCCCCTTGCCGGCCGGGAGCGCGGGGGAGCGATCTCGGCTCGTGCCGACCTGTTCATCGGGCGTCCGTGGGTCGTCTGCCGCGACGAGGAGACGCGTGCCGCAGACCTTGCGCTCGTCGAGGACCTCGCCCTCGATGTCGGCGCGATGCCGATCGAGATGACGCCCGAGGAGCACGACCGCTCTGTCGCCCTCACCTCGCACGTCCCGCAGGTCGTCGCGAGCCTGCTGGCCGCGCGCCTCGCGGGTGCCGACGAGGATGCTCTGCGTCTCGCCGGGCAGGGGGTGCGCGACACGACGCGCATCGCAGCATCCGCTCCCGAACTGTGGGTGCAGATCCTCGGCGCGAATGCCGAACCTGTCGTCGAAGTGCTCGATGCTCTCGCGACCGATCTGAAGACGGTGTCGGAGGCGCTGCGGCAACCGGCGGCCCCCGGAGCCCGCCGCGTCGTCGCCGAGACGATCCGTCAGGGCAATGACGGCGTCGAAAGACTTCCGGGCAAGCACGGCCAGAACCGCCGATTCGAGCAGCTGATCGTCATGGTCGATGACACTCCCGGCCAGCTCGGCCGCCTGTTCGGCGAGCTCGGCGAGCTGGGCGTGAACGTGGAGGACCTGCGTCTGGAGCACTCGCCGGGGGCGCAATTCGGCCTCGCCGAGATCAGCGTGGCTCCTGCCGCGCTGCGAGGCGCGGTGGAAGGGCTCCAAGAGCGCGGCTGGCGGATTGCAGGAGCGACCAATGAGTGATTTCATCGCCATCGACGGACCAGCGGGATCGGGCAAATCGAGCGTCTCCGCGGCGATCGCGCGCCAGCGCGGCTACGGCCTGCTCGACACTGGTGCAGCGTATCGGGCGCTGGCCTGGCATGTCCTGGACCGCGGCGACGACACGGATGACGCGCAGGCGGTCATCGCCGCGGCATCCGATTTCGATCTTCGACTCGGGCTCGACCCCGACGACCGCACCGTCGCCGTCGGCGAGACCGACATCACCGCGGCGATCCGTGAGCCGCGCGTCTCAGGTGCCGTCAGCGGCGTCGCCCGCGTGCCCGCCGTGCGCGAACAGGTCAACATCTTCTTCCGGTCGCTGGTCGCGAAGGCTGACCAGCCGGCCGTCGTCGTCGAAGGACGCGACATCACCACCGTCGTCGCGCCGGACGCCCCGGTGCGCATCCTGCTCACGGCAGCCCCGGAGGTTCGTGCGGCCCGCCGCGCGGGGGAACTCGCCGGCGAGAACGCCGCTGCCGTTGCCGAGGCGTTGCATCGGCGCGACGCATCTGACAGTGCGGTCGTCGACTTCTTGAATGCCGCAGAGGGCGTCGACGTCGTCGACACGACGCACCTCGATTTCCCACAGACCATCGACGCCGTACTCGCGGTGATCGACCGAAAGCAAGGAGCGGAACATGGCCGCTGAAGAAGAGTACGAGGGTGGCCCCGACCACCTCGCCGAGAAGATGGACGAGCTCGACGAGCAGCTCGCCGAACAGCGCGCGGAGGCTCTGCGCGCCGGACTCGCCGACTACGACCTCGATGAGGATGACGCCGCTCTCCTCGCCGGACTCACGCAGGGCGAGGGCGGAATCGAATTCCTGCCCGCGCTGCCGGTCGTGGCGATCGTCGGGCGCCCGAACGTCGGCAAGTCCGCGTTGGTGAACCGTATCCTCGGACGCCGTGAGGCCGTCGTCGAGGACACCCCTGGCGTCACTCGCGACCGCGTCACGTACAAGGCCGAGTGGAACGACCGGCGCTTCTCGCTCGTCGATACCGGCGGGTGGGAACCGGATGCCAAGGGCATCGACCGCTCCGTCGCAGCTCAAGCCGAGGTCGCGATCGACCTGTCGGATGTCGTGCTGTTCGTCGTCGACGCCATGGTGGGTGCCACCTCGACCGACGAGCACGTGGTGAAGCTGTTGCGCAAGAGCGGCAAGCCGGTGTTCCTCGTCGCGAACAAGATCGACGACACCCGTCAGGAGCCCGAATCGGCAGCCCTGTGGAACCTCGGACTCGGCCAGCCGTACCCGACCTCGGCCGTGCATGGCCGCGGGGTCGCCGATCTGCTCGACGCTGTGCTCGAGAAGCTCCCCAGCATCTCAGCCATCGCGAAGTACGAGGTCGGCGGTCCGCGCCGCGTCGCGATCCTCGGGCGCCCGAACGTCGGCAAGTCGTCGCTGTTGAACAAGGCCGCGGGGGAGGATCGCGTCGTCGTCAACGAGCTCGCTGGCACCACCCGCGATCCGGTGGACGAGGTCGTCGAACTGGGCGGAAAGCTCTGGCGCCTGGTGGACACCGCCGGCATCCGCCGCCGAGTGCACCTGCAGCAGGGAGCCGACTTCTACGCGTCGCTGCGCACGTCGGCCGCTCTCGAGAAAGCCGAGGTCGCCGTCGTCGTGCTGGACGTCTCCGAGTCGCTCAGCGAGCAGGACGTGCGCATCATCGACCTGGTGCTCGAGTCAGGGCGTGCGCTCGTGCTCGCGTTCAACAAGTGGGATCGCCTGAGCGATATCGACCTGGAGAACCAGGATCGCCGCCGCTACCTGGAACGTGAGATCGAGCAGGACCTCGCCCACGTCACGTGGGCGCCGCGGGTGAACATCTCCGCGAAGACCGGTCGTCACTTCGACAAGCTCGTGCCCGCGCTCGAGACGGCGCTGGAGAACTGGGATCGTCGCATCCCCACGGGCAAGTTCAACGCGTTCCTCAGCGAGCTCGTCGCCGAGCATCCTCACCCCCTGCGCGGAGGCAAGCAACCGCGCATCCTGTTCGGCACGCAGGCGTCCACGCGCCCGCCGACGTTCGTGCTGTTCACGACCGGCTTCCTCGACCCCGGCTACCGGCGGTTCATCCAGCGTCGCCTGCGCGAGCTGTACGAGTTCGAGGGGACGCCGATCGTCATCAACATGCGCGTGCGGGAGAAGCGCCAGCGGTAAGCCGCGCCTCCTTGCCCGGCGGCGCCTTGAGTGGTGCAATGGAGGATGGATGCCGTGACCACGCGGCGTCTGTCATCTGTGCCCACAAGGCCTGCCGAAAGAGGATGCAATGTCGCACACCCTGCCCCTTCCCGAGTTCTCCCACGAGCGGGTGGAGGTGATCACCGGCCGGCGCAGCGGATTGTTCATCGCTGTCGCACTGCACTCGTCTGTGCTCGGCTCTGCTCTCGGCGGCGCGCGGCTGTGGACCTACCCGCACTGGAGCGATGCGCTCGGTGATGCCCTGCGTCTGTCGGCGGCGATGACGCTGAAGAACGCTACTGCCGGTCTGGATGCCGGCGGTGGAAAGTCTGTCATCGGGCTCGCAGAGGGCACGGTGCTCGACTCCGAGCGTCGGCGTGATGCTTTTCTCGACCTCGGTGACGCGGTGGAGTCGTTCGGCGGCCTCTACCGCACGGCCGAAGACGTCGGCTCGACCATGGACGACATGGCCGTGGTCGGTGAGCGCACCGCGCACGTCGTCGGCCTTCCTGATGCTGCGGGCGGCTCGGGTGAACCTGCGGGGCCGACCAGCCTCGGCGTGTACGAGTCGCTGCGCGCCGTGCTCGAGCGGACGACGGGATCGGCGGACGTCGCCGGTCGGCGCATCACGATCTCCGGGCTCGGACAGGTCGGCGGGCGTCTGGCCGTTCGGCTCTCCGCCGAGGGCGCCGTGCTGACCGTCACCGATGTCAACCCAGCTCGTCAGCATCTCGCCGGTGAGCTCGGGGCAACGTGGGTGGAGCCCGGTGCCGAGCACTTCGTGGCTTCGGACCTGTTCGTGCCGGCCGGCATCGGGGGGCTGCTCACGGACGATGTGATCGATGCGCTGGACACCCGTGCGGTGTGCGGGCCGGCCAACAATCCGCTGGCGTCGCACGATGGCGCGGAGCGCCTGGCGCAGCGCGGCATCCTGTACGCCCCCGATTTCGTCGTGAACGCCGGCGGGGTCATCTATCTCGACCTCGAGGCCAAGCAGCTCGGCACGCGCGACGAGATCATGGGTCGCGTCGCGCAGATCGGCGACACGGTGCGCCGGATCCTCGCGGATGCCGAGGAACGCAGCATCACACCGCTCGCCGCGGCCGAGGAACTGGCTGCCGAGCGGCTGCGCGCGGGGGAGTCGGCGCTTCAGACGCTGTAGACCTCGCGGACTCGGTCGCGCAGCTCGTGGCTGCAGGCGGTGACGGTCTCTTCCCATGTGAGGTTCGCGCCGTCCTGGGCGGTGTCGGAGACGGCCTTCCAGATGCGGATCGGCACCCCGAACTGCGCGGCCACCCACGCGTATGCGTAGGACTCCATGTCGACCAGGCGACCGCCGAGGGTGCGGATGAGCTGGACCGCGTCGGCATCGTCGATGAAGCTGTCGCCCGTGGCGATGGAGACGTCTCCGTCGCCGAGCGCGATGCGCTGGGGCATCGACACGTGCTCGCCGCGGACGCCGGATTCGTTGATGACGTCGTGCTGGAACGTCCAGTGGACTTCATGGACGCCCGACTCGATCGTTTCGTCGAGGGCACCGGCGGTGCCCACCACGAGGATCTCGTCGTAGGTTCCCGCGTCGAGCGCGCGGGTGAGCGCGTACGTGGCCTTGAGCTTGCCGGGGCCCGTGACGAGCCGGTCGAACCCGGGCAACCGGGCGGGGAAGGCGATAAGTTCGGATTCGAGGGCGGCGACGAGAAGCTTCACCCGATCATTCTCCCAGAGCCCGGAGTCGTTGAGCGTGCGCGGACCCTTCCTACGGGTCGTTGAGCGGGCGCTGGACCCTTCCGTCGGGTCGTTGAGCGAGCGCCAGCGAGACGAAACGCGTTGAGCGAGCCGGAGGCGAGTCGAAACGGCCACCGTAACCCGCCGTCGTTCACAGCCCTGACCCCCGCTTGCTGTGAAAAGCTGGACGGGTGACGATCATTCCCCCTGGCCCCGAAGAGCCGCGACGCCCGCTCGGGCCGCGCGACCCGGGGGATGCCTGGGTCGTCGCGGAGACGGGGGAGAAGTACTGGGGTCGGTTCGGCGCCGCTGGATTGCTCGCGGTGGATGCCGAGCGCGGCATCCTGCTGCAGCACCGGGTGAGCTGGAGTCACTTCGGCGGCACGTGGGGACTGCCCGGCGGGGCCCTGCACCAGGCCGAGTCGGCGATCGACGGGGCGATCCGGGAAGCGACCGAAGAAGCCGGTGTCCCGTCAGGTTCGGTCGAGGTTCGCTTCACGAGCGTGCTGGATCTCGGCATCTGGTCGTATACGACGGTCGTCGCCGACGTCGTCGAGCCGTTCGATCCGGTCATCAGCGACCCGGAAAGCGTGGCTCTGGAATGGGTGCCGCTCGACGAGGTAGCAGAGCGCCCGCTGCACCCGGGGTTCGCAGACGCGTGGCCTCGTCTGCGCGAGCGGCTCGCTTAGTCTTGGTCGCGGCCGCGGAGCCGATCGATCTCGCGACGTTCGCGCTTCGTGGGGCGCCCGGCACCGCGATCCCGCATGCCGACGATCGCCTGCGGCTCGCGCGGCGGGGTGCGGTCGTCATACGCGAGGGCGGCCACGGGCGCGCCCACGCGTTTGGTGAGTGTCTGGCGGACGATGAGGATGCGGTCGAAGCCGCTGATGCGCACGCGCAGTTGATCTCCGGGCTTCACGGTCTGTGCGGCCTTGGCCTTCTCGCCGTTCACCCGGACGTGACCGGCGCGGCATGCGGTGGTGGCTGCGGATCGCGTCTTGTACACGCGGACCGCCCACAGCCAACTGTCTACTCGCACCGGGGACGTCATCAGTTGTCCCGTCATCGCGTGCTCCGCTGCCGCAGGGAGACCAGGACACCGGCGACGATGAGGCCCTGTCCGAGCGTGTAGGTGAGCATAACGATCGGGCTCGTCCATGCGGGCATATCAGTGAACAGCCGGAAGGCCAGCACGGTGTCGCTGAGGAGGAAGAAGATGCTCCCGACGACGACGAGCGGATGACAGCGGGCAGCGAAGGCGGCGGTGCCGCCGAGGACGATGCCGTATGCGGCTACCGCTGGCAGGAGTGCGCCGGTGTGCGGTCCGAGTACGACGATCATCGCAATCCACCAGGCGACGTACACCAGCGTCCACCACGGCATCCTGCGGTGTCGGAGCACGCGGATGAACAGGACCATGTAGGCGATGTGGGCAAGACCGAAGAACAGCAGCATGAGCGGCAGTTCGGGGCCGGTGGGGAAGAGAGCGCCGGCACTGTCGCCGAGCCAGGAGAGGATGATGGCCGCGAGCAGCAGGGCGATCGCGAAGACGGGACGTGGGCGGAGCGACACGATCACGGGGATCGCGAGCAGCGGTATCAGCCAGATCTTGGTGGGGCCTGCGATGTCGCTGTCAGCAGCGAGGGCCGCGACATGCACGATCGACACGGCGATATAGGGGAGGAACGACCAGGGCAGGAGCGTTCTCAGCGGGATGCTGCGCGGCATCTCACCATCGTAGGACGGCGCACCTCAGGTGACGTCGAGGCTGACCACCGGACGTTCGGGCTTCGGCCCGCGGATCTCGCGGAAACCGGCCGCGAGAAACGTGGACAGTGCACCATGGAACAGATCGTTGACCCGCACGTTCGTCTGAGCAGTGTCGATCGGGTACCCCTCGATGACACGGGCGCCGGAGTCTCGTGCGTACGCGATCGCGGCGTCGAGGAGTGCGGCATTCAGCCCCTGACCGCGGTACTCCTTGCGGACGACGAAGCAGCTGACCGCCCACACGCTGTCGTCGTCGAGGGGCTCTTGGGTCGTCGCGACGATGTTGCGGGTGCGGCCGAGGCGGCGCTGCGCAGGTCGGGGGCCGATACGTACCCATCCGGCGGGTTCGTCGTCGACGTAGGCGACGATCCCGGGTGGACGGTCGGAGAGGACTTCGTGTCGGAACAGTGCCGTGCGCTGGTCGAGATCGGTGGTCTGCCACTCTTTGTTCGTGAGCACCGGCCACACGCACTGGCAGCTTCGACCATCTCCGCCGCCGCTGAGGGTGTGTTGGATGTCGTCCCAGATCTCGGGGCTTGCGAGTGCGGTGGTGATCGTCGGCATGTGCGGAAGGTTACGCCCCGAGTGGGACACAGACAACAGCGGATGCTGGTTCGCATCGACCCTGGGGTGCGGCTAAGATAGGGGAGTTGCCTGCGCGCGAGCGCACGACAACGGGCTGTGGCGCAGCTTGGTAGCGCACTTGACTGGGGGTCAAGTGCGGTAACGACTGTTTCCGGCCGAAAAGTGAATAACGGGATGTGGCGCAGCTTGGTAGCGCACCTGACTGGGGGTCAGGGGGTCGCAG
>NZ_JBQDVP010000050.1:0-12245 GCF_052102115.1 Microbacterium sp.
GGCACCTCGATCTCGGGGCGCACGTCCACCTCGACCTCGACGATCAGGTCGCCGGAGAAGTCCTTCTCGTTCGGCCACTGGGTGATGTCGGCCGACGGACGGCCGACCACGCGAAGATTGTGCTCGCCCGCGGCCTCGCGGAAGAACTTGTCGAGGCCCTCGTTGACGGCGTGCTCGATGACCGCACCGCGGCCGATGCGCTGATCGATGATCGGCGCCGGGACCTTGCCCTTGCGGAAGCCGGGGATCTGGACGTCCTGAGCGATGTGCTCGTACGCGTGCGCGACGCTGGGCTTGAGGTCGTCCGGGGTGACCGTGATGGTGACCTTGGCCCGGGTCGGGGTCAGCTTCTCAACGGTGCTGTTCGCCATGCTGGTGTGTTCTCCTTTGGGTTTCCGCGCAAGACACGCGGCCGGAAGTTCGTGGGGCCGTGGTCGGGGCGACAGGATTTGAACCTGCGACTTCCCGCTCCCAAAGCGGGCGCTCTACCAAGCTGAGCTACGCCCCGGTTGAACCCGCGCGGGGAAACGGCCTCCCCGAGTCTAACGGACGGGAGCCGGCGCAACGTCCGCTATGCTTTACAGGTCGGTTCGGAACCTCGTGTTCCGCTCCGGGGATGTAGCTCAATGGTAGAGCCTCAGTCTTCCAAACTGATGGTGCGGGTTCGATTCCCGTCATCCCCTCCACTCCCCCCTTTCAGAGGAGATGGCATGACGATGTCACCGCTTCCTCCCGCCGGGTCCCACCAGCTCGGTTCTGCTTTCGGCGGCGTCAGCGAGCCGGCTCAGGGCGCCCCCGGAAAGACGCGCCGCCGGCACACGAAACTGATCTTCACCGCCCTCGGCGTCATCGTGCTCGCTGCCGTGTGCGCCGGCGTCCAGTGGGGCGCGAATGTCGGGTATGACGCGGCACTCGAGTCATTCGATGATGCCGCAGCCGACGCCGAGTCGAGTCAGGCCGAGCTCGCCGAAGTTCTCACGGGTCTCATCGAGACCTCCGAGACCGCGACGATCATCCAGGATGCCGATACCGGGAACCTCATGGATGCCGCCAGTCGTGACGCTTTCGACGCCGCGGTCGGCGAGGCGACGGAAGCTGAGGAAACGGCCACGGAGCTGGCGGAGGATCAGGTCCCCGCGGCTGATGAGAAGCCGGGTTGGCCGTGGGAGCTGTTCGGCGAGACGGCGCAGCTGAACGAGGACCGCGATCACGCATCCGAGCAGCGCAGCGCGTTCGATTCGTCTCGCGACGATCTGTCCGCAGCTGCAACTGCCGTCGAAGAAGCCGGGATGACGGCGGTGCAGTCCGCCGCAGACGCAGCCGATGCCTTCGAGGCCGACCACGTATCTGCACGGAATCTCGACATCATCTCGCTGCGCACCGCTGCTGAGTGGTTGAGCGACGCCACGCTGCTGGATACCTCGACGGCGGATGCCTACGTCGACCTCGAGCTGGCGGCCGTCGACATGCTCTCCTCCGAACAGGAGGAGATCGCCGAGAAGCAGGGCGCGCTGCATCAGGCGCGGATCGAGGTCGAGGCGTTCGCCCGCGAGCTCGCCCCCGACGTGCTGCTCGACTTCGATTGGTCACCGATCGTCAACGGCTACGGCGAGGGCAGCAGCATGGCCGGGTACGCGACCTGGTGGTACAGCGACCCGGGCTACGCGAACATCGAGCTGACCGACTCGGTGGCCCAGGAGTGGCCGAATGACCGAAGCCGCGCGCTCGTGGCGCACGAAGTCGGCCACGCCATCAGCGTCAAATGCGAGGGCATGTACGACGACTCGAATCAGGAGACGATCGAGGCCTGGGCGACGGCGTGGGCGATCAGCATGGGCTACCACGACGTCGCCAACGGCACCTCGGCGTACGGTGCTCCCCCGCAGTCGCTGATCGATGCAGCGGCGGGCTGCCGCTGATCGGCACGTCACCGATCAGGCGGTTACCTGATCAGGCCTGTCCGCGACGCTCACGAAGTTGCGCGAGCGCCTCGTCGAGCAGCTCTGTCGCCTCGTCGTCGGTGCGACGTTCCTTCACATACGCGAGGTGCGTCTTGTACGGCTCGTTCTTCGCGAGCTCCGGGGGGTTGGCCTTGTCGCGACCTGCCGGTAAGCCCGACTGCGGGTGATCGATGGTGTCCGGGATCTCCTCATCGGGAAGACCCGCGGCGAAGTAGCGGACCGTCTCGTTGCCGAGTCCGTCCCAGTACGACACGGCGATGCGGTCGGCGTGGTAGCCGTGGTCCTGCTCGCCCATCGGTCCGGAGCCGACTCGCGTGCCGCGGATGGCATTGCCTCCAGTGGCCATGTCAGATCACCTCGAGCTTCGTGATGAGTCCCAGCGCCACGATGGCGATGAACCAGACCAGGGCCAGGACGATGGTGAATCGGTTGAGGTTCCGCTCCGCAAGGCCGGAGGAGCCGACCGCAGAGGTCATACCACCGCCGAACATGTCGGAGAGACCGCCGCCGCGGCCCTTGTGGAGAAGGATGAGGAGTGTCAGCAGGACGCTGGTGATGCCCAGCAGAACCTGCAGAACGAACTCAAGAATTGCCACGAGGGAAAGCCTTTCGATGGGGCGCACAAATGCCCGTAAACGTCCAGTATACGCAGGTGCGGGGCCGCAGCCCCGTCACCCGCTCAGACGCCGACGTGCTTCTCGAACCGGATGATCGCCGCGAAATCATCGACCACGAGGCTCGCCCCGCCGACGAGAGCGCCGTCCACATCGGGCTCGCGCATGAAGCTGGCGATGTTCGCCGCCTTCACCGAGCCGCCGTACAGAACGCGGGTGCGCGCAGCGGCATCCTCGTCCAACGTCTTCGCCAGTACGCCGCGCAGTGCCGCGCAGACGTCCTGCGCCTGCTGCGGTGTTGCCGCCTGGCCCGAACCGATCGCCCAGACCGGCTCGTATGCCACGACGACATCGGCGGATGCCGGAACATCCTTGAGCGCGGCTTCCAGCTGACCGGCGGGAACGGCACTGGCACCGAACTTCTCGAGGTCTTCCGCGGTCTCGCCGACGCAGATCACGGGGACGAGCCCGTTCTTCAGCGCCGCCTGCACCTTGGCCGCCACCACGTCGTCCGACTCGGCGTGGTACTCACGCCGCTCGGAGTGACCGATGATGACGTACTTCGCGTCGAGCTTCGCCAGGAACGCGCCCGAGACCTCACCGGTGTACGCACCGGAATCGTGGGCCGAGACGTCCTGCGCACCGAGTGCGAACGGGATCTTGTCCGCATCGATCAGCGTCTGCACGCTGCGGATGCCGGTGAAGGGAGGGAAGACCGCCACCTCAACCGATCCGTCCTCGTGCTTGGCGTCCTTGAGCGCCCAGTGCAGCTTCTGCACGAACGCGACCGCCTGCAGGTGGTCGAGATTCATCTTCCAATTTCCCGCGATCAGCGGGGTACGGGTCGTCACACCCATCCGAGCACCTCCAGGCCGGGTAGTTTCTTTCCCTCCAGGAACTCGAGGCTCGCGCCTCCGCCCGTCGAGATGTGACCGAATTGGTCATCGGCGAAGCCGAGCTGGCGCACAGCGGCCGCCGAGTCGCCGCCGCCGACCACGCCGAGGCCGTCGACCTCGGTCAGTGCCTGCGCGACGGCTTTGGTTCCCGCGGCGAATGCGGGGAATTCGAACACGCCCATCGGGCCGTTCCAGAACACAGTCTTCGAGTCGCGGATCGCCTGTGCGAAGGCCACGCCGGTCTCGGGTCCGATATCGAGACCGATTCCGGACGCGCCGAACGCGGACTGCTCGATGGCATCCGCCGCAACCGTCTCGTGCGCGGCGTCTGCCGAGAACGATTCGGCGACGACGACGTCGGTCGGCAGCACGATCTCGACACCGCGGTCAGCGGCATCTGCGAGATAGCCGCGGACCGTGTCGAGCTGGTCCTTCTCGAGAAGGCTGGATGCCACGGCGTGGCCCTGGGCGGCGAGGAAGGTGAACAGCATCCCTCCACCGACGAGGATCCGGTCGACCCGCGGCAGCAGGTGCGAGATGACGCCGAGCTTGTCGCTGACCTTCGAACCGCCGAGGACGACCGTGTAGGGGCGCTCGGGGTTCTCGGTGAGACGGTCGAGCACATCCAACTCGGTGGCGATCAGGAGGCCCGCGGCCGACGGAAGAGTCTCGGCGAGCTCGTAGACACTCGCCTGCTTGCGGTGCACGATCCCGAAGCCGTCGGAGACCAGCGCGTCGCCGAGCTTCGCAAGTTCGCCGGCGAACGCCTGGCGCTCAGTGTCGTCCTTCGAGGTTTCGCCCGCGTTGAAGCGCAGGTTCTCGATCACCGCGATCTCGCCGTTCTCGAGAGCCGCGACGGTTTCGGAGGCAGACGAGCCGACGGTGTCGGAAGCGAAGGCGACCGGCTTGCCGAGCAGTTCCGAGAGCCGCTTCGCGACCGGCTCGAGGGTGTACTGCGGGTCGGGAGCGCCGTCGGGGCGCCCGAGGTGCGAGCACACGACGACGCGCGCGCCCGCTTCGAGAAGCGTGTTCAGGGTCGGCAGCGAGGCGCGAACGCGACCATCGTCCGTTATGACGCCGTCCTTCAGGGGGACGTTCAGATCACAACGGACGATGACGCGCTTGCCCTCGAGCGAACCCAGGGATTCCAGGGTGCGCAGGGTCATGTCAGGCTCAGAGACGCTCTGCGACGTACTCGGTCAGGTCGACGAGACGGTTGGAGTAGCCCCACTCGTTGTCGTACCAGCTGGACACCTTGACCAGGTTGCCGCTGACGTTGGTCAGCTCGGAGTCGAAGATCGAGGAGTGCGGGTTGAGCTGGATGTCGCTCGACACGATCGGGTCCTCGGTGTACTCCAGGATTCCGTTCAACCGGCCGTCGGCCGCCGCCTCGCGGTACGCCGCGTTGATCTCGTCGACCGTGAGGTCGTCGCGCTCCGAGATGATCGTGAGGTCGACGATCGAGCCCGTGGGAACCGGAACGCGGTACGAGGACCCGCTCAGCTTGCCGTTGAGCTCGGGCATCACGTGCCCGATGGCCTTGGCAGCACCGGTCGACGCGGGAACGATGTTGATGGCTGCGGCACGGGCGCGACGCAGGTCGCTGTGCGGGCCGTCCTGCAGGTTCTGATCAGCCGTGTACGCGTGTGCTGTCATCATGAAGCCGCGCTCGATGCCGAACTTGTCGTTGAACACCTTCGCGAGAGGGGCGAGGCAGTTCGTGGTGCACGAGGCGTTGGAGATGATGCTGTGGTTCGCCGCGTCGTAGGTCTCTTCGTTCACGCCCATGACGAACGTGCCGTCGACGTCCGTTCCCGGAGCGGAGATGATGACCTTCTTGGCGCCACCGGCGATGTGCTTGCCAGCATCTGCGGCCTTGGTGAAGCGACCGGTCGACTCAATGACGATGTCGACGCCCAGGTCACCCCACGGGAGGTTGGCGGGATCGCGCTCTTCGAAAACCTTGATGTCCTTGCCACCGACGGTGATCACGTCACCCTTGTGCGAGACCTCGACGCCCAGCGGGCCGCCGACGGAGTCGTACTTCAGCAGGTGGGCGAGCGCTGCGTTGTCCGTGAGGTCGTTGACCGCGACGATCTCGAGGTCAGCGTTCTGTGCGAGAGCCGCACGAAGGAAATTACGTCCGATACGACCGAAGCCGTTGATACCGATCTTGACAGACACTAAGGTCTCCTGATTGTCATGCGCGGAGTGCGCGTTTTCGGGGGTTTCGTGGACAACGGCGTCCCGACGAGCATGATGTCCGCCGGGACGCCCGTCTTGATTACGACAGTACCAGCAGGCCGTTCGTCTGCTTGCGGGCGACATCGAGACGCTGGGCGACGTTCTCCCAGTTGGCGATGTTCCAGGAAGCCTTCACGTAGTCGGCCTTGACGTTCAGGTAGTCGAGGTAGAAGGCGTGCTCCCACATGTCGAGCTGGAACAGCGGGATCGTGCCCTGCGCGGTGTTCGCCTGCTGGTCGAACAGCTGCTGGATGATCAGGCGCTGGCCGATCGAGTCCCAGCTGAGGACGGCCCAGCCGGAGCCCTGGATGCCGGTCGCGGCAGCGGTGAAGTGCGCCTGGAACTTCTCGAAGGAGCCGAAGTACTCGTCGATCGCGGCCTTCAGCTCGCCCTCGGGCTGTCCGCCGCCGTTCGGCGACAGGTTCGTCCAGAAGATCGAGTGGTTGACGTGACCACCGAGGTTGAACGCGAGGTCCTTCTCGAGCTTGTTCACGTTCGCGAGGTTGCCGCTGTCGCGGGCCTCGGCGAGTGCATCCAGAGCCGTGTTCGCCCCTGCGACGTAGGTCGCGTGGTGCTTGTCGTGGTGCAGCTCCATGATCTTGCCGCTGATGTGCGGTTCCAGCGCCGCGAAGTCATAGGGGAGGTCGGGGAGCGTGTATACAGCCATGTCGCTTTTCATCCAATCCGCGCCGCGCCGCGGCGCTTGTCGGTTCCTCCGCACCATCCGAATGCGGCGCGGAGCAGACGTCTTCATCCTACTGACGACAACACGCCTCCGGCCAGGATACTTCCGTGGATGACGGGAAAATTCAGACGTCGAGCCCGGCGGGCACCGCGGATTCGGTGCCGGGCACGCCGTCCTGCTGCGCGCGCTTGTCTGCCATGGCAAGGAGGCGCCGGATGCGACCGGCGACGGCATCCTTCGTCAGCGGCGGGTCGGCGTGGTGTCCGAGCTCGTCGAGGCTCGCGTCGCGATGGGCGAGCCGGAGCTCGCCGGCGAGACGCAGGTGATCGGGAACGGTCTCGCCCAGGATCTCCAGAGCCCGCTCGACTCGTGCACAGGCCGCGACCGCCGCCTGTGCTGAGCGGCGCAGGTTCGCGTCGTCGAAGTTGACCAGACGGTTCACGCCGGCACGCACCTCACGGCGCTGACGCATCTCCTCCCACGCTGCGGCGGTCTTCTGAGCGCCCATCTGCGCGAGGATCGAGCGAATTGCCTCGCCTTCGCGCACGACCACGCGCGGCATTCCGCGCACTTCCCGAGCTTTCGCCGCCACGCCGAGGCGGTGTGCGGCGCCGACCAGAGCCATCGCTGCTTCCGAGGTCGGGCACGATACCTCGAGCATCGCCGATCGGCCCGGTTCCGAGAGAGAGCCGGCGGCGAGGAAGGCACCGCGCCACAGGCCGGCGATCTCCTCCCGCGATCCGGTGGTGAGGCGGTTGGGCAGCCCGCGGACGGGACGACGCCGCTGGTCGAGCAGGCCAGTCTGGCGGGCCAAGGTTTCCCCCGCGCCGATCACGCGAACGGCGTACCGGGCACCGTCGTGCGCAGTAGCCGACTGAACCTGCGCTATCTCGGGCCGCACGCCATAGATCTCGGCCAGATCGCGGGCGACGCGACGGGCGAGCAGATCCGCGTCGACCTCGGCCTCGACGGCGACACGGCCAGCGATGGAGTGCAGCCCGCCGGCGAACCGGAGGATCGCCGTCACTTCTGCGACGCGCACCGTCGGCGGTGCGTTGCGGATGCTGACGAGCTCAGCCTTGACATCGGTGGTAAGTGCCACAGGACTCCTTGAAAAGCTTGACGCGCCGGGTCGCGGCGCAAACAGTCAGTTTACTGGCCGCGGCCAGGACTCCTCACTCGCGACCGAGATCGCGATGCCGGACGCTCACCGCCACACCGGGGATCTGGGAGAGGCGCTTGGCGAGTTCTTCGGCCATCGCAACCGATCGGTGCTTTCCCCCGGTGCATCCGATGGCCACCGTCGAGTGCCCCTTGTTCTCGCGCTGGTAGCCCTCGAGAACCGGCACCAGTGCCTTCGCATACGCCTCGAGGAACTCGGCCGCCCCTTCTTGGGCGAGCACGTAGTCGCGCACGTTGGCGTCCTGACCGGTGAAGCCGCGCAGATCGTCGTTCCAGAACGGGTTGGGCAGGAACCGCATATCGGCGACGAGGTCCACATCGGTGGGGAGCCCGTACTTGAAGCCGAAGCTGAGGAGGGTGAGCCGGTGTCTGGCTGCACCCTTCTCGGAGAAGGTCTCGGAGACCTGCGTCGCCAGCTGATGGATGTTCAGCGATGACGTGTCGATGACGATGTCCGCCGCCTCGCGTACCAGCGTGAGCCGAGAGCGTTCGAGCCGGATGCCGTCGAGCAGCGTACCGTCCTCCTGCAGCGGATGCGGGCGGCGCACGGACTCGAACCTCCGGACGAGCACGTCGTCCGAGGCATCGAGGAAAACCACGCGCACGCTGCCCCGCGAACGGAGGGCACGAGCGACTTCGGGGAAATCATTGAACAGGTTGCGTCCGCGGACATCGACGACCGCGGCAACCTTGGGCAGCGCACCGCCACCGAGACCGGTGAGGTCGAGCAGCGGGCGCAGCATCTGCGGCGGGAGGTTGTCGACCACGTACCAGCCGAGATCCTCGAGCGCGTTCGCGACGGTCGATCGCCCCGCGCCGGACATGCCGGTGACGATGAGGAATTCGTTCTTCTCCTCGGCGGCCATCCGTACTCCCTCTCCCTGTCGAGAGACCAGCCTATCTATTCGCGAGGTGACTGTGGATGCTCTCGGCAAGGGCCGTTCCGATCCCTGGCACTTCCTGGATCTGTTCAGAGGTCGCGGCCTTGAGCGCCGCGACGGATCCGAAGTGCTTCAGCAGTGATTTGATGCGCGCGGCGCCGAGCCCCGGCACCTCTTCGAGCACCGTGCCGATGTCGCGGCGGCGACGGCGGCGCTGGTGGGTGATGGCGAATCGGTGCGCCTCGTCACGCAGACGCTGCAGCAGATACAGGGCCTCACTCGTGCGGGGCAGGATCACGGGGAAGTCGTCCCCCGGCAGCCAGATCTCCTCGAGCCGCTTCGCGATGCCGCACAGACCGATCTCGGTGTGCCCGGAGTCGCGCAGTGCGCGCGCTGCCGCCTCGACCTGGGGTTTTCCGCCGTCTACGAGGAGCAGTTGCGGCGGGTACGAGAACCTCGGCCTCTTGCGCGTGGTCACGACTTCACC
The DNA here is from genome assembly GCF_052102115.1 of Microbacterium sp. Lineage (GTDB taxonomy): Bacteria > Actinomycetota > Actinomycetes > Actinomycetales > Microbacteriaceae > Microbacterium. The sequence continues at coordinate 8,951 of NZ_JBQDVP010000050.1, forward strand.
GTCGGTCGCGAGCGGATCTGTGAGGACGTCGGTCTCGGGCTCGATCTCCTCGGGCCGATCCAGGTAGGCGAGCCGGCGCATGAGCACCTGGTGCATCGAGTCGGTATCGTCGGTCGTCTCGGCGATGTTGAACGACCGATATTGATCCTTGCGCGGAAGCCCGTCTTCGAACACCACCATCGATGCGACGACGTTGGTACCGCCGAGGTGCGAGATGTCGAAGCACTCGATGCGCAGCGGTGCCTCGTCGAGACCGAGCGCCTCTTGCAGGTCGGTGAGCGCCTGGGTGCGCGACACGTAGTCGCTCGTGCGCCGGGTCTTGTGCCGGATCAGCGCCTGCTGGGCGTTGAGGGTCGCCGTGCGCATGAGGTCTGCCCGCTGACCGCGATGAGCCACGGCGATCTCGACCCGCCGGCCGCGGCGCTCGCGCAGCCACACCTCGAGCTCTTCAGCGGCGTCCGGCAGCGACGGCACGAGGACGCGACGAGGCACATCGACACCCTCGCCGTACGCGCGTTGCAGCACCTGGTCGACGAGATCGGCGCCGGAGATGTCGATCTCCTTCTCGATCGTCGTCGCACGCACCCCGCGCACGCGGCCGCCGCGGATGGTGAACTGCTGCACGGTCGCCGCGAGCTCGTCTTCGGCGATGCCGAACAGATCGGCGTCCTCGTTCGCTGGCAGCACGAGAGCGCTCTTGCCCAGCACGGCCTCGATCGATGCGAGCTGGTCGCGGTACTTCGCGGCAGCCTCGTAATCCATCGCGGTCGACGCGGCGCGCATGCGCGTGGTGAGTTGTTTCGTGAACCGCTCGTCACCGCCTGCCATGAAGGCGACGAAGTCGTCGACGATCGCTCGGTGCTCCTCGATCGTCACCCTCATCGAGCACGGACCACCGCACTTGCCGATCTGACCGGGAAAGCACGGCCGACCGGTCGCCATGGCGCGCTTGTAGCTGGCGTCGCTGCAGGTGCGGATCGGGAACACCTTGATCATCAGGTCGATCGTGTCGTGCACGGCCCACACCTTCGGGTACGGACCGAAATAGCGCGCCCCCGGGATCTTCCGGTTGCGCGTGACCATCACCCGTGGCGCCTCGTCGCCGAGCGTCACTGCCATGAACGGATACGACTTGTCGTCCTTGTAGCGGACGTTGAACGGCGGATCGAACTCCTTGATCCACATGTACTCCAGCTGCAGCGAATCGACGTCGGTGGAGACGACCGTCCACTCCACCGATGATGCCGTGGTGACCATCCGTCGCGTGCGCTCGTGCAGGGTGCGCAGCGGTGCGAAGTAGTTCGACAGACGCTGCCGCAGATTCTTGGCCTTGCCGACGTACAGCACCCGGCCCTGGGCATCCAGGAACCGGTACACCCCCGGGGCCGTCGGGATCTCGCCCTGCGCAGGCTTGTACGGAAGGACGTCGGCCATCAGCTGGCCTTCCGGGCTCCGCGCCCCTCATCGAGGATCTCGGCGAGGAAGAGCCCGGTGTGACTCTCTTCGACGCGGGCGATCTGCTCCGGTGTGCCGGTCGCAAGGATCTCGCCGCCGCCCGAACCGCCTTCAGGCCCGAGGTCGATGACCCAGTCCGCCGACTTGATGACGTCGAGGTTGTGCTCGATGACAATCACCGTGTTGCCCTTGTCGACCAGGCCGCTGAGCACCTCGAGGAGCTTGCGGACGTCTTCGAAGTGCAGCCCGGTGGTCGGTTCGTCGAGCACGTAGACGCTGCGACCGTTGCTGCGACGCTGGAGCTCGGTGGCGAGCTTCACGCGCTGGGCCTCGCCGCCGGATAGAGTCGTCGCGGACTGACCGAGGCGCACGTAGCCGAGGCCGACGTCGACGAGCGTCTTCATGTAGCGGTAGATCGCCTGGATCGGCTCGAAGAACTCCGCTGCTTCTTCGATGGGCATCTCGAGGACCTCGGCGATGTTCTTGCCCTTGTAGTGCACGGCCAGGGTGTCGCGGTTGTACCGCTTGCCGTGGCAGACCTCGCAGTCGACGTACACGTCGGGCAGGAAGTTCATCTCGATCTTGATCGTGCCGTCACCGGAGCACGCCTCGCAGCGACCGCCCTTGACGTTGAAGCTGAAACGGCCGGGCTGATAGCCGCGGACCTTCGCCTCGGGCGTCTCAGCGAAGAGCGACCGGATACGGTCGAAGACGCCCGTGTAGGTCGCGGGGTTCGACCGCGGGGTGCGGCCGATCGGCGCCTGGTCGACGTGGACCACCTTGTCGAGGTTGTCGAGTCCGGTGACACGCGTGTGCTTGCCGGCGAGCGTGCGTGCGCCGTTGAGCTTGGAGGCCAGCACCCGGTAGAGGATGTCATTGACCAGCGAGGATTTGCCCGAGCCGCTCACACCGGTGACCGCGGTGAGCACACCCAGCGGGAAGTCGACCGAGACGTTCTTGAGGTTGTTCTCGCGGGCTCCGACCACAGTCAGCTGGCGCTTCCGGTCGATCTTGCGACGCTTCTTCGGCGTCGGGATCTCCCGGCGACCGGAGAGATAGTCGCCGGTCATCGACGCCGTATCGTCGAGCAGCGCCGAGTACGGCCCGGAGTGCACGACCCCGCCGCCGTTGACACCGGCGCCAGGACCGATGTCGACGACCCAGTCGGCGGATTCGATGGTCTCTTCGTCGTGCTCGACGACGATCAGGGTGTTGCCGAGGTCACGGAGCTTCTGCAGCGTCTGGATCAGGCGACGGTTGTCGCGCTGGTGCAGTCCGATGGAGGGCTCGTCGAGCACGTACAGCACGCCGGTGAGACCAGAGCCGATCTGGGTGGCCAGGCGGATGCGCTGCGCCTCACCACCCGAGAGCGAACCGGCCGAGCGACTCAGATTCAGATAGTTCAGCCCGACCTGCAGCAGGAAGTCGAGGCGAAGACGGATCTCGCGCAGCACCTGAGCCGCGATCTTGGCCTCGCGCTCGGTGAGGGTGAGGTGCTCCATGAAATCGCGGGCGTCAGCGAGGCTGAGGTGCGAGATCTCGGCGATCGAGTGCTCGTGCACCTTGACCGCGAGCACCTCCGGCTTGAGACGGTTGCCGTCGCATGCCGGGCACGGCACCTCGCGCAGGTACTCACCCCATCGCGCCCGCTGATTGTCGCTCTCGGCCTGGGCGTACTGCCGCTCGATGTACGGCACGACGCCTTCGAAACCCGAGGCGTAGCGCATCTCACGACCGTAGCGGTTCTTCCACTTGACGGTGACCTTGTAGTTGTCCCCGCGCAGCACCGCATCCTGCACATCGACGCGCAGGTCCTTCCACGGAGTGTCGAGGGAGAAGT
>NZ_JBQDVP010000050.1:12345-19400 GCF_052102115.1 Microbacterium sp.
CCTGCACATCGACGCGCAGGTCCTTCCACGGAGTGTCGAGGGAGAAGTTCAAGTCGCGGGAGAGCCCCTCGAGCAGCCGCTCGTAGTACTGGAACAGCCCCTTGCCCTGCGTGGTCCAGGGAATGATGACGCCCTCGCGGATCGAGAGTTCTTCGTCCGCCAGCATCAGATCGACATCCACCGACATGCGGGTACCGAGCCCCGAACACGTCGGGCATGCGCCGAACGGCGCATTGAACGAGAACGTGCGCGGCTCGATCTCTGTGAGCGCGATCGGGTGCCCGTTCGGGCACGCGAGCTTCTCGGAGAACGACTGCCACGCGTCGTCACCTTCTTCGTCGACGAAGTTGATCTGAATGACGCCGCCGGCGAGCCCGAGCGCCGTTTCTACCGAGTCGGTGACGCGGCCGAGGATGTCGTCGGATGCCACGAGCCGGTCGACGACGACAGCGATGTCGTGCTTATAGCTCTTCTTCAGCGTCGGCGGTTCGGCGAGCTGGATAAGGTCGCCGTCGACGATCGCACGCGAGTAGCCCTTCGCGCCGAGCTCGCGGAACAGGTCGACGAACTCGCCCTTCTTCTGCGAAACGATGGGCGCGACGACCTGGTACCGGGTGCGCTCTGGCAGCTCCATCAGTTGGTCGGCGATCTGCTGCACCGTCTGACGCTGGATGCGCTCACCGCACTCCGGGCAGTGCGGGATGCCGATGCGTGCCCACAGCAGACGCATGTAGTCGTAGATCTCGGTGATCGTGCCGACGGTCGATCGCGGGTTGCGGTTCGTCGATTTCTGATCGATCGAGACGGCCGGGCTCAGCCCTTCGATGAAGTCGACATCCGGACGGTCGACCTGACCGAGGAACTGCCGCGCGTAGGCGCTCAGCGACTCGACGTAGCGGCGCTGCCCTTCGGCGAAGATCGTGTCGAACGCCAGACTGGACTTTCCCGAACCGGACAGACCGGTGAACACGACCAGCGAGTCGCGAGGGATGTCGATGTCGACGTTCCTGAGATTGTGCACGCGGGCACCGCGAACACTGAGTTTTCCTGGGGTGGCGACGGGGACTATGGGCACCGCACAAGTCTACGAGGGACCACAGACACTGGCGTCGGTCAGACGAGGCCGCGACCGACGAACGGAGACAGCCCGTCACGCAGAGAGGCGACCTGTTCCATGTCCATGTGCACGGCGGCCATGACCTGTCGCGGTACGTCGAGGGCGCGCTCGCGCAGGCGAGTGCCGGCATCCGTGAGACGAATGTCGAGGCGGCGCTCGTCAGCCGCGCTGCGCTCTCGCATAACGAGACCTTCGCTCTCGAGCCGCTTCACGAGCGGAGACGCCGTGGCGGGATCCAGTGCGAGATCGGCAGCGAGGTCGTTCAACGCTCGGGGCGAACGTTCCCAGAGCGCGAGCATGACGAGGTATTGCGGATGCGTGAGACCCAGCGGCTCGAGAATGGGCCGGTAGATCGCCACGACGTTGCGGGCCGCGGTGACCAGCGCGAAGCAGAGCTGGTTCTCGAGCTTGAGCATGTCCTCGGCATCCGTCACGCCTCGATTATACATACCGCACAAATCATTAGTACACTAACTGACATGGAGAACAGTTCAGAACGAGTGCCGCTGCGCACACGCATCCGCGAGGCGGGCGGACTGTACCGGTGGTTCAACACCAACCTGATCAAACTGGCGGGGCCCGCAGCTGTCGGGCCGTATGAGGCGACTCCTCCGCCGACGGCGGCAGAGCGTGCGGAACGAGCCTGCCCGCTCTGCGGTCACCCGATGACCGAGCACGAGATCGACCGGAGCGGCCCCAAGCCGCTCATGCACTGCCCTCAGGGCTGACTGGCGGCGCTCTCCCGGGCGGTGTCGATCCAGGACATCAGTTCCTCATCGTCGGCGATCGCCGTGGGCGCCACGTCGAGCCAGCTCGCTCCCATCGTCTTCCCGCCCATCACCGCGACCTCGACACCGGGTTCTGTCAGCAGGGCCGTACCGCGCTCGTCGGTGACCCGTACGAGAAGGACACCCTCTTTGCGCGTGCCCACCAGGATGCGGCCGTTCAGCAGAAACGCCCGCGTGCCGAACATGCGCTTCTCCTCCAGCCCCGGCTCTGCCATCAGGAGAGCGCGGACCCTGTCGGCGAGTTCCGTGGCAGCGGCATCCATAGGTGACATCTTCGCACTCAGGCGTGGCCGGCGCGCTCCATCGCCCGCAGCTCTTTCTTGAGGTCTTGAACTTCGTCTCTGAGCCGCCCGGCGAGCTCGAACTTCAGCTCATCTGCGGCGGCGAGCATCTGCGCAGACAGGTCTTCGATGGTCGCCTCGAGCTGCTGAGCGCCTTCGGCGGCGATGCCTTCGCGACGCAACTGCGGCGTCGGACTCTTGCCCTTGCCCGACTTCGTCTTGCTCTTCGCACGGATCATGTCCTGCGTATCGGATGCTTCGCGTGCGAGTGCATCGGTGATGTCGGCGATGCGCTTGCGCAGCGGCTGCGGATCGATCCCGTGCTCGGTGTTGTAGGCGACCTGCTTCTCACGGCGACGATCGGTCTCTTCGATCGCCTTCGCCATCGAGTCGGTCATATTGTCGGCGTACATGTGCACCTCACCAGACACATTTCGCGCCGCGCGGCCGATCGTCTGAATGAGCGAGGTTCCCGATCGAAGGAAACCCTCCTTGTCAGCATCCAGGATCGCCACGAGAGACACCTCGGGCAGGTCGAGGCCCTCGCGGAGCAGGTTGATGCCGACCAGGACGTCGTAGACGCCCTGGCGCAGTTCGCTGAGAAGTTCGACGCGGCGCAGAGTATCGACGTCAGAGTGCAGGTACCGAACGCGGACACCGTGCTCCCCCAGGAAATCGGTGAGCTCTTCGGCCATCTTCTTGGTCAGCGTCGTCACGAGCACGCGCTCGTCTTTCTCGACCCGCACGCGGATCTCTTCGAGGAGATCGTCGATCTGCCCCTTGGACGGCTTGACGATGATCTCGGGGTCGACGAGACCGGTCGGGCGGATGATCTGCTCGACCACGCCGTCAGCGATGCCCATCTCATACTTTCCCGGAGTCGCCGACAGATATACGGTCTGCCCGATCCGGTTCTTGAACTCGTCGAACCGCAGCGGCCGGTTGTCCATAGCACTCGGCAGCCGGAACCCGTGGTCGACGAGGGTGCGCTTTCGTGAGGCATCACCCTCGTACATCGCACCGATCTGCGGCACGGTGACGTGCGACTCGTCGATCACGAGCAGGAAGTCGTCGGGGAAGAAGTCCAGCAGTGTGTGCGGGGGTTCGCCGGCCTCGCGGCCGTCTAGGTGTCGGGAGTAGTTCTCGATGCCGGAGCAGAATCCCAGCTGCTGCAGCATCTCGAGGTCGAACGTCGTGCGCATGCGCAGTCGCTGCGCCTCGAGCAGCTTGCCCTGGCGTTCGAACTCGGCCAAGCGCTCGGCGAGCTCGGTTTCGATCGTGCCGATCGCACGCTGAACGACGTCGGTTCCCGCCACATAGTGCGAGGCGGGGAAGATCGGAATGGCATCCAGCTTCTCGATCACGTCTCCGGTGAGCGGATGCAGGGAGTACAGCCCCTCGATCTCGTCGCCGAACAGTTCGATGCGGATCGCGTGCTCTTCGTACACCGGGATGATCTCGATCGTGTCTCCGCGCACGCGGAAGTTGCCGCGCGAGAAGTCGACGTCGTTGCGGTTGTACTGCATCGAGATGAACTGCCGGATCAGGGCGTCGCGGTCATACCGCTCCCCCACCTGCAGCGCGACCATGGCGCGCAGGTACTCCTCCGGAGCACCGAGGCCGTAGATGCACGACACCGTCGAGACCACCACGGTGTCGCGGCGGCTGAGGAGGGAGTTGGTCGTCGAGTGGCGTAGCCGCTCGACCTCGGCGTTGATCGACGAGTCCTTCTCGATGAAGGTATCGGTCTGCGGCACGTAGGCCTCTGGCTGGTAGTAGTCGTAGTACGAGACGAAGTACTCGACCGCATTGTTCGGCATGAGCTCGCGGAATTCGTTCGCCAGCTGTGCGGCCAGCGTCTTGTTGTGCGCCATGACGAGCGTCGGACGCTGCACCTGCTCGATCAGCCAGGCCGTCGTCGCGGACTTGCCCGTACCGGTCGCCCCCAGCAGGACGACATCGGTCTCACCGGCGTTGATACGCGCGGCGAGCTCGGCGATCGCCTGCGGCTGGTCGCCCGCGGGCATGTACTCGCTGACCACTTCGAAGGGGCGGACGCTGCGCGTGGTTTGCATGGTTCCAGCGTAAGCGCCCCCACCGACATCGGATCGGTGCTGCCGTTCGCCGATCACAAGCCCTCTCGCGCAGGAGCATCCGGGCGCAGCGTTGCCAGCGCGATGAGCGCGGCGACCGCTCCCATCGTGATCACGATCGTCAGGAACCAGTTCCAGTCCAGTGCACCGAAGGCGATGCCGAGGGCCCAGCCGAACAGGCTCGAACCGGCGTAGTAGGCGAAGTAGTACAGCGACGGCGCCTGCGCGCGACTGTCCGGGTCGGCGAGCACCGGAGCCCAGCTCGAGGCGATGGCGTGTGCGCCGAAGAATCCCGCCGTGAACACCACGAGGCCGGCGAGGATGACGATCGGATGCGGGATGAGCATAAGCGCGGCCCCGGCGCCGAAGACGCCGATCGACCCCAGCAGCACGCGCCGCCGCCCGTTCCGCGACGCCAGTGACCCCGCCCACGGCGACGAGACTGTTCCGGCGAGATAGGCGAGGAACAGCAGTGTCACCAGCCACACCGGCAGCAGGAACGGTGGTCCGAGCAGATGGAAGCCGAGGTAGTTGTACACGGCGACGAAGGCTCCCATGAGCAGGAAGCCCTGCGCGTAGAGCGCGAGCAGCTGGGGTGAGCGCAGAGCTCGGGCCAGACGCGCGAGCATTCCCGGCCCGCCATCCACTCGGAGTCGGCCGGGCACGAACCGGCGGGCGCGAGGAGAAAGCCAGAGGAAGAGCGCGGCGGCGAAGGCGCAGAGTACGGTGACGCTCCACGCGCCGATCCGCCAGTCGAACACCTCGCCCAGCGGTCCGGCGATCAGACGTCCCGAGAGCCCGCCGACCGTCGTTCCGGCCGTATAACTGCCCGCGGCCACGGCGACATGCCGCACGTGCACCTCCTCGCTGAGGTATGCGAGCGCGACCGCCGGCACGGCTCCGAGCGCGAGCCCCTCGGCGAGGCGGAGCGCCAACAGCATTTCGATGCCGGTACTGAAGGGGGCGGTGAGCCCGAAAACGGTGGCGGCGATGATGCCGATCGCCATCGCCGGGATCCGTCCGATGCGATCCGCCACCATCGACCAGGGGATGACAGTGGCGGCGATACCGAGCGTGGCAGCCGACACGGTCAGTGCCGCCGTCGACGGCGTGACGTGAAGGTCAGCGCTCACCTGCGGCAGCACGGCCTGCAGCGAGTACAACTGCGCGAACGTGGCGACGCCGGCGAAGAACAGCCCGGCGATCAGTCGCCGGTACGAACCCGAGCCGGGAACGTGTCCGGCGAACTCCGGAACGCTCACGCGCCGGCGAGCTGCTTCCAGACGGCATCCGTCTGCTCGAGCGTGTGCTCCATCGTGCCGGAGGTGTCGATCACTGTGTCCGCGATCTCGAGACGCTTCTCATCGGAGACCTGGGCATCGATGCGATCCTGCGCTGCCCCCGGCTCCAAGCCGCGCAGCTCGATCAGTCGGCGCAGACGCTCCGCTGCCGGCGCATGCGCGACGATGATCGTGTCCCACGGGTCATCCGCCCTGGCCTCGACGAGCAGCGGAACGTCGTAGACGACCACGGCGTCGGCATCCGTCTCGAAAGCCTCTCGGAACCGGCGCGCCGACTCGGCACGCACGGCGGGGTGCACGATCGCGTTCAGGCGTTTGAGCGCAGTGTCGTCGCCGAAGACCCGGGCGCCGAGCCCTGCGCGATCCAGCGCGCCGGAAGGATCGATGACATCATCGCCGAAGGCAGCGGCGATCTCGCGGAGCACGGGCGACCCCGGCGCCTGGACATCGCGGACGATCTGATCCGCGTCGACGACGACCGCGCCGTGCTTCTGAAGGCGACGGGAGATCGTGGACTTACCGGAGGCGATGCCGCCGGTCAGGGCGATGAGGGGCATGGCTCCATCCTGACACGCGCCCGGCCACGCTCATGCGAGATGAATTCTGCCGGTTATCCTCGCGGATAACCGGCAGAATTCATCCAGCTCGGATGCCGAGGCGCACGCGCTCAGCGCGCCAGCAGCTGCCGCTTCGAGGTGATCACGCCGGTGTCGAAGCCAGCGAGGTGCAGGCCGCCGTGGAAGCGGGCGTGCTCGATCTTGATGCAACGGTCCATGACGACCGAAAGGCCTGCGTTTTCGGCGATGGCGGCGGCTTCCTCGTTCCACGATCCCAGCTGCAGCCACAGAGCTCGGGCTCCCACATCCACGGCTTCCTGCGCCACGCCGGGCAGGTCGTCGTGCTTGCGGAACACATCGATGATGTCCGGGACGACCGGCAGATCGGCAACCGATGCGTAGGCGGGCTGCCCGAGGATCTCCGTCTCACGCGGGTTCACGAAGTAGACGTCGTAGGGCGAGCTCGACAGCAGGTACGTCGCAACGAAGTACGACGCGCGCGCCGGATTGTTCGACGCGCCGACGATCGCGATGGAGCGAGAGCGGCGCAGCAGGGCGAACCGCTCCTGCTGGCTCGGGCTCGCCCAGGTGCGTCCCGCGTCGACGGGCGCCGCCCCCGGCAGCTCACACGCGGCTCCGTCTGCCGCCGAAGCGATCGCGGGTGGAGTGAAATCGCAGGTCTCGTCGGTGCTCATCGGGTTGCTCCCGTCGCTGCGGTGAGGGCCTGGTCGAGGTCCCAGATGATGTCGTCCGGGTCCTCCAGACCGACCGAAATGCGGATGAGGTCGGCGGGCGCGCCGGCTGCGACGAGCTGCTCGGCGGTCAGCTGACGGTGGGTGGTGGATGCCGGGTGGATGACGAGTGTGCGCGCATCACCGATGTTCGCGAGGTGCGAGGCGAGCTGCAGATTCTCGATCA
>NZ_JBQDVP010000051.1:0-2985 GCF_052102115.1 Microbacterium sp.
AACTACGTGATGCTCGAACTCGGCAACCCGATTCACGGCTACGACCTCGACAAGCTGTCCGGCGGTATCACCGTGCGCCGCGCGCAGGCGGGCGAGAAGCTGAAGACCCTCGATGGACAGGAGCGGGCGCTCCACGTCGAGGATCTGCTGATCACGGACGAGTCCGGGCCGATCGGCCTCGCCGGCGTCATGGGCGGCGGTACCACCGAGATGTCGGATGCCACGCGCAACGTGCTGATCGAGGCGGCGATCTTCGATCCGATCTCGATCGCGCGCACCGCCCGCCGGCACAAGCTGCCGAGCGAAGCCTCCAAGCGCTTCGAGCGCGGCGTCGACCCGCTCGTGCCCTTCGTGGCCGCGCGCCGGGTTGCCGACCTGATGGTCGAACTCGCCGGCGGACGTATCGACGAGCTCGGCGGCGCGCTGTACGCCGAGTTCGAGATCGCCGGCATCGCGCTGCCGGCGGAGTTCGTCCCCGGACTCATCGGGGTCGACTACACCGACGAAGAGATCGTCGGCGCGTTGGAGACCATCGGCGCTGAAGTGACCGAGACATCCGACGGATGGCTGGTCATTCCGCCGAGCTGGCGCCCCGACCTGATCGACAAGTGGACACTGGCTGAAGAGGTCGCTCGCATTCACGGGCTCGACCAGGTGCCCTCCGTCCTGCCGACTCCGCCCGCCGGACGCGGGCTCACCGCCGCGCAACTGGGGCGTCGCCGCGTTGCGAACGCGCTGGCGGCCGCCGGGCTCGTCGAGACGCCGGCGTTCCCGTTCACGACCGAGGCGCAGAACGCGCTGCACGGGTCGGCCTCGGGGGAGAAGCTGCCGAGCGTGAAGCTGGCCAATCCGCTCGACGGGCAGGCGCCGTTCCTGCGCCGTTCCCTGATCCCCGGTCTGCTGCAGATCGCGCATCGCAACATCTCCCGCGGTCTCACGGATCTCGCGATCTTCGAGACGGGGTCGGTCTTCCTGCCCGAGCCCGGCGTCACCTACGGCACCGACGAGGTTCCACCGCTCGGGCAGCTCCCCTCGGACGAGACGCTCGCCGAGTTGAACGCGTCGATTCCGCCGCAGCGCCGCCACGTCGCCGCGCTGTTCACCGGCAATGTCACCGCCCGCCAGCCGGGACGCGACGCCGAGCCCTACGGACTGTCGGATGCTCTGGATGCCGTGCGTGTCATCGCCGTGGCCGCCGGCGTCGAGATCGACGTGGCGCAGGGGCAGCGAGCAGCGCTCCACCCCGGCCGCGTCGGTGTGCTGAGCGTGGCAGGCGAGGAGGTCGGCTACGTCGGCGAACTGCACCCGAACGTGGCGTCCGATGCTGATCTGCCGGGTCGCGCCGTCGTGCTGGAGCTCGACCTCGACGGCATCCTGACGGTCGCCGGAACACGTGTCGTGGCCGCATCGCTGTCGACGTACACCGCGGCCACGCAGGACGTCTCGTTGGTGGTTCCGGCATCGGTGACCGCGGGCGAGGTTCGCGCCGCGCTCGTCGAAGGCGCGGGGGAACTGCTCGAATCGGCTCGCCTCGTCGACGACTACCGCGGAAAGGGACTGGATGCCGGGCAGAAGAGCCTGACGTTCGCGTTGCGTTTCCGAGCATCCGATCGCACACTCACCGCGGCCGAGGCGACTGAGGCGAAGTTGGCCGGCGTGGCTTCGGCGACCGAACGCTTCGGGGCGAGCATCCGCGACTGACCTGCGTGTCCCGTGCGCGTGTCCGGTGCGCGCACGGAGTCGGGGCCGTGAGGATGGATGCATGACGTCTACCTCGCCGTTCGCCTCGTGGTTGCGGGATCTGCCCTCCCTTACCGGAGAGTCTCCGCCGTTCGATACCGGGACGGCGCCGGATGATCCCATCGCGCTCTTCGCCGAGTGGATGCAGGATGCCGTCGCCCGCGGCGTCGCCGAGCCCCACGCGGCCACGCTGGCGACGGCGGACGCCGCCGGCGTTCCCGACGCCCGAACCCTGATCATCAAGGACGTGAGTCTGCGCGGATGGGCGTTCGCGGGGCCGCGCCGATCTGCGAAGGGCGTGCAACTCGAGGCGAACCAGTCTGCGGCGCTGAACTTCTGGTGGCAGCCGGCGCGGCGCGCTGTGCGCGTGCGCGGCACCGTGCGCGAAGCGTCCGACGCCGAGAGCGCCGCCGACCTCGCGGCCCGGTCGCCCGCGGCGCGTGCCGGAATCGGACCAGGGGAGTGGGTGCGCTGGTGGCTCGAGCCTGCGCGCATCGAGTTCTGGCAGGGAGCGACGGATCGCCGTCACCTGCGGCTCGTCTACACGCGTGACGGCGACGGCTGGCTCCGCCAGGTCGGGAATGGAGAGGATGGCGATGAGTGACTACGAGGTGACAGAGATCGGTGCGCCGGATCAGTGGCGTGCGCATTTCGGCGGGTTCGACCAGGCGCGTTCGCGCGACGGTCGGCGGGTGGTGGATCATGAGTTGACGATGCAGTACATCGGCATGACGGCCAATGCCCTTGTTCCGGGCGAGGAGGCCGGCTACTGGCACACGCACTCACGCGTGGAGGAACTCTACGTGTTCCTCGACGGTGTCGGGCAAATGGGGCTGGATGACGACGTCGTCGAAGTCCGCGCCGGTTCGGTCGTCCGGGTCGGGCAGGGTGTACTTCGTACGTGGCGCGCTCGTCCGGACAGTCCGGGAGAGCTGCGATGGCTGTGCATTCGAGCCGGCGGTGAGGAGTTGCCGGAGATGCCGAACGATGGTTCGCGCGATCCCGAGCGGCCGATGCCGTGGTCGGATTGAGGCGACGGTTCTATCGAACATAAGAACTAGATAATCGCGCTTTGCGCTGGCATTCGTCGAACAGAAATGCTAGTATTGACGCATGGACGAGTACGACGATGTGGACGACCGGCCCCGTGATGCCGCGTTCTTCATCGAGTCCGCTCTCGACGATCTGCAGTGCGCCGATATCGATCTGAACCGTTACGCCGCTCGTCGCGCCGCCCAGATCGCG
>NZ_JBQDVP010000051.1:3085-18619 GCF_052102115.1 Microbacterium sp.
GTGCGCCGATATCGATCTGAACCGTTACGCCGCTCGTCGCGCCGCCCAGATCGCGTCTGACCTCGCCGAGCGTGCCGCCGTCTTCGACATCGCACTGCGGTTGAAGCGCTCCGAAGAAGACGTGCAGAGCGAGCTGATGGTGGTCCGATACGCGATGGCGCAGTTGCCCACGCTCTGGGGCCATGCCCGTGACGGCTTCGTCTCGATGCATCTCGTCGGCCGTGCCGTCGGTGCGTTGGGTCGTCTGCGCGCGCCCCATGGTGCAACCCAGCAGCAGAAGGATGCCGAGCGCGAGGCAGCTCGGCGGATCGACGAAGCGACATCGGAGTGGGCGTTCTCGTGCTCACCGACGAACTTCCTTCGACGGTTGCGGCGATTGACCGAGCGACTCGACCCGGAATCCGTCGAGGTCCGTCATGCTCGGGCGCTGGCCGATCGCCGCGTCTTCGTCGACCACATGGACAACGGCATGAGCTGGATCAACGCCTTCGTTCCGACGACGGAGGCTCTCGCCGTGGACCGCCGACTCCGTGCGACAGCGAAGCAGGTTAAGAAGAACGACCCCTGCGAGGCGCGGACGGTCGCCCAGATCCGCGCCGATCTGTTCTCCGAGTGGCTTCGCGGTGTCGGCACCGGGCATGCCGTGCAGACCAAGGTGTTCGTCACGATCCCGGTCCAGCTGCTCGATGGCAGCGACACTGCAGACCTTCCCGAGCAGACGGCCGAGATCGTGGGCCACGGGCCGATCGATCCTCTGACCGCGAAGCAGCTTTTCCTCGACGCCGGCGTCTTTCGTCGGGTGATCGTCGATCCGATTCACAGCGTGGTGATCGATATGGACCGTCGAAGCCGTCGCGCGACACAGGCACAGCGCGATTGGTTGGCTCTTCAGCACGGCACGTGCGCCCGAGATGGCTGCACCAGACTCGCGCTGGATGCCGAGATCGACCATCGCATCCCGTGGGCACAGGGCGGCAAGACCGATCTTGAAGATCTGCGTCCGCTCTGCCCGCGCGATCACGTGACTCGACATCGAACTCGCGCGGTCTACCGGTCCCGGCCCGATGGCTCCGTGCAGGTGGTCACGCCGACGGGATTCCGCACCGCAGCACCACCGTCCGAGGCGCTCGCCGCCGAGCCGGTCGCGCCCCCGTTCTGACATCTGTCCTCTCGATTTGCGGATGCTGCGGCACGAGCGCTACTGTCGCCACATGCCTTCGGCCACCACTGCTCCCTCGACGCTCGTTCCGAGCGTCGTCGTGGTGCGCCGTCGCCGCAGCCGTCTGGGCGGCCGCCGACTCTAGGCGACCCCGCGCTCCCGCCCTGATCGGACGGTGGAGTGCCGGTGTCGCCGCCCCGGCCACCAGTCCCTCCACCGTTAAGGTAGAAACATGACGTACACCGTCGCCATCTCCGGCGCATCCGGCTATGCGGGCGGCGAGATCCTGCGCCTGCTCGCCGGCCATCCTGACATCGAGATCCGCACCGTCACCGCGCATTCGAACGCGGGGCAGCCGCTGATCGAGCATCAGCCCCACCTGCGCTCGCTGGCTCACCTGACTCTGCAGGAAACCACCCCCGAGATCCTGGCGGGGCACGACATCGTCTTCCTCGCCCTCCCGCACGGTCAGTCGGGGCCGTACACGGATGCTCTCGGCGCCGTTCCGCTTGTCATCGACGCCGGCGCCGACCACCGGCTCACCTCACAGGATTCCTGGGATGCGTTCTACGGCGGTCACTTCCACGAACCGTGGGCGTATGGCGTTCCCGAACTGATCATCGGCTCTCAGAGCGGACAGCAGGACGGCGCGCTCAAGCAGCGCGAGGTTCTGCGTGACGCGAAGCGCATCGCCGCCCCCGGCTGCAATGCGTCGACGGTGAGCCTCAGTCTGGTCCCGGGCGTCGCAGCGGGCGTCATCGACCCGTCCGACATCGTGAGCGTTCTCGCGGTCGGCCCGTCCGGCGCCGGCAAGACCCTGAAGCCCCACCTGCTCGGCAGCGAGCTGCTGGGCACCGCCAATCCCTACGCTGTCGGCGGCACCCACCGGCATATCCCCGAGATCCAGCAGGCTCTGACCGCCGCGGGCGCGAAAGCGCCGCGGGTCTCCTTCACCCCGGTGCTCGTGCCGATGGCCCGCGGAATCCTCGCCACGTCATCCGCTCCCATCGCAGCCGGCGCGACCGACGAGCAGATCCGCGCCGCTTGGCAGGGCGCCTACGGCGACGAGACCTTCGTCCAGCTGCTCCCCGAGGGCCACTTCCCTCGCACTGCCGACGTTCTGGGCGCGAACACCGCGCTCATCGGCCTCGCCATCGACCGCGCGGCGAACCGCGTGACCGTCGTCACCGCCGTCGACAATCTCGTCAAGGGCACCGCCGGCGCGGCCATCCAATCCATGAACCTCGCGCTCGGCCTCGAAGAGGGCACCGCACTGACCACGAACGGAGTCGCCCCATGAGCGTCACCGCACCCCAGGGCTTCGAGGCGGCCGGCGTCGCCGTCGGCCTCAAGTCCACCGGAAACCCCGATGTCGCCGTCGTCGTCAACCGCGGCCCTCTCAAGGTCGGCGCCGCCGTCTTCACCAGCAACCGCGCCAAGGCGAACCCGATCATCTGGTCGCAGCAGGTCGTCGCCGACCGCACCGTCGAAGCGATCGTGCTGAACTCGGGAGGGGCGAACTGCTTCACCGGAAGCTTCGGTTTCCAGACCACGCACCAGACCGCTGAGAAGGCGGCCGAACTGCTGGACGTCTCCGCGTCCGACATCCTGGTCTGCTCCACCGGGCTCATCGGCACGGGCGACGAAGCGTTCCGTGCCAAGGTCCTCACCGGCACCGAGCAGGCGATCGCCGAGCTGAACGCAGACGGCGGTGCCGCAGCATCCGAGGCCATCATGACCACCGACTCTGTTTCCAAGATCAGCACCTACCAGCGCGACGGATGGACGATCGGCGCGATGGCGAAGGGCGCCGGGATGCTGGCACCGGGGCTTGCGACGATGCTCGTCGTCATCACCACCGACGCCGTGCTCACCCCTGTCGAGGCCGACGAGCATCTGCGGGCAGCGACCCGGGTGAGCTTCGACCGGCTCGATTCCGACGGCTGCATGTCGACGAACGACCAGGTCAGTCTGCTCGTCAGCGGTGCCTCGGGCGTCGAGCCCGAGGCAGAGGCCTTCCGTCTCGGACTGATCGACGTGTGCACGAACCTCGCTGTGCAGCTGCAGGCCGATGCAGAAGGCGCCAGCCACGACATCACGATCCAGGTCATCCACGCGGCATCCGAAGACGACGCGGTCGAGGTCGGCCGCTCCGTCGCGCGGAATAACTTGTTCAAAGCGGCGATCTTCGGCAACGACCCCAACTGGGGGCGCGTGCTTGCCGCCATCGGCACGACCCGCGCCGAGTTCGACCCGTATGACGTCGACGTCGAGATCAACGGTGTCCGCGTGTGCACCGAGGGTGGGCCCGATCGCCCGCGCGAGGACGTCGACCTCACCCCGCGTGCGACGAACGTGACGATCGATCTCAGGGTCGGCGAAGAAGCGGCGACGATCTACACCAACGACCTGACGCACGACTACGTCCACGAGAACAGCGCCTACTCCTCATGACAGACATCCAGGACACACCGCCTGACGTCGCGGCAGAGAAGGCCACGACCCTCATCGAGTCGCTGCCGTGGCTGAAGAAGTTCCGCGACCAGATCGTCGTCGTCAAATACGGCGGCAACGCCATGGTCTCCGATGAGCTGCAGGAGGCGTTCGCGCAGGACATCGCATACCTCCGCTACGTCGGCGTGCAGCCGGTCGTGGTTCACGGCGGCGGGCCGCAGATCTCGAACATGCTCGACCGCCTGGCCATCCCCAGCGAGTTCAAGGGCGGCTACCGGGTCACCAACACCGAGGCGATCAGCGTCGTGCGCATGGTGCTCACCGGTCAGGTCAACCCGCAGCTGGTCGCCAAGATCAACTCGCACGGCCCAATTGCGACCGGTCTCAGCGGTGAGGATGCCGGACTTTTCGGCGGACGACGCCGCGGTGTGGTGATAGACGGTGAGGACATCGACCTCGGTCGCGTCGGCGACGTCGTCCAAGTCGATCCGACCGCCGTGCTCGATCATCTCGTCGCCGGTCGCATTCCGGTGATCTCGAGCATCGCGCCGGATCTCGATCACCCCGGTCAGTCGCTCAACGTGAACGCGGATGCCGCGGCATCCGCTCTTGCCGTCGCGCTGAACGCGCGGAAGCTGGTCGTCCTCACCGACGTGCCGGGGCTGTACGCGGATTGGCCGAACAGGGATTCGCTCGTCTCGCACCTCACCGCGGCGCAGCTCACGGAGATGCTGCCGACGTTGGAATCGGGGATGATCCCGAAGATGCAGGCATGCCTCGACGCTGTCCAGTCCGGCGTGGACGCGGCAGCGATCATCGACGGACGAGTGCCGCACTCGGTGCTCGTCGAACTGTTCACCAGCAAGGGAATCGGAACTGAAGTGGTACTCGGACAATCGGAGGTGACGGCGTGACCGTCTGGAAGGAAGACGCGGCACGGGATCTCGTTCTCAACGCCGGGGAGCGGCTCGCACTGCTCACCCGAGGTGAGGGTTCGTACGTGTGGGACGGTGACGGCAAGCGCCACCTCGACTTCCTCGCCGGCATCGCCGTGAACTCCCTCGGCCACGCGCACCCGGCATTCATCAAGGCCGTCTCGACGCAGGCCGCGACCCTTGCGCACGTGTCGAACTACTTCGCCACCCCGCCGCAGCTCGAACTCGCCGCGCGTCTCAAGCGCCTCACCGGAGTCGGCATCGACGGGCGCGTCTACTTCTCCAACTCCGGCGCCGAAGCGAACGAGGCGGCGTTCAAGCTCGCCCGGCTCCACGGCGGCGCCGAGCGTCCGCGCATCCTCGCTCTCGAGAACGCTTTCCACGGCCGCACCATCGGCTCCCTCGCACTCACCGCGAAGAAGGCGATGCGCGAACCGTTCGAGCCGATGCCTGCTGGCGTCGAGCACATTCCGGCCACGATCGAGGCGCTGGAGGCGACGATCGACGACCGGGTCGCCGCGATCATCGTCGAGCCCATCCAGGGGGAGGCCGGCGTCGTCGAACTTCCCGAGGGGTACCTCGCGGCGGCCCGCTCCCTGACGCTCAAGCACGGCGCGCTGCTGATCATCGATGAGATCCAGACCGGCGCCGGACGCACCGGCCAGTGGTTCGGGTTCAACCACGAAGGCATCACACCCGACGCCATCACCCTCGCCAAGGGGATCGGCGGCGGGTTCCCGATCGGGGCGCTGGTGACCTTCGGCGCTGCGAGCTCGCTGTTCACCCCCGGTTCGCACGGCTCGACATTCGGCGGCAACCCGCTCGGCACGGCTGTCTCGAACGCTGTGCTCACCGAGATCGAGAGCGCGGGGCTCGTCGAGAACGCCGCCGCCCGCGGCGCGCAACTGCGAGAGGCGATCGTGAACATCGACTCGCCGCTGGTGACCGGCATCCGCGGCCGCGGACTTCTTATCGGCATCGCGCTGGCAGCCCCGGTCGCAACTGCCGTCGTCGCCGCCGCGCAGGACCGCGGCCTCATCGTCAACGCCGCCAATCCCAGCACGGTGCGCATCGCACCGGCACTGACCATCGGCGATGCCGAGATCGAAGAATTCCAGACGCTGTTCGCCGCAGCCCTCGCCGACGTCCAGGCGAGTCTCGCGGCATCCGAAGAAGACAAGGCCAACGCATCATGACCCGCCACCTGCTGCGCGACGACGACCTGACTCCCGCCGAACAGGCCGAGATCCTCGACCTCGCCGTCGAACTGAAGAAGGACCGCTGGGCCGATAAGTCCCTCGCGGGCCCGCAGACGGTCGCCGTCATCTTCGACAAATCCTCGACCCGCACCCGCGTCTCATTCGCCGTCGGCATCGCCGACCTGGGCGGCTCGCCGCTGATCATCTCGACCGCGAACAGCCAGCTCGGCGGCAAGGAGACCCCGTCCGACACGGCACGCGTGCTCGAGCGCCAGGTCGCCGCGATCGTCTGGCGCACCTACGCGCAGGCCGGTCTCGAGGAGATGGCCGAGGGAACGCGTGTTCCGGTCGTCAACGCGCTGTCGGACGACTTCCACCCGTGCCAGCTGCTCGCCGACCTGCTCACGATCCGCGAGCACAAGGGAGACCTCCGGGGGCTCACCCTCGCCTTCCTCGGTGACGCGCAGAGCAACATGGCCCATTCCTACGCGCTCGCCGGCGTCACCGCCGGAATGCATGTGCGGATGGCTTCGCCCGAGAACTACGCCCCGCGGGCTGACGTCATCGAGGCTGCCGATCGTCGCGCCGCAGAGACCGGCGGATCGATCACGCTCTACACCGACCCGGTCGAAGCGTCCGCCGGTGCGGACGTCGTCGTCACGGATACCTGGGTGTCGATGGGCAAAGAAGAGGAGAAGCTCGCACGCATCCGCGATCTCGGCGGCTACAAGGTCACCACCGAGACGATGAGCCTCGCCGACCCGGAGGCGATCTTCATCCACTGTCTGCCCGCCGACCGCGGCTACGAGGTCGACCCCGAGGTCATCGACGGGCCGCAGAGCGTCGTCTGGGATGAGGCGGAGAACCGCCTGCACGCCCAGAAGGCACTGCTGGTCTGGCTGCTGCGCCAGAACTGACCCGATGGCTGGTCGCCTGCGCGAGAACTGGAGCCGTCTCAACGGCCGCGACCGGATCGCGGGCGTGGATCTCGCGCGCGGCTTGGCCGTCCTAGGCATGTTCGCCGCCCACCTGCTCGTCACCGCAGGCGCCTTCGTCTGGACAGACCCGAGCACGTGGACGGCGCTGGTCGACGGACGCTCGTCGATCCTGTTCGCTACGCTCGCCGGCGTCTCGATCGGACTCGTCACCGGCGCTCGCACACCGCTCACCGGGCAGCCGATGTCGATTGCTCGATGGCGGCTGGCGCTGCGTGCGGCGATGCTGCTCGTCCTCGGCATCCTCCTCATCCTCACCGGCGTCCCGGTGTACGTGATCCTGCCCGCCTACGCGATCCTGTTCCTGCTCGCCGTGCCGTTCACCGGGATGCCCGCGAAATCGGTGCTGTGGACCGCGGTCGCGCTCGCCGTGATCATGCCTCTCCTGCAGCCCATGCTGAACGCCTTGCCGATCTGGCAGATGCCCTTCAGCGCCGAGCTCGATGTGCTGATCGGTTGGCACTATCCGTTCACCGTCTGGATCGCCTTCGTCCTCGCGGGGCTGGGGATCGCCAGGGCGGGAATCGCACGGTTGTCGGTGCAACTGCGGATGCTGGTCGCCGGCGGCGCCCTCGCCGCCATCGGCTACGGGCTCGCTGAACTACCGGCACCCGCGGCCGGGCCGTTCTGGGGATCGGTGTGGTCGGCGGCTCCGCATACGTCCGGGCTGCTCGAAGTGATCGGCTCCGGCGGATTCGTGATCGCCGTGATCGCCGTGTGTCTACTGCTCTGCCGCGTCGCGGTGCTCAAGACGATCACCCTGCCGCTGAGAGCAGCCGGTGCCATGCCGCTGACGGCATACACAGCGCAGCTCGTGATCTGGGCGCTCGTCGCGGGCGTCGTCCTCGGCGACACGACGGACCTTGCCGGGTTCCGCGCACTGCACGCGTTCTGGCCGCTGACGATCGGAGTGCTGGTCGGATGCACGGCCTGGGCGCTCCTGATCGGCCGCGGGCCCCTGGAATGGGTGCTCGATCGCACGGCCAAGCGCGTCGTCCCGGCAGATGCGCCCCGGTAGTCTGGAGTGATGAGCGAGGCGAAGCACGACGGCACGAACGAGGGCGCACTCTGGGGTGCACGATTCGCATCAGGTCCGTCGCCCGAACTGGCTGAACTCAGCCGCTCCACGCAGTTCGACTGGATCCTCGCGCCGTACGACATCGCCGGTTCCCACGCGCACGCCAAGGCGCTCGCCGCAGCCGGGTATCTCGACGCCGACGAAGAGCAGAAGATGCACGAGGGGCTCGACACCGTTGCCCGCAAGGTCGCCGACGGCACTGTCGTTCCCACGGCATCAGACGAAGACGTGCACGGTGCTCTCGAGCAGGCGCTGATCGCTGAGCTCGGGCCTGAGCTGGGTGGTCGTCTGCGCGCCGGCCGCTCGCGCAACGACCAGATCGCGACGTTCGTGCGGATGTATCTCATCGACCACGCGCAGGTCATCGCGCGCGACATCCTGCGCGTCATCGACGCCCTCGTCGCTCAAGCAGAAGCCCACCCCGAGGCGATCCTGCCGGGGCGCACGCACCTGCAGCATGCGCAGCCGGTGCTGTTGTCCCACCACTTGCAGGCGCACGCCTGGCCGCTGGTGCGCGACCTCGAGCGCCTGGTCGACTGGCGGGTGCGCGCGGGCGTATCGCCCTATGGCGGGGGAGCGCTGGCCGGATCCACGCTCGGCCTCGATCCCGACCTCGTCGCGCGCGAACTGGGGCTCGACCGTCCGGCGGAGAACTCGCTCGACGGCACCGCCGCGCGCGATGTGGTTGCCGAGTTCGCGTTCATCACGGCGATGATCGGCGTCGATCTGTCACGGCTGTCCGAAGAGATCATCCTCTGGAACACCCGCGAGTTCGGTTTCGTCATTCTGCACGACAGCTGGTCGACGGGGTCGAGCATCATGCCGCAGAAGAAGAACCCCGATATCGCCGAGCTCACTCGGGGCAAGTCCGGTCGCCTCATCGGCAATCTCACCGGGCTCATGGCGACGCTGAAGGGTCTGCCGCTCGCGTACAACCGCGACCTGCAGGAGGACAAGGAGCCGGTCCTCGACTCGGTGAACACCCTCGAGGTCGTGCTGCCCGCCTTCGCCGGCATGGTGGCGACGCTGCGATTCGACACCGATCGGATGGCCGAACTCGCACCTCAGGGCTTCTCGCTCGCCACCGACGTCGCCGAATGGCTCGTCAAGCGCCGGGTGCCGTTCCGCGACGCGCACGAGATCTCCGGAGCGCTCGTGCGCGCCTGCGAGGAGCGCGGGATCGGACTCGAGGATGCTGACGATGCCCTGCTCGCGCAGGTCTCCGAACACCTGACGCCCGAGGTGCGCGCGGTGCTGAGCATCGAAGGGTCCGTCGCCTCACGCGCCGGCACCGGGGGCACTGCGCCGGTGCGCGTGGAGGAACAGCGCGCCGAGCTCATCGCTCGAAGCCAAGCGGCCGTGCACGCACTCGGCCTGTAGCCGTACGGGTCAGACGCGCGGCTCGACGAACGTTGCGAGCTGCTGGGCGACCGTTCCCCAGCCTTCGTGGAAACCGAGTTCTTCGTGCTGTGTGCGGTCGGCGCCGTTCCGGTGCTTTGCGACGGCGACGTACTCGGTGCCGTCCGGGTGGTCGGCCATGGTGATCACCGCGGTGACGAAGGCTGATTCAGCGGGGCGCCATCCGGAAACGAGGGCGTCGGTGTAGACGATGCGCTCGAGTTCATCGACGGCGAGGAAGCTCCCGGTGATGTGGGGGCCGAATTCGTTGCCGTCGTCACTGATCTCGGTGCGGAATCCGCCACCGGGCCGCAGCTCCATCTCCCGCACCCTGCAGAGCTGGGGTGCGGGAACCCACCACTGCTCGAAGCTGGCGGGATCCGTCCAGGCGTTCCATACCGCCGCGCGAGGAGCCTTGATGACGCGAGTGATGGCGAGGTCGAGTGCGGGATTCAGTTCGGGGTTCATGCGTGGTCCTCCTGGTCGTGATGTTGGGTGGGTCGGATGTGCTGTTTGCGGACGAACTGTTCAAGACGGTCGGTGCGGCCCTCCCAGAGTCGTCGGTTCTCGGTGAGCCAGTCCTCGATCACCGAGAACTGTTCGGGGCGCAGTTCACAGGTGCGGACGCGGCCGACCTTCTCTGTCGTGATCCATCCGGTGTTCTCCAGGGATCGGATGTGCTTCATGAAGGAGGGGAGTGCCATGTCGAAGGGGGCAGCCAGTTCGCCGATGCTCGCCGGTCCCTTCCCGAGCTGGCCGATCACGGCGCGTCGGGTCGGGTCGGTGAGCGCCTGAAAGACCCCGTCGAGTTCCATCATTTGCTGAGCCACATGGCTAAGTTATGCCGCGTCGATAGTGAGGTCAAGAGGTAAGTGTTCGAGGAGTAAGAAGCGCACTGATATCTTCAGATCATCAGTTTTTGGCTTATATTCAGTATCAGTGATACGCTGATCGAATGACGGTAGTCGTGACGGCAGACATCATCGGTTCCCGACAGCTCGCCGATCGGGCCGAGGCGCAGCGCGCGTTCGACGAGACGATTGCTCGCGTCGAGAGCGATCTTCCCGTCGCGACGCAGGGGCTGCGTCCCACGGTCGGCGACGAGCAGCAGGCGATCTACCCGACGCTCGAAGCTGCTCTCGGGGCGATCCTGCTGCTGCGCCTCGCCCTGCCGGATGGCGTCGAGTTCCGCTACGGCATCGGAATCGGCGAAGTCGGCAGGGTGCCCTCGTCGACATCCGAGCTGGGGATCTCCGACGGCCCGGGGTGGTGGGCGGCGCGCAGTGCCGTCGAACATGTCGTGGCGCTGCAGAAGCGTGCCGCGCCGCAGGCGCGCAGCTGGATCGTCGCCCATGACACTGTCGCTGAGTCGTACACGGATGCCGTGCGATGGGCGAATGCCCATCTGCTCACGCGGGACGAGATCGTCGGAGCCATGTCCGAGCGCGTGCGCCGACTGACGTATGGGCGCTGTCTCGCCTTGACGCAGCGCGAACTCGCCGCAGCGGAGGGGATCACGCAGTCTGCGGTCTCGCAGGGCCTGTCCTCATCCGGCGCCGCCGCGGTCGTCGAAGGGTTCCGTCTCCTCGACCTGGGCTGAATCTCACCCCAGGCTCAACCGGATGATCGTGCCGATCACCCCGGCCCAGAGCAGGCTGGCGACTGTTCCGATGATGAATCGCTCTCGGGCCTCGGGCTCTGCGAGTTCGGGGAATCGGCCGATGCCCTTGACCGCGATGACGGCTGCGACCGCTTCGGGAAAGCCGACGACGATGGCGATCACCGCGGCGAGGCGCTCCAGGTAGCCGATCACGGTTCCGCCCCGCATCAGCGTGCGTGTGTGTTCGGGGTCGGCGTCGTGCGCGGCGACGATCAGGATGCCGCCGTCTGCTGTCTCGCGCACCCGGTTGCCGGTGGCGACGTCGAGCGCCCGACGGGTGAACGGGTTGCCGCCGATCGTCGCCGCGGCGATCCCCAGGGCCGTCAGCCCGATGCCGACGGGCACCGGGGCGTCTGTCGGCGGGACGACCACGACCGTGATCACAGCCGCGGCGATGAGGATGCCGCACACCACCATCGGCGGTGTGGACGGTCTGCGCACGTTCACGAGCGAGATGACGAGCACCGCGCCCATCACCGCAGCGATGCTCGCGGCGAGGACCACGGAGAGGAGCGGATCGGCCGAGGACATGCCGTCAGCTTCGCACGCGCATCCGACATCGCCGCGGAACCGCGCGGCGACACCGCGCTGATAGCCTGGAGCGCGTGTCGAATTCCGCTCTGACGACTGCCCCGCAGGCGATCGATCCCACGTTCGAGAATGTGTGGGACGAGCTCGTGTGGCGTGGGCTCGTCCACGTGTCCACCGACCAGGAGGCGCTGCGCGCCCTTCTCGCCGGAGACCCGATCACCTATTACTGCGGGTTCGATCCGACCGCGCCCAGTCTGCATCTGGGCAACCTCGTGCAGTTGCTGACGCTGCGCCGCATTCAGCTCGCCGGTCACAAGCCGCTCGGCCTCGTCGGCGGTTCTACCGGGCTGATCGGCGACCCGCGGCCGACGGCCGAGCGCACTCTGAACACCCGCGAGACAGTGGAGGAGTGGGTGGGCCGCTTGCGCGCCCAGGTCGAGCGCTACCTCAGCTTCGAGGGTGACAACGCCGCGCGCATGGTGAACAACCTCGACTGGACGGCGCCGATGAGCGCGATCGACTTCCTGCGCGAGATCGGCAAGCACTACCGCGTGGGCACCATGCTCAAGAAAGATGCCGTCGCCGCGCGACTGAACTCCGATGAGGGAATCAGCTACACGGAGTTCAGCTACCAGGTCCTCCAGGGCATGGACTACCTCGAGCTCTACCGGCAGTACGGTTGCGTGCTGCAGACCGGTGGATCGGATCAGTGGGGCAACCTCACCAGCGGCACCGACCTCATCCGTCGTGCCGAGGGCGTCTCGGCTCACGCGATCGGCACCCCGCTGATCACGAACAGTGATGGCACCAAGTTCGGCAAGAGCGAGGGCAACGCCATCTGGCTGGATGCCGACATGTGCAGTCCGTACCGCATGTACCAGTTCTGGCTCAGCACTGCGGATGGTGACGTCATCGACCGGCTCAAGGTCTTCACGTTCCTCACCCGCGCCGAGATCGAGGAGTACGCGCAGCTCGTCGAGACCGAGCCGTTCCGCCGTGCCGCGCAGAAGCGTCTCGCCCTCGAGGTCGTCACGACGGTGCACGGTGCGGATGCTGCGGCTGCCGTCATCGCGGCATCCGAGGCGCTTTTCGGTCAGGGCGATCTGAACGCACTGGACGCTGCGACGCTGCGCACGGCGCTCGAGGAGCTGCCGAACACGACCGTTCCCGCTGAAACCTCGGTCGTCGATGCGCTGGTTGCAACCGGGCTGGTATCAAGTCTGTCCGAAGCCCGACGTGCTGTCTCGCAGGGCGGTGTTTCGCTCGACGGTGTCCGCGTGGAAGACGATGCGGCCGCCGTGCGGGGAAGCTTGCCCGGTGGAGTGTCGGTGCTGCGCCGCGGCAAGAAGACGCTCGCGGGCGTGTTCATCGGCTGACGCGTGCCCTTCACTCCGAGCCACGCGCTCGTCGCGCTGCCGTTCCTGCGCACCCCGCTGGTGCCGGCGGCGATCGCGATCGGCGCGATGACCCCCGACCTACCGCTTTTCGTGCGCGGGTTCGGCGTGACCTATTCGTTCACCCACACCTATGCCAACGTCGTGTGGACTCTGATCCTTGCGCTCGGGCTGTTCCTGTTGTGGCGGGTCGTGCTGCGACCGGTCGCTCCGGAGCTGTCGCCGCAGTGGCTGGCGCGCCGGTTGCCCGCCGACTGGGACATGTCGGCTTCGGATGCTCTGAACGATGCTCTCGGGATCGGGTCTTCCGGAAGCCAGCGGCGGTGGACGCACGTGCTGTGGCTCGCGGCATCCCTGCTGATCGGAGTGATCTCGCACATCCTGTGGGACGAGTTCACACATGAGGGGCGACTCGGCCTCGATCTCGTGCCGGTGCTCGGCGAGCAGTGGGGACC
Organism: Microbacterium sp.; assembly: GCF_052102115.1. Classification (GTDB taxonomy): domain Bacteria; phylum Actinomycetota; class Actinomycetes; order Actinomycetales; family Microbacteriaceae; genus Microbacterium. The sequence continues at coordinate 16,344 of NZ_JBQDVP010000051.1, forward strand.
GCTGCAGGGATTCAAATGGCTGCAGCACGGTTCGAGCGTGATCGGCCTCGCGATCATCGGGGTGTGGGCACTGCTGTGGCTTCGTCGTGCAGCGCCACGACCCGCCGCGGCACGCTCGACCCGGCCATGGGTACGGGTGGTGTGGTGGCTGTCGCTGCCGGGCATCCTGGTCGCGGCCTGGCTGATCGGGTACGCGACGCTCGGCCCGTTCACGGCCGGGTTCACCGTCCAGCACCTGGCCTACCGGGTGCTGCCGCTGGCGTGCGGCATCTGGGCGATGCTCACGCTGGCACTGTGCGTCGTGATCACCATTCTGGGGCGTCGGACGCCCACGGGTGGGGTGCCGAGAAACTGAAACCAGGCAGCACGGGCGCCGCCGTCGTGATCATGCGCCCACCGACGAGGAACTCCTGAACGTGCTGCGCGGGATCGATCGCGCTTTCCGGCCGCGGTTGATCTCGTCGTGGCATCCCGAGCAGTTCCGCGGCGACTCGGCGCAGAGACGTCGTGACCCGCCAGCTACCGCCGTCGTCGCGGCGCCTGCGGATCGCCTCGACGACGCGCGCGGCGAGCAGGTAGCCGGCGCTGTGATCGAGGGCCTGTGCGGGGAGTGCTCCGGGAGTGTCGCCGTCGGGTGATTCGACGAGCGCGATGCCGGATTCCGCCTGCACGAGGCTGTCGAATCCGGCGCGGTCGGGATGTTCCGTGCCCCACGCACTCAGCTGGGCCACGATCAAGCCGGGATGCCGCGCGGCGAGGGCATCGGGGGAGAGGCCCAGACGCTCGAGGGCGGCGGGGCGATAGCCGAGCACGAGGACATCCGCCTGTGCGAGCAGCGCTTCCATCTCGGGTGCCCGCGCATCGAGGAGTGCGCTGTGTTTGCCATGGCCGGTGTCGAGATGCTGCCACTTCGGTTCCGGCAGGTGCGGGGGATCGATGCGCAGCACGTCGGCTCCCAGCAGGGCGAGAGTGCGGGTGCAGACCGGGCCGGCGATCACGCGGGTGAGATCGAGGACGCGGATGCCGTCGAGCGGTGCATCCGCTCGTGACGAGCCCGTACGCGCTGGCGTCGCATCCCCGGTGCGCCGGAGCTCGACAAGCGGGTGGTCCCGGAGGGCGGCATCCCGATCGGGATCCTCTGGCGAGACGACGACCGCGAGACCTCCGCCGGCCGAGATACGCCGGACGGATTCTCGGGCGGATGCTGCGGCGAGCACGGCACGCACATCATCCGCGCCTGCGTCCTCGCGGAGACCGAGGGCGCGGAGCAGCGCCGCCGCATGGTGCGGGTAGTTGCCGTGGGTGCGGACCCAGCCATCCACAGCGCGCCAGAACCCGGAGTACGGCGACCAGACGTCGGGCGCTTCCCCGTCGATGCGGAACAGGCGGTCGCTGCGATAGGCGAGCGCGATCCGATCCGGGTCAAGAGCGGACACGTCGTGATCGATGCTGGCCGCGCGCAACACGGATGCCACGCTCGCCCAGGCGAGATCGTCGGTCGCCAGGCGCGAGGCGAGCGGTACGGGGTGGGTGGGGCTGAGGATCTCGTTCATTTCGCCTCTGACGGATGGCCGAGCGCACGCCAGGCCTGCTGTCGCACCCGCTTGACCGGGTCTTCGACCAGTGGATCGACGGCTCCGGCGGGGTCCGCGAGCTCGTGGGCGGCAATGACCTTCAGCGCCATCTCCCGCACGCGCCATGCCGGATCGTCCACAGCAGCCAGCAGGATCTCAGGTCTTTCGGGCGGACCGAGGTGCAGGAGGCACCGGGCACCCCACACGCGGGACCAATAGTCAGGCCAGCCGATGGTGCCGCGCAACCAGGCGATACTCGGATAGCGCGGATCGCTATCTGACGCGCGTCCGGTGAGGAGCTCTTCGCACCAGTGGATGACTACCGCGCGACCGAACAGCTCGGCAGCGAACTGCACCGATTCACGTGGGGTGCGGCGGCGATCGGGGAGGATGGCCATGCCGCGAGCGTACGGCCAACACGCCCGGGATGCGAGCATGATTTGCCGGAGCGGGGGATCGCACGTAAATTATTACTTGTTCGCCCCACAGGGTTGAGCACGGGCCCCAGGCTCAGCTCCCCTCAAGTGGCAGAACAACTCCCATACACGGAAGATCACCTCGGTGAGAAGCTGCGTGCGGGAAGCTCTGTGGTTCCGCAGATCGCATCGAGTTCGCTCGGAGTGTCGATTTGACTAACGGTCACCACGGGGTAAGATTGAGAAGTTGCCCTGCGGGCCTGGTTGTGATGGCTGGGTCGTGGGT
>NZ_JBQDVP010000052.1:0-17763 GCF_052102115.1 Microbacterium sp.
GTCGTACTTGCCCCACGGATAGGGGAAGGCGAACGCGTCGGTGAAGAAGTCGAGTCCTTGCCTCGTGACCTCGATGATCTCGTCGGCCTCGAGGAACGGGGCGAGCGACTGTCGGCACAGCACACCGAGTGCGATCGTCTGGTCAGCGCGGGTCCATTCAGCATCGACCCGGTGGTACGGGCCGGCGGCAACTGCGGTGATGTAACTGGACAGCGGCAGGGTCGGCGCGAACTCGACAGTCTGCGCATCGCCGTTCTCGGCCGCCGAGACCGCGCTCTGGTTCGACAGCACCCGCCAGCCTGCGGGGGCGTGCACGACGAACGTGTACGCGGCCTTCATGTCGGGCTGTTCGAAACACGCCATCACGCGGCGCGAGTCGGCGGGCTCGTACTGCGTGTACAGGTAGGTCTCGCCATCGACCGGATCGACGAAGCGGTGCAGGCCCTCGCCGGACCGGGAGTATTCCCCGGTCGCCTCGACGACGACGGTGTTCGACGCCGCAAGACCCGACACGCTGATGCGGGCACCGTCGTATTCGACCGGGCGCTCTTCACCGTTCACCGTGACGCGCTGGACGCCCTCTCCGATAAAATCGATCCAGGTTCGGGGTGTCGTGGCATCGAACCGCAGGGTCGTCGTGGAGCCGAATCCGCGCTGCTGCGTATCGCCCGCTCGTCGCAGATCGAGTTCCACACGGATGTCTCGGACGGTAACGTTCGCGGATCGCGCCGACGTCTCTTCCCTGGTCAGGTTCGCTGAGCTCATATTCCCATCGTTTCACGGCCAGACTTCCGGTAGGATGGGGTTGTTCATCCGCCTTCATCTACCTCACCCTCTCGGGCCAGTCACGCCGCTTCTTCGCCGCTTCTCGAGAGTTTCTGACATCGCCGCACTGGTTCGACGCGGCAACCGGGTCGATGATCGGCCCACCGAACATCAAAGGAAACACAGCATGGCCACTGGCACCGTCAAATGGTTCAACTCCGACAAGGGCTACGGCTTCATCGCTCCCGATGACGGTTCTGCCGACGTCTTCGCGCACTTCAGCGCGATCCAGTCGAGCGGTTACCGCAACCTCGAAGAAGCGCAGAAGGTCGAGTTCGACACGGAGCAGGGACCCAAGGGCCCCCAGGCGACGAACATCCGTCCGCTCTGATCTGAACTTCGAAGGCCCGGTTTCGCAATATCGCGAGACCGGGCCTTCATCATGCTCGCGGGGCCGTCGTCACCCGTCCGTCGAGACGGGTTCGTCGCCTCCGGCATCCTGCGGTGTCACCACGGCGAGTGTCTGACCTCGTGAGACGACCTCGCCAGCGCGAGCCCGCAGGGAGACGACACCGGCGACGGTGGTGCGGACGACATGCTCCATCTTCATCGCCTCGACCACGACGATCGCATCGCCGGCGGCCACGGTGTCACCGTCGGCGACCCGCGTCACCACAACGGTGCCCGGCATCGGCGACACCAGCTCGGGGTCAGTGTCACCGACGGCATCTGCGGCGTACAGCACCGGCGCCAGTTCGATCCGGAACAGAGCACCGTCGCGCACGAGCCAGACGCCGTCGTCGTGGACACGCGCAGGGAAGGTTCGCACCTCGCCGTCGACGTCCACGGCGACGAGGCCCTCGTCGAGGAACCTCACGCGTGCACGGCGATCGCCGTCGTCCGTGTGCAGGGCGGTGTTCTCACCGACCCCGACGAGCGAAACAGTCTGCGCCTGTTCTGCAGCGCGCAGCGAGTATCGGCGCGGAGCCGAGCCTGTGAGACGCCAGCCGTCGCGCCGGTGCCACGGGCTCTCGTCCCTTCCGGCTGTGGCGTCGAGGATCAGTGCGGTCTCGGCGAAAGCGCGGTCATCCGCCTGTGCGAAGGCCATTTCGTCGAACTCGCGGGCGATGAGGCCCGTGTCGAGCGCGCCGCTCACGACATCGGGCACCTCGAGCAGCAGCCGCAGGAACTCGACGTTCGTGGTGAATCCGAACACCGCGGTGTCATCGAGGGCTGCGACCAATCGCCGCCGGGCCTGGTCGCGATCGGCTCCCCACGTGATGATCTTCGCCAGCATCGGGTCGTAGTCCACCGATACGTCGAGGCCGTCTTCGAGCGCCGTATCGACCCGGATGCCAGCACCGTGCGGATGGCGGACACCGATCACCTGTCCCCCGGTCGGGAGGAATCCGGATGCCGCATCTTCGGCGTACACCCGCGCCTCGAACGCGTGCCCCGTCAGCACCACCTCGTCCTGTGCGAACGAGAGCGGCTCGCCCGCTGCGATGCGCAGCTGCTGTTCGACGAGGTCGATACCGGTGATCTCCTCGGTCACGGGGTGCTCGACCTGCAGTCGGGTATTCATCTCCATGAAGAAGAACTCCTCGGGGGCGTCAGCGGAGACGATGAACTCCACCGTGCCAGCGCCGCGGTAACCGACGCTGCGCGCCGTCTCGCAGGCCGCCTCTCCGATGCGCGCCCGCGTCGCCGCGTCGAGCAGAGGCGATGGTGCCTCCTCGATGACCTTCTGATGCCGACGCTGCAGCGAGCACTCCCGCTCCCCCAGGTGGATCACCGTGCCGTGCGCATCAGCGAGCACCTGCACCTCGATATGACGCGGGTTGCGAACGTAGCGCTCCAGGAACAGTGCGTCGTCGCCGAAGCTCGCCGCCGCCTCGCGCCGCGCAGCCGCCAGTGCGGTGACGAGGGCGGACTCGGATTCGACGACGTGCATGCCCTTGCCGCCGCCGCCGGCCGACGGCTTGATGAGCAGCGGATAGCCGACCTCGGCGGCGGATTCGGCCAGCTGCTCGTCCGTCATACCGGGCCGGGCGACACCGGGCACCGTCGGCACACCGCGTTCGATCACCGCGAGCTTCGCGCTGATCTTGTCGCCCATCACCGAGATCGCGTCAGATGTCGGACCGATGAATACGATTCCGGCGTTCTCGCACGCCTGCGCGAACGCAGCGTTCTCGGCGAGGAAACCGTAGCCGGGGTGGATGGCTTCGGCACCGGTGCGGCGCGCGGCATCCAGAACGGCATCCGTATCGAGATAGCTCTGCGCGGCGGGCGCCGGCCCCAGGCGGATCGCGGTGTCGGCCAGGTGGACATGCCGGGCACCGGCGTCGGCGTCGCTGTACACCGCGACGGATCGGATTCCCCGCTCGCGCAGCGTGCGAATGATGCGGCAGGCGATCTCGCCGCGGTTGGCGATGAGGACGGTTCGGAACATCGCCATCACATCCGGAAGACGCCGTAGCCGGGCGCGTCGAGGGGTGAGCGGCCGATGACATCGAGGGCGAGACCGAGGACATCGCGCGTTTGACCGGGTTCGATGATGCCGTCGTCCCACAGGCGTGCGGTCGAGTAGTAGGGGCTGCCCTGCCGCTCGTACTGATCGCGGATCGGGGCTTCGAACGCCGTCTGCTCGTCGGCGGGCCATTCTCCTCCGCCCGCCTCGATCTGCTCGCGTCGAACGGTGGAGAGGACCGACGCCGCCTGCGGGCCGCCCATCACCGACACGCGCGCGCCCGGCCACAGCCAGAGGAACCGGGGCGAATAGGCCCGCCCGCACATCGAGTAGGTGCCGGCTCCGAAGCTCCCGCCGACGACGACGGTGAGCTTCGGGACCGACGCGCATGCGACGGCGTTGACCATCTTCGCGCCGTGCTTCGCGATGCCGCCGGATTCGTATTCGCGCCCCACCATGAACCCGGTGATGTTCTGCAGGAACAGCAGGGGGATGCCGCGCTGATCGCACAGCTCGATGAAGTGGGCGCCCTTGAGCGCCGACTCGCTGAAGAGCACGCCGTTGTTGGCGACGATGCCGACCCGATGGCCATGGATTCGCGCGAAGGCGGTCACCAGCGTCGTGCCGTACTCGCGTTTGAACTCATGGATGCTGTTCGCGTCGATGATCCGGGTGATGATGTCGCGCGCGTCGTACGGGGTGGTCAGTTCGACAGGAACGATATCGACGAGCTCGTCGGGTGAATGCTCGGGCGGCTGCGATGCTGCAGGCTCGGCGGTGAGCGCCGCGGGCGGTGGAAGCGTTTCGACGATGTCGCGCACGATCTGCAGCGCATGCTCATCGTTCTCGGCGAGATGGTCGGTGACGCCCGAGACCCGAGTATGCACCGCACCGCCGCCGAGGTCCTCGGCGCTGACGACCTCGCCGGTCGCGGCTTTGACGAGGGGCGGCCCACCGAGGAAGATGGTGCCCTGATCGCGCACGATCACCGTCTCGTCGCTCATGGCCGGAACGTACGCGCCGCCTGCGGTCGAGGAGCCCAGCACCGCGGCGATCTGCGGGATGCCGTCGCGCGACATGCGCGCTTGATTGTAGAAGATCCGGCCGAAGTGGTCGCGGTCGGGGAAGACCTCGTCCTGCATCGGCAGGAACGCGCCGCCCGAATCGACCAGGTAGATGCAGGGCAGTCTGTTCTCGGCGGCGATCTCCTGCGCACGCAGATGCTTCTTCACGGTGATCGGGTAGTACGCCCCGCCCTTCACCGTGGCATCGTTCGCGACGATCATGACGTGTCGGCCGTGTACGAGCCCGATACCGGCGACGACGCCTCCTCCGGGGCACGCCCCGTCGTACATCTCGTAACCGGCGAGCGGTGCAACCTCGAGGAACGGGCTCCCGCGGTCGACGAGGGCGTCGATCCGGTCGCGTGCGAGCATCTTGCCGCGTGCCGTGTGCCGGGCGCGTGCACTCTCGGAACCGCCCTGCGCGATCTGGACGCGGCGCTCGCGCAGCTCATCCACGAGGTCGGCGTACGCCGAGGTGGCGACCATGACGATCCCTTCATCGGGTTATCGATCAGTAACTGGATTTAGGTTAGTGGTTACTAACTGAAATGTCCACGGAGGCCGGCACGGTGCCGGAGCGCGCGGCGTCGAAGAATACCTCGGCATGTTGGGCGATGATGCGTCGGGCTCGGCGCGGGCCAATGCGTCCGGACAAGCCCACCCATCGCGCCCACGGGAACCAGTGCGGAGCGTCAGTGAAGTCGATGTGGTACATGCCGGGGATGCTGACGAGCTCTCCAGTGCCGGCGCGCTGGTGCTCGAGGGCGGAACCCATCGAGTGCAGAGTCTCTGCGATGACGGGTTCCGGCCAGCCGCCGGCGTGACGGCGTTCGCGTCGCATGTCGTCTGCGGGTCGGGTCAGCCACAGCGCACGGCAGGGCAGTCCATTAGCAGCGACCGCTTCGGGCATGACGGCATCCATCATGAGGCAGGCTGCGATCCGGTCGTCTGCCGAGGCCGCCTCAGCTGCGACGGTTCCGCCCAGCGATACGCCCATGACACCTGCCCGCGACACGTCGACAGAGCGGTTCAGGGTCGGATCGTGTTTCACCATGTCCAGAGCGAAACTCACGTCAGCGGCGAGGTGAGCGAGCACCTGAGCACGAGGATGAACGTCGTAGAGATGTCCGCGCCGTTTCATCGTCACGACGCGACCATCGGCTCGTCGAGTCCGGGCAGATATGTAGGGCTGGTCCATCCCAATGACGACGTAACCGCGCGAGACGAGCTCCTCGATGAGGATCGTATTCGCGGTACGGAAGCCGCCGAATCCCGATACGGCGACGATCACCGGGAAACTCGTCTCCGGCACGGGCGGTGCATTAACGAACGCGTGCGTTGTCGACACTGCGAGCTTGCGGAACAGGAAAGTCGGCAGTGATGTCCGACCCGACGTGACATCTCGCAGTGCTTTCAGGAGCGCGGTGAAGACCACCTGGGGATCCGGGAGGTACTTGCTTCGCACCCCCACGGATGCACCCGTCGGGTACCAGACCTGCGCCGAGAGCTCGCGCCGCGCATCGTCATTCGCAGAGAGGATCTCCGCTCGAGACTGGTCGACCCACTGCCGGGTCGTCGTACCGACCCGCAACGGGCCGCTGGGTCTCGGGAACCGCACGGGTAGGAACAGCGCCGCCGCGATCGCACCTGTCGCTGCGGCCGCGCCGATGACCCACTGCAGACCACGCACGAGTCCAGGATAGGAGTGGGCGAAGAGTGCTCTATCGGCAGAGCGAATTATTCACGCGAGAATTATTCGCACTCCGCCAACGACTAAATGAGGTCGCTCACTAGTTGTTCGATGCGGCCGCGGATGTCGTCGCGGATGGGGCGGACGGCGTCGATACCTTGGCCTGCCGGGTCGTCGATCTTCCAGTCCTCGTAGCGTTTTCCGGGGAAGAACGGGCAAGCGTCGCCACAGCCCATCGTGATCACGACGTCAGAAGCCTGCACGGCTGCGGTGGTGAGAACCTTCGGGGCTTCGGCGGTGATGTCGATGCCGAGCTCGGCCATCGCGTCGACCGCGATCGGGTTGATCTGCTCGGCAGGCATGGAACCGGCGGAGCGCACTTCGATGCGGTCGCCCGCGATGTCGCGGAGGAAACCCGCCGCCATCTGGGAACGACCGGCGTTGTGGACGCAGACGAACAGAACGGATGGCTTGGTAGCAGTTTCAGTCATGTTGACTCCAGATTTCGAGAAGCAGTCAGTGGACAAGGTCGTCGACGAGTGTTCGCACGCGGGCGGTGATGTCGTCGCGGATGGCTTCGACGCCTTCGCGCGACGCGAGGGCGGGATCGCCGACGGCCCAGTCGTCGTAGCGGACGCCGGGAATGATCGGGCAGACGTCCCCGCAGCCCATCGTGATGACCACGTCCGCCGCTCTGACGGCGTCGTCGGTGAGGGGCTTCGGGAATCGTTCGGCGGCCGCGTCGCCCTCGATCTCGGTGAGCAGTGAACGCACGTGCGGGTGGATGGCATCGGCGGGGCTGGAGCCCGCCGAGCGTGCGATGACCCTGCCGCCTGCGAGTTGGTTGACGAGTGCGGCGGCGAGCTGTGAGCGACCGGCGTTCGCCACGCAGACGAACAGCACCTGCGGGACGGCCGTGTCTCGATTTCGGGTGAGGTCGCTGAGGCGCTGCCTGGCGAACCGCTCGGTAAGCGGAACCAGAGCCGAGGTCACCCGAGCGGTGCGAGCGAGGGCGGTGTACGACTCGCGGACGACGGTCAGCACGGTCGCTGAGTCGAGTTCCGGGATCTCTGCAGCCAGCTCGTCGGCGAGGCGAGTGAGACGGGCATCGAAGTCTGGCTGGCGTGCCTCGCCGGCGGCATCGTTGTCTGCCCCGGGTGCAACGGTCGCGGGTGCGAACGAGTCCAGCAGGGTGGTGACGGCGCGGCGCCGGTTCGGGTGGATCTTGTACCAGACCCAGGTGCCGCGGCGCTCAGAGGTGAGCACGTCGACGTCCTTGAGGACCTTGAGGTGGTGGGACACGGTCGGCTGTGACACCTCGGCGAGTTCGGCGAGGTCGCAGACACAGGACTCCCCGCGGGGGTCGGAGGCGATCGCTGAGAGCATGCGCAGGCGCAGCGGGTCCGAGAGCGCCTTCAGCGTGGAGGCCACGGACGCCGCCGCGTCCTGTCCGATCGCGTGCGAGGAGATGGGGCTGCAGGTCTCGTCAGCGGTGAGGGTGACGTTCATGATGTCGTCCTTACTTCGATGTATGGATCGGTGCGGAACCACTTGCGGGCTGCCCAGAGCGAGACATAGACGAGTCCGACCAGGACAGGTACCTCGATCAGCGGTCCAACAACACCCGCGAGGGCCTGCCCCGAGGCTGCGCCGAACGTGCCGATGGCGACTGCGATCGCGAGTTCGAAGTTGTTGCCGGCCGCAGTGAAGGCCAGGGTCGATGAGCGTGCGTAGCCCAGCCCGAGCGCCTTGCCGGTGAAGAGGCCGATGAACCACATCACCGCGAAGTACACCAGCAACGGCAGCGCGATCCGCGCCACGTCGAGCGGGCGGGAGGTGACCTGCTCCCCTTGCAGGGCGAACAGCAGCACGATGGTGAACAGCAACCCGTAGAGGGCCCACGGACCGACCTTCGGCAGGAACTTCTCCTCGTACCAGTCGCGTCCCTTGCGGCGCTCCCCCACGAAGCGGGACGCGAACCCGGCCAGCAAAGGGATGCCGAGGAAGATGAGCACGTTCAGGGCGATCGCCCCTACCGAGAAGTCCAGGCCCTGCGTGTCCAGCCCCAGCCATCCAGGGAGGACAGTGAGGTAGAACCAGCCGAGCAGCGAGAATGCCACGACCTGAAACACCGAGTTGATCGCGACGAGTACTGCGGCAGCCTCCCTGTCACCGCAGGCGAGGTCGTTCCAAATGATGACCATCGCGATGCATCGGGCGAGCCCGACGATGATCAGGCCGGTCCGGTACTCCGGCAGATCGGGCAGGAACATCCAGGCCAGGGCGAACATCAGCGCCGGGCCGATCAGCCAGTTCAGCACGAGGGACGAGATGAGCAGCTTCTTGTCGCCTGTGACGGCTGCGACCTTGTCGTAGCGGACCTTCGCCAGGACCGGGTACATCATCACCAGCAGCCCGAGCGCGATCGGGATCGAGATCCCACCCACTTCGAGACTTGCGAGCAGCGGGGAGACGCCGGGGACGAAACGGCCAAGGAGGATGCCAGCGACCATGGCGAGCCCGATCCACAGCGGCAGCCAGCGGTCCAGGGTGGACAGGCGGCGCGACGTCGCGGGTGGCGCAGGAGCGGTGACGGTGTTCATGCGAGCAGCGGGTCCATCTTCTCGGCGATGACGGGGTTCGGATGAGCGCCGATGAGGATGTCGGTGCGGACACCGTTCTTATAGAAACCCAGGGTCGGGATCGAGGTGGCCCCGGCCGCCGTTTCCATATCCGGGTTCTGGTCGGCGTCGAGGTTGACGATCTTGATCCGGCCGTCGTACTCGGCGGCGAGGCGACAGGAGCGGGGGCCGCTCATGCGAACACTTCCTCGGTCTCGAGTGCCCTCGTGGTGCTCTCGTCGAGAGCGGACAGGTAGTGCTGGGCATCTTGCGCGGCGGCGCAGCCGGTGGCGGCGGCGGTGATCGCTTGCCGGTAGGTGTGGTCGACGAGGTCGCCGGCCGCGAACACGCCGGGAAGGTTGGTGCGGGTGGAGGGATGCTCGACGAGCACGTATCCGTCGGTATCCGTGTCAATGACGCCGGTTACGAGTTCGGAGCGGGGGTCGTGCCCGATGGCCACGAACACGCCGGTCGCCGGCAGCTCGCGTTCTGCTCCGGTGGCGGTGTCGCGGAGGGTGACTGCGCGCACCTTCTCGTCGCCGATGATTTCGGCGACCTCACTGTTCCAGGCGACGTCGATCTTCGGGTGGTCCAGCACGCGCTGCGCCATGATCTTCGAGGCACGGAACTCCTCGCGGCGGTGCACGACGGTGACCTTCGATGCGAAGCGGGTCAGGAACAGCGCTTCCTCCATCGCGGAGTCACCCCCGCCGACGACAACGATCTCTTGCTCGCGGAAGAAGAAGCCATCGCACGTCGCACACCACGACAGGCCGTGGCCGGTCAGACGTTCTTCTTCGGGCAGTCCGAGCTTGCGGTACGCGGACCCCATCGTGAGGATGACAGCACGAGCACGGAACGTCTCGCCGGCGCCGGTCTCGATGACCTTGATCGGACCGTCCAGGTCGGCACGGACAGCGTCCTCGAGCAGGATGCGCGCGCCGAAGCGTTCGGCCTGCGCGCGCATCGACTCCATCAGATCCGGTCCTTGCACGCCGTCGACGAACCCGGGAAAGTTCTCCACCTCGGTCGTCGTCATAAGCGCACCGCCCGCGGTCACAGAACCGGCAAGAACCACCGGTGCCAGGCCTGCACGTGCGGCGTAAACGGCGGCGGTGTATCCGGCAGGGCCGGAGCCGATGATGACCAGCGCAACCTCTTGAATCGACATGTGCCTATATTGACATCTATCAATACCGGATGCAAGCATGCCGGAGAAGAGTTCATCTGCGCGTCACCCGACGAGCGGATGATGCCCCAAACCGCACCTCCGCCTCAGACAAGAACGCCGTGAAACGATGACTCAGCCGAAGACTGTTTTGTTCATTTGCACCCACAACGCGGGCCGGTCGCAGCTCGGCGCCCACCTCCTCACCCACGTCGGGGACGAGCGTCTGGTCGCCACGAGCGCGGGCATCAGCCCGGCCGAGGTGATCAACCCGGCAATCGCAGCATCGCTGCAGGAGCTCGGCATCGACGCCAGTGCCGCACAGCCGATGAGAGCGTGCACGGACTCGCTGCGCGTCTCACCCGCTGATGCGGTGAAAGGGCGGGCCTCGCTCTAAGATCCACCCTCCGCGACGTTGCGTCAGCCGACGGTGACGGGTCGCAGCCCGATCTGCACCAACGACGGGGCTGGGGCTGCACAGCAGCTTCCCGCGTTGTCGTCGAAGTCGCCGGCCCCACCGCAGACGCCCGTGCCCGGAAGGACGAGTTCGTTGCGGGCGGCGGCCTCCTGGTCACCCGCGAGGTGTGCGGCGACACTGCGCACCTGCTCGTACCCCGTCATCGCGAGGAACGTCGGCGCGCGTCCGTACGACTTCACCCCGACGATGAAGAAGTTCTGCTCCGGCTGGGCGAGTTCCCTGGCGCCGGTTGCCCCCACGGATCCGCACGAGTGGATGTTCGGATCGATCTCCGCAGCGATCCCGGCGACGGCTTCAAGGGCCGGATCAAGGTCGATGCGCAGCTCACGCAGCATCTCCGTGTCGGGCCGGAAACCGGTCAGAGCGAACACATGCGCGACCCCCGCGACCTCGCGTTCATCCTCAGCAATGACCGTCAATGTCTCGCCGTCTTGGCAAAACTCCGCGACACGGAACCCGGTCACGAGGTTCACCAGACCCTCATCGATCAACTTGCGGGCACGAGAGCCGAGCGCGGCGCGCTCCGGGAGCTCATCACCGATCCCACCACCGAAGACGCTCGTCGCGCCGCCGCGACGCAGCAACCACGTGATCTGTGTCCCTGGTGACCGCCTGGCCAGCTCACTCAGGCGCAGCACCGCATGCGTGGCGGAGTGCCCGGCGCCCACGACAACGACATGAGAACCGGTGAACTGCGACACATCATCGGGGATGCGATACGACATCGACGCCTGCACCCGGGCTTCCCCGAGTGCGGGGAAGCCATCGCCACCGGCCGGGTTGGGGATCCCCCATGTGCCGCTGGCGTCGATGACGGCCCGGGCGCTCAGGCGGGATTCGTTGCCTTCTTGATCGACAGCGTGCACGATGAAGGGCTGGCTCTTGCGTCCGCCGTCGACGACCTTGTCGCGTCCCTGACGAGAGATGCCGGTCACCGTCGTGGCGCACTTCACCCGATCGCCCAGAACGCCCGCGAGCGGGGCGAGATAGTCGTCCACCCATTCCGTGCCGGTCGGGTACCCGGAGGTCGGGGCGTTCCATCCGGAGGGCTCGAGGAGACGACGCGCGGCCGCGTCGGTCAGCTCCGGCCACGCCGAGAACAGTCGTACATGACCCCACTCCGACACCGCAACCGCTGGCCCGTCGCCGCGCTCGAGGACAACCACGTCCACGTCGCGTTCGGCAAGGTGCGCCGCTGCGGCAAGGCCCTGCGGGCCCGCTCCGATGACGACAACAGGAAGCTCGTCCATCACATCTCCTCATATCGATGCTCTTCAATACCAAGACTGTTCCGCATCTATCGAAGAATGTCAATACGTGCAAGACTAGCCCCGTGAGCCTGCCAACGACCATTGAAGCCGACGCCTGCTGCGTGCCACGCATCACATCCTCGCTCACCGCCGAGGACGCAGAGCGTGTCGCGCGGGTATTCAAAGCGCTCGGCGACCCCACCCGAGTCAGACTGCTGTCGCTGATCGCGGCCGGTGCTGGCGGCGAGGCCTGCATCTGCGATCTCACGGAACCCGTGGGGCTGTCACAGGGGACGGTCTCGCATCACATGAAGCTCCTCGCCGACGCCGGCCTGGTCACGCGGGAGCAACGGGGCAAATGGGCGTACTTCGCGCTCAACGACGGTGCGCTGGACGCAGCCGCCGACGCACTCCGCCCAGCATGACCACCGTGCAGGCCCCGCCCCGCCTGGATGGCCGGCTTGCCGCGCTCTCGATAGGGCAGGTGTTCAGATGGGGGCATCCTGTTCTACGCGCTCATCGTCGCATCCCCCGCGATCGCCGATGACACCGGCTGGCCCGTGGCACTCGTCACCTTGTCATTCTCTGCCGGGCTTATCGCCTCTGCGGCCGCGGGACTGTTCGTCGGCCGATGGCTCGACAAGTGAGGCCCCGCCTCATCAACCCGAAACGTCCGCACGGACGAGGGGAAAGCAAGAGCCCCGGCTGTCCGTTTGAACGGATCACCGGGGCTTTTCGTCTTGCTGGGGTACCTGGACTCGAACCAAGAATGGCGGTACCAGAAACCGCTGTGTTGCCAATTACACCATACCCCAAGGGCATCAGCCGGAGCCGTGCACCGAGGTACTACTGTACCCGAATTCAGCGACCCGGCCAAAACGCGGCCGCCCGTGTCCGGCTAGGCGCGCAGGTGCTGCACCAGCGCGCCGAGACGCCGCAGAGACTCGCCCTTTCCAAGCAGCTCCATCGACTCGAACAGCGGCGGTGACACCCGACGACCCGTGATCGCGACCCGGGGTGGACCATAGGCGATGCGCGGCTTCAGCTCGAGCTTCTCGACGAGGGCTGTGGCGAGAGCATCCTGAATCTTCTCGGTGGTGAACTCCGCCACGGGCTCCAGCGCCGAGGCGCACGCCTCCAGCACCTCAGCAGCGTTCGCCGGCAGGCCCTTGAGGGCGTCGGCGTCGTAGGAGATGTCGTCCGTGAACAGGAATCCGACCATTCCGGGCACATCGCCCAGCAGCTGCACGCGCTCGTGCACCAGCGGCGCCACCTGGAAAGCCAGCACCAGTTGCTCGTGGGTCGGCTCGTCGAACAGCCCGGCTGCGGCGAGGTATGGGATCGTCCGCTCGGCGAAGTCCTTCGCCCCCAGCATCCGGATGTGGTCGCCGTTGATCGACTCGGCCTTCTTCTGGTCGAAGCGTGCCGGGTTCGGGTTGACGTTCTCGATGTCGAACGCGGCGATGAACTCCTCGAGTGAGAACACGTCGCGGTCGGGGCTGATCGACCATCCGAGCAGGGCGAGGTAGTTCAGCAGCCCTTCGTGGATGAAGCCGCGCTCGCGGTGCAGGAATAGGTCGGCCTGCGGGTCGCGCTTGGACAGTTTCTTGTTGCCCGTCTCGCCCAGAACGAGCGGCATGTGCGCGAACCGCGGGATGAACGTGGTGACCCCGGCGTCGATGAGAGCCGCGTACAGGGCCAGCTGCCGCGCGGTGGACGGCATGAGGTCCTCACCGCGCAGCACGTGCGTGATGCCCATCAGCGCGTCATCGACGGGGTTGACGAAGGTGTAGAGCGGGATGCCGTTGGGTCGGACGACAACGAAGTCGGGGAAGGATCCGGCGGGGAAGGTCACCTCGCCGCGGATCAGGTCGACGTAGGTGAGGTCCTCGTCGGGCACGCGCAGTCGCAGTGCCGGCTCGCGTCCCTCGGCACGGAAGGCGGCCTTCTGCTCGTCGGTGAGGTCACGGTCGAAGTTATCGTAGCCGAGCTGCTTGGCGCGACCGTTCGCCTCGTTGCGGGCGTCGATCTCCTCTGCGTTCGAGAAGCTCTCGTAGATCGCGCCTGCTGCCAACAACTTGTCGACGACCTCGCGGTAGATGTCGTGGCGCTCGGACTGCCGGTACGGACCGTGCGGCCCGCCGACCTCGACACCCTCGTCCCAGTCGATCTGCATCCAGCGCAGCGCGTCGAGCAGCTGCTGATAGCTCTCCTCGCTGTCTCGCGCCGCATCGGTGTCTTCGATGCGGAAGACGAGCTTTCCGCCATTGTGACGCGCGTACGCCCAGTTGAACAGAGCGGTGCGGATCAGGCCGACGTGCGGCAGACCGGTCGGAGAGGGGCAGAAGCGCACGCGCACATCGGAGCCGGTCGCCGTCGTGGTGCGGGAATCAGGAGTAGCCATAGCCCCTCAATCCTACGCGTGCGCCGCCGGCTCGATCGGCCGTCCCACGGCCAGCGCGGCCGTGTGCTCCAGCGCGATCGCGCCGCTGTCGGCCTTCTCGTCACTGAGGTCGTCGAAGGCACGCCGAAACCGGGAACGGTCAGCATCGTCGAGCGAGAGGTAGAACGCCCCGGCGCTCGCGACGCCACCGGCCGCCGACGCCCACAGCGCTTCGCGCGGAGCACGCCACGTCCAGGTGGACTCCGTGACCTCGACGGCGGTCCAGCCGCCCTCGGACAACATCCGCCCGACTCCGGACGCCGTCCTGTCGAAGTCTTTATCGGCCGGGAGCGATTCGCGTGCGGCCAGCGCGACGCCCGCGCGATCGCAGACCTCCGCCCAGAACCACGACGGGGAGACGGTCCAGATCGTTGCGATGAGGACGGCAGCCGGTTCGGCCACCCGCGCCATCTCCGCTGCAGCGGCGCGTGGATCGGAAACATGGTTCAGCACGAAGTTCGCGGTCACGGCATCGAATGAGGCGTCCGCGAACGGCAGGGACGGTAGCGCACCATCGACGACGTTCACGGACGGGCGCTGAGCTCGCGAGATCGCGCGCATCGTGGGCTCGGGTTCGCATCCCGTGACGTTCCAGCCGGCAACAGCCAGCGCACCGCCCAGCGCACCGGTTCCGGAACCGACATCGAGCAGGCTCCGGGACTCCGCCGGTCCCAGTGCCGCCAGGATCGCATCGGTCGTCCCGGCACACAGGCCGGCGTACGACACCTCATACGCCGCGCCGACACCGCTCCAGACGCTCACGGTCGATGCATCCTGCCGAGCGGGGCGGCGACAACGGTGCCGATGACGAGGACGGATGCCGCGACGGCAAGACCGCCGTACTGGAAGTTCGAAAGGATGACGCCGGCGAGCACCGCACCGCCCGCGGCCGAGAAACTCATCAGCGAGTCGCTGCGCCCCTGCCTGCGCGTGCGCAGCGCAGGAGCGGTCGCCTCGGTCAGCAGCGCCGCGCCGGAGACGGTCGACGCGCTCCACCCGAGTCCGAGCAGGATCAGCGCGACCATCACGCCCCAGGCCTGACCGTTCACCGTGATGGCGAAGATCAGCGAGGCGGCGAGCAGCCCCTGCCCGAGCAGGACGACCCGCAATCGCCCCCAGCGGTCGGCGAGGATGCCGAAGACCGGCGAAAGCGCGTACATGCCGGCGACGTGCATCGCGATCGTCCCGCCCACGAGCGAGGAGATGTCCGCTGGCGTCGCATGACCGCCGTGGGCGCCGTGCGCCATGTGCGAGAGATGGATCGGGGTCATCGCCATGACGGACACCATCACGACGTGAGACGCGGCGATCGCGAACATCGCATAGCGGGCGGCGCGGGGGTGGTCGCGGCGTTCTTCCGCGGTGTTCTGGTCTGCACCGGCTGCCATGATCCGCTGGGCGAGCAGCAGCGGATCGGGGCGCAGGGCGACGATATAGAGGATGAACGCCGCGACCTGCGCGACGAGCGAGAACAGGTAGGAGCCGGTCTGCGGCGGCATCCCGACCGCCTGGCCGACGATCTCGCCGGGGCCGAGCAGCAGCGGCCCCGCCACTCCCCCGACGGTGGTCGCCCAGACGACGATCGAAAGATCCCGCCCGCGGTGCCGCGAGCTCGCCAAGTCGGTCGCGGCGAACCGCGACTGCAGGTTCCCGGCGTTGCCCGCCCCGATCAGCACGATGCCGACCAACAGGAGGGGGAAGACACGAAGGGCCGCCGCAAGGATGACGACCCCGATGCCGATGAGGGCGAAGAGGTTGCCCAGGGTCAGTGCCCGGCGACGGCCGACCTTCATCGCCAGGCGTGCGAGCGGGATCGCGCACAGCGCGGCACCGAGGGTGACCGACGCCGTGGCCAGGCCCGAGAGAGCGTCGTCACCCGAGATGTCGGCGGCGAGCAGCGCACCCAGCGACACCGTCGCACCGAAGGCGATACCGCCGAGAACCTGTCCGGTCGAGAGGATAGCAACGGTACGCCGCTGCACCGCCTGCTGTTCAGCGACGGTCGGTACGGTCATGCGACCGGCAGAGCGTCACGCACCGGATTGCGCAGAATGCCGAGCCCCGTCACTTCGACCTCGACGTTGTCCCCGGCGCCGAACGGACCAACGCCAGCGGGAGTGCCCGTGAGGATGACATCACCGGGAAGCAGCGTGAACACGGCCGAGGCGTACGCGATGATCTCCTCGGGAGAATGAATCATGTCCGACAGCGGCGCGTGCTGGCGCACCTCGCCGTTCACGCGGGTCTCGATCGTGGCATCCGGGTCGTCGAACTCGGTCTCGATCACCGGCCCGAGCGGGCAGAACGTATCGAAGCCCTTGCCGCGCGTCCACTGGCCGTCCTTCTTCTGCAGATCCCGAGCGGTGACGTCATTCGCGACGGTGAATCCGAAGACGTAGTCCATCGCATTCTCTGCCGTGACGTTCTTCGCGATCCGGCCGATGACGACGGCGAGTTCGCCCTCGTGCTCGGTGCGCTCCGAGAGCGTTGGACGAACGATCGTGTCGCCCGGGCCGATCACGGAGGTGTTCGGCTTGAGGAACAGCAGCGGTTCCTCGGGAGCGACGCCGCCCATCTCGGCGGCATGATCGTGATAATTCTTGCCGACGCAGACGACCTTCGACCGGGGAATCACCGGAGCGAGCAGTGCGACATCGGCCAGCGGAACCCGCTCACCGGTCGTATCGAACCCCGCGAACATCGGGTCACCGGCGAGGACGACGAGCTCCTGCCCGTCGAGGATGCCGTACTGGATGGCGTCGTTATGGCTGAACCGAGCGATCTTCACGTACTCACCCTATCCCCGGGCGTCAGGCGTCGAGCCGGTGCAGCCAGCCGTGCTTGTCCGTCGCGCGGCCGTACTGAATGTCGGTGAGCTCCTCACGCAGCGACAGCGCGAGCTCGCCGGTGGGCTGCGGCTCATCGCCGGCTGCGGTCACCAGGGCGCCGATCGGGGTGACGACCGCCGCCGTGCCGCAGGCGAAGACCTCGATGATGTCGCCCGAGGCGACGCCGTCGCGCCACTCCTGCAGCGAGACGGGACGGCGCTCGACCGTGTGGCCGCGGTCTTCGGCGAGCTGGAGCAGCGAATCGCGCGTGATCCCCTCGAGGATGCTGTCGGACTGCGGTGTCACGATGCGTCCGTCGCGGTAGACGAACACGACGTTCATGCCGCCGAGCTCTTCCACGTTGCCGTCCTGGTCGAGGAAGACGACCTGGTCGCAGCCCTTGTCGTAGGCCTCGGCCTGCGGGAGCAGGCTCGACGCGTAGTTGCCGCCGGTCTTCGCCGCCCCCGTTCCGCCCCTGCCGGCACGGGCGTATGTCTCAGACAGCCAGATGCGCACCGGCTTCACACCGCCCGTGAAGTAGGAACCGGCCGGGCTCGCGATCAGGTAGTACCCGACCTTCTGGGCGGGGCGTACGCCGAGGAACGCCTCCTTGGCGAACATGAACGGGCGCAGATAGAGACTCTGGTCGGAGCCCGACGGCGTCCATGCGCCGTCGACGGCGATGAGCTCGCGCAGCGACTGCAGGAAGTACTCGGTGGGCAGCTCGGGCAGGGCCATGCGGTGGGCGCTGCGCTGCATGCGCTCGGCGTTGCTGCGCGGTCGGAAGGTGTGGATCGAGCCGTCTGCATGCCGGTAGGCCTTGATGCCCTCGAAGATCTCCTGACCGTAATGCAGCACGGCCGCGGCGGGGTCGAGTGCGATCGGCCCGTACGGCTGCACGCGTGGACGATGCCAGCCGCCGCGCGCCGACCAGCAGATGTCGACCATGTGATCGGTGAAGACCGTGCCGAAGCCCGGGTTCT
>NZ_JBQDVP010000053.1:0-16918 GCF_052102115.1 Microbacterium sp.
CGCCTCGAGGAGCAGCTCGCTCTCCGTGCGCAGCAGGAGCGCGAGGCCGTGCTCGCCGAACGTCGGTGGATCGCCGGCGAGCTCCACGACAGCATCGCCCACCACCTCACGGTTGTGGCCCTGCACGTGCAGATGCTCGACGATGCCAAGACGAGCCGGAACTCACAGGAGGCGATCGGCGCCGCCGCAAGGAAGGCGATGGCCGATCTGCGTTTCGTGATCGAGCTCGCCGCCGACGACGGTCCGCGCACCTCCGGCGTTCAGACCGGAGACCTCGCCGCCGCGATCGACGAGGCTCGCGGTGAGTTCGAAGCCGCCGGGCACTCCGTGCGCGGCGAAGGGGATCCGCACGATGAGCGCCTTCCCCGCATCGTCGAGATCATCTTCGCCCGCATCGTGCGCGAATCGGCCACGAACGTGCTCAAGTATGCCGGGCAGGGTGAGATCGGCATCGTGCTGGATATCGACGACGTTGCGGCGGTGCTGACGGTCAGCAGCCCGCTCCCCGTGGAACCCCGGCGCGAACTGTCATCCAGTCGCACCGGGCTGAACCGCATGGCCGAGCGGGTGCTCGGCGCGAGCGGAGATTTCAGCGCCGGCCCCGTCGATGCGCAGTGGCGTGTATCGGCCCGCCTGCCCATCACCTGACGACGCGCTCCGAGTCTGGACGAAGGTCCAGTATTCAGTCGACCTTCGACGCTTCTGGGGCGGGTCATCGCTGGTTACTTTTGACATATCCCCAGAAAGCGTCCCCCAGCGCTTTAAACCGCGGACGCGAGTTCTCAATACATCGCGTCCGCGGTCCTTTGTGTTTACCCGCGCTGCCATCGAACCCGCCGTCGCCCTGCGCGGGCCCCGTTCTGCTCGCGTTCATGCGGGCGAAGACCCGGTAAACGGCAGGGAAACTCTTCCGAGAACGGCGCGGCCCGCACGCTGGCCGGTGTCACAGTGGATCTCAATCCACCTCGCACCGAAAGGCCATCATGACGCGCGATCTCGTGGCCTCGGGGTCCGCCGACCTCGTCGTCGTCGGCTCCGGCATCGTCGGACTCGGCGCGGCCTACGCTGCCGTGCGTCGAGGGTTGAGCGTCATCGTCGTCGACCGCACGGATCGCCCCGTCGGGGCGACCATCCGAAACTTCGGGCACATCTGCATCGGTACCCAGATGGGCCGTGCGCGCGAGTTCGCCGACACGACGCGCGGCATCTGGCTGCAGCTCGCCGCGGATGCCGGGTTCTGGGTGCGCGAATCCGGCACCCTGATCGCGGCACGCAACGTCGGTGAACTCGCGGTCCTCGAACGGGCGGCTGGCGAGGCCGGCGCCGCAGACGATGTCCGGATGCTGTCAGCGCAGGCGCTGCGCGAGCGGGCACCGCTGCGCGAGGGCACCGTCATCGGCGGAGCCTTCATCGCGTCCGACCTGCAGACGAATCCGCGCGAGGCCGCGGACGCGATCGTCCGGCATCTGAGCGACCTCGGCGTCGAGTTCCGCTTCCGCACCGCGGTTACAGGCGTCTCCGGCGCTCGGGTCGAAACCACTCGGGGCACGATCGACGCGGGCCGTGTCGTCGTCGCCGTCGGCCACGACGTCGATCAGCTGCTGCCGGATCTTGCCGAGAGCCTCGGCGTCGTGCGGTGCGCCCTCGACATGATGCGGCTGGGCGCGACGATGCCGCGCGCATTCGACGCTCCGCTTCTGACCGGCTGGTCGCTGCTGCGATACGGTCGCTTCGCCGACTACCCCGAGACCGCAGCGCTGCGCGAGCGCATGCACGCCGAACGCCCGGATCTCGCCGCGCTCGATCTCAACCAGATGTACACCCAGCTGCCGGACGGCACGCTCATCCTCGGCGACTCGCACGCCAAGGCCGTCCAGCCCGGCCCATTCCAGCCCGAATCGGCTTTCGGAGCGTTCGTCGACGAGGCGCGAGCGCTGCTCGACATCGACGACATCCGCGTGATCGAACGCTGGCAGGGCGTCTACGCATCCGGCTCCGATGAATTCCTCATCGAAGAGCCCGAACCCGGTCTCCACGTCATCGCCGCGACAACCGGGATCGGCATGACCACCGGTCTCGGCCTCGCAGAGCACACACTTCGCAACACCATCGAGCGGACACCGCAGCTCGCGCAAGGAGGAACAGCATGACCGCCATCGAACTCGTCGTCCTCGACATGGCAGGGACGACCGTCCGCGATGACGGCGTGGTGGAGCAGGCGTTCCAACGTGCCGCTGAGCGCACCGGCGTCGCCGATCGGATGCCGTGGCCCGAGGCCCTGCAGTACGTCCGCGACACCATGGGGATGTCGAAGATCGACGTGTTCACGCACCTCGCGGGCGGTGACATTGCAGCGGCGACCGCAGCGACCGACGCGTTCGAGGGCGCATACTCCGAGATCATCGCGGAGCAGGGCGTCGAAGAGATCGCCGGGGCTGCCGACATGATCGCCCGCCTGCGCGACGCCGGCATCAAGGTCGTGCTGACCACCGGTTTCGCACCGGTCACACGGGATGCCCTCATCGATGCCCTCGGCTGGCGCGATCTCGTCGACCTCGCGCTCTCGCCGGTGGATGCCGGACGCGGCCGCCCCGCACCTGACCTCGTGCTCACGGCGCTGCTGCGCACCGGTGCGTCATCGGTGCAGGCCGTCGCCGTGGCGGGCGACACGAGCAGTGACGTGGAGACCGGACGCCGTGCTGGTGCCGGGTTCGTCGCTGGTGTTCTCACCGGTGCCCACCGTCGCGACGTGCTCGCCGCTGCCGATGCGGTGCTCGAGAGCGTCGCCGACCTTCCCGCAGCTCTTACCGAGCACGGTCTGACCGGCGCCGATTTCGCCGCACCGGCACGGACGTCGTGACATGCGTGTGCTTGCGCCGCATGAAGGGCGGCATGACATCAATCTGAGGCCGGCGGCGACCGCGAAGGTCTGGGTCGGCGCTGGACAGGAACACGAGACGATCGCCGTGCCCGGTGTCGCACTCGGACACGCCGATGCTCTGGTGGCGATCGAGCTGTCGACGGTGTGCGGCTCGGATGTGCACACCGTCGCCGGGCACCGCTCGGCGCCGGCACCACTGGTGCTCGGGCACGAGAGCGTCGGTCGGATCATCGCGCTCGGCGACGACGGTGTGAAGGCATCCGACGGGTCGGAACTGCGCATCGGTGACCGCGTCGTCTGGTCGGTCACGGTGTCCTGCGGCACTTGCGACCGGTGCCGAGCCGGACTCGTGCAGAAGTGCCGGACGGTGCAGAAGTACGGCCACGAACGGATCGGACCGCGCTGGGAGCTCACCGGCGGGTTCGCCACGCATGCACACCTGCGCGGCGGGACGACCATCGTCCGGGTGCCGGAGGCGCTGCCCGCCGCCGTTCTCGCTCCGGCATCGTGCGCGACCGCGACGGCCTGGGCGGCCGTGAACCGGGGGGCTGCGGGCCGGGCGCTGGAGGGGATGAGGGTTCTCGTGTACGGCGCCGGGCTCGTCGGCCTGTCGGCGGTCGCGATCGCTGCGGATGCCGGGGCAGAGGTCACGGTCGTCGATCCGTCCGCGAAGCGCCGCGCCTTCGCCGAACGGTTCGGGGGGACGGCGGCAGCGGCCTCGACAGGCCCGGCCGACATTGTGATCGAGGCATCCGGCCACGCGGTCGCCGACGCGATCGCCGCCGCCGACGTCGGCGGAGTCGCGGTGCTGGTGGGCAGTGTGTTCCCCTCCGACCCGATCGCCTTCGACGCCGAAGATGCCGTGCGCCGCATGCTCACCATCACGGGCGTGCACAACTACACCGGGCGCGATCTCGCGGACGCCGCCGGCTTCCTCGCCGGAACCGGGCGCGCGTATCCGTTCAGCGAGGTCGTCGGGGCCGTGTATCCGCTCGCTGAGGTGGATGCCGCGATCGCCGCAGCGTCGGCACAGGATGCGCCGCTGCGCGTCGCGGTCAACCCGCGCTGACGTCGCTCACACCGGCACGGGCAGCGGATAGCGCCGCCGCAGGATGACCCGTTGCACGAGTGTCCACGCCACCGTCACTGTGAGATACAGCGCCGCCGCGAGCGGCACGAACACGGCGAACACCGCGGTCAAGTAGTGCAGGGCGCTCATCATGCGCAGCATCCCGGGGGAAGAGAGCGGGGAGTCAGCGACGGGAGTCGGCCGGAAGACGCGCCGGGTGATCTCGGCGACGCCGATCATGACCGCGATCAGAGCGGCGTACACGAACAGCGTCGGCAGTGAGAACGGACCGCCGAACGCCATCTGCGCGAGGCTCGTGCCCAATGACGCGCCGAACAGATCGTGCGTGAGCAGCTCGTTAGCGTGACCGGCGATGTCTGTGCGCAGGAACAGCGTGTACAGGATGCCGACGACCGGCACCTGCAGCAGTACGGGCAAGCAGCCGGCGAAGGGCGAGGTGTTCTCGTCCTTGTAGAGCTGCATGGTCTCGCGCTGCAGGCGCTCGGGATTCTTCTTATGGCGCTTCTGGAGTTCACGCAGCTTCGGGGCGAGGCGGGCGCGTGTCTGCTCGGCCTTGGCCTGCGAGATGCCGACGGGGATGAGGAGTGCGCGGATGAGAAGGGTGACGAGGATGACAGCGGCAGCGGCGGCGGCCGCGCCGGTGAGAGGTTCGAGCGCTGTCGACAGCGCGGTCAGTGCGCCGTAGGCGGCGTCGAGGATCGCCGCGATCGGCGGGAAGGCATAGATGTCCAAGGAAGTGTCCGTTCTGGGTGTCGGGAGTGTCGGCCGCGCCGATCGGCGCTTGTTGACGGCCGTGTTCCCGTCACGAACGGACGGTCACACGGCGGCCACGACTCCCGGTGCCCGAGGACGAGGGTGACCAGCCGCATCCGGATCGCTCTGCGAGAGCAGCGTCGACGGATCGATGGCGCGCAGCGGATGCGCTGCCGAGCCCTGGCCCGCCCGTACGACACCCAGGGTGATCGCGACGACGAGGGTCGCGACCGTCAGGAGCGCGACGGCGAGGGTCAGAGCGGCAAGGTCGAGCGACGCCAGATCGGGCATCGCGACCAGCCCGAGGGCAGACAGCATGAGCTGCATCAGCTGCTCGAACGCGTCCACCATGTCACAGAGATTACCAGCGGCTCGCTGAGGCGTAGCCTCGGATCCATGAGCGAGCTGCGTGAAATCCTCGGTATCCGGCATCCGATCCTGCTCGGTGCTTTCGGCGGGATGTCGTCGGTCGCGCTGACTGCGGCGGTCAGTGAGGCGGGCGGGCTCGGCGCCTATGGTCTGTACGGATACGACGGTGCACGGGTTCGCAGCACGGCCGCAGCCCTGCGGGAAGCGACCGACAAGCCGTTCGCGCTGAACATCTGGCTGCCGACGGGCGATGAGGTCCCGCCCGGTCCGCAGCACACCGTATTCGCACAGGCGCTGGAGCCGTTCTACGAAGCGGTCGGCGTCCCCGTGCCGCCCCGGCCCGAGAGCTACCTGCCGACACTCGACGAGCAGTTGGAGGCGATCTGGGATGCTGCGCCCGCGGCGCTCAGCGTCGTCTACGGGGTGCCGTCGGGGGAAATCATCGAAGAGGCTCATCGTCGCGGCATCCGTGTCATTGGAACCGCGACCACCGTCGCCGAGGCCGTCGCGCTCGAGGCCGGCGGGGTCGACGTCGTTATCGCCTCGGGTGCTGAGGCGGCCGGGCATCGCGTTTCGTTTCTGCGCGCGGCGGAGGAGTCGCTGGTGGGTACCTTCGCGCTCGTGCCGCAGGTGACGGATGCCGTGTCGATCCCTGTGGTCCCGGCCGGAGGCGTCGCCGATCGGCGTGGGGTCGCGGCGGCTCTCGCGCTCGGAGCATCCGGTGTGCAGGTGGGGACGGCTTTCCTCGCGACGCAGGAATCTGCGGCCAATGACGCGCATCGCGCGGCCATCCGCGCCACGGCGGCCGACGAGAGCGTGCTCACCCGCGCCATGAGCGGACGCCTCGCCCGCGGTGCACGCAACCGCACCGTGCGGGCGATCGAGGCGAGCGGCACGATCGCACCGTTCCCCGTGCAGAACTGGCTCACCGGGCGCTTCCGTGCCGCGGCGGGGGAGCAGAACCTTGGTGAATTGCAGTCGCTGTGGCTCGGCCAGGCGGCGCCGCTCGCGCGGTTCGACACGGCTGACGAGGTGTTCGCGGAGCTTGTCGCCGGAGTGTGACGGTCGACCCCGACGTTCAGGTCGTGATCTCTGCCGGTCTCAGCGCGGCATAACGACAGAAATCGCGACCTGAACGAACGCGCCGAAGCCGGCGCCCTACAGGATGACGGTCGAGCGGCCGTGCACGATCACGCGGTCCTCGGCGTGCCACTGCACGGCGCGGGCGAGCACCTGACGCTCAACGTCGGCGCCGCGACTCTGCAGCGCGGCTGCGGAATCGGCGTGGGTGACGCGGGTGACGTCCTGCTCGATGATCGGCCCCTCGTCGAGGTCGGCGGTGGCGTAGTGGGCGGTCGCGCCGATGAGCTTCACGCCGCGCTCCTTGGCGCGCGCATACGGGTTCGCGCCGATGAACGCCGGCAGGAACGAGTGGTGGATGTTGATGACCGGCGCACCGATGCGCTCGATGAAGTCGTCGGTGAGGATCTGCATGTACCGCGCGAGCACGACGAGGTCGACGTTGCCCTGCAGCAGTTCGAGCTGACGCGCCTCCATGGCGGTCTTCGCCTCGGCATCCGGGCCGCCGGGGATGTGTACGAACGGCACGCCGAAGGTGCGCACGGACTCTGCCAGGTCGGGGTGGTTCGAGACGACCATGGTGATGTCGACGTCGAGCTGCCCACGCTGCTGACGCCACAGCAGCTCCATCAGACAGTGGTCGTACTTCGACACGAAGATCGCGACGCGCTTGCGGCGCGCGGTGTCGTGCAGTGACCATTCCATGGCGAACCTCGCGGCCACCTCGTCGAGCGACGCCTCCAGCGCCGGGCGCGCCGCGGCCAGGCCGTCGAGGTGGATCACCGTGCGCTGGAAGAAGCGACCGCCCGCGGCATCCGTCGAATGCTGGTCGAGCGAGATGATGTTCGCACCGTGCTGCGCGAGGACGTTCGCGACGGCGGCGACGATTCCGGGCTGGTCATCGCAGGCGATGAGCAGACGTGCGGTATCGGGCTGAGACATGGATGCTCCTTGCAGGGGTGTGCATCGATTCTGCCGCTTCGACGGCGGACGTGGCGAATCGGTAATCTGTGCGGATGAAGCTCACCGCGGATCTGCTGGCCGCCGCGCGGGCGCAGCTCACCGGCATCCCGAAGGAAGGGCTCGGTGAGGAACGCTCCTCGCGCTGGCGCGGCGACCGGATCGTGCGGGTCGGGGAAGCCTGGCACGTCGGCGTGCTGCTGCTCACCGATGACCGGGTGCTTGCGACGGGGGAGGTGCTGCGCGCCGCCGATCCCGGGCGCCGCGGGTACACCGCCGAGTCGGCACGCGAGCGCGCGGCCCGACGGCAGATGGCCCTGCGCGGCGGGTTCGGCGAGGGCGAGGTCGCGCACGTCGGATGGTCGGTCGTCGACGTGGATGCCGTGGATGCCGGCGACTCGTCTGGCCCGCTGTCCCTGCGTGATGGCGTGCCGATGGTGCGGTGGTCGGGCGCGGCGTATCGGCCGCTGGAGGCGTACCTGCGGGAGCAGATCGAACTGATGCTCGAGGAGTGAGCGAGCGGCTTCGACTCGCTCCGCTCGCTCAGCCCGTTTCGTCTCGCTCCGCTCGCTCAACGTCCGGGCCCTGCGTGGAGTCGTATCTCTGCGGGTCGTTGAGCGGAGGCGGCGCAGCCGCCGCAGACGAAACGCGTTGAGCGAGCGTCAGCGAGTCGAAACGACCTCCGCAAAGCGGCGCAGCAGGTCCGTGCCGGTGACGGATGCCGCGAGCACCCGCGCGGCCGTCAGATCGTACTCATGCGGGGCGAAGTACCCCGTGGTCCGGTAGTACGTCATCCGGTCGACGAAGTCCTGCGGGGTGACCTCCGGATGGAACTGCGTGGCGTAGAGCCGGTCGCCGACGCGATAGGCCTGCACCGGGCAGTCGTCGTTCGTGGCGAGCAGCACGGCACCGGGCGGCGGCTCGATCGAGCCCTCCTTGTGCGCTGTCAGCACCGACATCTGCGGAGCCGAGGGGCCGAACAGAGGATCATCCGCACCGGCGGTGGTGATGCGGATGCTCGTCGCCCGCGTCGACTCCGGCACCGCCGTGCCGACAGTGCCGCCCAGCATCCGGGTCACGACGCCGATGCTGTAGCAGGTGAACATGCCGGCGAGGCGGCCGTCCACGGCATCCTGAGCGACCTGCTCGAGGGAGTTCTCGACGCGTCGCTGAACCTCTCCGCGCTCTTCGACTGTGACGTTGAACGGCGACCCGCCGACCACGATGCCGTCGTATTGCTCGGCGGTCGAGGCGTCGAGCGGTCGCTCCAACAGATCCCACCGATCGAGCGCGGGCACGCCGAGAGCGCGCCGGAACGACTGGTGCTCGGCATCCGCCGCACCCTGCTCCGGCCTCACGCAGACGTACAGGATCGAGGCCACCTCACGATTCTATTCGGCCTCAGGGAATAACTTCGCCGGAGCCGCGTTTAACTTGAGTGATGTACACTCAACTTCATACCTGAGTGACATACGCTCAACTTTCAGGAGGACGCATTGCCTAACGAATACAGCGACACCGGAGCCGGTTCGTTCGACGAGTTCCTGGCTCGGTATCTCGCGGGCGAGCAGGCCCGGCAGACCCGATCCATCGACCTCAGCCGGTTCCTGACCGCGCGCACCCAGCAGATTCTGCAGCGCGCAGGGCGCTTCGCCCTCGAACGCGGCCAGACCGAGCTCGACGCGCTGCACGTGTTGCGCATGATCGTCGAGGACGACGCCGTCGTGCGCGCCATCGAGAACATCGGCGTGACGGCCAAGCAGATCATCGAAGCCGTGGAATCACGACTGCCGATGCCGAGCGAATCCGCGAATGCCGGCGCCGCCACCATCACCCCGAGCGCGAGCCGCGCGCTCTTCCACGCCTACCAGGTCGCCCGCTCGTCCGGCGCCACGTACATCGACCCCGAGCACCTCTTCTTCGCGCTGGTGCTCGGACAGGACGTGCCCGCAGGGCGGGTGCTGGCCGAAGCCGGCGTCACCGCCGAAGCCCTCACGCAGGGTGTGCGCGAGCACGTCTCCGCGCCGGTCGGCGGAGAGGGCGCGGGGCCGGAGGCGACAGCATCCGATTCGCCCATGCTCGACACATACGGCTCCGACCTCACCGCCCGTGCCCGCGAAGGCGCGCTCGACCCGGTGATCGGCCGGGCCGACGAGATCGAGCAGACCATCGAGATCCTCAGTCGGCGCACCAAGAACAACCCGGTGCTGATCGGTGAGGCGGGCGTCGGCAAGACCGCGATCGTCGACGGCATCGCCCAGGCGATCGTCGCTGGCACGGTTCCCGCGCAGCTCGAAGGCCGCCGCGTCATCACGCTCGATCTTCCGGGCATGCTCGCCGGCGCTCGTTACCGCGGCGATTTCGAGGAGCGCCTCACCAAGACCATGGACGAGATCGCCGCCCGCAAGGACGAGCTGATCGTGTTCATCGACGAAGTGCACACGGTCGTGGGCGCCGGGGCCGCCGGCGATGGCGGCATGGATGCCGGAAACATTCTCAAGCCACGACTCGCGCGTGGTGACCTGCACATGGTCGGCGCGACGACGCTCAACGAGTACCGCACGATCGAGAAGGACCCGGCGCTGGAGCGCCGCTTCCAGCCGGTCAAGGTCGACGAACCGTCCAACGAGGATGCCGTGCTGATCCTGCAGGGTCTGCGCGCCGCGTACGAAGACCACCACAGCGTGACGTTCACCGATGCCGCACTGCGTGCCGCGGTGACCATGAGCGCCCGGTACCTGCCTGACCGGGTGCTGCCCGACAAGGCGATCGACCTGATCGACCAGGCCGGTGCCCGGTTGCGCCTGAAGCGGGGGCTGCCCGTGGACACGTCGGCTCTGCTGACCGAGCTCGCCGACCTCGAGTCGCGCAAGAACGCTGCCGTGACGGCCGAGATGTACGAAGAGGCTTCGCAGCTGCGTGATGAGATCACAGAGACGCAGGCGCGGATCGACGCGGCATCCACCGGCCAGGCACCCACCACCGGTGACGCCGTCGTCGACGAGCGCGAGATCGCCGAGGTGATCGCACGGGCGACCGGCATTCCGGCCAGCCGCCTCACCGAGGGCGAGCGCGAGCGTCTCGCAGACCTCGAAGCCGAGCTGCACGATCGCGTGATCGGGCAGGATGACGCCGTGACCGCCGTGGCACGATCCGTGCGCCGCAGCCGCACCGGCATGGGCGATGCGCGCCGACCGGTCGGATCCTTCCTGTTCCTCGGCCCGACGGGCGTCGGCAAGACCGAACTCGCGAAGGCCCTCGCCGACCGCCTGTTCGACGACGAGAACGCCGTGATCCGCTTCGACATGAGCGAGTTCGGCGAGCGGCACACCGTGTCGCGGCTGGTCGGCGCCCCTCCGGGATACGTCGGCTACGACGAGGCCGGCCAGCTCACCGAGCGCGTGCGGCGCAACCCGTACTCGATCGTGCTGTTCGACGAGATCGAGAAGGCGCACCCCGACGTGTTCAACCTGCTGCTGCAGGTGCTCGACGACGGGCGCCTCACCGATGGGCAGGGCCGCACGGTCGACTTCCGCAACGCGGTGATCGTGATGACCTCGAACATCGGATCGGAGTTCCTCGCCTCGCGTTCCGGAGCGCTCGGGTTCGTCTCGAGCTCGGATGCCTCGGCGAACGGCTTCGCCTCTCAGGCCGATCTGCGGGCACGCGTGATGGGCAAGTTGCGCGAAGCGATGCGCCCGGAGTTCCTGAACCGCATCGACGAGATCGTGCTGTTCCAGAAGCTGACGCGTGAGGAACTGAGTCGGATCGTCCGCCTCATGCTCGGCGCGACCTCCGCCCGACTGGCCGAGCGGTCGGTGACCATCGAAGTGACCGATGCCGCCGTCGAGTGGCTCGGCGAGCACGGCTACGAGCCCGAGTACGGTGCTCGGCCGCTGCGTCGGCTGATCCAGCGCGAGATCGACGACCGCGTCGCCGATCTGCTCGTTTCGGGTGCGCTGGTGGACGGCGGCTCGGTGCGGGTGGATGCCGCGGGCGGCGAGCTCACGGTCGCAGCGCCGGTGCTCGTCGGCTGAGGAGGAGGTCGGCTTCGGCTCCCTCCGGTCGCTCAGCCCGTTTCGTCTGCGGGCTTCGCCCCTCGCTCAACGCCCCGAACCACTCTTCCGGGGGTCGTTGAGCGAGCGGAGCGAGACGAAACGGGGTGAGCGAACCGCAAGCGAGTCGAAGCTGCATCCGACCTGACCGGCTCAACGCGACGAGTTCGCGGTGCGCCCTCGGACGATGCCGATGAAGGTCTCGACGTCCTCCGTCGTACGATCTCGCAGCCAGGCGAGCGCGACGGAGGACGTCGGTGCGTCCAGGAGCGGCCGATACCCGGCATCCTTGCGCTGGTGAAGCCGCGCGAGTGACATCGGCACGACGACGATCCCGACGCCCGTGGCCGCCGTGGCGATGGCGTCGGCCGTCGTCTGGAGCGGCGAGAAACCGGGAGCGACGGTCGGCAGATCGAGCGGACCGAGGACGTCGTCGAGCGGCGTGATGAGGACCTCACCGGTGAGGTCATCGGTGGTCAGTTCATCGGCTGCCATGAGGTGCGACTCGGCGGATGCCACGACAACGGGCACCTCGTCGTAGAGCGGGATCACGTGCAGGTCGGCGTCGTCGACGATCGGACGGCGCACCAGCGCAGCATCCACCTCGTCGATAGCGGAGCGCTGCGATGCGAACTCGATCGGCACGAGTTCCAGCGGGACCCGGGGCATCCGCTGCTTCCAGGTGTCGATCCACTTGCCGGGGGTCGCGCCCGGAACGGCTCCGAGACGGAACATGCGCGATGCCATGGAATCAGCGTACTCGGCTGTTCATGTCGAGTTCACAAACACGTCAGGCTCTCTATCCGTTCTCGTCGCACTGTCCGCATTGACTCCTTTCGTCGGCTGCACTGCCGATCACACCACCCTGCACCCGCACCTTCGAAAGGTTCTCACATGCAGTCCACCATCAAGCGCGGTCTCGCGATCGCCGCTGGTCTCACCCTCGCCGTCGGCCTCACTGCCTGTGCTGCTGACAGCGCAGACTCCTCGACGGACGGCTCGGCCGAGGACGGCAACGCCGAAGGCACCTTCGCCTCGGGCGACTCCGACACGCTGGTCTTCGCCGTCCTGCCCGACCATGAGGGCGCCGACCAGGACGCTCAGCCGATCGCCGACTGGATCGCCGAGATCACCGGCAAGAACGTCGAGTTCTTCCAGGCGACCGACTACACCGCCGTCGTGCAGGGGCTCGCCGCCGACCAGATCGACATCGCACAGATCTCGGCCTTCACGTACTTCCAGTCGCAGAACGCCGGTGCCGACATCGTTCCCATCGGTGCGCAGATCACCGAGGAGGGCGCCGAGCCCGGCTACTACTCCGTCGCCGTCAAGAACCCGGATGCGACCGATGTGTCCTCGCTCGAGGACTTCGCCGACCGCCCGGTGTGCTTCGTCAACCCGACCTCCACCTCGGGCTTCGCCGTTCCGATGGGCGGTCTCCTCGAGGCCGGCGTGACCGTCTCCGAGGACAACCGCTTCTTCGGCGAGGAGCACGACCTCAACGCCAAGAAGGTCGCCGAGGGCACCGACTGCGAGGTCGGTTTCGCGCAGGACATCGACGCTGACCCGCTGATCGAGGCGGGCGAGCTCGAAGAGGTCCAGCGCGTGCTGGTCCCCGCGGCTCCCATCGTCATGCAGGGAGCCCTCCCGCAGGACGTCCAGGACCAGCTCACCGAGGCCCTCGCCGACAGCACTCAGTCCGACCTCACCGACGCCGGTGTCGAGCTCAACGAGTTCCTCACCGACGGCTGGTTCGGCTTCGGCGCGGTTGACGACGAGTACTACGACCTGATCCGCACGCTGTGCAGCGAGATCGCCGACGAGGTCGAGGCCTGCCAGGCCTGAGCCTCGCCGCCGATCCACGCAGAAGCAGTCAGGAGCATCTGAAATGACGAACAGCGACACCCCCGCCGTCCGGATCACCGATCTGGGAAAGACATACCCCGGAGCCGCCAGTCCGGCCCTGTCGGGGGTGTCGCTGTCTGTCGAACCTGGCGAGATCGTCGTCCTGCTCGGGCTCTCCGGCTCGGGCAAGTCGACGCTCCTGCGTCACGTGAACGGGCTCGAGACCCCCACCGAGGGCAAGGTCGTCTCGCTCGGTGAGACGGTCTCGGATCTGCGTGGCCGGGCACTGCGCGGGCTGCGCGGACGCATCGGCTTCATCTTCCAGCAGTTCGAGCTCGTCGGGGCGCTCACTGTGCTCGAGAACGTGCTCACCGGGGGACTGTCGACACTGCGCGGTCCGCGCGTCGGCATCTTCACCTACCCGCGGGGTCTGCGCGAGAAGGCTCTCAGCCACCTCGACCGAGTCGGTCTGCTCGAGTTCGCCTATCAGCGGGCCGACCAGCTCTCCGGCGGCCAGCAGCAGCGCGTCGGCATCGCCCGCGCACTCATGCAGGATCCGGAGATCCTGCTCGCCGACGAACCGGTCGCCTCCCTCGACCCGGAGTCGAGCAGCCAGGTCATGTCGCTGATTCGCGAGATCGCCGCCGAGCGAGCGCTGACCGTGATCTGCTCGCTGCACCAGGTCGACCTGGCGCTCAGCTGGGGGGATCGCATCCTCGGTCTGCGCGCGGGCCAGGTCGTGCTCGACACGCATACCGACAGCCTGACCCGCGAAGAGGTCATGGAGATCTACGGCCGCGTGGCCACCACCACCAGCGAGATCGAGGCGCTCGAGGACGAGCTCGCCGAAGCCCGCGAGCAGGTTCTCAGCCAGGAGATGCGACGCTCCGCCCGAGATCGCTTCGCCGAGGACCTCGCCAACGAGGAGCCCGCGTGACCACGGTCGCCGAGCGCCCCGTCGCCCTCGCCGAGCGGATCGCACGCGTCCCGCGCCCGGCACCCCGGCTCTCCACCGTCGTCTCGTACGGTGTCATCGTCGCAATTCTCGGGCTCGGAGTCTGGTCGTTCATCGGCCTCGACTACAGCCTGAAGAGTCTGGAGACCACGGGGAGCAACATCTCCCGCTTCCTCGGAATGGCCGTGCCCATGCAGTGGCCGGGCTGGGATGTCACCGCCGAGGTCGGGGCCGGCGGAGCCAAGATCTACACGACCACCTGGGTCGGGTTCGAGCCGATCTGGGACATGTTCCTCACGATCGTCATCACCCTGGCGCTGGTCGTCGCGGGAACAGCGCTCGCCGCCGTGCTCTCGGTGCCGGTCGCCTACGGCGCCGCCCGCAACACCACCCCGCACGTCACGGTGCTCGCGCTGTGCCGCGGCATCGGCGTTGTCGCGCGCGCCATTCCCGACGTCGTCTTCGTCGTGGTGCTCGCGTTCCTGTGGTTCAACTCTGGGATGCTTCCCGCGATCGTCGCCATCGGACTGCACTCCGTCGGCATGATCTCGAAGATGTTCGCCGACGCCATCGAGCAGATCGACGAGGGCCCGCGGCTCTCGATCCGCTCTGCGGGAGGATCGAAGGCGCAGGAGTTCTGGTCGGGCGTAGTGCCACAGGTGCTGCCGGCCCGGGTCGCGGTCACTCTGCACCGCGCCGACATCAACTTGCGCGGCACCGTCATCCTCGGTGTCGTCGGTGTCATCGGCGTCGGCTACGAACTCGACGAGGCGCTGCACGGAGGCCCGGCGGGAATGCGCCGCGTCATCCCGCTCGTGATCATCATCATCGTGCTGTGCGTGCTGTTCGAGATCGTCTCGTCGCTGCTGCGCACCCGTCTGCTCGGTGTCCAGCCGACGGGCAAGGGCCTCGGCGACACCGTCGCTCGCGCCGCCGCGCGCAAGAGCGCCTCTGCTGAGGGCGCCACGAGCACCGGCGCCATCAAGACGCTGGATCGCAACGCACGCATCGAAGCGGCCATGCACCGGCCGTGGGACCGCAATCGCGTCAGCAATACGCTGTGGATCTGGCTCGGCATCCTCGTCGTCGTCGCCGCGTTCATCTACACCGCGCCCGACGTGACGAAGATCTTCAGCCCGTCGTGGAACGAGATCGTCGATCCTGCGCGCGATCGCGCGATCTGGCCGCCGCACTTCGGCAGCCGGGGCTGGGACGACGTCATGGCCGCCGTGATCACGACGATCCAGATCGCCTTCGCGGCGACCCTCATGGGAGCGATCGTCTCGGCCGTGGTCGGGCCGCTCTCGGCGCGAAACGTCGCCCCGAACAGCGGGGTGCGCAACCTGTTCCGCGGCATCGCTCTGGTCATCCGCGCGATCCCCGACCTCGTCGTCGCGATCCTGTTCATCATCGCCGCCGGCATCGGCCCGCAGGCCGGTGCGCTGGCGCTCGGCATCGGCGGAGTGGGCCTGCTCGCCAAGCTCATCGGCGACTCGATGGAAGAGGTGCCGAACGGTCCGGAGCGCGCTCTGGTCGCCGGTGGCAGCACTCGCACGCAGGTGTTCTTCTCTTCGACGATGCCGATGTCGGTGCCTGCGATGGTCAGTCACCTGATGTATCTGCTCGAGCAGAACATCCGCTCGGCGACCCTGCTCGGCATCGTCGGCGCGGGCGGGATCGGATTCCTGCTGCTCAACGCGCTGCAGGGGCGTCACTTCGACGAAGTGCTCGCGTACGTGCTCGTCATCATTGCGATGGTGGTTGTGGTCGAGAGCGCTTCGATCCTCATCCGCCGCGCGCTGAAGTAAGCGGACGCCCCGGCCCTGCACACTTGTCAGGCCGGATCACGCCTGTCGGTTCAGATCGCCGGTCTGGCCGTGCGCGTGTGAAATCGACTGACAGGTGAGGGCCGGGCCCGGGCCACCGCTCGGCAGGATCAGGCCGCGAGCCAGAGCCCCCGGCGATCCGTCGCGACGCGGAGACCCGCGGCGACAGTTTCGTCGGCTCCGATGCGTGCGCCGCGCGCGATTCGCGCTCCGGCGCCGATGTCGGTGCGGACGCCGATGTGCGCGCCATCACCGACGGCTGCGCCTTCGCCGATGTGCGCGTGGGCGTCGATGTACGCGTTCTCGCCGACCACGGCATCCGGTTCGATCCACGCTCCGCGGATCACTCGTGCTCCCGCGCCCACGCGGGCGCCGGGTTCGATATAGGCACCGACCTCGACAACAGCCTTCGGATGCACTTTCGCGCCATGCGCGACAAGGCCACGGCCGTTGACGTGCTTGCGATAACGCAGCGTCGTGCCCTGGTCGTCCTCGATATCGATGTAGTTCTTACCCAAGATTCCTCCCAGTCCGGACTTCTCCGGATATACCTACAACCACGAGAAGTCGGGATTCATTCCCGAGTGGGGATGGTGATCACCGCTGGCAGTTCGGGCACCAGAAAGTGACCCGCTCGCGGGCCGGATCCGCGCCCTGCTGAGAGGTGCGGATCTGTGCGCCGCAGCGCCGGCACGGCCGATTCGCGCGGCCGTACACCCAGGTGGTCTGGCCGCGCCGGCTGACGCCGGTGAAGGTGCGGATGACGCGGTCGCGGTTCGCTCGGATCGTGCGCGCGCCGAGATCGACCAGCGCGATGGTGTCGACGTCGGCCGTCGTCGTCGTCGGCAGGATTCCGCGCAGGAACAGCAGTTCGGCGGCGTACTCGTTGCCGAAGCCGGCGATGTTGCGCTGATCGAGAAGGGCGACATGGATGCTGCGCGAATCCGCGCTCAGCAGTGCAGCAGCCCGAGCGGCATCCCAGTCATCGGCGAGTGGATCGGGGCCGAGATGCCCGACGAGCTTCCCCTCGTCGGTCGTGGGGACCAGGTCTATGTCGGCGATATCGACGCCGACGGCAACGCGCTCACCCGTGCCGACGATCGC
>NZ_JBQDVP010000054.1:0-12255 GCF_052102115.1 Microbacterium sp.
GAGCAGGTGCGCATCGAGCACCTCGGCGGCGCGAACTTCGACGACGCGCTGCTGCGCCACGTACTCGGTGGCACTGCTTCTGGGCGGGCCGCGACCAGCGCCACCGGAACCCCGACCACCGATGCGATGTCGTCCGCGATCACCCGGCTGCGCGACGATGTCGTGACTGCCAAAGAGATGCTCTCGTCAGCCGGGGATGCCACGGTGCAGCTGTCCCTGCCGACGGGCGAAGCGAGCGTGCGCGTCACGCGCTCCGAGTTCGAAGCCATGATCGTCGAGGATCTGGACCGCACAGCCGAAGCACTGGATCTCGCGATCGAGTCGGCGGATGCCGGAAGCGATCAGTTCGGGGCGATCGTTCTCGCCGGAGGGTCATCGCGCATCCCGCTGGTGGCGCAGAGACTGTCACAGCGGTTCGATCTGCCGATCATCGCCGATGCCGACCCGCAGACGACGACCGTGCTCGGCGCCGCCCGGATCGCCCGTGAACGACTGCTCGATGACGAGCCCGTGCCGGGCAACGCACTCGCGACGATCACCGAGAGCGAGAAGGCACCGGCACCGCGCCCGGAGCCGAAACCGGAGCGCGCCGGCGTTTTCGCCTTCCTCCGCCCGATCCTGAGCAGTCGGTCGCGGTCGACATCGCCTCTGCTGCTCGCCGGTGCCGCGGTATTCATCGCGATCACCATCGTTTTCAGCAGCACGACGGCCGCGGGCACCCGCTGGCCGGACTATCTGCAGGAGGCGGCATCCCATCTGCTGAATCTGCCGATGTCGCCGCCGCCGGGTTCATCCGCGACCCCCCCGGGCACTCTCCCCGTGGGCGACCGGAAAGGCACCCCCACGACGCACACCGACGACTCCAGCGCGCACCAGAACACACGAGGGTCGGGTCCGAAGATCGAGTCGAGCGCACCCCCGGAGGACGCGACTCCCCCGGTCACGCACACGCCCGGCACATCCGTCGCCGATCCGAGAGGCGACGACTCGTCGTCCAGCGGCGGCACGCCGACCCAGAACAATCCGCCCGCCAACACTCCGCCCATCAACACCCCGCCGAGCAACACCCCGCCCGAGCAGCCACCGGCAGATCCGCCGACGACGACAACCGTCGATCCGCCCGCGGACGAGACCGTCGACCCGCCACCCGCCGACCCGCCGGCCGAACCCATCCCCGTCGACCTGCCCGTCGACCCGCCACCCACTGAACCACCCGCTCCCGAGCCGACCCCCGGCCCGACATCGGAGCCGGTCTGACCCACGCTGCAGATGACTCTCCTGACCGACGATCACAGCCGCTCCGAGCGCGATGCGAATGCCGCACCGCGTCGGCGTCGGACTGCGAGCGTCTGGGAGCATCAGATCGGCCCCGCCCTCGACGCGATCCTCGACGCCGCACCTCGCGCGGTCGTCGTAGGCAATGCCGGCTCGGGCAAATCGGCGACGCTGCGGCGTCTGCACGACCTGCTCGTTGAACGCTCACGGAATGCCGTGTATGCGCACCCCGGCGCGATGAACATCGCCGACGTGCCCGACGCGCAGGTGCTCATCATCGACGACCTGCACCGTGCGTCACCGGACGAGCTCGCGCACGTGCGCGCCCGGGCCGCGAACCCCGCTGCTGCGCTCATCGTCGCCCAGCGCCCCGCTGTTTGGAACGAGCAGCTCGCCGAGATCACGCAGCAGCTCGAACGGCACCACCCCGCCGTCGTGCTCGGACACGTGTCGCGGGCCGACGCTCTCGCGCATCTGCAGGTCCGCGGCGTCACGCTGTCAGACGCGTGCCTGCACCACGTTCTCGAGATCACCGGCGGTGTCGCCTGGCTGGTCGCCGAGGCGCTGCGACTGCACGATGACCGCGACTGTCAGGGTGACGCCGGGCACCGCGAGCTGCGGTCAATGCTCGAGGAGCCGATCGCGCATCGCATCGGCGCGCTCGACCCGGCGCTGCGCGACGAGATCGAACGCGTCTGCATCGCCTCACCTGGCTCGTCCGCCACGGCGGCGGATGCTGCGGATCTCATCCTGCGCGCATACGCGGAGGGGATGCTGCTGCGCAGCGGCCAGCCCGTTCCACTGGTGCGGACCACTGTGCAGGTGACGATGCCCACCGGCCGCTTCGCCGCGCTGAGCAGTGCGAACGGTGCGAGCCGCGCGAACAGTGCGAACGCTGCAACCGGAACGAGCGGTACCACCACCGCAGACGCCACCGACCTCGCCGATGCGCTGCTGCGGCACGCTGATCTGCTGCTGCCGACGCACCCGGCGCGCGCCGCCGAGCTCTACGAGTCTGCGGTGCGATCGGGAGTCCCCGCCCGCTCCCTCGCCGAGCGGCGCGCCGCGGCCGCCTGGTCGGCGGGTGACATCGACGCCGCGAGCGCGCTGGTCGATGCCGCAGGTCCACTGACCGCAGAACCCGTCGCCGACGGAGGCCGAAGTGCGGATGCCGCAACCAACGCGGATGCCGACGCCCGCGGCCGTCTCGCCGATACCTCCGCCGCGATCTGGGCCGCCCGCGGCATGATGCAGCAGGCATGGGCGGTGTACTCCGCTGCCCCTCCGGCGAATCCGATCTCGGCAGCACGCGGTCGGATCGCGGCGCTCGGCATCGGAGCAGCGGCCATCGAAACCATCGACGACGATCCCGTTGCGGCAACTTCCCCGTCCACGCTCGGCGTCGCGATGAGTCTGCTGCGGCGCGGCCTCGACGAGTCCGTCGCCCCCGAGCAGGCCGAGGCTGCGCTCGCGGATCTCGTGCGGGCGTCCGAGATGTACACGACATCGCGGACGCCCGCCGGCATCCCCGAGCTCCCGGCCGTGATCGCCGCGGTCGTCGCCCTGAATCTGGGCGGTCTCACGACGGCGCGCTCGATCATCGACGAGGCGATCGCGGGCGAGCAGGGCGGCTCGTGGGCACGGTCGCGGCTGCTGCTGTGGCGGGCGTGGATCGCCGTGCAGCTGGCGCGGCCGACAGAAGCGCGAGAGGCGCTGATGGCCGCCATGCCCACCCGTTCTCCGCGCGATGCACTGCTGGCGCACGCCGTGCACGTGGCCATCGCCCGACGCTACGAAGATGCCGCGGGCCTCGAGACCGCCTGGCTTCAGGCCCGGGCGAGCCTGCTGCGCGTGGACATCGACCTGTTCCTGCTGCATCCGCTCGCCGAGCTCATCAGCTCCGCGTCGCGGGTCGGCGACACCGACCGCATCCGTCCGCAGTTCCAGCGGGCACTGGCGATCGTCGAGAGGCTCGGCGACCCGGCACTGTGGGCGGCGCACCTGCGGTGGGCCGGCATCCAGAACGGCATCCTGCAGAACAGTCCTGAATCGCTGCGTCCGCATGCGAAGGCGCTCGTCGCCGCATCCGCGAACAGCCGGGTCGCCGCGACGATGGCGAAGGCGGGCCGGGTCTGGACCGCAGTGCTCGGCGGCACCGTCGACGCCGACGCGGTCGAGAAGGCCGCGCGCGATCTCGCGTCGGTCGGTCTGGTATGGGATGGTGCGCGGCTCGCCGGCCACGGCGCCGCACGATCCGAGGATCGCAAGGTGTCATCGCGCCTGCTCGCCTGCGCCCGCGAACTGCACCCTCTCGACGGCTCGCGTCGGGCGATGGCCACCGGCCGCGCAGACACCGCGACGGCGGAGAGCACCCCGCCCAGCGACATCCTCAGCGAACGCGAACTCGAGGTGGCGCGGCTGGTGGTGGAGGGCAAGACCTACGCCGAGATCGGCGAGACGATCTTCATCTCGCCGCGCACTGCGGAGCATCACATCGCCCACATCCGCCGTCGGCTCGGCGCGAATTCACGCTCCGAGGTCATTGCGAAACTGCGTCAGCTGATCGGGCTGGACCTGCCGTCTCCCCGTCCGTCCGACGGGCACCCCGGCGACCCCGGCGGACCCCCGTGACACCCCCCTGATCTATCGGGGTCCCCCCCGATGCTCAGCCCGACACGAGCCAATACGCTCGTCAACGACTCCCCCCAATGTGAATCGATGTTCGGTCAAGGCGAAGAGGTCACTTCATGAGCACTCCCGTAGCGGTCATCGCGGACGCGCTGATCGCTTTCATTCTCAGCCTTCTGCGCGACCCGGATGCGGTGGAGGGGTTCACCGCAGATCCGCAGGCCGCGATGATGCAGGGCGGGGTGCACGGCGCTTGTCTCGCCGATGTCCGGGCGGTAACCCCGGTCATCGTCGATCATCCGTCCGTCACCCCCCATCCTCCGGGCCCTCCGGGACCCCCGGATCCGCCGACACCTCCCGGTCCGCCGGACCCCGTGGTCAACGAGATCATCCGCCTGGTGAGCCAGTTCACGACGATCGACAACCGGTCTACGATCGTGGATCAGTCGGTGAACCAGAACATCTGGACCGAGGGCGGAGACGTCACGCAGATCTTCGATCAGGAAGCCGTGGTCGCATCGGGCGACGATGCGGTGGCAGCCGGCGATGACGCCACCGTCACCAATTCCGACACCGACATCACCACCGGGGACATCTCGATCGGCAACGAAGAGTACGACAACTCCTTCAACGAGGACGGCTCCGACAACTCGACCGTCGACGACTCCTTCCAGGACAACTCGACCAACGACTCGTCGGACGAGACCACGGTCGACGACTCGGCGCAGGACAACTCCACCGATGTGGAGATCGACGTCGACGACAGCACTGTCGCCGAGAGCGACGTCGCGGTGACACCGCCGCCCGCGCCCGTCGCAGCCACCATGGTCGACGAACCTGCGGATGTGCTCGATTCCGACATGACCGCTGCTGCGGAAGACGTCTACGAGGCAGACGCCTCGAGCGCCACCGTGGAGGAGCCCGTGCTCGAGGAAGCACCGGCTGAGCAGTGACGATCCAGTCGAACCCGGCGCCCGGAAACGGGAGTCCGCCACGACGGGAGGCCCCAGGACGGCCCCCCGTCCGCGGCGTGAACGCGGCACCGGTCCTGGTGAAGGTCCCGCCGCCGTTCTCGGTGCGGCTGAGCCAGTTTCTGTGGATCCTGAGCTTCGCCGTCGGAGCATTCGCCGTGGTGTACTTCTTCGTCGTGAGGGAAGACCTGCTGCCGCTGATCTCCGACAGTGCCCAGGAGATCACCGCGGGGCGGGACGACGCGACCTACGATTCAGCGGCCGACATCATCTTCTGGGTGGTGTTCGGGATCATGGTCGCCGTGCTGCTGATCCAGGTGACCCTCATGGTCTCGTTCATGAATCGGCGACCACACGTGCGCTGGTGGCAACTGGCGACGCTCGGCCTGCTCGCGCTGCT
The DNA here is from genome assembly GCF_052102115.1 of Microbacterium sp. Lineage (GTDB taxonomy): Bacteria > Actinomycetota > Actinomycetes > Actinomycetales > Microbacteriaceae > Microbacterium. The sequence goes on from NZ_JBQDVP010000054.1 coordinate 5,275, forward strand.
GGTGCTGTTGTCACCGGAGTGGGTGGCGCTGGGTGAGCGCGGCGAACCGATTCCGCCCCTTCTTGCGGCGCAGTCGGCGCTCGTCCTGCTCGCCCTGTTCAGCAGCGTCATGCCCCGGGCCATCGCCTGGAGTGCCCGCAGACACGACGTCCGGCGCGGGCCAGAGACTCCGACCGGCTCCGATCTCTGACGCGATCGCATCGAGGCTGCGCAGCACCACGTGGCACACCGAGATCGTGGACCGGTCTGCCAGCGGCGATGACGCGAGCTGCCGCCAGTGATCGATCTCGTCGGTCAGTCGGCCGCGGAGCGCCTCGGTTTCGGAGTCTGCGGGCAGGCCGAGGCGCGTGGGCGGGTCGATGCCGTCGACACCGGCGATGCGCTGCGCCGACGCGGCATCCTGCTCTGCCACCGGCAGGCCGTCGGAGCGCGCCATCGCCAGCAGTGCCAGCTCGCGCAGCGCGTGCGCGCCGACGGTGATGCGCTCGATACCGGCGTGCACCTCGTCGAGACCGTCGCGCGGATGGGCGCGCAGCACCAGTTGCAGTTCGAGCAGCACCCCGCGCGTCTTCAGCGCCGCAGCGCGGGCGTGAAACTGCGCCACGACGAACTCCTGCAGCTCGATGAGCCCGCTCTGCTGCACCATCTGATCCGACAGCTCCGACGACGTGCGCACGCCGCCGCGGATGAGCGCGGTCGCCAGGCGCACCCCGAAGATGCCGAGCCGGGCGAGCAGATCCTCGCGCACCGTCGTGCTGAGCGCTGTGACCGTCGAGGGCCGGGCGAACCGGTCGGCCGAGACGAGCAGCCGCTCACGGTCGCCCCGTTCGAGTCCGGCGAGTTCGCGCAGCGCGATGAACTCGCTCTCGCGCAGGGTGCGGGCGCCCTCTGCGAGAAGGCCCGCGACGGGCACGACCCGCAGCACGAGCGACGCGAGGTCGCCGTCGCGCTCGTACCGCTGGGCGACCTTTCCCGCCGAAAGCAGCGAATCGATCCGGCCGGAGCCGATCTCGTCGGCGCGGGAGAGCACGCCGACCGCGCACACGGTCTGGGCCGACCCGGCCGCGGTGTCGCGGAACGCCTCCAGGAAGTGCACGTCGGAGCCGTGCAAGTGCCGCATGAGGTAGACGACGGCATCCGCGGTCGACGGCGACGAGTCCGGCGTCAGAAAGCTGCGCGTGCGCGCCGAGGTGTCCTCGGACAGCGAGCCGATCCCCGGGGTGTCGATGAGGATCACCGATTTCAGCCCGTCCAGCGGCCAGCCGATGTCGATCCACTCGACCTCTTCGGCGGTGAGCCCGTCGAGTGTGAGGACCAGCTTGCCGCCGTCGCGCCGGATGGGCATGCGCCGCGGTGCGCCACGGCGGGGATGCATGGTGATCGTCGGCGTCGCGCTGTACCGGTACCAGGTCACGATCCTCGTGCACTCGCCGGTGTCTGTGGGGGCGATCTGCTCGCCGAGCATCGCGTTCAGCAGCGTGGATTTTCCCGCCTTGACCATGCCGGCGATCGCGAGCCGCAGCGGTTCGTTCAGTCGGGTGCGCAGCCGACCGATCGCGGCGAGTGCGCCCGCGTCGCGCCGGTATACCTCGGCTGCGGCGGCCAGCACGGAGTCGGCATCGGCGATGACGTCGGTGGTCATCGGGAGATCTCCACGGCAGGGCGGGTTCCGGCATCCTTCCGGCTGGGTGCCGCCGGCAGCGTGTGCTGCGCTGCCGGAAGGGCCTGCCGCGCCGGTGTCGGTGGGAGCACCGGGATCACCTGCCGGATGCTGTCGAGCCGGGCGACCTTCTCCTGCAGCGCGATCACGCGCTCATCGCGCGTGGCGGTGTAACTGCCCGCCGCGGCCTTCGCGGAGGTGAGCGCCTCGGACAGCGACCGGTGCAGTTCGTCGGCCATCGATCCGAAGTGATCGCGGGCGGTGCGCTGCACGAGGCGCAGCCGGTCTTTCAGCTGCTTGCCGACCTGGAAGATCACCTCGTCGATGTAGCGGCGCACGAGCAGTTTGGCCTCCTGCTGCCGGCGGCTCAGGCGCGCCTGCATGTCCTCCCGGTAGGCGCGGCGCCCCACGAGGATGCCGGCAAGCAGCGAGAGCGGATTGATGAGCGCCATGCCGATCAGGCCGGTGGCGAGCCCCACCATCAGCACGCCGCCGTACGACCCGCGCACGCCGATGAAGATCTTCTCGCCGGCGCTCATGGTGCCCGAATCCAGCCCCGAGATCGGGTCGACCGGGTCGAGCAGCCCCTCGGTGCTGCCCACGTCGATCGCGGGGATCGCGGATTCATCCTGGCTGAACAGGTCGGCGACCTCTTCGGAGAGCCAGCGGGAGCGCTCGTCGGTCCACACGAACGTCTCGGTGATGGCCGCGGTGGAACGCTGGTCGATCCACTCGCTGATCTGCTCCCAGATCGGACCGGGGTCGCCCTCGTCGATGGCCTGCTCGGCCTCGCGCTGCACGGTGCGCAGGCGGTCGCGGAGGTCGTGCTCCATATCGGCGATGAGATCGGTGATGCCGTCGGTCAGGGTGACCTGCCAGCGTGCGGAGCGGCCGCGGAACTCGTCGGCCTTGGCCTTGGCGTCTTCGAGCTCGGCGATCATGCGCGGGGTGTCCTGCGGGTTCTGCAGGGCGTGCAGCTCGGCCCGCAGCGACACCGCGAGCTGCTCGACGACCGAATGCAGGTCGTGCACGGCGCTGCGCTCGTGAATGACCTCGGCACGACCGAGCACCTCGCGGCGCAGGTGCGCGACGAGGGCGGGGAAGCCGGATTCGTCGTTCAGCTCGCGGTCCTGCAGCTCGGCGGCCAGCAGTCGCAGGTCGCTGGAGACGGAGAACATCGGAACGTCGCCGACGTCGTCGAGATGGCCGCGGTCGATCTCTTCGACCTGCCGCCACTGCGGGTACAGGTCGGTCTTGGCGAGCACAGCAGCGACGTTCGGCGAAAGGCGCATCGCGTGTTTGAGGAACTGCACCTCCGGTTCGGTGTACTCCTGCGAGGCATCCGAGACGAGCAGCACCGCGTGCGCCGTGGACAGTGCTGACAGGGTCGCCAGGGCGTTGGAGGAGTCCAGGCCCCCGACGCCGGGCGAGTCGACGAGCTTCAGCCCGCCCTTGAGAATCTCGCGCGGCAGCATCACCTCGGCCGAGAGCAGATTCCGCTCGTTGGAGGGATTGCCGTGCTCCGAGACGAACTGCGACAGGTCTTCGAGCGCGATCTCGCGCCGCTCCCCCGCCCGGGCAGCCGACCGCGACGCGGAGCGCGAGGTCGACGTGCGCGCGGCGGGCGCGGCATCCGGCTGCATGAGCACCCATGCCGACGGCTCATCCGCGTAGCCGACGGTCATCGGCACGCTCGTGGCGACATCGTCATCGACCGGACAGACCGGTGCGTTGACGATCGCGTTGATCAGCTTGCTCTTGCCCTGCTTGAACTCGCCGACAACGATCACGCGGACGCCCGGATCACGCAGGCGCGCCCGGGTCTGATCGAGTCGTTCAGCCAAGTCGGTGCGTCCGCTCGACGCGGCGAGATCGCCGACATCACGAACGACGTCGACGATCGGTGCAGGTCCTGCAGCATCTCTGTTCGGCACGTGTCATCCCCTTGTCCGCACCTCTGCTATTTCGCTCAGCCCGGCAGGTCGATATCGAACGATCCACCACCGACATCGGTGATGACGTCCGTCCCTGCATCCCCCCAGAGGGAATCGCTGTCGACGTCCCAATCGGAGGCATCCACGTTCTCGATCTCCTGCGTGAACAGATTCACGCTCAGGGGATCGGTGAAGGGATCCGCCGGCCCATCCCACAGCTCGTCGTCGAGACCGGAGACTCCGGTTCCGTCGAACGAATCGCTGGACATCGGGTCACGCTTTCATCGGGTTGCTTCGGCAAGTGTACTGGTATGCCCGGCCCCCCGAAAGGGAGGCCGGGCAGAATGCGGAGTTCGACTCAGAAGTCGAGCTCGTTCGCGTCCCCGAACGGGCTGGCGACGTTCGAATTGTCGACATCGACCTCTACCTCGAGCGAGTTGTCCTGGAAGGAGTCGTCGATGTTGAGGTTGTCGGAGTAGTCGTTCATCGAGTTGTCCTGGAACGAGTCGTTGATCTCCCAGTTGTCGGACAGGTCGGTGTTGAACGAGTCGGTGAAGTACTCGTTGCCGATGTTGATGTCGTCGATCTCGACGTTGATGTCGGTGTTGGTGATCGTCGCATCGTTGCCGGCTGCGACCGAGCCGTCACCCGAGGCGACGTTGCTGCTCTGGCCGAAGTACTGCGAGACGTTGCCGCCCGACGCGTCGCCGCCGATCGCGCCGGCACCTCCGCCTTCGCCGCCGCCACCGTTGCCGCCGTCAGCGAGCGAACCCGCATCGCCGGCACCCTGTGTGCCGCCACCGGTGCCCTCGGCGTCGCCGCCCACACCGACTCCGACGCCGAGCCCGCCGACGCCGACTCCCGTGCCCCCGTCAGCCGAACCGTCGCCGCCGTTGCCGGTGTCTCCACCTGCAGCATTGGAGAAGGCCGGGCCGCCCCAGCCGCCATCGGAGTCGCCGCCGACGGCGATGGCAGCGCCGCCCGAACCGGACGCGGTCGTGATGTTCTGGTTCACGGACTGGTCATTGATCGTGCTGCGGCTGTCGATCTCGAGGTCGCCGCCGAATACGCCGCCGCCCGCACCGCCGCCGCCTGCGCTGAACAGGTTGAGGTTCAGGTCGTTGAAGCCGGTGTCGTACTGACGGATGCCGGCGTTGACCGAGAAGTCGTTCGCGGAGTCGTGCACAGAGTTGTTCTGGAACGAGTCATGGATCGACTCATCGTCGTTGAACGAGCCGTCCGCATGGTTCGAGTGGTCGTCGTTGAACGAGTCCTCGAGGTTGACGTCGACGTCGACATCGGTGTCGGTGTTGCCCGAGTCGTTGATGAGGACGTTGTCCTCGATGTCGGTGTCGGTGTCGGTATTGCCGACGTTGACCTCGTTGTCTTCGACGTTGGTGTCGGTGTTGCCCACTTCGTTGTCGGCGACAACCACGTTGTCCTCGACGTTGGTGTTCCCCACGTCTTCGACACCCAGATTCCACTGGAGACCGAGAACGTTCAGGTTGTCTTCCACAGCCATGATGATTTCCTCTGTTCGTGAGAGTGCCGGAATGGCGTCGTGCTACGAGTCTGGAACGACGGCTCTCTCACGGCATCGGGGTCCATCCCGCGGCTTGCGGGGGACCCCCGGGGGATCATGGGGGGTTCGATGGGGGCGGGTACGGGTATCGCCTGGGGCACGATGGCAGGCGGGCGGATGCCGGGGCGACGCCGGTGGGGAACGACGAAGGTCCGGATGCCGATGCATCCGGACCTTCGAGATTCAGTCGCGAGGACCGAGTGAGCTGCTGCTCAGCGAACGACGACCGCGAGGACGTCGCGAGCCGAGAGCACGAGGTACTCATCGGCGCCGAACTTCACCTCGGTGCCGCCGTACTTGCTGTAGAGAACGCGGTCGCCGACGGCGACGTCGATCGGAACGCGGTTGCCGTTGTCATCGATCCGGCCGGGGCCGACAGCCACGACCTCGCCCTCCTGGGGCTTCTCCTTGGCAGTGTCGGGGATGACCAGACCACTCGCGGTAGTCTGCTCTGCCTCGACCTGCTGGATGACGATGCGGTCTTCGAGCGGCTTGATGGAAACCGACACGGTCTACCTCTTCTTTCTTGACGCTGACACGAAAGACTTGTTCGCACTCTCAACCCGAGAGTGCTAACTCAAGTGTATGCCGTCGGCTGGCACTCACGCAATGCGAGTGCCAGTTTCGGGTGCGTAGGCTGAACACGTGGAGATGTCTGAGCTGACCGCGCTGCTCACCCCCGAGGGCCTTCGGCTGCTCGATGAGGTCAGCACGATCTCGTCGACGACCGAGGTGGCGCAGGTCGTGTCGCGCCTGCGCGCGGCCGGGCATTCCCCGGATCTCGTCTCGGCGGTGGTCGGCCAGGCGCACCTGCGGGCGAAAGGTGCAGCAAAGTTCGACGACTTCGCCGAGCGGATGCTGTTCACCAGAGCCGGCCTCGAACAGGCGACGCGCCTGGAGGTCGCCGCACGCCACGCCGGGCGCATGCGCCGCGCCGGCATCTCGCGCGTCGCAGACCTGGGGTGCGGCATCGGCGGCGACGCCCTCGCCTTCGCTGGTGCGGGGCTTTCTGTCGTCGCTGTGGATGCCGACGAGGTCACCGCCGCCATCGCCGCCTACAACCTCGCGCCCTTTTCCTCCCCACCCCGCGGGTCGTTGAGCGAGCGCAGCGAGACGAAACGCGTTGAGCGAGCGCAGCGAGCCGAAACGTCGCCGACCGCCCCCGTCACCACCCTCCACGCCACCGCCGAGACCACCGACCTCACCGACGTCGACGCCGTCTGGCTCGACCCCGCGCGCCGGACGGCCGGTCACAGCGAGACGCGGCGCGTCACAGCATCCGATTACTCTCCCTCGCTCGAGTGGGCCTTCTCCCTGGCAGAGCGGATGCCGGTCGGCATCAAGCTCGGCCCGGCGCACGATCGTGAGGCGCTCCCCGCGGACGCCGAGGCGCAGTGGGTCAGCGCCGACGGCAGTGTGGTCGAGCTGGTGGTGTGGTCCGGCATCCTCGCTCGCGAAGGCGTGCGGCGATCGGCGCTGGTGATCCGCGGCGACGAGTCGCACGAGCTGACGGCGGGGGCGGATGCCGAAGACGCAGACGTCCGCGAACTCGGCGCGTTCGTGCACGAGCCGGACGGTGCCGTGATCCGTGCCCGTCTGATCGGCGACGTCGCCCGGTCGCTGGAGGCGGGCATGCTCGACCCGAAGATCGCCTATCTGACCGGGGATGCCGCGGTCACGAGCCCGTTCGTGCAGACGTTCCGGGTGCGCGAGGTGACCGCGGCGAACCCGAAGGCGATCAGCCAGGCTCTGACGAGGCACGACGTCGGGACGCTCGAGATCAAGAAGCGCGGGATGGATGTCGA
>NZ_JBQDVP010000054.1:12355-16486 GCF_052102115.1 Microbacterium sp.
AGGCGGGCGTCGCTCGATCAGGCAGGAAGGTTTTCGCGGCTGGAGCGGGCACCGAACCCGCGAAAACCTTCTCGCATCTCGCGCTATTCGCCGGTCTTGTCGTCTATCGCGGGGAAGTCGTCGACGAGATCGTCGAACATCGGCTCATCGGGGTTGCCGTAGTAGTACTCCGAGCGGGCGTCCGCCGACGCGTGCTTGATGACGGTGAGCTGCGGGGGCCGCATGGTGCTCTGCGTGACGTGATATTCGGTCACGATTCCTCCGGCGGATGCTGTGAGCTCGACGTCGCTGTCAGCATCGGCCGCGCACTGCTCGGCGAGCGCGTCATTGATGGGAACGATGATGCAGAGGAGTCCGGTCTCCCAGGTGCCCCAGACCACGGTGTCGCCGTCGTATCCGATGATGCTGAGCTGCTCGGGCTGATACCCCGCCGCTTCGATCTCGCGCAACTGAGTGAGCTCTTCGTCGGAGTACCGCGATTCCCAGTCGGACTGGCTCTGGTCCCACACCTGGATGAACGGCACCAGCTCGCCCGTCGGCGTCGGAATGAGGCCGGCATTGAGCTGCTGACCGGCCTTCTCCTCACCCTCGGGCACGGTGGCGGTCGCGTTCGGCCAGACCGAGTCCTTCAGGCCGCCTGTCGGAACACACCCGTCTCGAGGAGTCGTCGAACCCGTGACGATCACGCAGGTCTCGTCGCCGTCGGAGCGGTCGGCGCTCCAGACGACGACGCCGTACTGCTCTGCCAGGGGGACGATCGTTCCCGGGTCGTAGCGCTCCCCGGCTTCGAGCTCGGCCTGCGTGCCGCCGTGGGCCGCGGCCAGTGCGGATGCGTCGCCGTCCCACCCCCAGATGCCCCACCCGATGCCGAGGCCGATCGCGAGGATCGCGGCGGATGCTGCGGCCAGGATCGGCCAGCGGCGGCGTGGGGTGGCGGGTGGGGCTTCGGGGTGGTGCGGGGCTTCGGAGGTTTCGACTCCCTCCGGTCGCTCAACCCGTTTCGTCTCGCCTTCGGCTCGCTCAACGACCCGCGGGTCGCCTTCGACTCGCTCAACGACCGGCGGGGGGCCTTCGGCTCGCTCAACGACCCGGTCAGACTCGCTGTGGGGCCGGGCGCTGAGCGAGCGTGGCGAGTCGAAGCGTCGAAGCCTCTCCTCCCCCTCGAGCTCCTGCAACCGCGCGAGCTCCTCAGCCGTCAGGCCGCCGCCTGGACCATAGGCTTTGGCGCGCAGCATCCGCAGTTCTGCTGATTCGTCCGCCTGCGGCATCGGGCTATCCCATCTGCTCGAACTGCATGGCCGCCCAGATCAGCCATCCGAGGCTGAAGATCGTGGCGGCGAGGCCCAGCACGAGCGCCCAGGTCGCCAGCGACCGGCTCTCGACCGGGCGGCGCAACGACATGATCGCGGCGATCACAGCGATGATGGCGAGCGGGATGCCCCAGCCCACGAACCACGACGCGATCAGCGCCACGATCGCGGCGACGAGCGCCCACGGTGCCAGGCGCGCGTTGTCCTCGACGATCAGCTCCTCGGCCGGAGCCCACTGGGCTGTCGGCGTGCCCGCGGTGTCGTCCGGACCGCTGGCGATGGTCGGAGCGAGACCGACCGGGCCGGTGGGCATCCGCGTGTAGCCCTCGCGCGGCGCGCCGGGCACGCGGGCGGCATCGGCGGGGTGCACCACTTCGGGGCTCGGCGTCTCCACGCTCGGCGGGTCGACCTGGGGCGGGTCGGCCTGCGGAGAGCCAGCACGGCGCGCGGCGCGCCGCTCAGACGGCTGCTCAGACACCCGCTCGGATTCGGGGCGCTCTGTCGGGTCGCTCATGCGTCTCCCCCAGCATCCGCACGCTCGGCCACCTGGATCTCGGCCACCTGGATCTCGGTGACCGGCAGCGTCGAGTCCGCACCGAACGCGAGCGTCGAGGGGCGGCGCCCCGACGCGATGAGGTCGGCGGCGAGCGCGGCGATCATCGCGCCGTTGTCGGTGCACAGGTTTAGCGGCGGGATGCGCACGGTCACGCCGGCATCCGCTGCGCGCTGGAGGGCGACCTCGCGCAGTCTCCGGTTGGCGATGACGCCCCCGCCGAGCAGCAACCGTGGCACACCCAGGTCTGCGCAGGCGGCGAGCGCCTTCGTCACGAGCACGTCGACGACGGCCTCGCGGAAGCTGGCGGCGACATCAGCCACCGGCACCTGCTCGCCCGACGCCTCGCTGCGCTCGACCCAGCGGGCGACGGCGGTCTTGAGTCCCGAGAACGAGAAGTCGTAGCGGTGCTTGACGAGATCCTGCGGCTTGGAGAGTCCGCGGGGGAAGCGGATCGCCTTCGGGTCGCCGTCCACCGCGGCTCGGTCGATCTCGGGCCCGCCCGGATACGGCAGCGACAGCAGGCGTGCGACCTTGTCGAACGCCTCGCCGGCCGCATCGTCGATCGTCTCGCCGAGCAGCTCGACGTCGGTCGTGAGGTCGCGCACGTGCAGCAGAGAGGTGTGTCCGCCCGAGACGAGCAGCGCGATGGTCGGATACTCCAGCGGGTCGGTGTCCGGCGTCACGATGTCGGCGGCGATGTGCCCGACGAGATGGTTGACGGCGTACAGCGGCTTGTTCAGCGACACCGCGAGACCCTTGGCTGCGCCGACGCCGACCATGAGGGCTCCGGCGAGGCCCGGTCCGCTGGTGACGGCAATCGCGTCGAGATCTTCCAGGCGCACCTGGGCCTCGGCGAGCGCGGCATGGATGGTCGGCTCGAGCGCCTCGAGGTGCGCGCGGGCGGCGACCTCGGGCACGACGCCGCCGTAGCGGGCGTGCTCGTCCATGCTCGAGGCGATCGTGTTCGACAACAGCGTGCGGCCGCGGACGATGCCGATGCCGGTCTCGTCGCAGCTCGTCTCGATGCCGAGCACCAGCGGTTCGCTCATCGCAGCTTCACCTTCATCACGATGGCATCCACGTCGTCGGGCTGGTAGTAGCGCGGGCGGCGGCCGATCTCTTCGAACCCCTCGGACAGGTACAGTCCCTCGGCCGACGGATTGTCGGCGCGCACCTCGAGGAACACCTCGCGCGCGCCGCGGGCGGATGCTTCGGCCAGCAGAGCCCGCAGCATCGCCCGCCCGCGCCCGGACCCCCGGTGCGCTTCGATCAGCGCGATGGTCTGGATATCAGCATCCGCGTTCCCCCGAATCGCGCGGAGCCCGGCGTACCCGACGACCCGGCCATCCTCTTCGTCGACGAGGTAGTGGCTGTAGTCGCTGACGAGCTCGGCGGCCATGGCCGTGCTGCTCCACGCGTCGGACGGGAACGACGCGTTCTCGATGGCCATGATCGCGTCGAGATCGGCGGAGGTCGCGGTGCGGATCGCCATCAGCTCACCCGCTTCGGCGCGCCCGGGACAGTGACGTCGGGCTGGCGCAGGTACAGCGGCTCGGGCCCGGTCAGCTCGCGCCCGCCACGCGCGGCACGGATGCCGACCCTGCCGAGGGCCGCGGCATCGAGGGTCGCCACCTCGATCGAGTGGATGCCGCGCAGCCGGTCGTCCGCGTCGATTCGGGGCACGAGGACGGTGGGTTCGACGAGATTCGGGATGCCGTCGGCATCCAGCCCGTCGAAGAGACTGATCGCAACCTCGCGGCGGCGGGCATCGGTGACGATCGCGAACGGAGTCTCGGGGGCATCCGCCTGGATCACCGCGAGGGCTGGGGCGAAGTGACTGGGAACCGGGACGACCGGGATGCCGCGGCCGAGCGCGAATGCGCGGGCGGTGGCGATGCCGATGCGCAGGCCGGTGAACGGGCCGGGGCCCATGCCCGCGACGACGTGGGTGACTTCTTCGTTTCCGGCATCCGCGAGCGCGCGCTGCAGGAGCGTGCCGATGACCTCGGCGTGGCCGAGCGGATCAGGGCTGGATGCGTCGGCCAGCGCACGACCGTCGGCATCGAGGAGAGCGACGGCCGACCCCAGCGAGGTGTCGACGGCGAGAATCACCTTTCCAGGGTAGTCGGGTCGACGTGGAACCGGCTTTTGGCGGGGCGCGGTGGTTTCGTCTCGCTCCGCTCGCTCAACCCGTTTCGTCTTCTCGCTGCGCTCGTCGCTCAACGACCAACAAAGAGGCGCCGCAGCCCGCCGGGCGTTGAGCGA
>NZ_JBQDVP010000055.1:0-15946 GCF_052102115.1 Microbacterium sp.
TATTGGCAAGGACATATCGATGGGCCCGATTCGATCAACCTCTCCGGTCAGTACATCTAGCGGGTATACCCAATGCGACAGATGTGTCGCAAAAATGCCGAAACGGACCCTATCGGCAACCGTGAGCTACCGGACCGTAACTGTCGCGCTGGGGTGCCACTGTTTGATACCGGCTCGACGAAGCCGCGAGCGAGCAGGCTCTCGATCACTCGCACGGCAGCGGCAGAGAACCTGGGTCGGTTCAGCCCGGGCGCTGGTTGACCTCAATGTGCGCGACCTCGTCGTGGTGGTAGCTGTTGACCCTGCCCTGTGGGCAGGGTGTCCGATACGAGCATGAACAAAGAAGCGCGTCAGGTACCGTTTTCGCCGGTCAAATGCTCAGCTGTGGGGTGGCCCGAACTGGTCGTCGGGATCCTCGGCTTCTACGCGGTCGGGTGGGCCATCTATGCACTGTTTGGCGTGCTCGCCACGGACCCGGTGCTCATGGGTGCTTTGCAGTCGTGGCTGGCTGGGCTTGCCACACTCGGTGCATTCGGGCTCGCCCTCTTCTTACGAGTCCGCAGATTGGCACCCTTCGGCTTTAATCGAACCACACCCAAATGGCTGTTGCTGGGCGCATTGGGTGGCGCAGCTGTGTTCCTCTTGAGGGGTATCTTGCTCCCGCCGCTGGTCGAGCTGTTCGGCCTTGCGACCGACACCCAGTCAGATCTCGCAGGGGGAGCACAGGGCGGGATCCTAGCGCTGGTAGCGACGGGAATCGGCATAGCTATCGTCGGCCCTCTTGGTGAGGAGATGCTGTTTCGTGGCGTTATCCAAACGGCACTCGTCCGGTACGGTGCGGTGATTTCTACGCTGGCCAGCGCCGCCGTGTTCGCGCTGATTCACGGCAGCGTCAGTATCCTGACGCCGATCGCTTTCGTCGTGGGAGTCCTGACCGCGGAGCTGTACCGGCGTAGCGGTTCGTTGTGGCCAGCGATCGTTGCTCATGTCGTGCACAACGCCCCTACAGTCTTTCTGTACGCACTGCTCTAAGTGAGGGGTCTACGGGTCGGCAGGATGGACGGTTGTCGGCGCGCACAGCACGCTCACGCGCTCAAGCACGTCCAGTTGAGCACGGTTGTAGACCTCCGCTAAGGCGGAACCTAAGACCTCTTTCGCGGTCCCGGAGTCCTGTGTGATACGCGGCACGGGCAGGACCCCAGCCGTGGTTGAAGTACTCGCTGAGGAGTACACCGCAGCGAGGTCTTCCGCCAGCTGCCGTTTCGTGGACTCATCTGCGTCTGTCGAGAGAGAATCGAAGGCCAGCTCCGAAGGCGTTTTTGTATGATCGCGAAGCGATGTCGCGACCTCGACCATCGTCTCGTCATCGAACAGGCGCGAATACACCAGGAGCAGGGCTCGGTCAGCGTCATTCACTGACGCCGACAGTCCCAGCATGCCAGCTGGCAGATCGACCGGGGGCCTGCCACGTCTCGGCGCGTTCAGAAGGCCGGCGAGCTCCTCGCGGACAGCGCTCCAGCGGTTAATGCGCTCTTCGAGCTCGGCATCGAGGGCCTTCAGTGCTTCCCACCCAGCATCGTCACTTCCCGCGATGCGGTGGAGGGACTGAGCAGAGAGTCCCAGCTCCTTCAATCTGAGTACGCGCAGGAGCGTGACGAGATGTGCGACCTGGTACTGCTTGTAACCATTCGACGCACGAGCGGGCTCGGGAAGAACACCGATGTGATGGTAATAGCGGATCGTCTTGACCGTAGTCCCCGCGATACCCGCCAGTTCGCTCGTACTCCAGCTCATCGCCGGTCCCCAGGTGCAGAATGGGACGTTGGCGCGAACCGTAGGTCCCGCCAGGTGAAGCCGCCGGACTCTGGGAGCGCGTTGCGGATCTGCTCCTCGGCACCCTTGAAGGCACGGGCCAGGGCATCGACATCGTCGACCGAGACGCCCGTGCGGCGCGAGGTCACGATCACCTGATCCGCGTCGTACCGCTGGGCCAGGTGACGGCCCACGAACCCGGTGCCCCCGGTGATGGCGATGCTCATATCGTCAGTATGGCGACACGAGCGAGCGACATGCCAATAATCGGTATGCGCCTTTGGGGTATACCCGTTAGACGGCAGTGCTGCACGTCTTCACTGCCACGCAATGCTGCTGGTTCCGCACTAGTGCCGCCGGCTGATACATGGTTGACAGGTTGACAGTGAGCCAAGCGGGTGAGATTGTAGGAGCAGTTGACATGGTTGACGTGGTTGCTGAATCAAACGAATAAACGAAATAAACGAGTAAACGAAAAATAAACTAGGACCAGTCATGAATATGAGCGCATCGCCGACGCGCGATGAAATGCGCGATGACATCGCCGACGAAGTCCGCCGCCGGCTTAACGAAGTCTCCGACTCTGATATTGCCGAAGTGGACGACGCCGGGAAGCTTGCTTCAAGCATGATGGCGCTGGTTCCGAGGGCTACAACCTTCGGGGAGCTCATCGGGCCTGTCTATTCCACTAAGGCGCTCAGTGCTATGTGGGGTGGAATGAGCCGGGCCGGTGTGAGCAAAAGGGTTTCGGAGGGCAAGCTACTCGCGCTGAAGGTTGAGCGCGAGAATTTGTTCCCTCTCTTCCAGTTCCAGGGAACCGAGATACGAGAGGATGTGATTGCCCTTGTGCGCATCCTCCGTCCGGAAGCTGACCCATTCACTATTGCGCAGTGGCTAGTTGCACCTCTTGAGGACTGCGGTGGTCGCAGCGCGATCGAGCTACTTGACGCAGGGGATCGCGCCTCGGCAGACAAGGCGGCCAAGAAGGCTGCTCGCCGGTGGGCAATGTGACATCATCGGGCTATGGACCGACGATCCGTTACTCAGCAGGTTCCGGCAACGGGGCTTGACCTCTCTGGCTTCCCTGCCAGGCCAGTCCGGCAGGGAAGCCAGTGGAGGAAAGCGCATAAGCGCGAGAACTCCCCCTGGTTTTATGATTCGACACCGGAAGGGCGATTCAATCTCTCTGATCCGGTGGGAACTTGCTACCTGGCGAATACTCCCGAGACAGCAGCGCGTGAGGTCACCGGCCCCGAATTTCTGAATCAGGGGTTCGTAAATGCTGAGTTCGCGAAGGCCCGAGTGGTTTCCACGTTGGAGATCCCCTCAGTGCCTAATCTTGCGAAGATCACGGAACCGAAAGTCTTTATCTTCGGAATCTCCAACGAATTGTGCACGATGTCTGACTATTCGGTCACGCGAGCTTGGGCTGCAGCATTTCATACAGCCGGTTTCGGAGGCATTTGGTACCACTCTCGCTATTCAACAGCGGCTAAGAGTAGATCGATAGGAATCTTCGGGGCGGCTGGTGAGCACGACGGTGACTTAGGCACGCAGCAGACACTCACAGAGGTTCTTACCGATATGCGAGTCCCTGTCGTTGAGGTTAATCGACTCAGTGACTACCGGGTGTTCGACGAACCACGCTAGCCTCAGTCGAGCAGTTTCTACGGTCTTGGTGAAATAAGGCCGGCAGACTGCCAGCACCGGGGGGACGAATCTACTTGAGTCGACGCCGCCGCTGCCGGTTGCGTTCGCAGTTGGCACGGAACTGGGCGAGACAGGCCTGCTTGGCTGACTGTCCCTCGGGTGTGGCCATCTCGGCTTGGTTTCGCTGTCGTTCTTCGTCTCGCGCCCGCTGCTCGGCCTGGCGCTGGATCTCAGCGGCGGCTGCTCGGCGGATACGTGTCTGAGTGGGGGACTCGACGACAACGCCGTTGTCTCGCCACTGGTTTAGTCGCCAGCTCACCCAGTGCCCGAGTCGCGCTGCCGGAATCCCATCGGCCCCGGAGAACGGCACCCACTGCCCAGCGACGAACTGTCCTTGCTTCCACCCATTCGGACGTGTGTCCAGTGCGGTCATGAGATCTCGGAGGGTCCAGCCGGCGGCAAAGAAATCCTTGGCCAGGAACGCTAGGTGCCTGTCTGAGAGCTTGTTCAGGGCTGGAACGAGACGTGCCCACTCGCGGCCGGCGAGGGTCCTCTCGTCTTTGCTGCTTGGCGTTACGTGACCTGGCCAGGCTGGTAGCGTCCGATCTTCCGGAACTGCGTACAGGCGGCCGTCGGCCGCTTTGGTTGGTGAGGGCCGCGAAGCGGCTCCTGTAGGAGCTTCTTCGGCTCTCGCGCGTGCAGGGAATTCCTTATAGCCACTTACGGTGGGAGGGGTCTCATTTATATCCACAACGTTCTCGTCGACGGGTTGTGTGAGTGCGTAGACGGGGGCGTCGTTGATGAAGGCGTCGTCGCCGGTCCAGCCGGCGGCTTGTTTGGCTGCGGCGCTGCGGCCGGCGGCGACGCGGCCGATCCAGCCGGCTTCGTGGAGGGCGAGCAGGTGTCTGGCGACGGTGGCGCGGGACATGCCTGTGCGTTCGGAGATCGTCGACCAGGTGAGTGTGTTCGTCGTCAGGGTCTTCCAGTCGGCGTTGAAGCCGAGGATGCGAGCGAGCCGGCGGCGGTTCTCGCGGCCATCGGAGCGCATATCGAGATCGTTAATCCACTCGTCGACGGCACGTAACCATGTTGCCTGTGAGGTCGCAAGCGTGGCCTGCATGTGCAGGAGTGCCCGGCCACGATGAAGCGCAGAGGTCTCCTGGGTGCGTGAAGGCCGGCGGACCCGCATTGTGGGGTTCGTGCGCCAGGCGGTATCGATCGTGGGGGAGAGGGCCGCGGTGCCCTCTGTGGTGTGTGTGGCAGGATACGCGCGTGTTGTAGTAGCGCTGATTTTGCGTGTGCGGTATCCTGAACTCAGCTCTTCCAAAGCAGAGTCCTTTCGGATTCATCGGAGTGGCAGCGTCAACTGCGCTCCTTATTGGCTTTAGGCCCCTCGTGCGTCAACACGGGGGGCATCAGTCATTTATGGGGTCGGGTCCGGTATCAACGGCTCCTGTCCATCGTCGGTATCTGGGGTGGGTTCAGGCGCGCATTCGGGCATTCCGAAATCCCTGGCGATCAGGTACTCGGTGTACTCAGCGCGAGACAGGCCGGCTGCCTGTGCTCGAGCATCTAGAACTGACGCCACACGTATGTGCGGGCGGAAGCTGATCGCATTCCCTCGCTCATACCTGGGGGTTCGTCCCGGTCCGGCCTTCACCATAACGCCCACATTACATGAATATGTTTGCGCTAAACGGATTGGTCATCGGCGTGTTTTCCCTTGTTGACCGCCGCGCAGTCATGCGAATGCTCAATCTGCCAGCCCAACTTCAGCCGCACCCCTGTCCCGCGTCCCTGCCGAAGGGGGCAACGCGGCCGTCGTTCCTTAACCTGCCGCCTGGTCAATCGGGGGTCATAATCACGCATAAACGAGTACCGATCAACTGCTGCCGTAAGGGTTCAGTAGCAGCTTATGCGTGGTCTGAACAGGAGTTTCACCGCTTATGCGCGTTCGCAGAAGACCTCGAACCAAGTCAGATATATCCAGTAGCCGGATGCCATAATCCACGCGTAAGCGGTCACCATGGCGACCGCCAAGTGAGGTCACAGCTTATGCGTGGATGGTCGGGTTATCAGGTGTAGATGTCGGAGCGGTGGCCGAGCTCGATGACGAGGACAACGAGGTTCCCGTCCTGTATGTCGCACACAGCCCGGTAGTCTCCGATCCGATACCTCCACAGTCCCGCCAGCGGGCCGGTGAGGCCCTTCCCTCGACTCCTAGGCTCTCCGGTACGGACGACGGCAGTTAGGGCGTCTCGGAGTTTTCTCGCGACTTGAGGATCGGCCTTTTTTAACCATTTCGCGACGCTCGGCTCGTACGCCAGTTGCCAATATTCCGTCACGAAACGTCGTCAAGAGCGCCGGCCGGCACGGAGGCGTCTTCGAGGCCGAGCATGCGATCGACGTCAGCGGCAGGGATGGCCTGGACGCTGCCTGAGCGGACTGCTGCGGCGCGTTCGAGGACTCGGTGTTCGAACTCGAGGCGAGAGAGGTCCCGTTCGAGGACTTCGCGGATCACATCACCCTGACTACGACGGGTCGCGGCGGCGAGCTGGGAGACTCGCTCACGCAGCTCGACAGGTAGACGCACGGCAAGAGGTGCTCCCAAAACAGTCATGTAAACATTGTAAACGTTCCACGGTCAGAGGCAACAGGGCAGGGTCATAATCACGCATACATGGGTACCGGTCGTCTGGTTCGGTTACAGCTTATGCGTGCCCCGACCAGCGGTTTCAGTGCCGCGGCGTGTTCAAAGTAGGTCGATACCAAGTCAGATAGTTCCGGTAGCCGGTGTCATAATCCACGCATAAACGGTCACCGTGGCGATCGCCATGGTGACCGTTTCAGCACGCGTTGAGCACTTTGCTCAACGCCGACTTATTACTTTCGGGCAACCCCCGAGATAGTTCCTCGTGTCGGGAAGTAGATTGTCTGGTTCTTCTTCGACCAGGGGTGCCACTTACTTCCGTACTTCAACCGGCCCTGCTTGTTGCCGGTGGAATACCCGCCGCTGCTCTTCCACTTGCCGCTCAACGAGCCTGTTCCGGTGAAACCGTAGTAGCTTTTCCCAAGCATGCAGAGGTCGTTGCCGTTGCATCCGGGAGAGGTAGCCTTCAACTTTTACGCATCCAGAACGAGCGGGGCGTATTGAGCGGCCAGCACTTCACCTGTCTCGAGATCCTGCACGACTTCGGTTGGCTTGCCAGAGTTCACGATTGCCTCGATTTCGGCGGGGTCCTCTGTGGCCTTCGGAAGTATGTCCTTAGGGTCCGCTTCCGCTCCCTCGACGATCTGATCAAGCTTCGACGACTCCGGCGCCTCTGCACTGACGGTTTCTTTCAGCGGTGAAACATCAGAGGCCGTCGATGCGCTGGCCGGTCCACTGACGAGAACTGCCGGGGCTACAAGGGCCATCAAACCCAGGCCAATGGTTAACTTCTTCATCTGATTCCTTCCAAAGGGAACAGTCGGTCCTTTGAGGCTATGCCTTGCGTCAGCAGGACACATCCCACGAACAGATGAAATCTCGGGAGTATTGAGAAATACTCTTGAGCGCGCAACGTCTCGAGGAGGATGTAGGCTTCGGCTCTCAACCGGTCTGATAGTCCTGGACGAGAGAGCGGATGCACCCGCAGGCCTCGTCGGCGGCGTGGTGGTGGCCGATACACCGATCATCGAGACACCCACATGCGTCACCGGCCCAGTCGGGGACGCCGTTCTGCCAGTAGACGGCCCACTCCCGCTCGCTAATACCCCGCGCCTCGAGAAACCCGCGTGCATCCTCGTTCAGCCTCATGCTCGACACCTTCTCACTCCCCACTGACACCACACGCAGGCCACCACGAAGCAGCCGAGCACCAGCAGTCACACCAGCCATCGAACTCAGCCCCACGGACACCCCGCCAACCATCACACCTCTTGCATTAATTCCGGAGACACAATCAACGGCCATCATCTGCAGCTTCTTCCGGAGCAATCAGATCAGCAATCGAGTGCAGTCCTGACCGAATTTTTCCGGTGTTCGTGCGGTAGGTGAGGCGCTTACCGGCCCTCTGCCCGGCTGGCTCATCAGTGATCAGCCAGCCCTCATCAACAAGCTGCGCCAGGTGGCGAGTCACCGTCCTCGACTGCAGTTCGAGCTCCTCAATGATGAACCCCGACTGCACACCCTCCGGGTACTGGGCGACGACGGCCAGGATCGCTAGACGTACTTGGTTCATCCCCAACATCTCGGCGACCTCCGTGATCGCGGGGGGCAAGTTCGCTGGATTCGCATAAATAGGCACCTCTCCATTCTGTGGCATTGCCAAGTCTCAACTTAGACCTTTATTGTCTATGTCAGGACGCTAAACGTCTAAGTTACACCACTGGCAACCACAAGGAGAACGCGATGCACCAGCACAACCCGCACCTGACAGACACCACCGAGACCCCCGAATACGACGCCTGGTTCGCCGATGAACTCATGGCAGCACGCGATCGCATGAAGTCCAGCGCAGCCAGAACACTCCACTTGGCGAGCTGGCACGCGATCGTCGACGACGTCGTCTCAGAATCGATCGTCTCCGCCTGGAGGAGCCGCTACACGTTCGACCCAGAGAAGGGAAAGATCGTGCAGTGGGTGACCAGGATCGCCCGCAACAGAGCCATTGACTGGGCGCAGAAGAACAACCGCGAACTCACGTCCTCATTCGAGGACCACGACGGTGAGCACCTCGACCGGGTAGCTCTGAGGAACGCCACGACGACACCGGCTGATGCCTATGACCATCTCGAGAAGCTCGATTGCCTCAGCGACTGGGTGAAGCCGGTCCTGCACCTGATCGAGCAGGTGATGCCGCCGAAGAAGTTCCACCTGGCGGTGCTTTATCACCTCTACGATTCGGCCGACACCACGGTCCAAGAGGCTGCAGTCGACTTCGGTGTGAGTGGGCAGGCGTTGCGGGAGTACGTGCGGATCTTCAACCGCCACTGCGCGGTCATCAACCTTGCCGATGCCTGCGACCTCACCGACTGGACCAACACCACCGAAGCCTGGCCGGTGCTGCTGGGTTGCCTGCCTGAGCCCGAGCAGGGCGGTCTGCTGCCGGTCGGTGATGTGTCGCGGATCCTCGATCGGGCAGGCGGGGACTGGAACAGCCTCGACGGGACAAAGGCCGCGCTGCTGCTTGACGACACACCTTTGAACACCGGTCGGCAGTACTGGAAGGGGACGCAGAAGATGCTCGACGTGGCCGCCGGCCGGCTCCCACAACGCGCCGCCGGCGTCCACGTCGAAGGCCTCGACTACCGTCCCGCAGCCTGACCTCACGCAGCTTGACCATCACGAAGGAGAACGATCATGCATACGACACCACTGGTACGACGACTAGCCCTCACCGCGGCTGTCATCACCGCCCTGACCCTGACCGGGTGCGAACCTCAACGCGTCGACGAAGAACCCGAAGGGTCGACGGAGACGAATGATCCCTCGGTCGTCGACGAGCGCGGCGACGGGCAGGGCCTTCACGAGGAACCCATCGTTCTCGAAGACGGCCGCACCATCACCTGCATCGTCTACGACGGGAACAACGGGCAGGGCGGGGTCTCGTGTGACTGGATCGGGGAGGTCGACCAATGAGAGCCGGGGGCTTCATCGCGGTCGTCGTGCTGGCGGTCCTCATGACTCTCGGCACGCTGGGCGAGGTTTCACATTCGGGTCCGTGGTTCCTGCACTGGTTGGACGTGCGGTGGTGGTGGCACTGGATCGCCGTCGTCTACTCGTGGGGATCTTCGATCGTTGACATCGACGTTGATTTCCACGGTCCCGATGGACTGAACGGGGAATGATGATGCGAAAAAACAGTGACAAGATCCCGAGCCTGAAAATCGACGTGGCCAAGACAGAAGAGTCGCGGCCTCGCGGCCGCCGACCCGGTGTGTTTGGTCGGTGGCGGGCACTACGCGATCGGCAGCGTGCACGGGTAGCGAAGTGGTGGGCCCACTACTTAGAGCATGCGGTTCCAGCCAACGAGGATGACGTACCCGAGGGTTGGCCGCGCATCTTCGCCGGCATGCTGGGTCGGTGGCTTCTGGCAGGCTGCACGATCCTCACGGCTGGCGTGTGGGTGGTGTTGCTGTTCCTGCTGTGGAACAGGTAACCAACCAAGCGCACACCAGTCTGGCTGGCCAGTAGCGATCGCTACTGGCCAGCCAGGCGTTTATTGACTCCCTGTTTCCACGTCGACCAGGCCCGAAGGATCTCACGATCGGCCGCAGAGAGTTGAGCAGTGTTGCCCTTAGTCGCGGCCGCGAGACGACCAGCAAGGGTGTCCCAAGCATCGATGATCGGACGCAATCGCTCGCGATCCTTCGACATGTCGTTGACTCTCAACGCTGCCTGGTTGTAGTCCTTCACGAGAGCCTCGTATTGGTCGCGGAGATCGACATACATATCTCGCCACGCCTCATCATTGCGGCGATACTTTTTGTTCTCAATTTCAACCGTGCGGACCTTCGACTGCGTCAGGTGCAGACCCCGATTCTTCTCCGTGAGCTGGCTCCGAATCTCGTCGCGCTGGCGGATCAGCTCCTGCCGATCGGCACCCAGTTCGAGATCATCAATCCGCTGCTTCAAACGCCTCACTTCTCGTTTACGCCAGTCAAGATCACGAGCATGATCAATACCGGTCGACCGGATTGACGCAGCTTCACGCTCGGCCGCCTCGCACCGTAACCGTTGCTCGTGCTCACGGTCCCGAGCCTCCTGAGCGTGACGGCGTTGCCGGGCAACCTCGGCCCGCAAAGCAGCAAGCTCTCCTGCCTCGTTTTGGCTCTTCTTCCGGACCCGGTAGGCGGCCTGCTTGCAGGCGTCGGAACAGAACTTCCGGACACCATTCCGGGGACCGGAGATATCACCTTGGCAATGGTCGCACCGTCGCTTCATACCACCTATCGTAACGCGGAACCGTTACGGGTATGCACCTTGGTGCCAGATGTGTGGGGATGAATGTTGCCTTTGATGTTGAGCGCTTCCTGAGCGCGTGCATTAAAGGTTCGT
Organism: Microbacterium sp.; assembly: GCF_052102115.1. Lineage (GTDB taxonomy): Bacteria > Actinomycetota > Actinomycetes > Actinomycetales > Microbacteriaceae > Microbacterium. The sequence continues at coordinate 10,505 of NZ_JBQDVP010000055.1, forward strand.
TCCATGAGGGTGAGGGGCCTGTAGCTGGGTGTTTCTGCTGGTTGTTGAGGTGGCGATTTCGGAGGTACTGTGCGGGGATTTTTGTGGATCGAATCGGACTTATCAGGAGTGGCGTTTTTCTCGCCGGGCCACGCCCTCCGACTCCCCCGGCTGCCGGCCGGTAGCCGAAAAAGGAGTGGAGAAATTTCAACCAGATGGCCCCGGAAAGCCGTCGTCAGGAATCCAATCGAGAGCCCGTTGTGATGCTGGCAGAACAGTCGCACCCCGGAGGATGCCCCTGCTGTGTGCCAGGCTCGACTCAGACACCAACACGGCCACCGTCCCACCAACGGCTCGTGTTGGCGCACATGAATCTGGAAGAAGCACCCACACCGAATATCAGGAGCAGCAATGAACCGATTCCCCGCCCACATGTCCCTCGCATTCGTGATTGTCTTCATCGCCACGATCATCGCGATCGGACCAGCCGACCGCATCGACCCCATCCTCGACCTAGCCAAAATCATCACCCACACCACGAGCTGAAACCCTGGCCACGACAAGCCAGGGTCCGGGAGTCGGATGCATCAAAGCAACCACCCGCATCCGAACCAAGCCACCCAGTAACGGGCATCACCTCGAACGCATTCTCGAATACCGGGCAGTCAGTAGAGTTCACAAGCGGCAGCGCCCATAGGGCGATCGTTACCGCCCGAACGGCCAGGTGCACCACGATCAGGCCGTCGGCGCGACGCTAGAACCGTATTGTCGGCGCAAGCGCCCGCCGCGAACCCTCTCCCATTCGCGAATATGCGCAGGGCTCCCCCTGACGCCGAAAGTGGACGCGAGGGGTGTTTTAGCTAGTGTGACAATCCCGCGCACAGTAGTAGCAGCCATTCGCTGGACGGTAGCCGCGGCGATTAGCCGCAAGTACCGCGCCCGTGCATGATGAAAAGTATCCAAGTTCCACGCGATTGGCAGGGTCCGGTAAGCACCCAAGCGTTGAGCTCTCGTCATGCACTTCGTAGTCCCCATTGGACTGCGAATTCTTGTTAACAACGTATGATGACATCGCTTCTCCCGTCCTTGAGCAACGCTGCTCGGCCTTCGACGCACGACAGTGTGCATGCAATTTTGACCCTAGCACCACGGCCACAATCCGGCGGCCGAACTTCTCCTATCCGCATCAAAGCTCTCTGAGCGAGACCCTGCGGGGGGGGCGACCACCAGTCGCAACCCATCATCTAGCTATCTTGCAAGCATGATAGCTAGATATCGCAGTTGCCGACGATGCTCCTCACGAACGCGTTAAACGATTGAGTGGTCGGATCGAACACCGCGTCCCCCGAATCCCTTGGTCGCGCTATACATCTGACCGGAGGTGTTGGGGCGACGTTCACGCTTACACTGCTTGCCCCTACGGCCTCAAAGGATTATCATATGGATTAGCGGGTGCCGTTCGGCGGCTGGAGATGCGAAATCTCGGCTCGCACAAAAACAGTGGAGACCTGGGTTCGACTCCCAGCTCTGGCTTAGCCAGATGTAGCTCAATGGGTACAGAGCCCCCGTGTTTTTCTTATAGTCGCCCTCACGCGATCAATGAGTAGATCCGACGGCAGCATCAAGTTCTGCTTCAGACAGCTTCAGCTCTTCGTAGTGAAAGCGCGCAAACCCCTTTAAACCCCTCTTCCACTGGCGGCGGTTTTTTGGGTGTTGTTTTGCATTGACCGTATAGTCCTCGACAACATGATGCAACCAAGTGTCCCGGCTCAGCTTCTGGCCGAGTAGGCTATTAATCCGCCGTGCGGCTTCTTTTGTCACGGCAAAGGAAGCGATGAGATGGCCTAGCTTGAAGCGTAATTTGCCATTTGAAAACATCGCCCCTACCGGAGCCATGGTCAGCTGTTCCCAGCGAGCAAGCTGGTCGGCGTCTAGAGCATCGACAGCGTCTTTAACCTCGCTTGTGACAAAACCAGCGTGATGAATCTGAGCGTTCCTGGCGGTGCGGAGAACGTGAAACAGAGAGATGACATCTAGCGGTTCGTCTTCACCTGCAGCCTCGTAGAGTGTCTGGTGCATCCGTCCGGCGTTCAAGTGATAACGCCCCGAAGGGATTGAATAGCCTGCGGCATCCAGCATTCCAATCGCATCTTTAACGAATGCTTCATAGACTGCGAGAGCGTACGGAATCGAGACCGCGGCGAGATGAGCATCGGCGTCGATCAGGAGTTCAGAGGCTCTGTCAGGAAGGAGATTGAAACGGTCAATATCCTCCACTGCAGGAAAAAGTCCAGGAAGCTGATGGGGGGATCCGGCGTGAAGCTGCAGGTTGTGTGCCGACAACCTTGATCCTGCCAGCAAAGCAATCATTGCATTATTTGCCTCAACACGAGCGCTGACGTATTCCCGGTACCTTGAAAACTTGATCTCGGCCATACCTAGTATTTCACCACATACCGCAATGACCAGCCGCTCTACAAATAGAGCGATCTCCAGATACCCCTCTCACGGAACGACGCCAGAAGCATCCACTCATCTAGATATCTTGACATGAAGATAGCTAGATTGTTTGATATCTTAATCTTCGGCCGTGTACCCATCCACGAATGCCTCAAGGACCGCCTGCACGGTCGTACCCTCATCGAGCGCGCGGCGCTTGAACGCAGTACGCTTGCTCTCGCTGATTCGGAAGACGACCTGCACCACCCTCTCGTCACCGCTCGCCCTCGTTGTCGGCCTGATAGAGAGCGCCTCGGCCTTTGGCTCGGGCTGCGCTTTGCGACCGCCTTTAAGCTTGTTGAGATCCGCCATGCTCTCATGCCTCCTGGGTGATGTGGTTCTGGACTGCAATGATCTCGTCGAGCAGGTGCTCGAACCCGAACAACTCATCGATGGGTTTGCCGTAACTTCGCTGGATGGCCGCTCGGCGCGGGATACGGGTATCGAAGGCCGCCATGTCGCTCGATTGAATTGAGCGCCACGTCTCCCACGACTCCTTCTCAGCCCTGCTGTAGGAGTTCAGCAGCAGCAGCGCCGGCACATCGGCCGGCATGCCGTTCATCGTCTCCACGGCGCGGTCAACATCGGCCCCGCCGGGGCCGGTGGGGATGATGACGAGATCCGCGCGGCTGATCGCCGCGTTGATCGTCGTCGGATCTCCGGGCGCGGTGTCGACGACGGTCCACGCCTCCCCCGTTGCCGGCTGAGAGACCTTTCTGGGGTGGATTCCGATGACCGGAAAGCTCAGCGGCGTCCCCTCAGCCTCGGCGTAGTCGCTCCACGCGATAGCCGACCCCTGCGGGTCCGCGTCCCAGACCTCGACAGCGCGGCCACTGCGGCGGATGGCTTCGGCCAGATACAGCGCCGTGGTGGTCTTGCCGACGCCGCCTTTGGTGTTGGTGATGACGATCCTCACGCCTACCTCCTTGATATCTTGCTATAAACATAGCATATATCTTGCTATCAAGGTATATGCTGAGCGAGAGCGCCTGACGAAGCAGGAACGCGCTCAGAACTGGCTCTACGACGACCCGGACCAGTAAAGCCTTAAAACGTGTCCGTTCCGTGACGCAGCAGGAGCTGGATCGCAGAACACCTGGCTTTACCATCGTCCTAGTGGATCTTCTCGATCCTCTCATCGAACACGATCATCGACGCTCGTCGAGATTAGACAGGATCTCTAACGATGAACCGCTTCATATCGTCCAAACCGTGGGTTGCGTACGTGCTAATTCTCTTGGCTTTCTCACTTGGCGCCGTTCTGACTGCGGTGATTGCAGACAGCACGGAACGGCAATCATCCGCTAGGGCGTGTCTCGTAAATGAAATCGAGTAACTCTGGAATCCTTGATTCGTGACACGATTCGAGCTTCTCACTGACGAGGAATGGGACATCATCGCCGACTTCCTCCCCGGCCCCACCGGTAAAAAGGGCCGCCCGTTCGCTGACGCCAGAACAATGATCGAGGGCATTATCTACCGGTACCGCACCGGCATCGCCTGGCGCGATCTGCCCGAGACATTCGGCCCCTGGCAGACCGTGTGGCGCTGGCATGCACGTATGGCCCGGGAAGGCACGTGGGACCTGATCCAGAACCGTCTCCATGTCCATGCAGAACAGGCCGGCCTCATCGACTGGAATGTTTCGATCGACTCGACAATCGCTCGCGCCCACCAGCACGCCACCAACATCACCCGGCTAAAAAAGGGACTCATCGAATTACAAGAATCTGCTCACCGAGCCGCTTGACCACGCCGTGGGCCGATCCCGGGGTGGCCTGTCAACGAAGACGCATCAACTCGTCGATGGGCAGGGGTTGCCCGTCGTGACGATCTGCACGGCTGGGCAAGATGGCGATTCGCCGATGTTCATTCCCCTGATGGAACGGGTGAAGATCGGACGACGAACCCGCCCCGATGCGGCACTCGGCGACAAAGCGTATTCATCGAGGGCAATCCGTTCCTATCTGCGCAAGCGTCGCGTGGAAGCGGTCATTCCTGAACCTCGGGATCAGCAAGGACACCGGAAGCGTCGCGGGTCGAAGGGTGGGCGCCGTCCGAAGTTCGATGCTGAGAAATATCGCGGACGCAACGTCGTTGAGCGTGGCTATAGTCGTTTGAAGCAATGGCGCGGGTTAGCCACTCGGTACGACAAGCTCGCGACTATCTATCGCGCCGCGGTTGTCCTCAATGGCGTCATCGCGTGGTTAAAGCATTTGCGAGACACGCCCTAGTGCGCCAAAGATAGTCACCAGCCGAGCCTGCGGGCCCCTAGAGCGAAGTTTGTAATAGCTTCTCCTAGGGGCCCGTTCCCCATTCATCATCTCGGGCATGGATAAGCCAGGGCGTGCGAGTGTCAGAACTTTCCGGACCAGATCACATCATCGGCACTCAGCCAGGCACCAGTGAACCGACACCGACGATCACTGAACTCAACGAAGATGACAACGCCGGGATCGAGGCGCAGCGCGTACCCATGGTGCCACCGACCGCTCTAAATATAATCTAAATAACTTTTCGATAACACATGCAGTTTCTGTTGCTCGCCGAGATACGATCAGCCCATGAAGCAAACTACATTGCCATTTCGACTGGCATCCCTGACAGCCTCAACAGTCCTCCTCTCATCCCTCGCAATCACCCCAGCAATTGCTGCAGACGATGACGACCTCACGAAAGCAATCACCGACGCAGCCCCTGAAGTCGCGAAGGACATAGAAACAAACAACGGCACAGCACTCACCCGCGAGGGCGAGGAGATCACAGCGGAGATCCCCGCCGAAAGTGAGCCTGTGGACGGGCTGTCTCCTGCATCGTTCTCACTGACCTATGTGCCTACCAGCGATCTCAAGAAAGTCGTGCAAGAAAAAGGTTCCACGGACTTCGCCACTTACGAAGATGGGGTCGCGGTGACAGCCATCGACCACCAAGATGACTCCCAGCAGTTCGTTTCTGTGCTCGATT
>NZ_JBQDVP010000056.1:0-15464 GCF_052102115.1 Microbacterium sp.
CCGATCTCGACGACCTGATGGCGCGCACCGTGCGGGTGCTCACCCAGGTGACCGGCCAGGTGGCTCTCGCCCAGTACCCGTCCTTCGCACGAGCGCACCTGACGCACATCGAGCTCGTCGCACTTGCCCCGAACCGCCTGCTGGTCGTCCTCGTGACAGACGCCGGCGGCGTCTCGCAGCGCATCGCCGCGCTGCCGGTCGACGTCGACGATGCTGACGTGGCCGTGCTGCGCGCGCGCCTTTCCTCCCTACTCACCGGCAAGACCGTCCGCGAGGCGACAGATCGGGTGCAGTCGCTCATCGACAGCATCGGCGGCTCGAACATCGAGCAGGCGATCACGCAGCTGGCCGGCATCATCCGCGAAGAACTGGCGGAGTTCCGGCAGGAGCGGCTCGTGATGGCGGGGGCGGCGACGCTCGCCCGTCGCGAGCAGGACTTCCGCGGCAGCATCCACCCCCTTCTCGAGGCGATCGAGGAGCAGGTGACGCTGCTGCGGCTGATGAGCGAGATGGTGACCGACGAGCACGGGCTGGCGGCGAGCATCGGCGCCGAGAACGAGGCGTTCGGGCTCCCGGAGGCCTCCATCGTCGCGAGCAATTACATGGCACCGGGCGGCACGGCCCGCGTCGGTGTGATGGGACCGACCCGAATGGACTATCCGAGCAACCTCGCGGCGGCACGGGCTGTGGCCCGTTATCTGTCGCGGTTGCTCGACGAAGATGAGGCGGGCCGCTGAGCGGCCCGCGGCAGAAGCACGCAGGAAGGTGATTGTGGCGGACCACTATGAGGTCCTCGGAGTGTCGCGAGACGCGTCGGCGGACGAGATCAAGAAGGCGTACCGGAAGCTCGCACGTCAACTGCACCCCGATGTGAATCCGGGTGAAGATGCGGCCGAGCAGTTCAAGCTCGTCACGCACGCCTATGACGTGCTGAGTGACGACGATTCCCGCCGTCGCTACGACATGGGCGGCGGAGACGGCGCCGCGGGCGATTTCGGCGGATTCGGCGGGTTCGGCGACATCTTCGAGACGTTTTTCGGCGCGGCTCAGGGCGGTGCCAGGGGCGGACGGCCGCGCTCGCGCAAGGAACGGGGCCAGGATGCCCTCGTGCGCGTCACCCTCGATCTCGGCGACGTCGTGTTCGGCGCTCACCGCGACATCGAGGTCGACACGGCCGTGCTGTGCCAGACCTGTCAGGGCTCGTGCACGCAGCCGGGCACCCAGCCGGTGACCTGCGACATCTGCCACGGCACCGGACACGTGCAGCGCCAGGTGCGGAGCCTGCTCGGCAACGTCGTCACCTCGCAGCCGTGCGGCAGCTGCCAGGGGTACGGCACCGTCATCCCGCATCCGTGCGGAACGTGCAACGGGCAGGGGCGCGTGCGCTCACGCCGCACGGTGTCACTGGACATCCCCGCCGGTGTCGAGACCGGCCTGCGCCTGCAGCTGCCCGGCTCCGGCGAGGTCGGCCAGGCCGGCGGCCCCAACGGCGACCTGTACGTCGAGGTGACCGTGTCTCCGCACGAGTCCTTCAACCGTGACGGCGACGACCTGCTCGCCACCCTCGAGGTATCGATGACAGATGCCATCCTCGGCACGGAGACCTCGATCGACGGCCTGGACGGCCATGTCGATCTCGAGATCCGGCCCGGCGTGCAGTCCGGCGACGTCCTGACCATCAAGGGTCGCGGCATCACACCGCTGCGCGGCAACCAGCGCGGCGACCTCCGTGTCGGCGTGCAGGTGGTGACCCCGACGAAACTCGACTCATCGCAGCGTTCGCTGATCGAGGACTTCGCCAAGAAGCAGAAGTCGCCCGGCCCTCAGCTCGCGCAGTTCCAGCAGGGGCTCTTCTCGAAGCTGCGAGACCGGTTCCGGCACTGATGGCCCTGCACTTCCTCGTCGACGGTTGCGGCGGTGCCGCGGTCGGCGACACCGTGTCGCTGTCGGGCCCGGAAGCCAAACACGCGGCCGTGGTCCGGCGCGTGCGGGTCGGGGAGTCGGTGACGGTCGGCGACGGCGGCGGCGTGTGGTTCGAGGGCACCGTGGCGGACGTCTCTGCGTCGCGCGTGGATGTGACGATCACCGCTCGTACGGCGGCGGAAGCTCCGGCAGCGCGGCTCGTGCTCGTGCAGGCTCTCGCCAAGGGCGATCGTGACGAGCTCGCGGTGCAGGCGTCGTGCGAACTCGGCGTGGATGAGGTCGTGCCGTGGCAGGCTTCCCGCAGCGTCTCCCGCTGGGAGGGCGCGAAAGCTGTCAAGGGCAGGGAGCGCTGGGCCACGATCGTCCGCGAGGCGGCGAAGCAGGCGCACCGAGCGTGGGTCCCGTCGGTCTCCGAACCCGTGACGAGCAAGCAGCTGCTCGCTCGAGCGGAGGGCGCGCGGATGCTGGTGCTGGATCCGACCGCGACGGCCCGGCTGTCTGAGGTGCGGGCGGATGCTGGGGCGGAGCAGGAGCTTCTGCTCATCGTGGGACCCGAGGGCGGCATCAGTCCGGAGGAGTTCGAGCGGTTCGAGGCCGCTGGAGCAGAGCGCGTGCGTCTCGGCGACACCGTGCTGCGCACATCCACGGCCGGCCCCGCCGCGATCGCCGTGCTTTCGGTGGCACTCGGGCGCTGGTAGCCCCGGGAGGCTTCGACTCCCTGCGGTCGCTCACCCCGTTTCGTCTCGCTGCGCTCGCTCAACGCCCCGCGGAGCCCGAGTCTCCGGTGTGGGGCGTTGGTAGGCCCGGAGGCTTCGACTGCCTGCGGTCGCTCACCCCGTTTCGTCTCGCTGCGCTCGCTCAACGCCCCGCGGAGCCCGAGTCTCCGGTGTGGGGCGTTGAGCGGAGGCGCGGAGCGCCGGAGACGAAACGGGCTGAGCGAGCGGAGCGAGTCGAAGCCTCCCCGTCACCGCCTCGTTCTCCACAGCCCCGTACGCCTCACCCCAGGCGCGGAGTACCGTGCAGCCATGGCTCACGCGTATATGCTTCGCTGCAGCGACGGCACGCTGTATGTCGGCAGCACGATCAACCTCGACGAACGGCTGGCGGCGCACCGAGCCGGTATGGGGGCCGAATACACGAAGCGCCGGTTGCCCGTCGAACTGTTCTGGTGCGGAGAGTTCGACCGCATCGACGACGCGTTCGCGTGGGAGAAACGACTCCAGGGGTGGAGCCATGCCAAACGGGTCGCGTTCGCGGAGGGCGGGCTCGAGGCCGTCGTCGGCTGGCAGTCGCGGCAGCGAAAGGCGAAGAGAGGCGGAGGCATCCCGCCGCGCTGAGGCTTCGACTCGCTCCGCTCGCTCAACCCGTTTCGTCTCGCTGCGCTCGCTCAACGACCGGGAGGCTCAACGATCGGGTGCCGCTCAACGACCGGGTGCCGCTCAACGACCGGGTGCCGCTCAACGGTCGGATGCGCTCAACGACCGGGATAGGGACGACGGAACCGGGCGCCGCATAGAATAGGTGTATGACCGAGCCTTCGATCTTCACGCGCATTCTCAACGGTGACATTCCCGGCGAGATCGTGGTCGATACCGATACGGTCTTCGCAATCCGCGATATCAATCCGCAGGCGCCGTTGCACGTGCTCGTCATCCCCAAGACAGAGCAGTATCGCGACGTCACAGAGCTGGCTGCGGGCGACCCCGCGCTGCTCGCCGAGATGGTCGCCGTCGCCAAGCAGCTCGCCGATGAGCACGCGAACGGCGAGTACCGTCTGATCTTCAACAACGGCCCCAGTGCGGGCCAGACCGTCTTCCACGTGCACGCCCACGTGCTCGGCAACATCGAGGAGAGCAAGCTCGTTGGCTTCTGACGATTCGAACACCCCGTCCGTGACGGAGCGCATCTACGCGGACGGCGTCGCCATGGTGCAGCTGCTCGGTCCGCAGGATCGCCTGCTCCGCATGCTCGAGAAGCAGCATCCTGAAGTCGAGGTCCTCGTCCGCGGCAATGAGGTCACGCTGACCGGTGAGCCGACCCTCGTCGCCGATGCGAAGGCACTGGTGGAGGAGCTGATCACCATCACCCGCGAGGGTGCGGATCTCGCGCCCGCCGACGTCGCGACCTCGGCGCGGATGCTGCGGCGTGAGGGCGGTCCGCGACCGAGCGAGGTGCTCGGCGAGGCGATCCTGTCCACGCGTGGAAAGGTCATCCGCCCAAAGACTCCCGGTCAGAAGGAGTACGTCGACGCGATGCAGGAGAACACGATCGTGTTCGGCATCGGCCCGGCCGGAACCGGGAAGACGTACCTCGCGATGGCCAAGGCCGTCCAGGCGCTGCAGCGCAAAGAGGTCGAGCGCATCATCCTCACCCGTCCGGCCGTCGAGGCGGGGGAGCGGCTGGGATTCCTGCCCGGCACGCTCACCGACAAGATCGACCCGTACCTGCGGCCGCTGTATGACGCACTCAACGAGATGATGGACCCCGAGGTCGTCCCTCGGTTGATGGCGACGGGCACGATCGAGGTCGCCCCGCTCGCGTACATGCGCGGACGCACGTTGAACAACTCCTTCGTGGTCCTCGACGAGGCGCAGAACACGACACCCGAGCAGATGAAGATGTTCCTCACCCGTCTCGGCTTCGACACCAAGATGGTGGTCACCGGTGACATCACGCAGGTCGACCTGCCGCAGGGAGCATCCGGTCTGCGGCTCGTCACCCGCGTGCTCAACGACATCGACGACATCCACTTCACGCGTCTGACCAGCGAAGACGTCGTTCGGCACTCGTTGGTGGGCCGCATCGTCGACGCGTACAGCGAGTACGACGAGCAGCGCACGGCGGCGCGTCATGAGCGCGAACAGGCTCACGAGTTCGCGAACCGGGCCGAACGGCGCACCGGAACGCGGCCGGGACCGAAGGATCGGATGCCGAAGCGAGGACACTCTTCATGATCGAGATCAACAACGAATCGGCCATCGACGTCGACGAGACGGTGCTGCAGCGGCTCACCGACTTCAACCTCGCCCAATTGCACGTCAGCCCGGATGCTGAGGTCGCGATCGTCCTCGTCGACGAGGCCGCCATGGAGGCCCTCCACGTGCAGTGGATGGATGAGCCCGGTCCGACGGACGTGCTCAGCTTCCCCATGGACGAGCTGCGCCCGGGGACCGAGGACCGCCCGACGCCTCCCGGGCTGCTGGGCGACATCGTGCTCTGCCCGCAGGTCGCCGAGGGACAGGCTCAGGCCGCCGGCCACGAGCTGATCGACGAACTGATCCTGCTGACCACGCACGGGCTGCTGCACCTGCTCGGCTTCGATCACGCAGAGCCCGAAGAGGAGCGTGAGATGTTCGGTCTGCAGAAGGACCTCATCGGCGGCTTCGCGCACGCTGAACGCACCCGATGACCGAGAGTCTCCTCCTGATCGCGGCCGTCCTACTGGTGGCCTTCGGCGGTCTCATGGCCGCCATCGACGCCGCCTACGGCGTCACATCCCGCGCCGACCTCGCCGAAATGGCGCTCGATGGCAGCAGATCCGAGGCACTCGACCGCATAGCGAACGACATGGACGCGCACGTGAATGCCGTCTCATTCATCCGCGTGCTCGTCGAGGTCACCGCCGCGGTGCTCGTCACCGTGGCGTTCACGATCCTGTTCTCGAACATCTGGTGGGCGATGCTCGCGGCCGCCGTCCTCATGACGGGCATCACGTTCGTGCTCGTGGGCGCGAGCCCGCGCACGGTCGGCCGGCAGCATGCCGACGGGATGATTCGCGGAACGGCATCCATCGTCCGCGGCGTGCGGATCATTCTGGGGCCGCTCGCGCAGGGGCTCGTCGTCCTCGGCAACCGCGTCACACCGGGTACCGGCCGCAGCTCGTTCACGAGTGAGGATCAGCTGCTCAGCATGGTCGATGAGGCGGCATCCAACGACCTCATCGAAGAGGACGACCGCGATCTCATCCACTCGGTGTTCGACTTCACCGATCAGTTCGTCCGCGCTGTGATGGTGCCGCGCACCGAGATGGTGACGGTGGATGCCGAGACCACGACCGAGCAGGCCATGTCGCTGTTCCTGAACCGGGGCGTGTCCCGTGTGCCCGTCGTCGACGACGATGCCGATGACGTGGTCGGAGTGCTGTATCTGAAAGACCTCGTGCAGTTCGCCTATCGCGATGATCTCGCGTGGCGGGAGGCGCCGATCCGGCCGATCGCACGGCCGGCAACGTTCGTGCCGGAATCGATGCGTGCCGAGACGCTTCTGCAGCAGATGAAGCAGGATGCCGTGCACGTCTGTCTCGTCATCGACGAGCACGGTGGGATCTCGGGCCTGGTGACCATGGAAGACCTCATCGAAGAGCTCGTCGGAGACATCTCGGACGAGTACGATCACGCGCCCACCGAAGTCGTCGATATGGGCGGTGGACGATTCCGCGTCAGCGCGCGGCTGTCGCTGGACGACGTCGGCGACCTGTTCGGCATCGAACTCGAGGACGAGGACGTCGACTCGATCGGAGGGCTGCTCGGCAAGGCCGTCGATCAGATCCCGCAGCCCGGGGTCACGGCGACGATCGACGGTCTCGTGCTCACCGGTGGCGCCTCACGCGGCCGAGGACGCGGCATTGCCACGGTGTTCGTCGAGCGGGTCGCGATGACAGAGGAGACAGAGGATGACTGAGCACTTCCGCAGCGGATTCGCGACGTTCGTCGGACGCCCCAACGTTGGCAAGTCGACGCTCACCAATGCGCTCGTCGGCGAGAAGATCGCCATCACCAGCGAGAAGCCCCAGACAACCAGGCGGGCGATCCGCGGCATCCTGAACCGCCCCGACGGGCAGCTCGTGATCGTCGACACCCCCGGCATCCACAGGCCGCGCACGTTGCTCGGTGAGCGCCTGAACGACCTCGTCGAGCAGGTGCTCGGCGACGTCGACCTCATCGGATTCTGCGTGCCGGCGACAGAGAAGATCGGCCCCGGCGACCGGCGTATCGCCGCATCGCTCGATGGCTATCCGCGCGCGAAGAAGATCGCGATCGTGACGAAGACAGACGTCGCCCAGCGCGACCAGATCACCGAGCGCCTCATCGAGGTCGATGCACTGCGTGAGGACTGGGATGCCGTCATCCCGCTGTCCGCGCTGATCGGTGAGCAACTCGATGTGCTCACCGACGAGATACTCGCCCTGATGCCGGAAGGGCCCGCGCTGTACCCGGAAGGCGTCGTCACGGACGAGTCGACCTCGGACCGCATCGCCGAGATGATCCGCGAGGCGGCACTGGACGGTGTGCGCGACGAGTTGCCGCACTCGATCGCCGTGGTCGTCGACGACATCGCACCGCGCGAGGACAGCGATCTCACCGACGTGCATGCCTCGATCGTCGTCGAACGCGACAGCCAGAAAGCGATCATCATCGGGCGCAAGGGCGCGCGCCTCGCCGACGTCGGCAAGCGGGCCAGAGTCGGGATCGAGGAACTGCTGGGCACGCGTGTGTTCCTCGGGCTGCATGTGAAGGTCGCCAAGGAGTGGCAGCGCGACCCCAAGCAGCTCGGACGATTGGGCTTCTGAACCTTCCGTTGTGTTAACACTTATAGTGAGAAGTGTTGGTACGATTGCGACATGACTGCACATCCGGAGGCGCTATCGGGCACCATCGATGTGCCGGTGCAGGCTCCAGAGGAACAGCACTGGGCACCGAAGCATCCCGAGATGTACTCGAGATCACAGGTGCGACGGCAGACGGGGGACTACGCGTCGTTCGTAACGACGCCGATCGTCGGATGGATCCCACATGTCGCCAACGAGGATGCCGCAGATCTTGAAGACGCATCGATCGCACTCATCGAGTTCGACCGTCACGCACTGCACAACCTCGGTTCGGACAGCCCGGCACTCGGGCCCATGTCGGCGATCCTCCTTCGTACGGAAAGCGCATCGAGCAGTCAGATCGAGCAGTTGACGACCACGGCGAAGCAACTGGCTCTCGCTGAGATCGATGAGGGCGCTAAGAAGAATGCCCTGAGCGTGATCGGGAACGTTCGCGCCATGGAGGCCGCGCTGCGACTCTCAGAGAACATCGACGTGAGCACCATCCTCGCCATGCACCGAGAGCTGTTGCGCGGAGACCGACTCCAATCGCGCGATGCCGGACGATTCCGCGATGAGGCGGTATGGATCGGCGGTGACGACGCCGGTCCCATCGGTGCCGAGTACATCGCGCCCCACCACAACCGAGTGAGGAATGCAGTCGATGACCTCGTCCAGTTCATGCAGCGTGTGGACATGACCTCGCTCCTGCAGGTCGCGGTCGCTCATGCGCAGTTCGAGACGATCCATCCGTTCGCCGACGGCAATGGCCGCACCGGTCGGGCGCTGGCGCAGGCCCTGCTGCGGAACAAGGGGCTGGCCGCGCACACTACCGTGCCGATCTCAACCGGACTGCTGGTCGACACGGAAAGCTACTTCTCCGCACTGAACGCATACCGAGCAGGCGATGCCGGACCCATCGTCCGGCGCTTCGCCGCTGCGGCGCGCTTCGCCGCTGTCACCGGACGGCGCCTCGTCGATGCTCTCAGCGCGCAGCTCGAGGAATCCCGCGAGAAGCTGACGGGGCTCCGGCCCCAATCCGCTGCTTGGCAGGTGCTTCCTCGGCTCATCGGCCAGCCGATCGTGAACGCCAAGTATCTGCAGACGACGCTCGGGCTGAACGCCGTCACCGCTACGCGTGCCCTGGACGCGCTCACCGATCGCGGCGTCCTCGTCGAGCGCACCGGATGGGCGCGCAACCGCGTCTGGCAGCACACCGGTGTCCTCGACGTGCTCGACGAGTACGCTGCCGGCATCCGCAGGGCCGGGTGAACAGATCGACCGAGTACGAGACCGACCGAAGGAGTGGAACATGGCGAAGCACTGGCTCGCGACATCGTGGGGGAGCCCCGACACCTGGGAGTTCGTCGAACACGAACCGTCATCACCCGGCCCCGGCGAGATCACCGTCCGCGTGCACGCCGCTGGTGTGAACCCCGCCGATGCCAAGCACGTCGCCGCGCCGCGTGACGGCGTCGAGCTGCCGGTTCCGATCGGGTACGAGGTTTCCGGCGTCGTCGCCGCCGTCGGACCCGACACCACGATCGGCTCGGGCGCGGTGGAGGTCGGCGACGACATCCTCGCGTTTCGCATCCGTGGCGGATACGCCGAGGAAGTGACCATCCCCGCCGAGAAGGCATTCCATAAGCCTGACGCGCTGTCGCATCCCGAGGCGTCGAATCTGCTGCTCGCCGGCACGACCGCGGCGCAGATGCTGGCGGTGACCGGAGCCGCATCAGGGGAGACCATTCTGTTGCACGGGGCATCCGGGGCCGTCGGCGTCAGTGTGCTGCAGCAGGCGGCGCTGCGCGGCATCCGCGTGATCGGCACCGCGAGCAGGGCCCGATTCGATGAGGTTCGGCGCTTCGGCGGAGAGCCGGTCGAGTACGGCGACGGGCTCGCCGAGCGGATCCGTGCGCTCACCGAGGATCCGATCTCCGCGGGTCTGGATGCCGTCGGCACCGACGAGGCCATCGACGTCTCGCTCGAACTGGTAGCCGACCGGTCGCGCATCGTCACGATCGCCGCCGCCGCGCGGGCTCAGGCAGAGGGAGTCCACTGGATCGTCGGCTCGCAGCCGGAGAGCACGCGGTTTCGCGACGAGGTGCGGGCGGGTCTCATCGATCTCGCCGCGCGGGGCCTGCTCGTCGTACCGATGGCGACCACCTATCCGCTCGGCCAGGCGCCGGAGGCACTGCGCTTCCTCGCGGAAGGGCAC
Organism: Microbacterium sp.; assembly: GCF_052102115.1. Classification (GTDB taxonomy): domain Bacteria; phylum Actinomycetota; class Actinomycetes; order Actinomycetales; family Microbacteriaceae; genus Microbacterium. The sequence continues at coordinate 9,729 of NZ_JBQDVP010000056.1, forward strand.
CCGGGCGGCAAGATCGCGCTCATTCCGTGATTTGGCGATCGTCGCGCACGCGGGTGTACGCTGAAGCCATGCCATTCGGCGGTCTGCTTCTTCTTAGCTGCCGCGACGAGTCCTCCAGCTAGGGCCTTCCTCGTCGCGGCGCTTGTGCTGGCCCGATCATTCTGACCCGATCAGTAGACGAAGAGAAGAAGCCCACCATGCATAATTCCCAGCGACCGTCCGCCATGCCGATCCACAAGTACCGGCCGTTCCACGAGCAGATCGCCGTCGACCTTCCCGACCGCACCTGGCCCACCAAGCGCATCACCGAAGCGCCCCGCTGGTGCGCCGTCGACCTGCGTGACGGGAACCAGGCCCTCATCGACCCGATGTCGCCGGAGCGCAAGCGCGTCATGTTCGAGCTGCTCGTGAGCATGGGCTACAAGGAGATCGAGGTCGGATTCCCCTCGGCGAGCCAGACCGACTTCGACTTCGTACGTCAGCTGATCGAAGAGGACCTCATCCCCGACGACGTCACCATCCAGGTGCTGACGCAGGCGCGCGAGCACCTGATCGAGCGGACCTACGAGTCGATCGCCGGCGCCAAGCAGGCCATCGTGCACCTGTACAACTCGACCAGCATCGTGCAGCGCGAGGTCGTGTTCCGCACCGACAAGCAGGGCATCATCGACATCGCTCTCGAGGGCGCTCGGCTGTGCCGCAAGTACGAGAAGACGGTGCCGGGTACCGCGGTCTTCTACGAGTACTCGCCGGAGTCGTACACGGGCACCGAGCTGGAGTTCGCCGTCGACATCTGCAACCAGGTGATCGAGATCTTCGAACCGACCGAGGACCGCAAGGTCATCATCAACCTGCCCGCCACTGTCGAGATGGCTTCTCCGAACGTCTATGCCGATTCGATCGAGTGGATGAGCCGCCACCTGAACCACCGCGAGAACATCATCCTGTCGCTGCACCCGCACAACGACCGGGGCACCGCCGTCGCCGCTGCCGAGCTCGGCTACATGGCCGGTGCCGACCGCATCGAGGGATGCCTGTTCGGCAACGGAGAGCGCACCGGAAACGTCGACCTGGTGGCGCTGGGCATCAACATGTTCACCCAGGGAATCGACCCGCAGATCGACTTCAGCGACATCGATCAGGTCAAGCGCACGGTCGAATACTGCAACCAGCTGCCCGTTCCCGAGCGCAGCCCGTGGGCCGGCGACCTCGTCTTCACCGCGTTCAGCGGGTCGCATCAAGATGCCATCAAGAAGGGCTTCGAGGCGATGGACGCTCGCGCGGCCACCGAAGGCAAGACCGTCGACGAGATCGAATGGGCGGTGCCGTACCTGCCGATCGATCCGAAGGACCTGGGTCGCTCGTACGAGGCCGTGATCCGCGTGAACTCGCAGTCCGGCAAGGGCGGAGTGGCGTACCTGCTGAAGACCGACCACGCGATCGACCTGCCCCGCAAGCTCCAGATCGAGTTCTCGGGCGTTGTGCAGTCCAAGACCGACACCGAGGGCGGCGAGGTCACCAGCGACCAGATCTGGTCCATCTTCAACGATGAGTACCTGCCCGCTGAGGACACCGATGCCAAGTGGGGCCGTTTCGAACTGCTCGCCACACAGATCCGCAGCGACATGTCCGGCGAGGTCATGCTCGATGTCACCGTCCGAGACGGCGAGGGCGAGCATGCCGTGACCGGGCAGGGCAACGGGCCGATCGCCGCGTTCGTGGAGGTGCTGCGCGGGCAGGGCTTCGAGGTCACCGTGTACGACTACGTCGAGCATGCGCTCAGCGCTGGCGGCGATGCGCAGGCCGCAGCCTACGTCGAACTGCAGGTGGACGACCAGCGGCTGTGGGGCGTCGGCATCGACGGTGACATCTCCACGGCATCCCTCAAGGCGATCGTATCGGGCGTCAATCGCGCGATCCGCACGCGCGAGAGCGAGCTGGCGGCCGTCTGACGATCAGTATCCCGATCGTGCGGCCTCAGGGCTTCACGATCGGGATGGCAGCCGTCTCCGCCGCCACCTTGCGGCGGTAGAGGCGGCGCTGCTCGGGCAGAGACAGGTCGAAGATCACCGCGAGCACTCGCACGATGGCCGTCACGATGATGCCGATCACGCTCGCGATCACGAGCCCGATGCCGAGGGCATGCAGGCTGACGATCACCGTGCACCCGAGAGCCGCGGCGACCGCGTAGAGCGACCCGACGTGCATGATCGCCACCGGCAGTCCCATGATGACGTCGCGCAGGATGCTGCCGCCGACGGCGGCGCACACGCCGATGAAGACCGCGGGCACCACGGGCAGACCCAGTCCGAGTGCCTTGCTGGTGCCAAAAGCGCCGAACATGCCGATGACGACCGCATCGAGGCCCACGATGATCCCGCTCGCACGGCTCAAGAGGCCGGCCAAGAGCATCCCGAAGAGGGCGGCACCGGCGGCGGTGACCAGATACCAGTTGTTCTGCAGCGTCGCCGGTGGTTGTCCGAGCAGGAGGTCGCGGATGAGACCTCCGCCCATTCCGATGAGGATGCCGATGATCATGACCCCGAGCAGGTCGAGTCTTCGCTGGCCTTGGAAACCGGAGGCGAACATCGCACCCTGGATGCCGCCGAGCCCGACGCCGAGCAGATCGGCCCAGAACGGAATGATGAAGAGCGGTTCGGTCACGGCTCCATTCTCACCCGGACGGAGGATAATCGAACAGTGCCCACCTATCGAGACGAAGCGGTGATCCTGCGCACCCACAAACTCGGTGAGGCGGATCGCATCGTCACCATGCTCTCGCGGCGCAACGGCAAGATCCGTGCGGTCGCGAAGGGTGTGCGGCGCACCTCGTCGAAGTTCGGCTCGCGTCTGGAGCCGTTCATGGTGGCGGATGTGCAGCTTTACCAGGGGCGTTCGCTCGACATCGTGCAGCAGGCGGAATCGCTCGGGGCGTACGGCAGCGAGATCGCCGCCCATTACGAGCGATTCACCTCCGCCAGTGCCATGGTCGAGACGGCCGATCGCCTGAACGACGCCGAGGCCACCCCAGAGCAGTATCTGCTGCTCGTCGGGGGACTGCGGGCTCTTTCGCGCGGCGAACACGCTGCACGCAGCATCCTCGATTCCTATCTTCTGCGGGTCATGGCGCTGTCGGGGTGGGCGCCGTCGCTGGAAGACTGCGCCCGGTGCGGCGCTCCGGGTCCGCATCGGAACTTCGTCGTGCAGCTGGGCGGGCTGGTGTGCGTGAACTGCGCGCCGGCCGGCAGCCCGCGCGTGGCCGAGTCGACGCTGGCTCTTCTGCGTTCGCTGATCCGCGGGGAATGGGATGCTGTGGACGCGGCTCCCGCATCGGATACGGCCGCAGCATCCGGGCTCGTCTCGGCCTACACGCAGTTCCATCTGGAGCGCGGCATCCGCTCGCTCGCGCACATCTCCGGTTCCGATCGGGAAGGAAGCCGTTGACCCCGAAGCCGTATACCCACAAAGATGCCGTCGCGTACCGTCCGCTGGACTGGACGGGCCTGTACCCGCCGAAGTTCGCGAAGGTGCCGGAGCATGTCGCCATCGTTATGGACGGCAACGGGCGGTGGGCGAACCGGCGGGGGCTGACACGCATCCAAGGGCACAAGGCGGGCGAAGAGGTGCTGCTCGACGTCGTCGCCGGTGCCATCCAAGCCGGGGTGAAGCACCTGTCGGTCTACGCGTTCTCGACCGAGAACTGGGCGCGCTCACCCGAGGAGGTGCGCTTTCTCATGGGCTACAACCGCGACGTGCTGCACCGCCGCCGCGACCAGCTCAATGAGTGGGGCGTGCGCGTGCGATGGGCCGGCCGCAAGCCGCGGCTGTGGGGCTCGGTCATCAAGGAGCTGCAGTACGCCGAGAAGCTCACCGCCGGAAACGACACCCTCACGCTGACGATGTGCGTGAACTACGGCGGGCGGGTCGAGCTCGTCGATGCCGTGCGCTCACTGGCCGCTGATGTGGCAGCCGGACGCGTGAAGCCGAACGCGATCAGCGAGAAGATGATCCGCCGGAACCTGTACGTGCCGGATATGCCAGACGTCGACTTATTCCTGCGGTCGTCGGGAGAGCAGCGCACCTCGAACTTCCTGCTGTGGCAATCGGCCTATGCCGAGATGGTGTTCCTCGACACGCTCTGGCCCGACTTCTCGCGCGAGGAGCTCTGGCGCGCGATCGGGATCTACGTGTCGCGCGACCGCCGCTTCGGCGGGGCGGTGGATGCTCCGGACCCAGCCTGAGGTTGAGGTTGAGGTTGAGGTTGAGGTTGAGGCTTCGTCTCGCTCCGCTCGCTCACCCCGTTTCGTCTCGCTCCGCTCGCTCACCCCGTTTCGTCTCGCTCCGCTCGCTCAACGCCCCGCGATTGCCGGGCGTTGAGCGGAGGCGCGGAGCGCCGGAGACGAAACGGATTGAGCGAGGAGCACAGCGACGAGTCGAAATCTCACTGTGCCGCGCGCAACCACCGCTCCGTCTCCCGCGGATGCCGCAACCGCACGACCGTGAGGTGCGGGAACTCGGCTTCGATGCGCGGCATCCGCTCGTCCCACTTGTGACGGGTGGCCTTCTGCCAGCGCATGATGTCGTTCTCACCGGTCCATGCCTCGCGGCTCCACAGCGTCGGCTCGACGTTGTCGTTCCACAGACGGGTGCGGAGGACTCGGCGCTTCAGCGTTCGGCGGAGGAGACGGCGACGGACGAGCTGGTACGGGTAGTCCAGCCAGGGGAGCAGGTCGGCACGCACCGGGAGGATCGAGTCTGTGCCCTTGCTGGTGTACTGCCACTCGGTGACCCAGCGCGAGGTCTCGGCGAATGCGCGGACGTCGTCGAGGAACTCCGGCCGGGGCGTCCAGTTCGGTCCATGATGCAGCGCATCGATCTCGTGGTGGACGAGATTCCAACGCTGTGCGACCCGTCGTGCGAGGGTCGTCTTCCCTGATCCGGTGACGCCGGCGATCAGCACTCGCTCGGGTGGGAAGGGCAGCGGATCGTCGGCGGTGAGCATCGGAAGATTCTATCCGCGGAATACGTCGGGCCCGTTCGGCGTTCCACCCGGAGTGAGCGAACCAATAAACATCGACATCTGGTCCGACATCGCCTGCCCGTGGTGCTACATCGGCAAGCGCAATCTTGAAGCAGGCCTGGCGTCCACAGCATCCGACGACGACGCCCCGCAGGTGAACATCACGTTCCATTCGTTCGAACTCTCGCCCGATACCCCGATCGACTTCGATGGCGACGAGATCGACTTTCTTGCCGGTCACAAGGGCATGCCGCGTGAGCAGATCACGCAGATGCTCGACAACGTCACCGGCGTCGCGAAGAGCGCTGGTCTCGAGTACCGGTTCGATCTGCTCAAGCACACGAACACAGTGAAGGCTCACGAGCTGCTGCATCACGCGAAGGCTGAGGGCCTTCAGTACGAGATGGAAGAGCGGCTGATGTCGGCCTACTTCACCGAGGGCAAGCACGTCGGGCGCATCGATGACCTCGTCGAGCTCGCGGTCGAGGTCGGGCTGGATGCCGACTCCACCCGCGACGCGTTGGACAACGACAAGTACCTTCCCGCGGTCCGCCAGGACCAGGCGCAGGCTCAGGCCTACGGCATCCAGGGCGTACCGTTCTTCGTTCTCGACGGGCAGTACGGTGTCTCCGGAGCCCAGCCGCCCGAGGCATTCGCGAACGTCGGGTCTGTCGGGAAGTTTGTGTGTGAGGGGTTCGGCGTGATCGGTTCGGCTT
>NZ_JBQDVP010000057.1:0-6068 GCF_052102115.1 Microbacterium sp.
GTCAAGAGCATGAAGACCTTGCCGCGGACCTTGAACACTTCCCATTCTGGCCCGAAGGGGTGCTCGAGTCCGGCGCCGGGAAGCTCGTCGGCGCGGTCTCTGGCGAACTGCTGCAGTGCGGTTCCCTCCATCAGTCCTCCAGATCGGCATGACGCAACGTCGAGTAGCTACCAGGGTACGTTCAGTCCGTCCAGACTCCCCGCAGCAGGCGAATGGTCTCGTCCAAGGAGACGCCTTCAGACGCGCTGATGTCGGAGAGGCGACGTGCCGCATCCAGAACGGGGCGTGACGTCGTGCTGATCTTCGCGCTGACTCGGGTGCTGCCGCCCGCGCGTGCCTCGACGTGGCCATCCGTCTCCAGCGCCCGATACGCCTTGGCGACGGTGCCCGGCGCGACCCCGAGGTCCCGTGCGAGCTGGCGCACGGACGGGAGCTTCTCACCGGCACCCATCCGCCCTGCGGCGATCAATCCGCCGATCTGCTCGCGAATCTGATCAGCGGGTGGTGTGGACCCGCGAAGATCGATCTCCATGTCACACCGCGTCCACGCGTTGTCGCGCCGGCCGTCGCACGCTGCTGAGCACGATCTCGAACCAGCATCCGAACCCGAGCACGGACGCCGCCCCGCCCAAGAACCAGAGCAACGGCCCGAAGGCGGCGAACGGAGCGATGATCGGAATGACGTCCTCCCCTTGGAGTACACCGACGCTGCTCGTTCCCGTGTGCCCGAGGAAGGCCAGCACGGTGCCGAGGTGCAGCAGGAGCCCCCCGACGAGGACGCCGAGCACATTCCGGGTGCGCTCCTTCCGAACTGTCGTGTCGCGGAACGAATCAGCATCCAGCGGGGGATGGGCGATCACGCTGAGTGCGACCAGCGTCGCCCCCGCGAACAGCGCAAGAGCGATCAAACTCGGGAGCGCGTAATACCAGCCATAGATCGGGATGCGGATCTCGGCGGCGCCAGCATCCAACGCGAACAGGCGATAGCGCCCGAGCTCATCCGGGCTGGACGCCGAGCCGGCCGCAAGGCTGAGCACGACGATGATCCCGATGAGCGACCCGGCGAGAACGAGCCACCACCGTCGCGCGAAGCTGAAGGCGGTGCGACGGGTGAGCTGCGCAGACCCGGTCGATGCACGGCGCCGCAACGGCAGCATCAGCACGAGAACACCGATGATCCCCGCGACGAGCGGAGCCACATACAGCCAGTCCCCGGGCACCCACGTCAGCGGAGAACTCACGGATGAGTACGCCGTGTTCCCGCTCAGGGTGACGATCAGAGCTCCGACAAGCGCGACACCGACTCCGACCAGCGTGAAACCTCGCACGCCCGCCGAAACGCCAACCGCTCCGCGCGGTGGGCGAACACCGACCCAGAGCATCGCCAGGATCAGCCCGATGACGGGAGCTATCGTCGCCGTGAACATGTCCACCTCGTTGGCTGTATCGATTGGTTGATACAGCCAACCGTACCACTCAAACGGTACGGTTTGTCAGCGCCTCGAATGCGGCGACCAATTCAGGCGGCGAGCTGAGCCTTCAGTGTGTTGTTCCACGGGTCGCGGAAGGTCAGGGTCTTCCCGTCGTCGGCGACCTGAGTGCCGAAGTGCGTGAGGCGCTCGTTCAGCTCGCCGAGGGCATCGGCATCCGGCAATGCGAGGTCGACCTGACCGAGCCCGAGCGCCGGCATTCGGGGTCCTGCGCCGCGCGAGTTCCAGACGTTCATCGCCATGTGGTGGTGGTACCCGCCGGCACTGACGAACAGCGCCTGATCGCCCATGGATGCTGTGGCATCGAAGCCCAGGCGCTGCACGTAGAACTCACGGGCTGATGCGACATCGCCGACGGACAGGTGCACGTGGCCGATCTGCGCAGCATCCGTTGCCGTCGAGCCGGCAGCGGCCTCTTCGGTCAGATGTTCGCGCAGGAACGTGTTCGGGTCGAGGTAGAGCGTCGCCATCTCGACCTGGCCGTGCGTCCAAGACCACTCGGAGCGGTCGCGGTCCCAGTACAGCTCGATGCCGTTGCCCTCGGGGTCTGTCAGGTAGAACGCCTGGCTGACGAGGTGGTCGGCGCTGCCGGTGAACGTCTGCGGGGCGTGCTGTGCGACCGAGTAGAGCGCGGATGCCAGTGCCGCCTGAGACTCGAACACGATGGCGGTGTGGAACAGGCCCGCAGAACCCCGCGCCGCGTGCTGCAGCGACGGTGAGTGCTGCAGGATGACGATCGGGGTTCCGGCGCGCCCGAGCACGACCGTATCGCCCTCGGCGCTCTGCACCTGCAGGGTGATGACGTCGCGGTAGAAGGCCGTCATTGCGTCGAGATCGGCCACGAACAGGGTGACGGCACCCATTGTTGTTGCCGCGGCAAGTTTTTCATTCATGTCGGGTACAACGCCCTGGACGCGTGGATATTCCGAGTAGGGTCTGGAACATGGCGACCATCGATCTGAACTCCGATCTCGGCGAGAACACGCCGGACCGGATCGTCAGCGACGATGCCGCGATGCTCGAGATCGTCACCAGCGCGAACGTCTCGTGCGGGTTCCACGCGGGAAGTCCTGAAGGCATCCGCGAGACGCTCGCCGCGGCCGTGCGACGCGGGGTCGCGATCGGCGCCCACCCCGGATACCGCGACTACGAGAACTTCGGGCGAATCGCGGTCGACATCGACTCGGCCACGCTGCAGGCGCACGTCGAATACCAGCTCGGCGCCCTGATCGGACTCGCCTCGGCGGTCGGCGGCACGGTCGCCTACGTCAAACCGCACGGCGCGCTGTACAACACGATCGCCCGCGACGAGCGGCAGTCCGCCGCCGTGGTCGCGGCTGTTCGCGCGGTCGATCCGAGCTTGGTGCTGCTGGGACTCGCCGGCGGTGTCGTGCTGGACCTCGCAGCGAACGCGGGGCTCACCGTCGCAGCCGAAGCATTCGCCGATCGTGCCTACCGACCCAACGGAACGCTCGTCTCCCGCACCGAAGAAGGCGCCGTGCTGCACGATCCCGCGGTGGTCGCCGAGCGCATGGTGCGCCTCGTCGACGAGGGGACCATCCGCGCGATCGACGGCACCGACGTGCGCGTCGACGCGCAGTCGATCTGCGTCCACGGCGACGGTGCGGGTTCTGTCGCCATGGCGGCCGAGACGAAGCGGATGCTGCAGCAAGCGGGCATCACGATCGCACCGTTCTGATGCGCATCCTCACAGCATCCGATCGGTCGCTCCTCGTCGAGGCGGCCGATCTCGACGAGGCCATGCGCCTGAACCTCGCATGGGACGGCATCCCGGGCATCATCGAACGCACCCCCGGAGCGCGCACCGTGCTCGTGCGGTTCGACCCGGTGCGGGTCTCGGCCGCGGCGCTCGCCGAGACGCTGGCGGCCACACCGGTGGATGCTGCGCACACCCCGCGCTCGCGCGAAGTGACGATCCCCGTGCGCTACGACGGAGAGGACCTGGCTGAAGCGGCGATGCTGCTCGGCGTCACGACAGACGAACTCGTGAACCGGCACCTCGCCGCGGACTGGCGGGTGGCGTTCTCCGGCTTCGCTCCCGGATTCGGATACCTCGTCGGCGGCGACCCGCTGTTCGACATGCCGCGGAGGTCGTCGCCGCGCACCGGCGTGCCAGCCGGATCGGTCGCGCTCGCCGGCGCCTTCACGGGCGTGTATCCGCGGGAGAGCCCCGGCGGGTGGCAGCTCATCGGATGCACGGATGCGGTGATGTGGGACATCGACCGCGACCCGCCGGCGCTGCTGGTGCCGGGGACGGTCGTGCGGTTCGAGCGGGTTCGTGCGGGTGTGGGTGACGGTGGGCTTCGACTCGCTGCGCTCGCTCAACCCGTTTCGTCTGCGGCTGCTGCGCAGCCTCCGCTCAACGACCGGGAACCGGATGTCTCCCCGGGCGGGGCGTTGAGCGAGGGTTCCCCGGGCGGGGCGTTGAGCGAGGGTTCCCCGGGCGGGGCGTTGAGCGGAGGCTCCCCGGGCGGGGCGTTGAGCGGAGGCTCCCCGGGCGGGGCGTTGAGCGAGGGTTCCCCGGGCGGGGCGTTGAGCGAGCGGAGCGAGACGAAACGGGTTGAGCGAGCCGCAGGCGAGTCGAAACCGCGACCCTCCATCGAGATCGTCCACCCCGCACTCCAGCTCCTGATCCAAGATTCCGGGCGCCCCGGCCGCGCAGACCTCGGCGTCTCAGCATCCGGAGCAGCTGACCGAACAGCGATGCGTGACGCGAACCGGGCCGTCGGCAATGATCGGCGTGCCGCCGTGCTCGAGATCGTCGGAGCGGTCGCGCTCCGGTTCCACGGCGAGGGCGTCGCTGTCGTGACCGGCGCCGTCGGCGAGCTGTCGCTGACAGCGGCCGATGGATACCCGCGCAGCATCGCGCACGGCGCCCCGTTCGCCACCGCCGATGGCGACGAGCTCACGATCGAGCATCCGACGCATGGTCTGCGCTGCGTCGTCGGCGTGCGCGGCGGGGTGGATGCGGCATCCGTTCTCGGCAGCCGTGCCAGCGATACGCTCGCAGGTCTCGGCCCCGAGCCCCTGGCGGCGGGTGACGTCGTCGCGGTCGGGGCCGCCAGCATCCACGCCGTCGACCCCATTCCGTTCCCGCGCGCACTTCCGGCACCGGGGGATCTCGTCGAACTCGACATCACCTGGGGGCCGCGGGACGACTGGTTCACGGCATCCGCCCTCGAGACCCTCACGACCCAGGAGTGGGTCGTCACGTCGCGCTCCGATCGGGTCGGCATCCGACTGCAGGGCGATGTGCCGCTGGAACGGGCGAACACGGCCGAGCTCCCCAGCGAGGGCGCCGTGACCGGAGCGATCCAGGTGCCTGCTGACGGGCAGCCCGTGCTGTTCCTGCCCGATCATCCGCTCACCGGCGGCTACCCGATCATCGGTGCGCTCACCGATCGGTGCCTCGACCTCGCCGGGCAGCTGCCGCCGGGCGTTCGGGTGCGCTTCCGCCACGCGCCCGCCCATGAGACTGCATTCCGCGGATGAGATGCCGCGGAATCCCCGCGCTCTCATCCGCGGAATGCAGTCTCGCGGGGTAGGGGACTACTCCGGGTCGCCGCCGAGCTGACCGACGGCCGGGATCGGGCCGCCGTCGTCGGCACCGGTCTTGCGGGCGCGGGCGATGGCGTTGCCCAGGTGGTAGATCACCAGGGCTGCGACCGTGCCCAGCACGATGGCGCCGAGCTGGAACTCGCCCCAGCTCATCGCGAACCCGCCGACGGCGATCACGAACGACACGGCGACCGTGTACTGGTTCACCGGGCGGGAGAAGTCCACGCGGTTGTCGACCCAGATCTTGATGCCGATGACGCCGATGAGGCCGTACAGCGCGGTGGTCACGCCTCCCAGAACCCCCGGCGGAATGGTGTTGAAGATGACGCCGATCTTCGGCGAGAACGCCAGCAGGATCGCCGCCGCGCCCGCCACCCAATAGGCGGCCGTCGAGTACACGCGGGTCGCGGCCATGACGCCGATGTTCTCGCCGTAGGTAGTGGTCGCCGAACCGCCGAAGCCGCCGGCGAGCGTGGTCGCCAGCCCGTCGGCGACGAGGGCGCGCCCGGTGTGCTTGTTGATCGAGGGGTCGTTCGTCATGGTCGCGACGCCGCGCACATGCCCGACGTTCTCAGCGATCAGCACGAGCACGACCGGCAGGAACATCGGCACGTAGGCCCACGCCATCGGGTCGGTCACCGCGGCGAGATGGAAGTCGGGCAGGCCGATCCAGGCGGCCTCGGCGACGCCGTCGAAGGTCACCTGTCCGGTGAAGATCGCCACCACGTAGCCGACGATCACGCCGAGAAAGATCGAGATGCGCCCGAGGAATCCGCGGAACAGCACGCTGAAGAGGATCACGGAGGCAAGTGTCACCGAGGCGAGTTCGGGCTGCAGGGTGAAGTTGTTCCAGGCGGCGGGTGCGAGGTTGAAGCCGATCAGGGCGACGATGGATCCGGCGACCACCGGCGGCATGAACCGGTCGATCCAGCCGACGCCGACCGCCTGCACGAGAAAGCCGATGCCCGCCAGCAGCAGACCGACGACGAGCACGCCGAC
>NZ_JBQDVP010000057.1:6168-13471 GCF_052102115.1 Microbacterium sp.
TCAGCCGCTCTTCGGGGCGGACGACCTTATCGGGGGCGACGTTGCGGCCGTCGCCGTGAATCTTCCACACGGGCATGCGGGGGCTCCTCGGAATCGGGGTGGGAATGCTGCAGAAACACTATCGTCCGCCGCCTCCCGCCGCCGCCCGGCCTACGCGGTCAGGCGGGTGATGAGTTCGCGGTACCGGTCGGCGGTGCGCTCGACGATCTCGTCGGGAAGTGCGGGCGGTTCGCCCTGCTGGTCCCAGTTCGACGCCAGCCAGTCGCGCACGATCTGCTTGTCGAAACTCGCCATCCGCTCGGTCGGCGTCTGGCCCGAGTCCCATGCGGCGGCATCCCAGTAGCGGGACGAGTCGCTCGTGAGTACCTCGTCGGCTAGGCGCAGCACCCCGTCGGCGTCGACACCGAACTCGAACTTCGTGTCGGCGAGGATCAGCCCGCGCTCCTCGGCGATCGCCGCGGCACGTGAATACAGCGCCAGCGACGTGTCGCGCAGCTTGGCGGCGCGCTCGGCACCCACCAGGTCGACTGTGCGTTCGAACGTGATGTTCTCGTCGTGCTCGCCCATCGGCGCCTTGTACGCCGGGGTGAACAGCGGCTCGGGCAGCCGGTCGCCGTTCTCGAGACCCATCGGCAGCGGGATGCCGCAGATCGTGCCGTGCTCCTGGTACTCGGCCCAGCCCGAGCCGGTGATGTACCCGCGCACGACGCACTCGATCGGCAGCATCTCGAGCGATTGCGCGAGCATGGCACGGTCGGCGACCGATGCGGGGAGCTCGCCATCGGCGAGATGGTTCGGCACGTCGCCGAGCTGCTCGAACCACCAGCGGCTCAGCTGCGTGAGCAGAGCGCCCTTTTCGGGGATGCCGGGGGAGAGCACGTAGTCGAAGGCGCTCACCCGGTCGGATGCCACGACGAGGATGCGGGGGTCCGCCGCGTCCTCGGAGGCGTACAGATCGCGGACCTTGCCGGAGTAGAGGGGCCGCCAGCCGGGGATGTTCACGGGAGTGCTCATCCGCCCATTATCCCGGCTGGCGCCCCCACCGGGTCACGCCTGGGGAACAGCGGCGACCACGTCGATCTCGACGAGGATGTTCGCCAGCTGCGACCCGACGGTCGTGCGCACGGGGTACGGCTCACTGAAGAACTCCTTGTACGCCTCGTTGAACTCGGCGAAGTCGGCGAGATCTGCCAGGTGCACGGTCGTCTTCACGCTGTCGTCGAGGGTGAGTCCCTGCTCGGCGAGCACGGCGCCGACGTTGCGCAGCACCTGACGGGTCTGGTCGCCGACCGACTCGGGCACGGCACCCGTCGCCGGGTCCTGCGGGCCGAAGCCTGCGGTGTAGAAGAAGCCGTTCGCCATGACGCCCTGGCTGTAGGGCCCTGCCGGCTGGGGGGCGTTGGTGGTGTGGAAAGCGGTCTTGCTCATCTGTTGCTCCGTTCTGGATGGGGGTGGTCTGGGTGGTCTTCAGGCCCGGCGCAATCCGCGACCGGGGAGTTCGGATGCCGGGGACACGAGCTCACCCGCCGCGAGGACGGGAACGCCGGCGACGAAGACGTCATCGATCCCGACGGCATCGCGCAGGGGCTCGTCATAGGTGGCGGCGTCGGCGACGGCATCCGGATCCACGACGATCAGGTCCGCCGGGGCGCCCGGTTCGATCGCGCCGCGTCGGCCCAGCCCGAATCGGGCGGCCGGTGTGGCCGAGAGGTGCTGCACGGCATCCGCCCACGACCAGGTGCCGGTCTCGCGTACGAAAGTGCGGAGGAACCGCGCGAACGACCCGCGCGCACGCGGGTGCGGGTGCGACCCGATGAAGATGCCGTCGGATCCGCCGACGTGCCCCGGGTGCGCGAAGATGCGGGCCAGCTCTGCGTCCGGACGCTCGTACCGCACCGCCATGATGACGTTCGCCTGCAGGCGGCAGGCGCGGAGGGTGTCGAGCACGAACTCGATGACGTCGACGTCGGCACGCTGCGCGGCCTGCGCGATCGTCAGCCCGTGTGCCCACGACAGTTCGGGCGCCGACAGGTGCGACAGCGAGATCATGTGCGGCCAGTCGGGGCCGAGGCTGGGGTTGTTCGCCACCCGAGGGAACCACTCCCGCCGCAGTCGTTCGCGCTCGTCCGGGTCATCGAGTGCGCGCATGATGTCGTCCACCGGCTGCGCGGAGAGCTCGGAAGGCAGGAGCGGCATGCCCATCAGGCTGCAGCCGCGGATGTACGGGTAGGCGTCGAACGTCGCGTCGATTCCGGATGCTGCGAGCGCATCGAGCTGCGCCAGCACGATGTCGGCTTCGGCATGGAAGTGCGACACGTGCACGCGCAGCTCGCCGCCCGACCGGTCGCCGGCGAGCCGGGCGATCTCGGCGGTCTCGTCGATCCCGGCCGCGGAATTCGCCTCGTACCCGCCGCGCATGTGGCTGACGTACACGCCGCCGACCTCGGCCACCGGGGTGCAGAGGTCGGCGATCTCGCGGCCGCTCTGGAAGATCCCCGGCACATAGTCCAGGCCCGTCGAGAGCCCGACCGCCCCGTCGCGCATGCCCTCTCGTACGAGGGCAGACATGGCATCGCGCTGCGCATCGTCTGCCGGTGCCTGCGATCGGCCGCACACCTCGAACCGCACCGTTCCGGCCGGAACCAGATAGGCGGCGTTCACCCGAGAGGCGCCGTCGACGGCGGTCAGGAGCTCGGCGACCCCGCCGCCGGAGTACGACGGATGCGGGCCGTTGATGGCGGCGAAGTACTCGGTCGCGTAGGCGCCGTCACCGGGGGCGTACGAGACGCCGTCCTGCCCGACGATGACCGAGGTCACGCCCTGCCTGAGCAGAGAACGCTGCACGTTCTCGTCGTGCAGCAGCCCGTCGGCGTGCGAGTGGGCGTCGATCAGGCCGGGCATCACGAGCCGGCCGGTGCAGTCGACGACGGCATCCCCGTCGCGCGGCGCCACCTCGCCGATTTCGGTGATGCTGGTTCCCTCGATGGCGACGTCTCCGCGGCGCTCGCCTGTCGCGTCGACGATCGTGCCTCCGCGCAGCACGATGCGACCGGAATCGGATGCTGTCGACATCAGAAGTACGTGCGCACCAGGTCGGTGACGACGCCGGAGTCCCAGGAGTCCACGACGGGCAGCACCCGCCACTTGTCGAACGCGGTGCACGGGTGCGACAGGCCGAGTGCGACGACTGAGCCCACCGGGGTATCGCCGTCGCCCTGCCCGCGCACGAAGGTGTGCTGGTCGTTCATCGCCGTCGCCGTCGCGTCGTCGAGCGACTGCCACGGGGCGCCCAGCTCGGTCGCCGTCGCCCGTGGGATGGGGAGTCCCTCGTCAAAGGGGAAGTCGCGCTTGCCGCCATCGACCAGTGCGAGCCCCGGTTCGGGCTGCGAGACGACGCGGGCGATGCCGTGCATCGCGGTGCGCAGCTGCGGCGCATCGGCAGAGGCACGGGCTTCGTCGAAGGGGGATATCTGCCGGTAGAACCCGTCATCGTGAACGATGTAGGCGCCCGAGCGCAGCGTGAAGTGCGTGCGGGCATCCGCTTCGGCCACGGCGTCGGCGTACACCTCCGCGACGATGTCGAAGTAGGCGCTGCCGCCGGCGGTGACGAAGATGTCTCCGGGGCCGTACAGGTGCCCGATGCGCTCGTGCAGCGCGATCTGCGACTGCAGATAGTCGCGCACGACGCGTCGCGCGTCGTCGGTGCGGTCGTGTGCGAGCGCGCCCTCGTAGCCGGCCACTCCCGCGAGCCGCAGCGTGTCGGTCGCGGCGATCCGTTCGGCCACTTCGACGGCGGCCTCGATCGTGCGCGCCCCGGTGCGGCCTCCCGCCGCTCCGAGCTCGACCAGGACCTCCACGGGACGTGGCGCTCCGGCCGCGCGCAGCGCGCGGTCCATCACCTCGACAGTCTGGATGGAATCCACCCAGCAGGTGAACCGCAGCGCCGGGTCGGCCAGTTCGCGCGACAGATAGCCCAGCGCGCGCTCGTCGACGGCGCTGTTGGCGAGCATGATCGACGACACCCCGAAGCTGCGCGCCGTGCGCACCTGCCCCATCGTGGCCAGTGTGATCCCTGTGGCTCCTGCGTCGAGCTGACGCTGCCACAGCGCCGGGGCCATCGTCGTCTTCCCGTGCGGCATGAGCTCGAGCCCGCGCTCGCCGCACCAGGCGGCCATGGTGGCGACGTTGTGCTGCATCGCGTCGTCATCGAGGACGACCAGCGGCGTCCAGAACTCGTCGAGGCGCGGGGCGGTCGCCAGGAAGCCAGCGACCGTCATGCCGATCGCCCGCTCGGGCAGACCCTTGTCGCGAGCCGTCAGCACATCGGTATCCGTCATCGTCCTTCTCCTCGTCGTCACTCTGCGTCTCAACGTCCTCAGTCGAGCAGCTGCGCGAGTGCGGGCAGCTGCGCGGAATCTTCGAGCGCCGATCCGACAGCGACGACGCGCACACCGGCGTCGAGGAAGGCCGGAGCGTTGCCGGCATCCATCCCCCCGGTCGCCACGAAGGTGACGCCGGGGAACGGCCCCCGCATGGCGCCGAACCATCCCGTGCCCAGCAGTGATGCGGGGAAGGCCTTCAGCCAGGTCAGCCCTTCCTTCACCGCCGCCTGCACCTCGCTGGCCGTCGCCACACCGGGAAGCGCCGGCATCCCGGCCTCGTGCGATGCGCGGACGATCTCGGCATCAAAGCCGGGGCTGACGGTGAAGGCGGCACCGGCGTCGGCCGCCTGACGCACGTGGTCGGGCGAGATGACCGTGCCCGCGCCGACGCGCAGCCCGCGTGCTGCCGCGGCCTCGGCCAGTACCCGGAGGGCCTCGACGTCGGTGGGGGTCTGCACGGGGACTTCGACGGCGGTGATCCCGAGGTCCCACGCCGTCGTCGCGACCTCCAGGCTGCGTTCGACGCCCATGCCGCGCAGTATTGCCATCAGCGGCACGTCGCCGAAGAGTTCACGGAAGGAGGAGTTGTCTGTCATTTTCGGCCTTTCACTCAGTATCATCTTCGACGAAATCGCTCGTCGAGCGCAGCACGAGACGGGCGCGGGCATGTCCCGCCCCCAGACGCCCGGCCGCGTCATCGCCGGCGAGCAGTGCGGCGAGGTACCCGGCGGCGAAGGCATCGCCGGCGCCGACCGCCTCGATCACCTCGGTCGGGATCGCGGGGACGAAGGTCTCCGAATCCGCCCCAGCGGCATCCCGTGCGAACTCGGTCGCGCCGACGTCGCCGTCCTTCACGACCAAACGAGACGGCTGGGGGATGAGCGCGCGCACCTCGGCGGCGGTGAGGCACTCCCACACGGTGTTCGCCTCATCGAGACCGACGAACACGATGTCCGCGCGACGGGCCAGCGCGAGCAGGGCCGGTGCCGCCACATCCGGAGCCCACAGTGCCGCGCGATGGTTCACGTCGAAGCTGAGCTGCCCGTCTCCCGCGGCGACCCGCTCGATGACGGCATCCACGAGCGCCGCACACTCCGGGGAGAGCGCGGGGGTGATCCCCGAGAGGTGGACGATCGCGGCATGCTCGAGCGGCACATCGGCGACCGCATCCGGCGTCAGACGCGATGCGGCTGACCCGTCGCGGTAGTACAGCACGCCCCGGCCCGGATCCTTGAAGTACACCCCGGTGGGAGCTGTGGGGTCCGTGCGTACCCAGCCGACGTCGACGCCGCGCGCCGCGACGGCATCGCGCACGCGGGTGCCGAGGACATCGGATCCGACGGCGCTCACCCACGCCGCATCGACCCCGAGGGCGGCGGCGTGGCTGGCGACGTTCGACTCCGCGCCGCCCACGTGCACCTGCAACTGCGGGGCCGAAGCCAACGACTCCGCACGCGCAGGAGTGAGCATCACCATCGTCTCGCCCAGTGCGATCAGGCGAGGCGCGATCAGGCGTGGCGTGATCGGGTGAGGCGTGGTCGTGGGCAGCGCGGTGGTCGTCACCGAGTCCGCCCCTTCCCCTTGACGGTGGGCACGTTCTGCGTCGCGGCGAGCACGTGCAGTCGTCCGGCATCCTCACGATCAGGACGAACGGATGCCGCGAGCGTGGCGATCACCCCGACCACGGCGATCACCCCCGCGTAGACGACCACCGGCCAGAAAGCACCGCCGGCGGCAGCCACGAGAGCCGCGCAGATCAGCGGCGCGAACCCGCCGCCGAGCGTGTTGGAGAACTGGTAGCCGATGTTCACACCGGTGGTGCGCGCCTCCGGGTCGAACATCTCGACCAGCATCGTCGACAGCGTCGCCTGCATCGCCACGCCGAACACCACGAACCCGAGGATCTGACCGAGCCAGATCAGCCACATGTTGCCGGTCGTGAAGAGCATGAACGTCGGATAGACCATGGCTGCGAAGCCGAGGCATCCGATGATGTAGACGGTGCGGCGGCCGATGCGATCCGAGATCGCTCCCCACAGGGGCGCGACGAAGATCTGCAGCATGCCGACGATCATGGTGCCGGCGAAGCCCATCCATGCAGGCAGGTCCTGGTCGGTGACCATGAAGCTCAGCCCGTAGGTGAGCACGACGTACCCGGCGATCGATTGCGGGAGGCCGATGAGGATTCCCATGATCGCGTTCTTCGGGTGCCGGAACACCTCGATCAGCGGGTTGGCCTTCTTGCCGGCCGCGGCGATCTGCTGGTTCTGGGTCTCGATGAACTCCTCGGACTCTTCGAGCTTGTGCCGCAGGATGATCGCCACGATCGCCAGCACAGCCGAGAACACGAACGGGATGCGCCAGCCCCACTCGATGAACCAGGAGCCCTCGCCGAGACCGAGCGCGGCCATGAAGCCGCCCGAGACGACGTTCGCGATGCCGGCACCGCTGATGAGGAACGCGCCGTACATGCCCTTGCGGCCGACGGGGGCGTTCTCGACCACCATGGTCGCCGCTCCCCCCATCTCGCCGCCGACGAAGAAGCCCTGGAACATGCGGAAGACGATGAGGAGGATCGGTGCCGTGGCTCCGATCAGGTAGTCCGGCGGGATCACGCCGATCGCCGTCGTCGCGACGCCCATGCCCACGACGGTGATCATGAGCACGGCCTTGCGCCCGACACGGTCGCCGACGATGCCCCAGACGATCCCGCCCACGGGACGCAGCAGGAAGCCGACCGCGAACGTGGCGAACGACGAGAGCTGTGCGATGACCGGGTCGTTGCTGGAGAAGAACACTGCGGGGAAGACTGCGGCTGAGGCGAGGCCGTACAGGTAGTAGTCGTAGTACTCCATCAGCGTGCCGATGGAACCGCCGGCGATCGTGCGCTTCTGTTTGGACGTGAGTCCGCTGGGGGTGCT
>NZ_JBQDVP010000057.1:13571-15008 GCF_052102115.1 Microbacterium sp.
ACAAGTTAGCGCAGCTCGAACACATTGTCTAGATGAGATACATTTAGTTCAGATGACGACCGGGGGTGCAGAGTGGGAACCGTGGGAAAGCAGACGCACGACACGTATGAGGATGCCGCCGAAGTTCTCGAAACCTTCCGGCCGCTCATGCGCGCCATCGCCGCGGCAGGCGGCCCGTCCTGCGAAGTCGTGCTGCACAACCTCGACGGCGCCGACGTCGACCTCCGGCACACGATCGCCGCGATTGAGAACGGCCACGTCACCGGACGCGAAGTCGGCGGCCCCTCGACGAGCCTCGGGCTGAATGTGCTGCGGAACCGCAAGGAGGATCACGATGCCTTCGGCTACCGCGGGTTCACCGACGACGGGCGCGAGCTGCGCTGCTCGAGCATCTACCTGCGCAACCACGCCGGCGACATCATCGCTGCGCTGTGCATCAACGTCGACCTCAGTATCGTGCAGCACGCGCGATCCCTGCTGGAATCGCTGCTCCCCGGACAGCAGGTGTCGGCGAACGCCTCCCCGGACGAATACTTCGGCCGCGACCTCGTCTCGGTGATGGACACCATGATCACGGAGGCGATCCGTGAGGTGGGCCGTCCGGTCACCCAGATGACGCGTGAGGACAAGGTGGGCGTGCTCGCCCACCTCGACGAGCGCGGTGCGACGCAGATGCGCAAGTCGGTGGAGACGATCGCCGTGCGGCTGGGCATCTCGCGGGTGACCGCATACGCGTACCTGGATGAAGGGCGCCGCGCAGCGAACTGATGCCGAGCCGCTCCTTCGGCCTCAGAGTCGAACTCAGCGCGTGGAGAAGGCGCTGTCGAACGCGGCATCCGACGGCCGGTACGACGACATCTTCCGCACGAACTCCAGTGCCTCGGGGGCTCCGACGAGCCGGTCCATGCCGGCATCCTCCCACTCGACCGACAGCGGTCCCTCGTAGCCGATCGCGTTCATCATGCGGAACGCGTCTTCCCACGGCACATCGCCGTGCCCGGTCGAGATGAAGTCCCAACCGCGCCGCGGGTCGGCCCACGGCAGGTGCGACGACAGCCGGCCGTTGCGGCCGTTGCCCAGGCGCTTTTTCGTGTCCTTGCAGTGCACGTGGTAGATGCGGTCCTGGAAGTCCCACAGGAACGAGACCGGGTCGATGTCCTGCCACACCATGTGCGACGGATCCCAGTTCAGGCCGAACGCTTCGCGGTGCCCGATGGCCTCGAGCGTGCGCTTCGTGGTCCAGTAGTCGTACGCGATCTCGGACGGATGCACCTCGTGGGCGAACCGCACGCCGACCTGGTCGAACACGTCGAGGATGGGGTTCCAGCGGTCGGCGAAGTCCTGGTAGCCGGCGTCGACCATCTCGTCGGTGGCGGGCGGGAACATCGCGACGTACTTCCAGATCGACGACCCCGTGAACCCGGTGACCGTCTTCAC
>NZ_JBQDVP010000058.1:0-14523 GCF_052102115.1 Microbacterium sp.
TCGGACGACGAGTTTCGGACTCCCCGTAAAGAACACCGACCATACGTCCACGCCCCTCAGCAGCACAACAGATCAAAACAGGGCGTAGCCGCGGACTGGTCTCAGACCAATAGGCCTACGTTTCAAAGTAACAAAAATGCTCGCGTCTGTCGAATGTCGACAACCTCTCACGCGACGCGGAATCACGGCAGGATGCTGCGGGTCACGGTGAACTTCGGCGTGCGGTGCAACTGCTCGGTGGGCCCCACGCGCCGGGTGAGCTCGGGCCGGTACGAGAGGTGGGAGTTGTAGACCGTCAAGAGTTCGCCGCCCGGCCTCAGGAGGCGGGCCGCCGCGTCGAACAAGCGGGTCGCGGCGCCGGTGTGGATGCTCGCGCCGAGATGGAACGGTGGGTTCAGCAGCACCAGATCTGCCGTGTGGTCGGGGATCTCGGAGCCGGCGTCGTCGTGCGTGACGGTGACACGGTCGTAAACGCCGTTCGCGCGCATCGTCTCACGAGCGGATGCCGCGGCTGCTGCCGACCGGTCGGTCGCGATGACCCGTGCGGCGGGGTGCGCGAGGGCGTAGGCGGCGGCGAGCACTCCGGTGCCGCAGCCGAGGTCGATGACGAGCGGTTGGGTGGACGTTTCGACTCGTCGCTGCGCTCCTCGCTCAACGCGTTTCGTCTCGCCTTCGGCTCGCTCAACGTCCC
This sequence comes from Microbacterium sp., assembly GCF_052102115.1. Classification (GTDB taxonomy): domain Bacteria; phylum Actinomycetota; class Actinomycetes; order Actinomycetales; family Microbacteriaceae; genus Microbacterium. The sequence goes on from NZ_JBQDVP010000058.1 coordinate 692, forward strand.
GCAAAACCGCCTCGCCGCCGGGCGCAGGCGCGGACCCCTGCGAAAGCCCCTCCCCGCCGGGCGCAAGCGCGGCCCCCCGCGAAGGCCTCTCGCCGCCGGGCGCAAGCGCGGCCCCCCGCGAAGGCCTCTCGCCGCCGGGCTCAGGCCCGGACCCCTGCGAAAGCCCCTCCCCGCCGGGCGTTGAGCGAGCGGAGCGAGACGAAACGGGGTGAGCGACCGCAGGGAGTCGAAGCCACTCCAGCAGCACCCGCGTGCCGATGTCGACCTTCGCACCGGCGAAGGCACCGCCGTGCGCGACCACGGTGAGCCCGTCGTGCCGCTCGGCAACCGGGTACGGCGGCTCGGCCGGAACCTCCCGCGCCCCGGATGCCACGATCAGCCGCGACTTCCGCTCGGCGCGCTGCGGCTGCACCGTCGCGAACATGCGCCCGAGCACCTCGTTCTGCGCGAGCGTCATGTGCTTCACCCGCCCGCCGGCGACGAGTGTCGCATCCGGCGCAGCCCAGCGTGCGACGGCATCCGTGATCTCCTCGAGCTCGGCAAGCGACTTCGGCAGCTGCAGCAGCACGAGACGCGCACGCTCGAGCAGTGACGCATCAAGCTCATGGGAGGCGAACCCACCGAGCCCGAGGGTGGCGGCGTTGCGCGCCAGCGCACGCCTTCCGGTCGCGAGGTCCTGGTGCACGCGGACGCCTGCCCGCCCAGCATCCGTCAGCGCCAGCGTGATCGCGCCGTATTCATCACCGATGACCGCGATCTCGTTGCCGTCGACCTCCGCGGCGAGCGCCCGCTGCACGAGGAGCTCGTCGGTGGCATCCCAGGCCTGCAGGTTCGGCGCCTCCACATCGGGGAAGCGCCGCAGCGCGGCATAGGAGAAGTCCACGTCCCCAGACTACGAGTGCGTCCCATTGACAATGGCTGAACACGTGTTTAGTGTGCTGTACATGCGTTCAGTATCCGAAGATCTCACCGCCCGTGCCCGCATCCGCGACGCGGCGATCGCCGCGTTCGGCCGGAACGGATTCGACACCGTGAGCATGCGCACCATCGCCGACGACGCGGGCGTGAGCGCCGCACTCATCGTGCACCATTTCGGCGACAAGCAGGCACTGCGTACTGCCTGCGACGACTACGTCGTGAACGTCTTCACCGACGAGAACCACGAACTCATCGACGCTCCCGCGACCGACCGCATCCGCACCGCACTGAACGACCTCGAGCGCTATGGCCCGTTCATCGACTACCTCGGGCGCATGCTCGTCGACGGCTCGCCCGCCGCGGATCGCCTGTTCGACGGCATCCTGGCGGGAACGCGAACGATGCTCGACGACCAGCGCGAAGCCGGACTGCTCATGCCGATGAGCGACCACGAGATGACCACACTGCTGATCGTTCTGATGGGGCTCGGCCCGGTCGTCATGCGCGCACAGATCGCCCGCGCGCTCGGCCAGGACCACCTCAGCCCTGCCGGGCTGCTGCGCGCGACCCTGCCGACCATGGAGCTGCTGACACACGGCATCTACGCGACCGATGCGTTCCTCGAGGGGGCGCGCGCGGCGATGGATGCCACGGCAGCCCCGCCCGAACAGCACGAACCCGCCACCGAGGAGGAGTGATGACCGACACCATCGAGGTACGCGCCCTGCACAAGCGGTACGGACGCCACATCGCCCTGCATGAACTCGACCTGAACGTGCGCCCGGGCACGGTCTTCGGGCTGATCGGCCCGAACGGCGCGGGCAAGACGACGACGCTGCGCACTCTCGTCGACGTCATCCGTCCGTCGTCGGGCACCGTCCGCGTGCTCGGCGAAGAGCCTCGCCGCGGCGGCCCGTCCCTGCGGCGGCGGATCGGATACGTGCCCGGCGAACTGCACCTCGAAGGCCGCGCCAGCGGGCACCGCCTGCTCGCGTTCTACGCCGAGGTGTCCGGAGCGGCCGGCTCGTCGGCATCCGTCCTGCGATCCGCACGCGACCTCGCCGATCGGCTCGGCGTCGACCTGAACCGGCCGGTGCGCACGCTGTCGAAGGGGAACAAGCAGAAGGTCGGGCTCATCCAGGCGTTCATGCACCGGCCCGAGCTCCTCATCCTCGACGAGCCGACCAGCGGGCTCGACCCGCTCGTGCAGCGCGAGTTCCTCACGATGGTGCGCGAAGCGCGCGAGGCCGGGCAGACCGTGCTGTTGAGCTCGCACGTGCTCAGCGAGATCCAGCAGACCGCCGACGAGGTGGCCGTGCTCAGCGCCGGGCGGATCGTCGCCGACGGTGACGTCGCCTCGCTGCGGCTCGGCTCGATGCGCCGCGTACGCGTGCGCCTCGGAGGGGCGGATGCTGCGAGTACACGCGCGGCGTTCGAGAGGGTTCCGGGCATCGAAGGACTGGATGCCGCGGTCCACGCCGAGGGCGTGCAGCTGTCCGCGACGATCGAAGGCTCGATCGATCCGTTCGTGAAGACGCTCGCGCAGTACGAGGTGCACGAGCTCACGGTCGAGGAGCCCGATCTCGAGGAATCGGTGCTGCGGCTGTACGGCGATGCTGAAGCCCCGACGAAGAAGCCGACCACGCGACGAACCCGACGAGGCGACGGACGGGAGGGGCGATCGTGACCAGCATCCTGCCGGTGTTCCGGCGCAGCATCCGCGAGTCGTGGCGCAGCCTGCTCGGCTGGACGCTCGGCGTCGCTGCCGTGCTGTTCCTGTATCTGCCGCTGTACCCGAGCATCGGGGCGAGCGATCAGATGACGCAGCTCATCGACTCACTGCCCGACCAGCTGGTCGACGCTCTCGGCTACAACCAGATCGCCAGCGGTGCTGGCTACACCGAGGCGACGTTCTACGGGCTGATCGGGTTCCTGCTGATGGCGATCGCCGCCGTGCTCTGGGGCTCGTCGCTCGCCGCGGCCGAAGAGAGCGGTCGGGCCGAACTCGACCTTGCGCACGGCATCGGGCGCAGTCAGTACGCGCTCGAGACGGCGCTGTCGGTGGTGGTGCGTCTGCTGTGGCTCGGCGTGTTCGCGGGGCTCGCGGTGTGGGCGCTGAACGACCCGGCCGAACTCGACCTGGACCCCGTGCGCATCATCGGCGCGAGCGCTGCTCTCGTCGGACTCGCCTTCCTCTCGGCGGCGGCCGCACTGCTCGCGGGGGCTGCGACCGGTCGTCGCATCTGGGCCACGGTCGTGGGTGCCGGTATCTCTGTGCTCGGGTACATCCTGCAGGCGCTCGCGAAGCAGTCCGACGACCTCGAGTGGCTCAACGCGGTGTCGCCGTACGCCTGGGTGTACCGGCAGTCACCGCTCGCGGAGGGCGTCGACACCGGCGGGCTCGCCCTGACCTGGGGTGTCGCGCTGCTTCTCGCCGCAGCATCCGCTCTGGCGCTGCGCGCCCGCGACCTCCGCTGACCCGACCCTGCCCCCCGCGTCGTCCCCCCCCGTGCGAGGAACGGGGGTTGACACTGACCCGCTTGAGTGGTTAGTTAGTCGAGTAAGTAACCGACTGACCACCTGGGAGCATTGTGATCGAAGAAGGCAAGGCACTGTTCCTTCAGATCGCCGAGCAGATCGAGGACCAGATCCTCGACGGCTCGCTGGAAGAGGAGTCCAAGGCCCCCTCGACCACCGAGCTGGCCGCCTTCTACCGCATCAATCCCGCCACCGCCGCGAAGGGAGTCGCCATGCTCACCGACAAAGGCGTGCTGTACAAGCGCCGCGGAATCGGCATGTTCGTCGCCACCGGTGCACACGAAACGCTGCTCGCCGAGCGGCGCTCCGCGTTCGCCGACCGCTACATCGATCCGCTCCTCGCCGAAGCTCGCACGCTCGGGCTCGGCCCCGAAGACCTCGCCGCACTGCTGCGCGAACGCGCAGCCACGGCATCCAACACCGAAGGGAACCCCGCATGACCGCCGTCATCGAGGTGCAAGGCCTCACCAAGCACTACAAGGACAAGAACGCGCTCGACAACGTGTCGCTCACTGTCGAGAACAACGCGATCTACGGACTGCTCGGCCGCAACGGCGCCGGCAAGACCACGCTGATGTCGATCCTCACCGCGCAGAACTTCGCCTCTTCGGGCGAGGCGCGCGTGTTCGGCGAGCGTCCGTACGAGAACTCACGCGTGCTGAGCCGGATGTGCTTCGTCCGCGAGAGCCAGAAGTACCCCGATGACGCGACCGCACGTCACGCGTTCAAGGCAGCGAGCCTGTTCTTCAAGAACTGGGATCAGGCCTTCGCCGAGCAGCTCATCGAGGACTTCCAACTGCCCATGAAGCAGACGATCAAGAAGCTCTCCCGCGGGCAGCTCTCGGCCGTCGGCGTGATCATCGGCCTCGCCTCGCGCGCCGAGCTCACGTTCTTCGACGAGCCCTACCTCGGGCTCGACGCCGTCGCCAGGCAGATCTTCTACGACCGGCTGATCGAGGACTACGCGGAGCACCCGCGCACGATCATCCTCTCGTCACACCTGATCGACGAGGTCTCCAACCTCATCGAGCGCGTGATCGTGATCGACAACGGCAAGATCCTCCTCGACGAGGAGACGGATGCTGTGCGCGACCGCGCCGTGACCGTCGTCGGCGATGCGCCCAAGGTCGATGCCTGGGCACAGGGCCGCGAGGTCCTGCACCGCGAGGCGCTGGGGCGCGTGGCGTCCGTCACCGTGCTCGGCGCCCTCTCTGCCGACGAGCGGGCTGAGGTCACAGCATCCGGCATGGATCTCGCCCCGGTCTCGCTGCAGCAGCTCATCGTCCGACTCACTCAGAAAGCCGGCGGCACGACGGCCGGCGCAGAAGGCCAGGAGGTCCGCTGATGTCTCGCACACTCAATGTCATCCGTCTGCAGCTGATCAATCGGCAGACCTTCATCTGGGTGCCGCTGATCGTCCTCGCCGGCGCCGTACTCGTCTCAGTGCTGATCTACGCGATGATCCCCGTCGACGAGCCCAAGTACGGCGGCGGCGGACAAGCCCCGCTGTGGGTGTTCTTCGCGACAGGCCTCTCGGCCATGACCATGACCTTCCCGTTCTCGCAGGCGATGAGCATCACCAGACGGGAGTTCTTCGTCGGGACGATGATCACCGCTGTGCTCGGCAGCGCCTTCATGGCGATCGTCTTCCTCATCGGCGGCGGCATCGAGCTGCTGACGAACGGCTACGGAGTGAACGGATACGTCTTCCACCTGCCGTGGATCTGGGAGGCCGGACCGCTCGGCGCGTTCGTGGTCTACTTCACCCTCGCACTGTTCTTCTTCATCGTCGGCTTCACCGGCGCGACGATCTACAAGAGCTGGGGACCTGTGGTGATCTCGCTCGTGGGCATCGGGTTGGCGCTGGTTCTGCTCGGGATCGTCTTCCTGATCACGCGCCTCGAGCTGTGGGAGCAGGTCTGGCTCGGCATCCTCGATCTCGGTGCGGTCGGGCTGGCGCTGTGGGGGCTGGTCGCGATCGTGGTGCTCGCCGTGATCTCGTTCCTGGCATTCCGGAGGGCCAAGCCGTAGGGCCGGTCCTGACGCGCCCGTGAGCCTTCGGGCTTGCGGGCGCGTCGGCGCGTGGCGACAGGTGAACCGGTCAACGATCTCTGAGAGGATGCCTGGACTATGGAGCAGACACCGATGACCACTCCGTGGGCCGAAGACGTCGACCCGACGGCCCCGTTGCCCGAATACCCACGCCCCCAACTCGAGCGCCCGGTGTGGCAGAACCTCAACGGCGTCTGGCAGTTCGCAGCCGCTGGCAGCAAGACCCCGGCCGGCACGGATCTGGCGGAACGAGTCGTCGTTCCCTTCCCCATCGAATCGCAGCTCTCCGGCATCGGGCGCCACGAGGACCACATGGTCTACCGTCGCACGTTCGAGGTTCCTGCCGACTGGGACATCGGTGGAGACAGACGCCTCCTCGTGAACTTCGGGGCCGTCGACTACGAGGCGACCGTGTACATCAACGGCACCGAGGTCGTCTCGCATGCCGGCGGATTCGACGCGTTCAGTGCCGACGTGACGGACGCGCTTGTGGGCGGCTCGAACGAACTCATCGTGCGCGTGAGCGATGACACCGTCGACCAGCCGAAGGGCAAGCAGACGCCGAATCCGTCGGGGATCTTCTACACACCAGCATCCGGAATCTGGCAGACCGTGTGGATGGAGCCGGTCGCGGCAGCCCACATCGATCGTCTGCAGCTGACGCCGGACCTGACGTCGTCGTCGCTCATCGTCAACGCGGCGAGCGCGTCAGCATCCACGGCTGCCGTCGTGACCGTGACCGCCTTCGACACCGACGGCAACGAGGTCGGCGGCACGACCGGTTCGGCGAACGCCGATCTGGCCGTCTCGATCCCCGACCCTCATCTCTGGACGCCCGAGGACCCGTACCTCTACACGCTCGCTGCGACGCTGACAGACAACGGCCAGATCGACGAGGTCAGCAGCTACTCGGGCCTGCGCTCGATCGCCGTGGAAGAGGTCGACGGGCTGCAGCGCATCACGCTGAACGGCCGGCCGACATTCCTGCTCTCCACCCTCGACCAGGGGTACTGGCCGGACGGCGTGTACACCGCACCGACCGACGAGGCTCTGGCCTGGGACATCCGGGCCACGAAGGATCTCGGCTTCAACACGATCCGCAAGCACATCAAGGTCGAACCCCAGCGCTGGTACCTGCACGCGGACCGGATCGGGATGCTGGTGTGGCAGGACATGCCCACCGCCGCCAATGGCGATGAAGCCGCTCGCGATGTCTTCCGTGCCGAGCTCGCCGAAATGACTAGGCAACTCGGATCGACCACGTCGATCATCGGCTGGGTGCCGATGAACGAGGGGTGGGGAGAGTGGGACCCGGCCGCGACCGGCGAGATCGCCGAGGCGGTGAAGGCCCAGGACCCGAGCCGGCTGATCAACGCCCACAGCGGGGTGAACTGCTGCGATTCGATGGGCGACTCCGGCAGAGGCGACATCATCGACTGGCACCAGTACACCGGGCCGGCTCTGCCGCAGCCCGACGCCACGCGCGCTGCGATCGACGGTGAGCACGGCGGATTCTCGCTGTCCGAGCCCGGCCACACCTGGCCCGGCGGATCGGTGAACCCGTACGGTGAGGTCGAGACGTCCGAGCAGCTGACCGCCGCGTACGTCGAGAACACCACCGCACTGCTCGACCCCGCGCGGGAGTATCTGTCGGGCTCGATCTATACCCAGCTCACGGATGTGGAGGGCGAGGTCAACGGTTTCTGGACCTACGACCGCCGCGTGCTGAAAATGGACCGCGATCGAGTCAGAGCCGTCAATGAGCAGGTGATCCGGGCCGGGTCGCGCTGATCAGCCGGACACATGTCGGTCCCGATCACACCCGTCAGTGCGGATCACGGATCTGAACTGACAGGTGTGCCGATCCACTGACGGTGTGCCAAGTGCGCCGAGCGGGCCGGGCGCCCGGCCTCAGATCGTGTCGTCGGCGCCGATGATGTCGAGGCTCCACATGCGGGCGGCGGGGTCGTCCGGGTCGTGCGCATCCTCGACCTCTTTGATGACCTCTTGGATGCGGCGCTCGATCTCGCTGAACTCGGCCTCGGTCAGGCGCATGTTCCGCTGCGAGAAGGTGCCGTGCACCTGTGTGTCACGACCGGCCACGTACTCCGGCGCCCACGCCATGACGCGCCGCAGCAGTTCGACGTGATCGTCGGCGAGGGCGTTCATCAGGACGCCGCCCAGCGCCTCATCGGCGATCGGATGCTCCGGAGAGCCGACGTTCCATGCCCCATCGGTGACCTTCCAGACACGATCGCGCTTATCGCGCGCGTGCTCGGGGGCCTCTTCGATGAGCGCGGCTTCTGCGAGGACGCGCAGGTGGAAGCTGACGCTGTTGGCGGCGACTCCGAGATCGGCGGCGATGTCGGCGGCCCGGGCGTGACCGCGAGCACCGACCGCCTTGGCGATGCGACGCCGCAGCGGATGCGCGTAGGCCTTGAGCATCGCGGTCGTCGCCGGGCGCCCGTCCGGGTGCACGGCCGAACGGTCTGGTCGGACGCCGTCCGAATCCCTCTCGTCAACCATTCCGTCATCATATCCACAACCATTATTGCGCAATAACTGTTGCGCAATGTTTCTTGCGCAACTAGCATCATCTGTATGAGCACCACGACCGCTCCCCACAGCCTGATCCGCAACGGGCGCTACCTCACCTGGCTGGTCAGCGACACCGCCAAGGGGCTCGCAAGCGCGCTGTTCGGTTTCGCGATCCCCCTCATCGCCCTGTTCGTGACGAATGACCCCGCCCAGGCCGGAGCCATCAGCGCGGTCGGCATGACGATCCGCACGGTCACGACCGTCTTCGGCGGGGTGCTCGCCGACCGCCACCGCCGCATCGTCATGATGGTCACCGGCTCGCTCGTCGGCGTCATCCTCTCGGTGGCGTTCACCGCGCTCGCACTCGCCGACGCGCTCACCTTCGTCACGCTGCTGATCATCGAGATCCTGCTCGCGGCGCGCACCGGACTCTTCGATATCGCCGGCGAGAGCGCGGTGAAAGAGATCGTCCCCGACGACGCCATGGGTCGGGCGCAGGCCGCGAACCAGGGGCGAGATGCGATGCTGCAGCTCGCCGGCGGACCGCTCGGCGGCGTGCTGCTCGCCGCGGGCGCCTGGCTGATCGGCGCCGTGATGGCCTTCTGCCACCTGGTGGCGGCCGCGACGGCGTGGATGCTGCAGCGCTCCGTACCCGCGGAATCGGCAGCACCGGATACCGAAACGCCGGAGCAGACACCCTCGGATGCCGCGGCCGACACCGGTCTCGTCGCAGCCGCCATCGCCGTGGGAAAGCCCAACGCGATGCGCGAGATCGCCGAGGGGTTCCGCTGGCTGTTCTCGCGCGTCGACCTGCGCGGCGTGCTGTTCGTCGCGACGATCATCAATCTCGGCTTCAGCACCGCTCTGACCACCGTCATCTACGCACTGCAGCAGCAGGGGTACACACCGCTGACGATCGGACTGCTCTCGACCGGCGCCGGAATCGCCATGCTCGTCGGAGCCCTCTTCGCACCGATGCTCGTCGCGCGCGTCCCTGCCGGCACCATCATCATCGGCGGCCTCGCCGTCTCGGCGATCGGGGTGATCGGGCTGATCCCGTCGCACGAGCCGCTGCTGCTGGCGCTCGTGCTCGCGGGGATCATGTTCTTCATCCCGGCCATCAACGCCGCGCTGATGGGCTACTTCATGGTGGCCACGCCGACGCAGATGCTCGGTCGGGCGAACAGCGCATCGGCCGTGCTCGGCATGGGAGCGCTGCCGCTGGCGCCGCTCGTCGCCGGCATCGGCCTCTCACTGATCGGACGCGAATCGACCCTCATCGCCGCCGCCGTGATCTGCGCTGCGGCCGTACTGCTCGCGATCTCGAACGCCGCACTGCGCGCCCTCCCCGCCGAATCCGGCTGGTCCGCCCACGCCGCCCAGTTCGCGACCCGGTAGGTGACCTGTCCCGCGGATCGCGCGCGATGTATCAGGAAAAGCTTGCCGTGCTCCTGGTAGGTGTGAGCACAATGATCTTCATGACCGACGCTTCCCGCGGGGGCGCCGTCAGCGATGGCTCAGCGCGGTGGGAACGCGCCGCCGACCTCTTCGCCGACTGGCGTTCCGGCAACCTGCGCGCCATGGACGACCTGGTGCGCCTCATGACTCCCGTCCTCTGGCACGTCGTGCGCGCCTATGGCGTCGATCGCGCGCTCGCCGAGGACGTCGTGCAGTCGACGTGGCTCACCCTCGTGCGCAGTCACGAGAAGATCGCCGACTTCCGCGCGATCTCCGGCTGGCTCACGACGACCGCGCGCCGCGAGGCGTGGAAGGTCTCCACCCGGCACAGGCGAGCGGATGCCGTGGCCGACGAACTGCTCGAGCCGCTGCTGCCGGCGCAGGAATCCGCGGAGTCCGAGGTCGCGGCATCCGATGAGTCGCGCCGCCTGTGGACGGCCGTCGCCGCCCTCGACGAGCGCTGCCGCCGGCTGCTGCGCGTCGTGGCGTTCGAAGACCGCCCCGACTACGCCACGCTCGCCACCCAGCTCGAGATGCCGGTCGGCAGTATCGGCCCCACCCGCCGCCGCTGCCTGGTGAAGCTGCGCACCCGGCTGACGCTCGACGGACACGCGACCGAGGGGGCCGGCGATGTCTGACACCGATGCAGAGCTTCTGGCACGACTGCGCACGGCCGCGAACGAGATCGACCCCGTGCCGCGCGATCTCGCCGACCATGTGATCGCGGCGCTCGCCGTGGCCGATATCTCCCGCGAGTACGCGCTGCTCACCCTGATCGAGAATGCCGAGGCAGCGGTCCGCGGAAGCGGCGACGGCGAGACGACGACGCTGCAGTTCAGCGATGGATCCGCGAGCATCCTGCTGCACGTCACCCACACCGAACGCGGCCGCAGGCGCGTGGACGGCTGGGTGGATGCCGGCGCCGTCGAAGTGCACCTCACCCAGGACGACCGCACCTGGACCACAACCCCCGACGATCAGGGGCGCTTCGCTTTCGAAGACATCGCTCCGGGACTCAGCCGCGTGCGTTTGACCGTCGGCGGCGACCAGAAGGACCTGCTCACACCCCACTTCGAGGTGTGAGGACTGAAGCGTCGAGCCGAAAGGGAAAGCGATGGCGCAGCCCGAGAACTGGAGTTGGCAGGATCGTGCGGAGGGCTCGATCCCGCGTGGCGCGGCGCTGGATCCGACCGTGGAGCCGGTGGACGGCATCCGCGCCTTCCCCACCGCGTATCTCCCGGATCGGATGCTGATCTCCGAGAACCTGGACGGTGAGAACGGCGCGTTCGATCGCGACCTCCGCGCCCTCACGCAGGCGGCCGACTCGTTCGGCTGGAACCTCAAGGTAGAGGGCGAGGACGTCGTCCGCTCCGGTCACGGTGCGCGGATGCTTCCCGGCATCCCCGGCCTGCATCGTGCGGTGCTGACGACGCCGGAGATCCCACGCGAGGGCGAATCGCCGGTGCCGCCGGACGCCTGGCGGGTGCTGCAGCGGGCGCGGTGGATCGTCCGCGGGCCGATGCCCAGGGCGAGCCTCGAGCACGTGCTGGCGATCGATCCGGTCGGCCTGAACCCGTTCACCCGCACGAACCCGTTCACCAGGACGAACCCGTTCACCCGCACCAACCCGGTGCGCGGGGCCGGCACCGTCGGCAGCGACGACTATCTCGAACCGGGCCGCGGCGGCCGGCAGCCGATCGCGTGGATCGGCGGGGCGCCGGTGCGCGGTCGGCTCGCGGACAAGGATCGGCGCGTCGTCGTGGCGATGCTCGACACCGGATGCGGCACGCACGAGTGGCTGCCCGACTCGATCGTGACCAGGACGATCGACCTCGACGGGGTGCCGGTCGGGCTCACGGGCGACGACGATCCCGAGCTGTACCCCGACCTGTACGGCCAGCTCGACGGCGAGATCGACGCGGTGGCCGGGCATGGCACGTTCATCGCCGGGCTCATCCGTCAGACCGCACCGGATGCCGACATCCTCTCGATCCGCGTCGCGGGTTCCCTCGGCGTCGTCGACGAGAGCACTTTCCTGCAGGCCCTCGCCGCCGTGATCGAGCTGCAGCGGCGGTTCGTGCACGGCGAGGATGGCGGCCATCCGGTCGACGTGCTGAACCTGTCCCTCGGGTACTACCACGAGACGCCGCTGGACGGACAGTTCTCGCTCGTGCTGCACGACCTGCTGCACACCGCGCGGACCCTGGGCACAGTCGTGATCTGCTCGGCGGGCAACGATGCGATCGACCGCCCGTCGTTCCCCGCGTCGCTGTGGGCGTGGCCAGGGGCCGACAATGGGCTGAAGCGCGACAAGGCCCTGCCGCTGGTGTCGGTCGGGGCGCTGAACCCGTCTCGGCGGTCGCTGGCCCTGTTTTCGAACGTCGGACCGTGGGTGCGCACCTACGCCCCCGGTGCGATGGTCGTCTCCACGACTCCCGCGTTCACCGGCGGCACGCAGGCGGCGACGCGGGCGGACCTCGACGGGTTCGAGCGGCAGACGATCGACCCCGATGACTACCGCGGCGGTTTCGTCGCGTGGAGCGGCACGTCGTTCGCCGCTCCCTACGTCGCGGGGAAGATCGCAGCGCTGCTGGGGGCGCTGCCGCTGGATGCCGCGGCATCCGCTTCCGCAGCGAAGAAAGCCGTCGAGGAGGTGCTCGCCGCGCTCCCGCCCGACGCTCCGCTCGCCTGAGCGGCGTCACGGGGCGTTGAGCGGAGGCGCACGGGCCCTGGGTCTGTTACGGGGCGTTGAGCGGAGGCGGCGCAGCCGCCGCAGACGAAACGGGCTGAGCGCAGTCGCGAAGCGACGAAGACGAAGCCATTGCTCCAGCACAAGAGGCTTCGACTCGCCTCCGGCTCGCTCACCCCGTTTCGTCTCGCTCCGCTCGCTCAACGACCCGCAGCATCAGCACCCCCGCAGCATCCGCATCCTTGCCACATCAGCATCCCCGCCGCGGCTTTCGCGGGGGCGCCGGACACGGCATCCTGGGGCGATGGGGAATTCTGCCCGTGAGCTGTACGAGCGCGGACGCGCGGCGTCGAACGCGCAGCGCTACCCCGCGGCCCGCCGCCTGCTCGGCCGCGCCGCAGCGGCAGCCGCAGAAGAAGCAGACCCCGACCTGCGCGCGCGGATCGCGGGCACCACGGCGTACGTCCTCGCGCAGACCGGCGAACCCGCACGCGCCGAAGCCCTGTGCCGCGAGGCGCTGGAGGAGGACGGCGCCGGAGAGGAGACCAGGGCGATCCTGGCCGGGCAGCTCGGCGTGCTCTTCACCCGCGCCGGCCGCCTCGACGAGGCCGAGACGATGCTCACCCGCGCCATCGACCAGCTCACCGGGACGGCCCTGGCGAACTGCCTGCTGAACCGATCCGTCGTGCACATGCATCGCCGTGCGTTCGACGCCTGCACCGAAGATCTCGAGCGCGCGGTCGCCATCTACGAGGATGCCGGCGAAGAAGCCGCCGCCGCAGAAGCCCGGCACAACCTCGGCTACACGGCCCTGCTGCGCGGCGACTTCGTCGAGGCGCTCGACCTGATGGCGCAGTCACGACCCGTGATTGCCGCCGTCTCACCGGTCAACGCCGCCATGAGCGACCTCGATCGCGCCGAGGTGCTGCGCGACGCGGGCCTCGTCGACGAGGCCGAGCACCTGCTCGAGGATGTCGCTGCCACATTCGGCGACGCCCGCATGCGCCAGGCCCGCGCCGAAGCCGAGTACCACCTCGCTCGATCCCTGCTGCGGCACGACCCCCGACGCGCACGACAGGTCGCGAAGGCCGCAGCGCGGCGCTTCCGCGGGCTAGGCGCGCACAGCTGGGCCGCACGCAGCGACGCGATCCGCCTGGACGCCGAACTGGATGCCGGCGCCGCCCCTCCCGCCGACGACTTCACCGCCACCGCAGCCGAACTGAAGCGCGCCCGCTTCCCGAACGAGGCCACGGCGGTGCGCCTGAGCGCCGCTATCGCCGCGATCCGCCGCGACGAGCCGAGCCCGGCCGTCCGGCTGGCGGACGACGCCCCGGTCCCGCTGCGGCTGCGAGCGGCGGAGGTCCGCGCCGCACGCGCACGCTCCCACTCCCAGCCCGCGAAAGCGCGCCGCCACGCGGCCGACGGCCTCGACCTGCTCGCGAACTGGCAGCGCTCGTTCGGCGCGCTCGACCTGCAGGCATCCCTCGCGATGCACGGCACGAACCTCGTGTTCGCCGGGCTGTCCGCCGCCGCCACGAGCCGCGACCCCGAGGTGCTGTTCGAGTGGTCCGAACGCGCCCGCCACCTCAGCCAGCAGGTCGCCCCCGTGCGACCCCCGCACGATGAGTCGCTCGCGGTG
>NZ_JBQDVP010000059.1:0-14271 GCF_052102115.1 Microbacterium sp.
CTCAGAGCCGCCCGGCGGCCTTGAGCTCGAGGTAGCGGTCGGCGATCTTCGGCGGCAGCGCCTCCGGATCGGCGGTGATCGCCTCGCCGCCCGCGCGACGGATGGCGTCTGCGACGTTCTCGGCATCCCGCAGGGTCCGCTCGGCGGCCGCGGCGAGGTAGATCTCCTCGCGCGAGTCGCGGGCCATGGCCAGCGAACCCACCCCGTCATCGGTGACCGACCCGACCAGTACCGTGGTCGCGCGCGACACGTTCGGGAAGGCTCCGAGAAAGCCCCGGGCCGACTCCGCGGCATCCTGCGCCGTGAGCACGACGATCAGCGAGGGACGGGTCGTGAGGGCGCGGATCGCGGCGAACGCGCCGCCCCAATCCGTGTCGACGAGGCGAGCATGCACCGGCGCCATGGCATCCGTGATCGCCTGCAGCAGCCCCGGGCCGTCGATGCCGGTCACGCGTCCGCGGACGACGCGGTCGTACATCAGCAGGTGCACGTGGTCGCCGGCCCGTGCGGCGAGGGCAGCGAGCAGCAGAGAGGCCTCGAGCGCGGCATCCAGACGGGTGCCGTCGCCGACGCGGGCGGCGGCGGTGCGCCCGGTATCGATGAGGATCACGACGTGCCGGTCGCGCTCGGGCCGCCAGGTGCGCAGCATCGTCGTCCCGGCCCGCGCGGTCGCACGCCAGTCGATCGAGCGCACATCGTCGCCGCGCACGTACTCCCGCAGCGAATCGAACTCGGTGCCCTGACCGCGCACCTGGATGCTGGTGTTGCCGTCCAGTTCACGCAACCGCGCGAGGCGCGAGGGCAGGTGCTTGCGCGAGGCGAACGCCGGCAGCACCCGGATCGCCGCCCGCGCGTCGTGCCGCGCCTGGCGGCCGCCGAGCCCCAGCGGTCCACGGGAGCGGATGAAGACGAACTCGCTGACCAGTTCCCCGCGTCGACGGGGGAGCAGCGGCACAGTCAGGCGGCGGCGCTCCCCGGCCGGCACCACGACCCGCAGCCGCTCCGAACCCGCACCGGCGGTCGGCTGCCAGGCATCGCGCACCAGGGCATTGAGCGTGCGTGCTCCGTGATTTTCCAGTGCGACGCTCGTGTCGACCGGCTCGTCGATCCGCGCACGCGAGGGCACTCGCCTGGTGACCGTGACGGAGCGCGCGCTCGCCGCGAGCGTCACGTCGATCGCGAGCAGGATGCCGGCCAGCACCACCCACCCGCCGATCACGAGCCACACCGGAACACCCGCCATGGCGAGCGCCACGACCGGGATGACTCCGACCCCGATGACCAGGGCCAGGCGAGAGGTGATGAACACTTAGATCGGCACCCGGGTCTGCTGGATCACGCTGGCGAGCACGGCATCAGCCGATACGCCTTCCATCTCGGCGTCCGGTCGCAGCTGCAGGCGGTGCCGCCACACCGGCACGAGCATCGTCTGCACGTGGTCGGGCGTCACCGCGGTCGACCCGTTCAACCACGCCCACGCCTTCGCGGCTGCGAGCAGGGCGGTCGAGGCGCGCGGGCTCGCACCCAGCAGCACCGACGGCGACTCGCGGGTCGCACGGGCAAGGTCGACGACGTATCCGAGCACCTCGTCGGTCACCTCGACCCGGGCCGCGGCATCCTGGGCGGCGCGGATCTCCTCCGCCGTCACGGCCGGCTCGACGCCGGTGAGCATGCGCGGCGAGAAACCGCCGGCGTGCAGGCGCAGCACGGTGACCTCGGCGTCGCGCTCCGGCATCCCGACGACGAGCTTCATCAGGAAGCGGTCAAGCTGCGCCTCGGGCAGCGAGTACGTGCCCTCGTGCTCGATCGGGTTCTGGGTGGCCGCGACGAGGAACGGATCGGGCAGATCGCGGCTCACGCCGTCAGCCGAGATCTGACGCTCCTCCATGGCCTCCAGCAGTGCCGCCTGGGTCTTCGGGGGCGTGCGGTTGATCTCGTCTGCGAGCAGGATATTCGTGAACACCGGCCCCGAGCGGAACTCGAACTCGCCCGTCCGAGCGTCGTAGACGAGCGAGCCGGTCACGTCGCCCGGCATGAGGTCGGGGGTGAACTGCACGCGCTTGGTGTCGAGCCCGAGTGCACGGGCGAAGGAGCGCACGACGAGCGTCTTGGCGACGCCGGGCACACCCTCCAGCAGCACATGGCCGCGCGAGAGCAGACAGACGAGCAGGCCGGTGATGGTTCCGGCCTGGCCGATGACGGCTTTGTCGACCTCGGTGCGCACACGGTGCATGGCCCGGCGCAGGGACTCCTCGTCCAGAGAGGGGGAGGGGGTGGTGTCGGTCACGTCGTGTTCCTTTCCACATGGACGGCGGTGTCGACCGCTGTCTCGAGTTCTGCGAGCCGGCGGGCGGCGTCGACGAGTTCGGAGTCATTCTCGGGCAGGGGCCCGGCGAGCAGCTGGTACAGGGACCCGCGCGGGATGCGCAGGCGATCGGATGCGGCATCGGCCACCTCCGCCGGCGTCGAACGTGCCGTCAGCCCGAGCCGGGCGGCCAGGCGGCGCAGCGAACCGTCGCGGAGAGCGGATGCCGCGTGCGCGGCGTCGCCGGCCTTGGCGGTGAGCCGAGCGCGCCCGTGCATGGTCTCCGAGGCCCGCACCGTGACCGGCAGGGTCTCGGTGACCAGCGGACCGAACCGCTGCCCGCGCGCGATGCCGGCGACGATGCCGGCCAGCAGCAGGAGCAGGATCGCCGGGGTCACCCACGGCGGCGTGAGGGTCGCGAGGGTATCCGGCGACTGCGCCTCGAGATCTGTGTCGGCCAGCGAGGGCACGTACCAGACGACGTGATCGGTCTGACCGAGCAGCGCCAGGCCGAGTGCGGCGTTTCCGTTCTCGGCGAGGTGTTCGTTGCTCAGCAGCGCCCCGCCCTCGAGGATCGCGGTGCGCTGGTCGCCGCGGTCATCGATGAGGAGGCCGGCCGCGCCGTCCTCCTCGAAGCATCCGATCACGCCGCTCGCGGGGGCGAAGAAACGATCGGGCTGCACGTCGCCGACGTCGGCGAGCGAGGGCAGATCGCACCGTGCGCTCAGCGCCCCGGATGCCGGAGGCGCGGCGTCCTCGCCGAGATCGAGCAGTCGCAGCAGCCGCGATGCGCTGGAGAGGAACACCCGGCGATCCGCGGGCTCGATGAGCTCGGCGACCGCGTCGTCCGAGAGCGAGAACGGGTCGGCCATGACGAGGGTCGTGTCCTCGTCGACGGCCGCGACGGCCTCGGCGCGGGTGCGGGCGACGGTGATCTCCACGCCCTGGTCGCGCAGCAGCTCGGCCAGCGCCAGTGTTCCGGAGTCGTTCGCACTCTCGGGGTCGAGGGCGCCGCGGGAGTCGGGTGCACCGAAGGTCAGCGCACTGACCAGCAGCGCGAAGACGATCACGGCTGCGGCGATCGCCAGCCAGCCGAACACCGATCGCAGTCGCCCCTTCTCGCGCACCGCGGTGCCGGTCATGCGGGAACCGCCCGGTTCTCCGGGGTCGTCGATGGATGCGCCGCGGCCACCCGTTCGTCGGTCGCCACCAGCGTGCGGTAGCTCTCCTCCGAAGCCGGATGCCGCAGATACCGCACCTGGTCGAAGGCGCCGGCCGCCGCGGTGAGTTCGTCATGGTGCGCTGAGAATGCCGCTGCCGCCTCGCGCGCGATCGCCTGTGCGGTGGCTCCGGGAGCGGGGTCGACGATGTCGCGTTCGAGCAGCCCGCGGGCGATCGCCCGGAAGCGGAGCACCGTCGCGGCATCCCAATCGCCCTCGCGTGCGCTGCGTTCGGCATCCGCCCGCAATTGTGCGGCGGTGCGGTCGTCGCGCTCGCCGAGCAGGTCTGCTCTGCGCCGGGAGACGCGGCGCGATGCGCGTGGGCGCCCCCAGAGGATCAGCACGGCGATGAGGGCAGCGACGATGACGACGATTACGATCACCAGTGCCGTGCTGCCGACTTGCTGGCCGGTCTCTGCGGAGAACAGGCCGTTGATGAACTCGGCGATGTCTTCGGCGAGATAGTCGAACCAGGTCGGCTTCGCATCCGCATAGCGCGGATCTTGCAGTTCCTGCTCGGCCCAGCGGCGTGCATCATCGCCGTCCGGGATATAGGGGTCGTCGGCGAGGAAGATCATGCCCCGCCGGGCCCGGGCGGAGGAGGCGGAGGCGGCGCCTGGGTGGGCGGCGCCTGGAACGGTTGCGGAGCCGCGGGGGGCTGCGAAGGCGGTGCCTGGGTGGTCGGTGTCTGGGGCGCCGGAGCCTGCGCCGGTGGGTACGGGTACTGCTGTGCCGGATACTGGCCGTTCGGATACTGCGCCCAGCCGACCGGTGGCGACGCGTACGTCGGGGTGGGGGTCGGCGGCGGAGCGCTGCTGACGGCCGTGGCCGGGTCGACGGCGAACGGATCGCCGAGATCCTCGGGCGACACGCCGAGATCACGGCGCTCCAGATAGGTGATGAGGCTGTGATCCAGGCCCTCGTAGCGCATCCGGCAGTCGAGATAGATGAAAGCGGCCGCGGCGCACTGCACGACGATGGCCACGGCCTGCAGCACGTACACCAGCAGCTGCGGGGCGACGCCGGCGATGAACAGCAGCACCACTTCCGAGACCTCGTTCGGGCCGGTCGGGGCGATCACCGGGACGAACAGCGAGCCCAGCAGCGACAGCGGCATGCTCACGATGCCCACGGCCGTGCTCATGATGATGCTGATGAGGAACATGACGCCGAACGTGTTCCAGAAGCGTCGACGGGTGAGTCGCCACGAGCGCACCAGCGCCGTACGCAGGCGCGCGCGCTCCAGGACGAGGATAGACGGGACGAGCAGCAGTTTGGTGCTCAGCCACACCCACAGCGGGATGGCCGCGAGGACGACGAGGATGCCGATCACAACGGTGAGCCCCACGCCCTCCGCCGAACCGCCCACGCCCGCCATGACGCCCAGCGCGATGATCCCGCCGACGACGAGGATGAGCACGATGGCCGCGAGCCCCTGCAGGAGACTCCATCCGACCAGACGCCAGAACGCCGGGCGCATGAGCCGCCAGAGGCGCCCGAGCTTCGGCTTCTCGCCGAGGGCGGCATAGCCGATGTCGGCGGCGACCACACCCTGCATGACCGCGGTGAAGGCCACGCTCAACAGGCTCATCGCCAGCACGACGATCGTGTTGATCGCGACCGTGCCCCACATGATCGGATAGAAATCGGGGCTGCTCGGTGACAGCGACTCGATCCGGGTGAAGGTCGCGATGGCCACACCGCCGACGACGACGAGGGTGATCACAGCGATGACGAGCTGGATCACGATCGCAAATCCGAAGAGCACCTTCGGGTTGTGACGCAGCGCCGCGAACGGCTTGCCCAGCAGCGCACCGAAGGTGAGCGGGTGGAGCGGGATCAACCCCGGCTTGACCGCGGGCGTCCAGTACGGTGCGCTCATCGAGCTCCCTTCGAAGATGCAGATCCATCGTGTCATATCCGTTATGAAGTACGCTTGCAAACGACCGCGTTCAGCCTTCACCCGAGGCAGCGCGCCGCGTAGAAAGATGGGGCTGGGATCAGATGACCTCACGGATCCTCGTGGTCGATGACGACACCGCGCTCGCCGAGATGATCGGGATCGTCCTTCGCACCGAGGGCTTCGAGCCCGTTTTCTGCGCCGACGGCGCACAAGCCGTCGAGCAATGGCGCACACAGAAGCCCGATCTCATCCTGCTCGATCTCATGCTCCCGGGGATGGATGGGATCGAGATCTGCACGCGCATCCGTGCCGAATCCGGCATCCCGATCATCATGCTCACGGCCCGCACAGACACCGCCGATGTGGTGCGCGGGCTCGAGGTCGGCGCCGACGACTACATGGTCAAGCCCTTCAATCCGAAGGAGCTGGTGGCGCGCATCCGCACGCGGCTGCGACCGGTGACCGCGGCGACCACCGAGATCCTGCGGATCGGCGATCTCGTCGTCGACGTCGACGCGCACGAGGTGCGGCGCGGCACGACGGTCATCTCGCTGACGCCCCTCGAGTTCCAGCTTCTGGTGGCCCTGGCATCCAAGCCTCAGCAGGTCTTCTCGCGAGAGATGCTGCTCGAGCAGGTGTGGGGGTACCACTACAAGGCGGACACGCGACTGGTCAACGTGCACGTCCAGCGTCTGCGCGCGAAGGTCGAGCTCGACCCGGATGCACCCAAGATCGTGATGACGGTCCGCGGCGTCGGCTACCGGGCCGGGACCGTCAGCTAAAGGCCGCGACCGATGAAGAGCCCGCGTTGATCGCGACGAGCGCGACGGCCACTGTCACGCTGTGGCGCGACCCGCGTGGCTGGCCCGAGGCGATCACCGGGCTGTGGCGCCGTTCACTGCGGTTCCGCACCGTCACGATCACGCTGCTGCTGACCTCATTCGCCATCTTCATCACCAGCCTCATCATGGCTCTGGTCATCCAGAACAACCTCTTCGAATCGCGCCGCGATGAGGTCCTCTCCGACTCGCTGCGCGCGGTGGCCGAGGCGCAGATGCGGGTGGATTCGGCCGAGGTGACCGATGACTCATCGGGTCTGCGGGCGCTGTGGCGCGATGTGCAGGACACGATTCCGCGTGCGTCGTCGTCTTCGCGCGTGATCGCGTTCCCGATCGACGACCCGCCGGTCGGCAGCGGTGTGCAGGCGTTCAGCACGTCCGACCTCAGCGGCGACGTGATCAGCAGCGGTCTGCGCGAGCGCGTCGTGTCCTTCCCCGACAGGCAGTCGTGGCAGTCGATCGCCATCCCGATGCCCGACGGGTCCACGGCCCCGGGGATCGCCGTCGGTCAGCAGCTGTTCCTTCCGGGGGTCGGCTCTTTCGAGGTGTACATCGCGTACGACCTCGCCGACTCGCAGCAGACGCTCCAGTTCGTGCAGAGCACGCTGTGGGCGGCCGGGATCGTGCTCATCGCGATCATCGCCGGAATCTCCTGGATCGTGCTCCGCCTGGTCTCCAAGCCCATCATCGAGGCCGCCGAGACCAGCGCACGGCTGGCCGCGGGCGACCTCGACGTGCGTCTGCCCGTGCACGGCGAGGACGAGCTGGCGACACTCGCCCAGTCGTTCAACGCGATGGCCGACAGCATCGAAGCGCAGATCAAGGAGCTCGGCGAGCTCTCGCTGGTGCAGCAGAGATTCGTGTCTGATGTCTCGCACGAGCTGCGCACTCCGCTGACCACCATCCGCCTGGCAGCGGACATGCTCAACGATCAGCGCGATCAGTTCGACGTGACGACGAATCGCACCACCGAGCTGCTGCACACCCAGGTGCAGCGATTCGAGACGCTCCTGGGTGATCTTCTCGAGATCAGCCGGTACGACGCGGGTTCTGTGCAGCTCGAACTCGAGGCGACGAGCATCACCGAGCTGGCCGAGGACATCATCGAGCAGATGCGTCCGCTCGCCGACGAGCGCGGGTCCGAGATCCGCCTGGTCGCACCGGGAGGGTACTCGCCCGTGGATATGGATCCCCGGCGGGTGCGCCGCGTGCTGCGCAACCTCATCGGCAACGCGATCGAGCACGGCGAGGGGAATCCGATCGTCGTCACCACCGACAGCAACCAGCATGCCGTCGCCGTCGGCGTGCGCGATTTCGGGATGGGAATGGACCCCGCCGCCGCCGAGCGGGTGTTCGACCGATTCTGGCGTGCCGACCCGTCACGGCAGCGGACGATCGGCGGCACCGGCCTCGGCCTCTCCATCGCGCTCGGCGACGCGAAGCTGCACGGGGGAACGCTCGCGGTGTGGTCCGAGCTCGACGTGGGAACGAACTTCGTGCTCACCCTTCCGCGCCGGCGCGGCGATCTGGAGGGAGCTTCGCCCGTGCCGCTCGAACCGCAAGAGGCTCTCACCGACGTGACCCAGCCGATCCAGCTCACCGAACTGCGCGAGATCTACTTCGACGCGGAAACGGAGGATGACTCATGAACCGCAGGCTGACCACGAACCGCGGACTGACGATGAACCGTGGACGCCGCTCGATCGCCGTCATCGCCCTCGCCGCGTTCATCGCGGTGCTCACGGCCTGCACGAGCCTGCCGACGTCCGGCGAGGCGAACGCGGGGCTCGCGCTGGACAGTGCCGACATCGACCCCGACATCAACCAGATCGCCGCGCGACCGCTGGAGGGCGCGAGCCCGGAGCAGATCGTGGAAGGATTCCTGGACGCCGCGCTCACCCCGGACAACGGCTGGTCGATCGCCCGGGAATTCCTGAGCCCCGAGCTCGCCGCCACGTGGCGCCCGTCGGCGGGCGTCTCGATCGACTCCAGCGCCGCGGACCGCGAGTTCACGGCCGACCTCGATGATGTCGCAGAGTCCGCGCAAGCGGGCGATGTACGCGTCGTGCTCGACCAGGTGGCGCGCCTCGACGAGAACGGCGCATACAGCGAACTGCCCGGCGAGGCTTCGGTGGCCGCCTTCGAAGTCGCCCGCAACGACAATGGCGAATGGCGCATCACGAAAGCCGACAACGGCATCTTCCTCGATGCTGAGGCGTTCACGCAGGTGTATCGCCGCTACTCCCTGCAGTACTACGACCACACCTGGACGCATCTCGTCCCCGATCTGCGGTGGTACCCGCGCAGACAGACCATCGCCACGACGCTGACCCAAGCCCTTTTGAACGGCGATCCCAGCGAATGGCTGTCGCCGGGGGTGCGCAGCGCGTTCCCCGGTGACGCCTCGCTGGCGCTTGATTCCGTCCCCATCAGCCCTGAGAAGGTCGCCACCGTCGAGCTGACGTCCGCGGCGGCGGGGCTCGATGAGACACAGCTCGCGCGCATGCGCACACAGTTGGAGGCGACGCTGCGGCCTGCCGGGGTCACCGAGGTGCGGCTCACGGTCAACGGACGCGATCTCGACGCCGGGCGCGCGTCGGTCGAGACCGGCCGGACGGAATCGAACCCGGTGGTCCTCACCGAGAGCGAGTTCGGGGCCTTCGTCGGCGACGAGATCGAGCCGTACGACGGCATCAGCTCGGAGATCGAGAAGATCGCGCCGACCGTGCGGGCCGTGGATGTCGCCGCCGACGACTCGCGCGCCGCCATGCAGTTGGAAGACGGACTGGTGTACACGGTCGCCGACGGCCGTGTCGACCAGCTCGACAGCAGACCGGGGCTGGTGAAGCCGTCGATGGATCCGTACGGATTCACCTGGTCGGTGCCGAAAGATTCGCCGGAGGCGCTGACGGCATGGCAGTCCGATGTCACACCCGTGGAGATCCCCGGTGCGTTCCCCGAGGCATCGTCGATCATGGGGATCAGAGTCGCCCCGGACGGCGTGCGACTCGCCGCGGTGATCGCGCGCGGCGGTCAGCACTGGCTCGTGCTCGCCGCGATCATCCGCGACGAGGACCAGGTCCCCACCGGTATCGGTCCGGTCCAACTCGTAGCTCAGATCGATGGCGCGGCGCTGGGGATGTCGTGGATCGGGGAGGACGCCGTCGGCATCCTCGTCGAGTCGGAGAATGCGCGCATCGCGCTCACTCAGCCCATCGGCGGGCCCGGGGTCGTCGCTGCGGCTCCCGCTGATGCGGTCGCGCTTTCGGGCGGGCGCACCTCTGCGGCCGTGCGCATCCTGGACGAGACTGGCGTGATGTTCGCCCAGCGCGGCACGACGTGGCAGATGGGACTGTCGGACGTGCTCGTCCTCGGGACGCACGCCGGGCAGTAGTCCACATCCTCCGTCTCGTCGGGAGTTCTCCACCGATCGCGCCCCCGGACCGCCCGCCGGTGCACGACCGTCACGAGACTCGACGGATGACCGGATGGGCGGCACTGGCGGACGAGATCGCGGCGTTCGTGCTGTCCGCAAGCTGCGCGGGGTGCGATGCGCCGGGAACGCTGCTGTGCGACCCGTGTCGTCACGCGTTGGTCGCCCGCCCCGTGCGGACGACCACACCCGAGGGGATGCCGGTGGTCGCAGCCCTCGCGTTCGACGGGGTCGCGGCGCGCTGCATCCGGCGGTTGAAGGAAGAGGGCGAGACGCTTCTCGCGCGACCGCTGGGTGCTGCCCTTGGCGAGGCCTGCGCGGGGATCGTCACCGAGCATCCGACGGCGCTGCCTGTTCCCGTGCCGACTGGCCGCGCCGCGTTCCGGCGTCGTGGATATCGCGTGCCCGAGCTGCTCATCCGACAAGCCGGGCAGCGGCCGGCACGACTGCTCGCCCCGGCGCAGCGCACCGAGGATCAGCGCGGGCTCGCCCTCGCCGAGCGCCGCCGCAACGTCACAGGCAGCATGCGCGTGCGGCGCGCCAGGCAGGGGCGCGATGTGCTCGTGTTCGATGACGTCGTGACAACCGGAGCGACGCTCGACGAGGCCGCCCGCGTACTTACGGCGGCGGGATTCCGCGTGTGCGGGGCTGTGGCGCTCGCCGCGACACCGCGCAGACGCAAACTCCCGGGAAACACATCATGAATGTGTGGTGACAATAACGGGAACGCGGACTACGGTAGGGGGTCACAAGGCGACCACGGTCCGCCCTTGGCCGGGAGGACCGGGACAAGGAGGCAGCAATGGAAACAAGCATCGTTGGCGTCGGAGTGGGAATCACTGATCGCTTCCGAACCGTTGTCGAAGAGAAGATCGCCCGTGTTCAGCAGCTCGCCGCCAAGGCGCAGCGGCTGGATGTGAAGGTCACGCATCGCGCCTATCGAGGCGGGCGTGTTCCCGATGAGACCGTCGAGCTCACCCTCATCGGCAAGGGGCCGATCGTCCGTGCCGAAGCCGTCGACGGAGACAAGTTCGCCGCCCTCGACCTCGCGGTCGACAAGATGGCCACGCAACTGCGCCGCGCGAAGGAGAAGCGCGTCGATGGCCGCCAGCACCCGCGCGGAGCGCACTTCGAGAAGGGCAGCGGGGCGATCGAGGGCATCGACGTGCAACCCGCCTCCGTCGACGTGCTGCAGGCTGTCGCCACCGGCACGGTGCCGGTCCAGAGCGAGGAAGAAGCCGAGTACTCACCTGTCGTCATCCGCACGAAGAACTTCGAGCCGGAATGGATGACGGTCGAAGAGGCCGTCGACCGGATGGAGCTGGTCGGACACGACTTCTTCCTGTTCGTCGACGCACGCACCGATCACCCGAGCGTCGTCTACCGCCGCAAGGGCTGGGACTACGGTGTGATCTCGCTCACCACCCAGGCTTCCCCCGAGCAGGCAGAAGCGCTCGCATCCTGAACCTCAGAACGGCCCGCCCCACCCTGGGGCGGGCCGTTCTGCTACCCCGGTCGTTGAGCGAGAGGAGCGAGACGAAACGGGCTGAGCGAGCGGAGCGAGTCGAAGCCAACCGGCCCCTGTCAGTCGAAGATGCCGTCCAGGATGCTGCCGATGACCAGACCACCCATGATGCCGCCCATGACGTCTCCGCCGCCGCGGCGTCCACCGCCCCAGCCGTCACCGCCCCAGTCCTGCTGCTGCTGAGGCCGCGCGGAGTCGATGTCGCGCTGTGCGAGCTGCAGCGCCTCGGCTGCCAGCTGTGCAACACGGCGGGCACCGGCGAGTGCCTGCTCGCGCGTGTCTTCGGCGGCCATGAGTTCCGGGATGTCGATGCGCAGGCGCTCGGCCTCGGCAAAGCGCGTGCGCGCGTCTGCGCCGATCCAGCCGCGGTGCCCGGAGATGAGCCCGCGTGCGACGCCGAGCTGACGGTCGGCGTCGTCGAGGGAGTGCTGCACCTGGGCGATGCTGGGCAGCGGGTTCTGCTGGCGGTACTCCGCCTTCGCGATGGCGTCGTCCAGCGCCGTATTGGCTGTGCGCAACTGGGTGAGCTCGGCGAACGGGTCGGCGGGGGTTCCGGCGGGGGAGAGCGCGTCGAGGGCGCCTTCGAGCTCGGCGACGGCAGAGGTCACGGCGGGCACGTTCGGTGCCTTGCGGGCGGCGATGATGTCTCCGCGCGAGTCTGCGACGACCTCGGCCAGCGTCGACTCCGCACGCAGCGCCTCGATCTCGAAGTCCTCCACGGCATCCATGAGTGCCCCGGCACGGCGGGTCGCCTCTGTCGCGGTCTCGAGCGCGAGGTTCGCCTCTTCGTTCTGCCGGGCAGCGCGGCGGCGCTCTGAGACGTCGGCGCCGTGCGTGGCGAACGAGATGAGCTGTTCGGCCTCGTCGGCAGATGCCGAGATCTGGTGCATCGCCGAAGCGGCGTAGCGCGTCGACAGCCGCTCGATGGTGGAGCGGGTCTGGGGGATGCGCGCGCTCAGCGCCTCGGAATCCCGGCGGACCTGCGCGATGATCTGCGGAGCCTGGCGCACGCGGGCGACGGACTCGGCGAGCGCCGAGGTCTTCTCGTCCAGCAGGTCTTCGGCCCACTCGCACAACTGCACGATCCGCGCGTTGCGGGTGCGGAGCTCTTCGTCGGTGTCGGGGATCTCGTCGTGGTTGAGCTGGTGCAGCTGGAAAGCCTCGCGCAGATGCGTCTTGACCGCGTCGAGCGCGGCTTTCAGATCTTTCGTGAGCGACGCGCCCAATTCCGCCTCGGCGAACGCCAGCTCGTCGCCAGCGGTCCTGATCCGTTCGTCGGTCGCCACGAGCGCCTGCTCGGCGCGACGCGCGAGATCGGCGTCCTGTGCCGCCTGGGCGGCCTCCTGCTCACGTTTGCGCTTGCCCCAGAAACCTGCCATGAGTCGATCCTACTTTCCGCACACCATGTGCGCGCTGTGGATCCGCGCAGTGGATGCTGGAGCCTCTGCCTTTCCGAAGGGCAGTCAGCCTGCCAGCGCCTCCTGGCTCACAGGACGTCCGCGCCGGGGGCGCTCCGTCGCGAGTTCGAGGCCCATCGCGCGATGCGGATTAAGAGCCAGACGCTGCTCCGTGTGATCCAGCCAGCGCAGCTCGGCCTCGGCGGCGAAGATCATCGAGTCGACGACGAGCGACCAGGCGAGCTCTGCTGCGTCTTCGCCATCGCCGCCGGCGTACTCGGCACGCCGCACGCTCTCCAGGTGCGCGAGCGACGCGCTCCGCTGTGCCCGGATCACCGCCGTAACATCCACCCCCGGCAGCGTCGCCGCGACCGCGAGCTTGATGGCGAGCTCGTCGCGCGTGGCCTGCGTGCGAACGACGGGGGAGGAGAGCCACCGCGCTACCTCGGCCGATCCGGCATCCGTGATCTGCCAATACACGTGGCCGTGCTCATCCGCATCACCGCGTCCGACCAGACCGTCGCGCTCGAGGCGCTCGAGGGTGTTGTAGATCTGGCCGACGTTGAGCGACCAGGTGGAACCGGTGCGCCGGTCGAACTCGGCACGTAGCTGATAGCCGTAGCAGGGACCCTGATCGAGGATGGCGAGCAGACTCTGGCGGACTGACATGGAACCTCCCGAAGCGATTTCTCAGCAAACATATACCGGGAAAGGTCTGCGCGAGCGAGGGTCGTGTTCCTGGGCATGTCCCGTGCAGACGACGCGCAGGTCACGGGCCGGTAACATAGCGGAGTATGCCCGGCGCCGAAGCCCGATCTGGGTGGCTGGGATCTGACCCACAACAGGGAGATGACTTAAGTGGCGAATCCTCTTGAGAAGCTGCTGCGCGCCGGCGAAGGTCGCATCCTTCGCCGTCTGAACCAGGTCGTCAAGGCCGTGAACGCGCTCGAGGACGACTTCGAGAAGCTCACCGACGACGAGCTCGCGAACGAGACGACGGTGCTTCGGGAGCGCTTCGAGAAGGGCGAGACCCTCGACAAGCTCATGCCCGAGGCCTTCGCCGCCGTCCGCGAGGCCGCCAAGCGCACCCTCGGGATGCGGGCCTACGACGTGCAGCTCATGGGCGGGGCCGCCCTTCATCTGGGCAACATCGCCGAGATGAAGACCGGTGAGGGAAAGACTCTCGTCGCCACCTTCCCCGCCTATCTCAACGCCCTCGCGGGCGAGGGCGTGCACATCATCACGGTGAACGACTTCCTCGCCTCCTACCAGGCCGAGCTCATGGGGCGCATCTACCGCGCGCTCGGGATGACGACGGGCATCATCGTGTCCGGCCAGACCCCTGCGGTCCGTCGCGAGCAGTACGCCGCCGACATCACCTACGGCACGAACAATGAGTTCGGCTTCGACTACCTGCGCGACAACATGGCCTGGCGCAAGGAAGATCTCGTTCAGCGCGAGCACTTCTACGCGATCGTCGACGAGGTCGACTCGATCCTCATCGATGAGGCCCGCACCCCGCTGATCATCTCCGGACCGTCATCCGGCGAGGCCAACCGCTGGTTCACCGAGTTCGCCAAGATCGCCCGCACTCTCGAGGCCGGCGAGGACTACGAGGTCGACGAGAAGAAGCGCACCGTCGGCGTGCT
>NZ_JBQDVP010000060.1:0-14078 GCF_052102115.1 Microbacterium sp.
GGGTTCAAATCCCACCGTCACCGCCATGAAAACCCCCGAGAAATCGGGGGTTTTCTCATTCTCGACCAGTCGCCCCGTTACATCGCGGCTTGGATGCGCCGGTTGAGGTCATCGAGCTCGGCCATCACGTCGGACGCGGCCCAGACACGGTTCTTCTTGCGGCCAGTGACTTCCTGCACGAAGCCGGCGGCGACGAGCTGGTCGATGGCCCGGTACGCCTGGGAAGCGACGGATCCGGAGCGCCTCTCGATCTCATCCGATCCCATGACCGGAAAATCGTAGAACGAGGCGATCAGGGAAGCCGCGGCCGAGCCTGCCCGCGGCTTCAGCTCTGCTGCCCACTCGTCAGGCAGCGCTTTCAGCCGCGTGATGGTTTCGCGCGAGCACTCGGCAGCCGCGCGAGCAGAGCGGGCGAAGAGGTCGATGAGCGGTGCCGGGTCTCCGAGCCGGTACGCCCCGAGCGACGTGAAATAGTCGTCTCGACGTGCGAGCAGACCGCTGGCAAGCGGTACGACGGCATTGCGGGTGACGCCGCGTCGCCGGAGCACAGCTGAGACGAGCGCGCGGCCGATGCGCCCGTTGCCGTCGGTGAAGGCGTGGATGGATTCGAACTGCGCGTGACCGATCGCGGCCTGCAGCATGACCGGGACATCGTCGCGGTTGAGGTAGATGATCAGATCCGCCATCAATTCTTCGACGCGTTCGGGCGTGGGGGGTACGTGCAGTGCACCACGAGGAGAGTGATCGTTCCCACCGATCCAATTCTGCATGTCGCGCAGACGACCGGCATAGTCGGCCTCTTCCGGGGCGTCGATCATGAGTGCGCGGTGCGCGCGAGTGAGATCGACGAGCTCGAAGCGACCGCGTTGCCCGACCGTGGTGATGAGCTCGTGCAGCGCCGACGAGGCGGCGACCATGCTCGTCGCGGAGGGATTGCTTCTGTGGCCGGCGATCGCCTTCGCATAATCCACTGCGGATGCCGTGATTCGCTCGATCTTCGAGGACGCCACCGATTCCGATCGCACCATGAAGCGGCTGAGCGCCGCGGAGTGTCCTTCGGCGTCAGTGTCTGCTTGCGCGACGGCCAGGAGCGCATTCTCCGTAGTGAGTGCCAGGGGCAGAGGCGGCCGGTAGTCGAGGCCGCGGATCAACGGCGGGATCGTGGCGTCGATGGATCGGAGCATCCGATCTTCCTTCGTGCCGCCGCGCACGTGCTGCCGCCACGGCAGTGTCTCGACCCCGTGGGGTGGCCAGGGCAAGTCGGCGACTTCGACGCTCATAACCACAACTCTATCGCAACAAAGTGGTGTTTAGCGCGTTAACCACAATTGTCTCGAGCCAAAGTAGTGCCTACGGGCTACGGCGGTCGCAGCACCACCCCTACCGCGCCAGCGCCAACGCCGTCAGCTCGGCACGGGTGCTCGCGCCGACCTTGCGCAGCAGATTCGACACGTGGAACTTGACCGTGTTGGCACTGATGCCGAGCTGTGCGGCGATGGCCTGGTTGCGCTCGCCGGCAGTGACGAGGCGCAGCACGTCGTGCTCGCGCACAGTCAGAGGAACGCCGTCGACCAGCGGCGGGCTGTCGGAACGCGGGTCGAGGGGAAGACACACCTCGACCGACGACCCCCACCCCGGTGTGGCATCAACGCTCAGCACGCCGTCGAGCGAGGTGACGCGTTCGGCGATCGGGCGCAGCGAATCGTCGTGGACGCTCAAGTTGCCGCGCCCGTCATCTCGGATGCTGACGAGGAGGTTGAGTCCGTCGCAGTCCCACTGCACGCGGACGCGGTTCACATCACCCCCGTCCACGAGCCCGAGGATGGTGTTGCGGACGATCGCCCGCGCGGCGTGCGCGACCTCGCTGGGCAGCGCTCTGCCGGTGGCGGGCGGTTCGACGAACTGGATTTCCAGCGCCCCGAACCGCTCCAAGGGTCGCAGGTCGCTGCGCAGTCGCGCGAACGCACCGACGACCGGCTCGAGGATCGAACTGCGCTGCTCGTCGGCTTCGGTCCTCAGTCGCACCAGCGCCGCCGCCGCCGTATCGATCGCAGATGATCTCGCCGAACGGTCTTCGAGCCGCGGTGACCTCAGGATCGCCAGCAGCGACTCGAGCTCCAGCGCATGACGATCGGCCTGATCCGCGACCGTCCGATCGAGATCGACCAGCATCCGTCGTGTGCCGGGGGAAGCATCCTCGCTGTCCATGACGCCAACCTACCCGAAGGCTCCCCACCCGTCCGGGCGGGGAGCCTTCGGCCAGTGTTTACAGCGCGGCTGCGCCGGCTTCGGCGACCGAGTGGTCCTGCTCGCCGGACCCACCGCTGACGCCCACGGCTCCGATGACGGCGCCGTCGCGCACCAGCGGGATGCCGCCGGCGAAGATCGCGACCTTGCCGCCGTTGGTGTTCTGGATGCCGAAGAACTGCTGGGTCGGCTGCGCGTTGTCGCCGAGGTCCTTCGTCGAGATGTCGAACGCCTTCGACGTCCAGGCCTTGTTGATCGAGATGTTCACGCTGCCGATCCACGCGCCATCCTGGCGGACGTG
This sequence comes from Microbacterium sp., assembly GCF_052102115.1. Classification (GTDB taxonomy): domain Bacteria; phylum Actinomycetota; class Actinomycetes; order Actinomycetales; family Microbacteriaceae; genus Microbacterium. The sequence goes on from NZ_JBQDVP010000060.1 coordinate 2,549, forward strand.
CGCGATGAGGTTGCCGCCGGAATCGACGACCGCGATGTTCATCGGCTGGCCGATCTCGGTCGCCTTCTTCTCGGCGGCGGCGATGATGCGACGGGCGTCTTCGAGGGTGGCGGTTGTCATGATTACTCCTTGATGTATCCGTTGGGGTTGAGGACGTACTTCGTGGCGGCGCCCGCGTCGAACTCGGCGTAGCCCTGCGGCGCCTGGTCGAGCGTGATCGCCTTGGCGTTGACGGCGGCGGCGATCTTCACCTTGTCGTGCAGGATCGCCATCATCAGCTGCCGGTTGTACTGCATGACCGGGCACTGCCCCGTCGTGAACGACAGCGACTTCGCCCAGCCCGTGCCGAGACTGATCGACAGCGAACCGACCTTCGCTGCCTCATCGACGGCCCCCGGGTCTCCGGTGACGTACAGCCCCGGGATGCCGATGCCTCCGCCCGCGGACGTCACATCCATGAGCGAGTTGAGCACGGTCGCCGGAGCCTCCTTCGCCTTTGCCCCGTGACCCTCACTGCGAGCCTCGAAGCCGACGGCGTCGACGGCGGCATCCACCTCCGGCACACCGAGAAGCTGGCCGAGCTGATCGGGTACGGCGCCCTCGCCGACGTTGATGGTCTCGCAACCGAAGCTCCGCGCCTGCGCCAGGCGATCTTCGTTCATGTCGCCGACGACCACGACCGCGGCACCCAGCAGCTGTGCGCCGACCGCGGCGGCGAGCCCGACCGGCCCGGCACCGGCGATGTAGACCGTCGACCCCACCCCGACACCCGCGGTGACAGCACCGTGGAAACCGGTCGGGAAGATGTCGGACAGCATCGTCAGATCCAGGATCTTCTCCAGCGCCTGATCGCGGTCGGGGAACTTCAGCAGGTTCCAGTCGGCGTAAGGCACGAGCACGTACTCGGCCTGCCCGCCGACCCACCCGCCCATGTCGACATACCCATAGGCACTGCCCGGGCGATCGGGGTTCACGTTCAGGCAGATCCCGGTCTTGCCCTCCTTGCAGTTGCGGCAACGTCCGCACGAAATGTTGAACGGCACCGAGACGATGTCGCCGACCTTGATGAACTCCACATCCGGGCCCGCCTCGACCACTTCGCCGGTGATCTCATGGCCCAGCACCAGCCCCGCCGGAGCGGTCGTGCGCCCGCGCACCATGTGCTGATCCGACCCGCAGATATTCGTCGCGACCGTGCGCAGGATCACCCCGTGCGGAATCTTCCGCCCCACATTCGCCGGATTCACCCCCGGTCCGTCATGAAGCTCGAAGTCGGGGTAATCGGTATCGATCACCTTCACGACGCCAGGGCCTTCGTAAGCGACCGCTCTGTTTCCAGACATCATCGTCCTTCCTCTCGGGCGGAGGGTCTCCGCACGTCCAGACTGTCCCAACCGTGCAGAAGGCGATACCTACTCTCGAACCGTTCGGGCCTACCCGTTCGGGCAGGTCAGCCCTGATCCGGCAGGTCCCTGCGGGTCATCTGCCACGCGGCGATCGTCGCGCGGGTGCGGGCCGCGGCATCCTCGACCGTCATGCCCTGTGCGACCGCGAGCCCGACGAGATACGTCGTCAGCGGGCCGGCCGGTCGCACGACGCCATGCGCGGCGTCGCGGGTGAGGTCGAGCAGCAGGCCGACCGGATGCTGGTCGGCGCCGAGTCCATCGCCGAGTCCGAGGGATTCGGCGAGGGCTCGAACCCAGGCTTCGAGGTCTTCGGGAGCATCAGGCATGGTCGTCCTTTCGCGTGCTTCGATAGTCCTCGATGGCCGCCCAGGTATCAAGGTCGATGGCTGTGCCGCCATCGTCGACGGTTTGCAGCCGAAGACCGTCGAGCAGCGTCCGCATCGACAACCCGTCGACTTCTGGATGCTGCGTTACGGCGCTCCGCAGGGCAGACAGGCGGTACCGGCCGGCGAGCCACTGCATCCGCCCTTCGGCGTCCGCGGCGACGACCGCATCAGCGTCGCGGGGGATCGGCACGGCCGTGAGGCGCGCGACGAGTTCGGCCGCACGGGGCAGGTCGCACGCGAGCAGCCACGTTTCGACGGCATCCGAACCCTCCAGCGCGTCCACTCCCGCGGCGACCGCTGCCGCCGGCCCACCGAAAGGCGGGTTCTCCCGCACGACGCGGATGCCGGGGCGGCCGATGTCGGCAGGCCCCACGGCGACGATCGGCGTACACCCGCGAACCGCGGCGTAGACGTGATCGATCAGCGGGATGCCGTCGATCTCCACGGTCGCCTTCGCCACCCCGCCGAGTCGGGCCGACCGTCCCCCGGCCAGCACGATCGCCGCGGCGGCGGGAACGCTCACGACAGCACCATCACCGTCACGGGGTCGCCGGCTTCCACGCGTTCGGTATCGGCGGGAATGACGGCGAATGCGTTGGCGACGGCGAGCGAGGTCACGAGGTGCGAGCGGCTTCCGCCGTGCGTCGCCGGCCGGACGGTCTCATCATCGGCGACCACGGGGAGAAGCTGGACACGACCCTGCGGACTCGACCATGCGGTCGCCGCCGTGCGGACGACGCGTGGACGGTCGATGACGGCGAATCCGGCCATCTGTCGCAGAGCCGGGCGCACGAACATCTCGAAGGATGCTGCGACGCTCACCGGATTCCCCGGAAGGCAGAAAGCGATCAGTCCCGCATCGAGTACGCCGAACCCCTGCGGTCGGCCGGGCTGCATCGCGACCTGATCGAAGCGCACGCCGCGTTCTTCGCCGAGCACCGCCCGGACGACGTCGAACGCTCCGACGCTCGCCCCGCCGGAGAGGATCACGACGTCAGTGTCCAGACCGTCCAGCGTGCGCCGCAGTTCCGCGGGATCGTCTGCGACGATGCGGATGCTGGTGACGACGGCACCCGCATCGCGCACCGCGGTGCTCAGCAGCACGGAGTTCGACTCCGGTATCTGCCCGCGCCGCGGGGTGCCGGAGGGGGCGATGAGCTCGCTGCCCGTCGAGGCGATCGCGACGCGCGGAGCGCGGTGCACGGCGACGTGCTCGTACCCCGCTGACGCGATCGCGGATAGCTGCCACGGGCCCAGTACAGTTCCGGCTGTGACGGCCAGGGCGCCGGCCGGAGCATCCTCTCCGCGATAGCGGATGTGCGCACCGCGTTCCGGCGCGGCGAGCACCGTGATCTGCTCCGGTGCCACGTCGTGAGTCTCGGTGCCCAGGTCAGTCTGTTCCAGCGGCACGACGGCATCCGCGTCAGAGGGGAGTGCGGCACCGGTCATGATGCGCGCCGCTTCCCCCGGCGCGAGCGCGGGATCCTCGTCCGACCCCGCCGCCACATCGGCGACGATCCGCAGGGTCGCGCCGGCTGCGGCATCCGCTGCACGGACGGCGTAACCGTCCATCGCCGAGTTGTCGAAGAGCGGTGTCGGCCACCGGCCGGCCACGTCGGCGGCGAGTACCAGGCCCTGCGCCTCGGCGAGGCTGCTCTTTACCGCGGGCAGGCGGCCGGCCGCGCGGAGGATGCGCGCACGGTGCTCGTCGATTGTGATCATCGGAACCAACGCTAGCCGTCCCCGGTCTTGCGGGCGGGGGTACGCTCGGAGGCATGGGCCGGATCACGACACGGCGGTCGGTGATGAGGATCGCGCTGGACGATGCTGCGCACGATGGCGCGCACCGTCGCCTCGACACGCTCGCCGTCGAGGAACCGCTCGAGATCCGCGTCGGCGGAACGCCCCTGGCCATCACGATGCGCACGCCGGGGACGGATGTCGAGCTCGCCGCCGGCTTCCTCGTCTCCGAAGGAGTGATCGGGTCCGGCGAGGAGTTCCAGTCCGCGATCCACTGCGGTGGACCCGGCACCGGCGGCGTCGAGAACACCTACAACGTCTTGGATGTCGCCCTCGCTCCCGGCGTGCCGCCGCCTGCCCCCGACGTCGCCCGAGCGTTCTACACGACCAGCTCCTGCGGTGTGTGCGGGAAGGCCAGCATCGACGCTGTCGAGACCGTGTCGCGGTACGACGTTGCGGGGGACCCCGTCGTCGTGGATGCCGCCGACCTCGTCACGTACCCGGTCAGACTGCGGGAGAAGCAGGACGTGTTCGAGAAGACCGGCGGGCTGCACGCCGCGGCGCTGTTCGACGCCGCCACCGGCGAGTTGCTCGTGCTGCGCGAAGATGTCGGTCGGCACAACGCTGTCGACAAGGTCGTCGGCTGGGCATTGCTGAACGACCGGCTTCCGCTGCGCGGGACCGTGCTGCAGGTCTCGGGCCGGGCGAGTTTCGAACTCGTGCAGAAGGCCGTGATGGCCGGCATCCCGATCCTCGCCGCCGTGTCGGCACCCTCGTCGCTCGCGGCGGAGCTCGCCGAGAAGTCCGGTCTGACCCTGGTGGGGTTCCTGCGAGGCCGGAGCATGAACGTGTATGCGCATTCGCACCGCGTCACGGTGTCGCAAACCGCACCCGAAGACGATGCGCTCGTGATGGAAGGGGCAGGGCATGACTCGTCTTGATGATGACCGGAAACGTGGCGGTGCAGATCGGGGACGGACACTCGGGCTGATGTCCGCAGACGCCCGGCAAGGCGGCTACGGACCCGTCACCACGAAGCCGTGGTCGCAGCAGGACTACGAGCACCCCGCCGCCGGATGGGGCGCGGCCGTGTCGGTCGGCGAGGTGCTGCTGGAATCGAAGCGACCGGTGAGCGGCGCGCTGACGATGTTCACCATGAACCATCCCATCAAGGGATTCGACTGCCCTGGATGCGCGTGGCCGGATGACCAAAAGGGGCTCAAGCTCGACATCTGCGAGAACGGGATGAAGCACGTCACGTGGGAGATGACGCACAAGCGCGTCGGCAGCGGCTTCTTCTCGCAGCACACCGTCACCGAGCTCTCGCAGTGGACCGACTACGAGCTCGAGAACACCGGCCGGTTGACCGAGCCGATGGTCTACGACCCCGAGACCGATCGCTATGCACCGATCAGCTGGGACGACGCGTTCGCCCTGATCGGCGAAGAGCTGCGGGCACTGGACAGCCCGGACGAGGCTACGTTCTACACCTCCGGGCGGCTCAGCAACGAAGCATCCTTCCTCTACCAACTGATGATCCGCGAGTACGGCACGAACAACATGCCGGACTGCTCGAACATGTGCCACGAGGCATCCGGTCGCGCCCTGACGGCATCGATCGGCTCGGGCAAGGGGACCACGACCCTCGAGGACTGGGAAGAGGCGGACGCCCTGTTCTTGCTGGGTGTGAACGCCGCCTCGAACGCTCCGCGCATGCTGACGGCGCTGTCGGATGCTGTGAAGAACGGTGCGCAGATCGTGCACGTCAACCCGCTGATCGAGGCGGCATCTCGGCGCACGATCGTGCCGCACGACTTCGTCGACATGGCCTTGTTCAAGACGCACGAGACCGGAACCCTCGACCTGCAGGTGCGCATCGGCGGAGACATGGCGCTGATGCGCGGCATCGCGAAAGTCGTCTTCGAAGCGGCTGAGACCGACCCCGCGGCGCTCGACACCGCCTTCATCGCCGAACACACCCAGGGCATCCACGAGTACCGCGCGGTCGTCGAGGCGACGCCGTGGTCGGACCTCGTGGAGCAGTCCGGGCTCACCGAGGAGCAGATCAGGGCGGCGGGTGCGATCTATCTGAACGCCGACAAGACCATCATCAGCTGGTGCCTGGGCATCAGCCAGCAGGAGCACGCCGTCGACATGGTGCGCGAGTTCACGAACGTGCTGCTGCTGCGCGGCAACATCGGCCGGCCCGGGGCGGGACCGGCGCCGGTCCGCGGGCACAGCAACGTGCAGGGCAACCGCACCTGCGGCATCAACCATCACTCGCCCGCCTGGCTGCTGGACGCCCTCGACGAGGTCTGCGGGATCACGTCGCCGCGCGAGCCCGGGCTCGACACCGTCGCCAGCATCCGCGAGATGCACGAGGGCAACGTCAAGGTCTTCGTGAGTCTGGGGGGCAACTTCGTTCTCGCCGCACCCGACACGCGCTATACGGCTGAAGCGCTGAGCGGATGCCGGCTGACGGTGCAGGTGAGCACGAAACTCAACCGCAGCCACCTCGTGCACGGCGAGAAGGCGCTCATCCTGCCGTGCCTCGGGCGCACCGAACGCGACGAGCAGGAGAGCGGCCTGCAGGGCCAGACCGTCGAGGATGCCATGAGCATGGTGCACCTGTCCGTCGGCAAGAAGAAGCCCGCGTCGGAGCACCTGCTCTCCGAGCCGGACATCATCGCGCGGATGGCGCGGGCGACGATGCCGGGCAGTGCGACACCCTGGGAGTCCTACGCCGGGGACTACGGGCAGATCCGCGACGTGATGGCGCAGGTGCTCCCCGGGTTCGAGGGCTTCAACGAGCTCGTCCAGCACCCGAACGGATTCCGCATTCCGCAGCCGGCGCGCGAGCGCGACTTCCGGACGGCATCCGGTAGGGCGGACTTCTCAGCCCCCGCGCTGCACGATGTGCGCCCGGCAGCCGAAGACATGCTCGTGCTGCAGACCATGCGCTCGCACGATCAGTGGAACACGACGATCTACTCCGCCAATGATCGCTATCGCGGGGTGAAGAATCTGCGCGAGCTCATCTTCATGAACGAGGCGGATATGCGCGATCGGGGCATCTGGCAGGGCGACCTCGTCGACATCGTGTCGACATCAAAGGACGGCACAGAGCGCGAACTGCGCGAGTATCGTGCCGTGGCCTATGACACGCCGCGGGGAAGTGCCGCGGGCTACATGCCCGAGATGAACGTGCTGGTCGGCAACGCCGACTACAGCGCGCAGAGCGATCAGCCGCTGATGAAGAGCATCCACGTGCGCGTCACTCGATCTGCAGGTACCCACCCCAGTCGGAGCTGACGACCTTACCGTTCGCGAACTTCCCCGCCCCGTTTCCGGCGTACAGATAGAGGTCTCCGTTCGCGGCGCGGGCGATGATGTCGCCGCGTCGGTCGCCGTTGTAATCGACGCCGCCGGTGAAGGCGGTGAACGATCCCCACCCTCTGCCCACGACGACGCCCGCGCGGAAACCGGCCCTCAGACCGCCGTAGAAATAGAGAACGCCGTCGCTCGCCACCGCCATGATGTCGCCGAGACCATCGCCGTCGAAGTCGCCGCCGGCCATGAATGCGATCGACCCCCACCCGCTGCCGACGGTCGTGCGCGCCCCGGTGAGCGCTCCCGCACCGTTGCCGCGGTACAGGGTGAGGGCGCCGGACGCTGATACTGCGAGCACATCCTGAAGTCCGTCGCCGGAGAAATCGGCACCCGAGATGACGTGCCGCCGGGTGTCCCAGTCGACATCGAGCCTGCTGTACTGGCCGAATCCGCCAGAGGCTCCTCCGGCGTAGTACTCGAGGAGACCGTCGCTGCGGACGGCGAGCATATCCCCCCTGCCGTCGGCGTTCAGATCGGTGTGCGTCAGATGGCGGTACGCGCCCCATCCGCTGGTGATGACCGAAGCGGCGCCGAACGCGCCCTTGCCGTTGCCGGCGAAGAACTGCAGATCGCTGTCTGCGGCGATCCCCAGCAGGTCAGACTTGCCGTCGCCGTTGTAGTCGGCCGAGTTCGCGGGCGGAATCACGGACGTGCGCAAGCCGGGAAAACTCAGGGGGAGGGTCTTGCCCCGCGTGACACTCGACAGGCAGACGAAGCCGCCGTTGATGGCGGAGTACACCGATCCGTTCCGCCACACTTCGAAATGCAGATGCGCCCCCGTCGAGTTGCCGGTGCTGCCGACCACGCCGATCTGCTGGCCGCGCACCACGCGCGCACCGAGGGAGACCGATCCCTGGGAGACCATGTGGGCGTACCGGGTGACGTACCCGCCAGTGTGCTGGATGTCGACGTAGTAGCCGTAGCCATTGCTCCACGCGCGCGCCTTGATGACGCCGTCGTACGCGGCGAGGATGGGGGTGCCGCCCTGACCCGAGATGTCGATGCCGTTATGCGTCGGTCGGCTCGTGCCGCGGCATCCGTCCCCGACTTTGGACTGGATGGTGCCCGATGCCGGGTAGATCATCTGCCCATCGGTCGCCGCCACCGCGGGCGGCGCCGTCGAGACCGACGGCGCGATGACCCCGATGAGCACGGCCACCACGGTCACCATGGTGATGCGCGCCAGACGCCAGTGCGACGTTCGCTTCATGTTGTGTGCTCTCCACCTCGGCTGGCTCGAGAGCGCAGCAGCTGTCGAGGTCAAAGTACCAGCGAGAGGGCCTCTCCTCCGTGAGGCGGATCGTGCCGGATACCTCGAGTCCTGGAACGCATGCTCCGGACGCGACCGGGGGGATCGCCGACGCTCACGTCAGCGATCCCCCCGGAAGGCTCAGGTCAGCTCTTTCTCCTCGGCACTGGCCGCGATCCTGCGACGCCGAGCGAAGATCGCCAGCCCCCCGCCGAGGAGGAGCAGCAGCGCCGCGATCGCAATGACCACTCCGGAGATCTCCGCACCGGTGTTGGGGAGGGTGCCGTCGTTTCCGCCGGCACCGGCGTCGCCGTTCTCACCCGCGTCGGTCCCCGAGTCGGAGCCCGATCCCGAGCCCCCATCCGCGTCGCCGCCGTCTCCAGCACCATCTGCGTCGCCGCCGCCGCCGCCGGAGCCATCCGCGTCGCTGTCGCCCGGCTCTTCCGGCTCACCAGGATCGGTCGTGCCGTCGCCCTGCGCCACGAACATGCTGCCGAACTGCTCGAGGACGCCCGATTCGCCACCGGCCTCCGTGCTGCTGGCCGTCCAGGCATACATCGTGCCCTCGGTCAGTCCGGTCCACCGCACCGCGGCGGGGGTGCCCGACGGTACCGTCTCGGTGCCGATGACCTCATCGGTCGGCGTGGCCACCGTCATCCCGTCCGTCGCGAACGATGTCGTCCGCGTGCTCAGGTTGATCGGAACCGTGAAGTTGTCCTCCGCACCGTTGTAACGGTCGATGGGCTCGGGCGTCGTCTTGGGAGAACTGCCGTGGTCGTACGGTGTCGCGCCGAACTCGTCGAGGAACGGCGAGTAGGTGTCCACCGACATCGTGTTGTCCTCGGTGTTGAACTGCAGCATCCGCAGGAAGCTGGCCCCCATTGCGAGCTTGTCGCTCGTGAGGTGCTCCCACGAGCCATCGCCGTCGACGTCAATCTTGCCCTCGTCTTCGCCGGTGCCGAACACGCACTGCGTCGCGGTGTCCAGGCCCGCAGCGGCGCATCGCTCCTCGCTGAAGATCGTCTCCGCCGGCACCATGTACCCCTGGTAGTCGGCGAGCAGCTGAACAACCTTGTGCGAACCCTGCCCTGCGGCGATCGTCTCGACGCTGGTCCCGACGCCGTGGAAGTGGCCGCCGAGCACGAGGAACACGTTGTCGTTGGCGCGGACAACCTCGTCGTACAGCTTGCTGCCGTCTGCGCCCAGCTTTCCGGTCCTGCCATCGGGTTCCGAAGAGGACGAGACGTACCCGTGCGTGACGAGGATCCCGTTGCGGTCGGAGTACCGGGTGAAGACCGAATCGGCCCAGTCGGACTCCTCCTGCGTCACCCCGTACGACAGCCCGACCGCGACGAAGTCGAGTCCACCGGCCGAGAACAGCACGTAGTTGTTCGAGCTGTCCTCGCCCCGCGTCAGCACCTCGCCCGTCTCCGGGTCGGTCTCCTCATCCATCGTGTGGAACGAGGCGCCCGCCGGCCAGCCGTTCTCGGCCTGGTCGTAGTACTTGTCTGCCGTGAAGAACGCCGCGAACGGCGACTTCGGTCCGTTGTGCGTGCCGTTGAAGTTGTCGTGGTTGCCCGCGACTGCATGGCGATGGGGGAGGGCGCGGGAACGGCCGCGGCGCAGTCCATCGCCGACGACGTTGCGATCCCCGACCTCGACTACGCGACGCTGCGCTCGAGCTTGATCGAGCAGGGCGCTATCGTCGACTTCAACAATGTCGCGGCGCTCGCCGCCGAGAGCTGACGGGTCGCCTCATGAACGGTGCAGAGCACAGCGACCGGCTGAGCAGGGCCGTGCTGGCAACCCTCCCCGACGATATCTCGACCCCGTCGTACCTCGACGGAGACGTACGCGTCGGGATCGTGCACTTCGGCGTCGGCAACTTCCACCGCTCGCACCAGGCGATGTACATCGACCGGTTGCTGCAGGCGGGCGGCGCCGACGATTGGGCCCTCTGCGGCATCGGACTGCTCGAACGCGATGCGCGGATGCGCGACGTGCTGGCGGCGCAGGACGGTCTGTACACCCTCACGCTTCGGCACCCGGACGGCACCGACGAGACCGGCGTGATCGGATCGATCCGCCGGTTCCTGCACGCGCCGGACGACCCCGACGCCGTGCTTCGGCAGTTGACGGATCCGAGTGTGCGGATCGTGTCGCTGACCATCACCGAGGGCGGCTACGTGGAGGACCCGTGGGGCGGCAGGATCGCGACTGCCGACCCGCTCGTGATGGCCGAGACTGCCGGTGACCTCGCTGAGCCGCGCACCGCCTTCGGGTGGATTGTGGCCGCGCTGCGCGAGCGCCGTCACCGCGGGGTCGCTCCGTTCACGGTGCTCTCGTGCGACAACGTACCCGGCAATGGTGCCGTCGCGCGGAGCAGCGTCGAGGCGGTGGCGCGTCTGGTCGATGCGGAACTCGCCGATTGGGTGTCGTCCGAAGTCGCATTCCCCTCGACCATGGTCGATCGCATCACCCCCGTCACCGTCGAGGCTGACATCGAGCGCATCCGCGAGCGGTTCGGCATCGAGGATGCCTGGCCGGTCGCCACGGAACCCTTCGAGCAGTGGGTGATCGAGGATGACTTCCCGGCCGGTCGACCGGATCTCGGATCCGTCGGAGCGACAATGACCTCCGACGTGCACGCGTATGAGGCGATCAAGATCCGGCTCCTGAACGGCGGGCACCAGGCCATCGCGTACATCGGGCAGCTCGCCGGACATGAGTACGTGCACGAGGCGCTGGCGGAACCGGGGCTCGCCGCCTTCGTGCGCGAGTTCATGGAGCAGGATGCCGTGCCGACCCTCGTCGTGCCCGAGGGCTTCGACGTGTCGGGGTACATCGATGAGCTGTTCCGGCGCTTCACGAACCCTGCGATCGCCGACACTCTTGCGCGACTGGGCACCGATGCCTCGAACCGCATCCCCGCCTTCGTCGTGCCGACCATCGTGGACCGCCTCGGCGCTGGAGTGGTGCCCCGTGCCGGTGCGCGGCTCATCGCCAGCTGGCGGGAGTTCACACGGCGGGCCGCGCAGAGCGGGGCAGCGATCGCCGACGAGTCCGCCGCCGCGCTCCTCGCCGCGGCCAGCGGCGAACCGATCGAGTTCCTCACCGCGCAGCCGATGCTCGCCCCGTTGGCGGACGACGCCGGGTTCGCCGAGGCCTACGTCGCAGCTGCCGCTGACTTCACCATTTTCTGAACGACCGTCCGGGGCATAAGACCTGGTGCCAGAGCTGCGGCGGGGCGTATCGTTCTTGCCATGTCGGCCACACCGCTGCCCTCCGAAGGTGCCGTACCCGTCGACGGTCCGAAGAAGTGCGACGCCAGCGGCATGATCGAGATCCATCGGATGCTG
>NZ_JBQDVP010000061.1:0-13996 GCF_052102115.1 Microbacterium sp.
CGTCGTCGTTGGACGGCTCGACGTGGTGCGTGGCGTCCGGGTAGACGACGACGGGGATGTTGGTGCGTCCCGAGATCTCGTGGGCGACATCCGCGGCGGCCGGGTCCTCGACGAGGTTGATGTAGGTGTACTCGACACCGAGCCCGTCGAGCTGCTTCTTCGTACGGAGGCAGTCGCGGCACCAGTCGGCACCGAACATCGTGATGGAGTCAGAGGCAGGTGAAGTCATGCTTCCAGGATATTCGCTCACAGACGTACGGGCTTCGCACCGGCGCACCAGCCTGACGTGGGACGATGGATGCCGTCGTGTCAGCGAGTACGAAGGGGGACGCACGTGGGCATCGCCGTCACGGTCATCGTCCCGACCTTCAACGAGCGCGACAATGTCGCCGAACTGGTCGCTCGCACCGCGGCAGCACTGCGGGGCCGCGAGGCTGAGATCCTGTTCGTCGATGACAGCGGCGACGACACCGCCGCCGAGGTCGAGCGGGTCGCAGCGAATGCTCCTCTGCCAGTGCGGGTCATCCATCGCTCCGCGAACACCGGGGGGCTCAGCGGCGCCGTCGTCGTCGGGCTCGCCGCAGCTCACGGAGACGTCTGCGTCGTCATGGACGGTGATCTGCAGCATCCACCCGAACTCGTCCCGAGCATGCTCGAACGCTTCGAGCGCGGCGACGCCGACGTCGTTGTGGCGTCGCGGTACGTCGGCGGCGGCGACTCGGCGGGGCTCGGCACGACCATGCGGTTCAGGGTCTCGCGGGTCTCGACGTGGCTCACCAAGGCGATGTTCCCGCGGCGCCTGGCCGACGCGACCGATCCGATGACCGGGTTCTTCCTCGTTGATCGGCGGTGTCTCGACCTCGCAGCGCTCCGCCCACAGGGGTTCAAGATCCTGCTCGAGATCCTCGCGCGCACCGACGTGCGCGTCGCCGAGGTGCCGATGGCGTTCTCCGAGCGCCGCAGCGGCACCTCCAAGGCGTCGCTCCGGCAGGGGGCGACCTTCATCGCGCACCTGGCCCGGCTGCGATTCGGCAAGATGTCGCTGTTCGCGCTCATCGGCGCCATCGGCGCCCTGGCGAACCTCGGCATCATGTGGCTGCTCACATCCCTCGGCATGCCGTACGTGTGGGCGGCGATCATCGGCGCCGAGGTCACGATCATCGGCAACTTCCTGCTGCAGGAGCGGTTCGTGTTCGGTGACATGCGCGGCGACGCCCGCGGCGTGTGGTCACGGTTCGCGGCATCGTTCACCTTCAACAACGTCGAGGCCGCGCTGCGCATCCCGATCATGGTGCTCATGGTCGAGACCTGGCACATCTCCAGTGTGCTCGCCACGGCGATCTCGCTGGTGGTCGCCTTCTTCGCACGGTTCCTGTTCCACTCGCTGTTCGTCTACGCGCCGCGGCGGGGGCGCACCCGCGCGGCCTCGGACGGGGATGCCGCACCGACGACGGACACCGCGGCGCAGCGCATCATCCGCGCGATCGACGCCGAGGCTATGCGCCCGGGCGAGCTCTGATCCGCCTGCCGTCTGCCGTATGCGCTAGACTGGTCGTGCAACGTGATGCTCTGCCGCGATTTCGGCACGCACGTCGCCACTGATCAGGGCCGTAAAGGACCGCGCACACCGATGCGCGCGGTATCCGCTCTCGATCTCCAGAATTCAGGATGCGCTCGCGCGCGTCCGCACAGCAATGTGCAAGACCAAGCAATGAGTATGACCATGAGCAAGACCACCACCCACCCACCCGAATCCCTGTCCTGGAAACAGGCCGACGCTGACGTTCACGTCGCGACGCGCGGCGGCGAGTTCGCCGGCTTCGTCGAGCTCGACGCCGACGGCCACATCGTCCGCGACAACCACGGCACCGAGCTGGGCTCCTTCGCGACCCTCGCCGATGCCCGTCTAGCCCTCGAGGGCTCGACGCAGCGGCGCACGCGTTCGTTCGCGCAGACCCTCCGCGGGCATCTGCGCGGCTCTCGCGCCTGACTTTCTCGACGTATACAGGAAGACGCATACGGCTCGGGTTAGCCTGGGACCAGCGATCGGCATCCGCCCTTGGCTTCTCACGGCTCAAGGGCTCCAATCGGCAGGAGAGCAACATCTCCACATCTACCGACATCGAATCGACCGGCACACTCGGACCGATTCGTCAGACCTACTCCGGCAACGCCGAGTTCCCGCCGATGACGCACGCGTACAAGAACGTGCTGCAGGTGGTCCGCGAAACCGGGCTGCTGAACCGCGCGCGCTGGTTCTACGCAGCAGTCGCCGCCGGCATCCTGCTGGCCCTCGGCGGCTGCATCACCGGCTTCATCCTGCTCGGCGACAGCTGGTTCCAGCTACTCATCGCGGGCGCCCTCGCCATCGTCTTCACGCAGATCGCGTTCCTCGCGCACGAGGCGGCGCACCGTCAGATCCTCGCCTCGGGGCCGAGGAATTTCCGGCTGGCCCGCATCCTCGCCGGAATCGTCGGCATGAGCTACTCGTGGTGGGACAGCAAGCACACCAAGCACCACGGCAACCCGAACATGGTCGGCAAGGATCCCGACATCGAAGTCGACACGATCTCGTTCCTCGACGAGGACGCTGCCCGCTCTCGCGGCGTCATCCGGCTGATCACCCGCAAGCAGGGGTGGCTGTTCTTCCCGCTGCTCACGCTCGAGGGTCTGAACCTGCACTACCTCAGCATCAAGTACCTCGTCACCAAGCGTGGCGTGAAGGGCCGCTGGATCGAGCTGGGCCTCATCGCCCTGCGTTTCGCGCTGCTGCTGACGCCGGTCTTCCTGCTGCTGCCGCTGGGCATGGCCTTCGCGTTCATGGGCGTGCAGCTCGCGGTATTCGGCGTGTACATGGGCGCCTCGTTCGCCCCGAACCACAAAGGCATGCCGATCATTGCGCCCGGTGCCCGGCTCGACTTCTTCACGAAGCAGGTGCGCACCTCTCGCAACGTCAGCGGCGGCTGGTGGGCCACCTGGCTGATGGGCGGGCTGAACTACCAGGTCGAGCACCACCTGTTCCCGAGCATGCCGCGTCTTCACCTGGCAAAGGCGCGCGAGATCGTGCGCGACTACTGTGCGTCCAACAACGTGCCGTACACCGAGACCACGCTGATCCGCTCGTACGGGATCGTGATCGAATACCTCAACCGGGTCGGGCTGGCAGCCCGCGATCCGTTCGACTGCCCGGCGGCTGCACAGCTCCGGCGGGTCTGACGCCGCTGCCCTGCTCGGGCAAGGCGAGCGCCGTTAGCTGCAGCAGGCCCAGCTACAGCAGGCCCAGCTCCAGCGCGAGGGTGACGGCACGCGTGCGGTCCGAGACCCCGAGCTTCTCGAACACATGCAGCAGGTGCGTCTTGACGGTCGCCTCGCCGATGAACAGCTCTTTCGCGATCGCGGGGTTGCTGCCGCCGGCGGCGACGAGCCGCAGCACCTCGAGCTCGCGCGGGCTCAGCTGCGGGCGTTCCTCGGGCGTGCGCATGCGGGCCACGAGCGTCGCCGCGATGGACGGGGCGAGCACCGTATGGCCACCGGCGAGCGAGCGGATGCCGGCGACGATCTCCTCATGCGGAGCGGCCTTCAGCAGATAGCCGCTCGCCCCAGCCTCGATCGCACCGAGGATGTCGTCGTCGCTCTCGTAGGTCGTGAGCACCAGCACGCGGACCTCCGGCAGTTCCGCTGCGAGGCGGGCGGTGGCCTCCGCTCCCGAGAGCCGCGGCATCCGCAGATCCATCAGCACGACGTCGGGACGCAGCGCATGGGCGCGTTCGATCAGCTCGACGCCGTCCGACGCTTCGCCCACGACCTCGAGGCCGTCATCGAGCGAGAGCAGTCCGACGATGCCGGAGCGCACGATGGGGTGGTCATCTGCCACGATGACGCGGATCATTCGATCACCTGCTCTGCGGCCGAGGCCGTCTCGGCGGTCAGGGGGATGCGCACAGTCAGCGCGGTGCCTCGAGGTGCAGCATCCGTCACACCCAGCGCCCCTCCGACGAGATCGACCCGCTCGCGCATGCCGGCCAGCCCGAATCCGTGACCGTCGTCGATCGACGCATCTCGCAGGCCCTGCCCGTCGTCGCGCACGGTGAGCGTCGCCTCGTCGCCGATCTCGAGGACCACGGATGCGGCGCTCGCTCTGGCGTGCTTGCGCACGTTCGCGAGCCCCTCCTGGGCGCATCGCAGCAGCACGACCTGGATATCGCGCGGGACGTCGCACTCGGACGCATCGACGCGCACAGTCACCCCCGTCTCGCGCTGGAACCGATCGCCGAGCCGCTGCAGAGCCTGCGCGAGCGAACCCGAAGGGGCCGTCGCCGACGACTCGACGACCACGAGCGTTCGTGCTTCGCGCAGCGCGTCTCGCGCAGCATCCTCGATGAGCGCGATCGTTTCGGCCGACCCGTCGTGGCGGGCGCGTTCGGCCAGCATCACGATGCTCGTGAGGGTCTGCGCGATCGTGTCGTGCACCTCGCGGGCAAGGCGTTCGCGTTCGGCCGTCGCACCGGCTTCGCGGCTCACCGACTTCAGATTCGCCTGCGCCTGGGTGAGCTCTGCGAGCAGACGCTGGCGCTCGGCACCCCATTCGGCGATGCGGGTGATCCACAGGCCGAGGGCGATGCTGAATGCCGCGGACAGCCCCGCGGTGAGGAAGCCGGCGACAATGGCGTCCTGCTGGAACCCTCCCCACGCCGAGTACGCGACTCCGAGGAGGATCGCGTTCACCAGCGTCACGATCACCGATTGGCGTGCGGAGAGCGACGTCATCCAGAGCAGCGGCAGCACGATCGTCTGCAGCAACAGCATGTTCGGCTCGATCGACGTGCCGATCGTGAGCAGCACGACGAGACTGCCCTGCAGCAATCCCGAGGTCAGCGGCGAGGGCTCCGGCGAGTCGCGGATACTCACATAGCGGCGCGCCCCGAACGCGTAGATGGCGAGGATGCCGGCGGCGATGGCGACCTGCAGCGCCCGTGACCCTGGTGACCGCGGCTCATCCGTGAACGCGATGACGGTGAACACGACGAACAGGGCACCGCCGGCGATGTCCCAGCCCAACTGCTCGCGGTGGATGGTGCTGCGCATGCGTCCTACTCTGTCACCCGTTGCGGTGGATCCAACGGAAAGTGAGCCGGCTGAGCACGAGTCCGATCACGAGCCACCCGGTGAGCACGAGTGCGATGAGGCCGAGATCCCAGGAGCCGCTGACCTCGGCGGTCGCGAACGAGTCGGGCAGGAACACCGAGCGCATGCCCTGGGCGATCCACTTCACCGGCAGCACACCGGCCGTGTTCTGCAGCCACTCCGGCAGCATCGAGAACGCGATGTAGACACCGGAGATGAACTGGATGAGCAGCACGATCGGGATCACGACGGCGGAGGCGGATTTTCCGGTGCGCGGCACGGACGAGAGTGCGATGCCGAGCAGGGTGCAGGTGGTGAGCCCCAGCACGAAGATCCAGGCAAACCGGCCCCAGGCCGCGGCATCCGTCGGCAGTTCGACCCGGTAGACGACCACGGCGACGACGATCAGCAGCGCGACCTGCAGGATGGCGGTGACGAATACCTCGCCGAGCTTGCCGATGAAGTAGGTCACCGGAGAGATCGGTGTGCCACCCAGACGCTTGAGCGTGCCGTCGCTCTTCTCCGCGGCGATTTCGAGCGCCGGGCCCTGTACGCCGGAGAGCAGGATGGCACCGGCGATCAGACCGGGCAGGTAATAGGTCGACATGCTCACCATGTCTGGGCCTTCGCCGATGTCGCCCGTGAAGATCGTCGCGAATACGACGTACATCAGCGTCGGGAACAGGAACGTGAAGAACACCTGGTCGCCGGCGCGGAAGTACTGGCGCAGTTCCAGACCGATGCGGCGGAATCCGAGGCGGACGGTGCGGGCCAGGCCGAAGGTCGTGGGGCGGGGCGTGGTGGCGGCAGTGGTCGTGGTGCTCATGTTCACAGCTCCTCAGCGGTCGTGGCCATGGCGGCGGTGGCGTGCGTGTTCGCGGGAATGTCGGCAGCGGACTCCTCCCGGATGAGATCCAGGTAGATGTCCTCCAGACTCGGTCGGACGACCTCGAGCCTCCGAGGCTCTCCGTCGCGGCGGTACAGATCGGCCACGACGGCGCCGGGCTCGTCGGTGAGCTGCTCGTGGGCGGTGCCGTCGGGGTCTGTCCAGCGGACGCGGGGCGTGCGGGCATCCGGTCCGCCGATCTCGTCGATCCGGCCCATCGCGACGATCGCGCCCCCGGTGATCACAGCGGCGCGATCACCGAGCTGGGCGGCCTCGTCGAGGTAGTGCGTGGTGAGCAGAATGCTGGTGCCCTCGGCCTTGAGCTGGTTGATGAGGTCCCAGAACTGGCGGCGTGCTTCGGGGTCGAATCCGGTCGTCGGCTCGTCGAGGAACAGCAGCTCCGGCCGCCCGACGATGCCGAGGGCGACGTCGAGGCGACGCTGCTGTCCGCCCGAGAGCTTGCCGATCCGCGTCTTCCGCTTCTGCTCGAGACCGACCGAGGCGATGACCTCGTCGACGTTGCGGGGGCGCGGGTAGTAGCCGGCGAACTCGGTCAGCAGCTCGCTCACTGTGAAGTTCCCGGCCTCGCCGGTCGACTGCAGCACGATGCCGAGGCGCGACTTCCACTCCAGCCCGCCGCGCTGCGGATCGACGCCGAGCACGCGCACCTCGCCGGAGCTCCGGTGCCGGTAGCCCTCGAGGATCTCGATCGTCGTAGATTTTCCCGCACCGTTGGGCCCCAGCAGGGCGAAGGTCTCACCACGGCGGATGTCGAAGTCGACGCCACCGACTGCGGTGAAGCTGCCGTAGTTCTTACGGAGGTCGCGTACCTGGATCACGTTCTCGCTCATGCTCCCAGACTGGCGTCCCCCGGCCCGCGCCACCAGCGGTCGGACGGCGGATTTCACCATCCACCGATCGGTGGATGAGAGGTGCGGCCTGCGGTGGAAGAGAGTGTCGTGGAGGAGGGGTCGTAGGCTCGAGGCATGACCGCGCTGCACGAGTTGACCGCTATCGAGCAGCTGGCGGCGCTGCGCGCTCGCGAGCTCAGCCCGAACGAACTCACCCGGCACTACCTCGACCGCATCACCCGGCTCGACGACGGGCTCGGCGCCTTCGTCGAGGTGACCTCAGACGCCGCCCTCGCCCGTGCCGCATCGCTCATTGAGCCGAACGGGGCGCTGTGGGGCCTGCCGTTCGCCGACAAGGATCTCGTACCGCGTGCGGGGGTGCCGACCCGATTCGGCTCGCGCCTGCACAGTGCCGGGCCCGGGCGTGAGGACTTCATTCCCGACGCCACGGCCGACCAGGCCGCCGTGCTCGATGAGGCCGGCGGCATCAGCCTCGGTAAGACCAACACCCCCGAGTTCGGGCTGACCGGCTACACCGAGACGCAGATCGCACCGCCCGCACGCGACCCCTGGAATCCCGCGAACGGTGCCGGCGGGTCGAGTGGCGGGGCCGCTACCGCGGTGGCGGCGGGGCTGCTGCCACTTGCTCCGGCATCCGATGGGGGCGGGTCGATCCGCATTCCGGCCGCCACGGTCGGTGTCGTCGGCATCAAGCCGTCGCGCGGTCGAGTGCCGTTCGCCTCGGGGCTCGACAGCCCCGGCGGCCTCTCCGTCGCCGGACCCATCGCCCGCACGGTCGCTGATGCCGCGCTGCTGCTCGACGTCCAGGCGTCCGGGCGGCCTCATCCGTACGCGACGGCGGCGCCCGGTGCCGGTCCGTTCGTCGACGCGGCGACGGCAGACACTGCTGCCGCCCGGGTCGGCGTCACGACGGTGTCGCCGTGGGACGACGCCGACGACATCCGGCTCGACCCCGCTGCCGCGCGCGCTGTGGCGGTCGCGGCGGATCTGCTGGCGGATGCCGGGGTCACCGCCGACGGGTTCGACTGGCGCCCGCGCGGGTACGCCGAGTTGTTCACGACCATCTGGCGCACGAGCGCTGCGCGCATGACGCTCAGCGAGGCCGAGCTCGAGCTGGTCGAACCGATCACGGCGTGGCTGGTGCGCGAGGGGAGACGGCTCACCGGGGCGCAGGTGCTCGAGGCGCTCGCCGCGGCGACCGTGTTCGAGCGCGAGACGATCACCGCGTTCGCACCGTTCGACGCGGTGCTGACGCCGGCGCTCGCGCTGCCGCCGCAGCCGATCGGCTGGTTCGACGCCGACGGTGCGGCCCGGAACTTCTCGCAGCAGGTGCGCTACGCGCCGTATTCGAGCTTCGTGAACGTCGTGGGGCTGCCGGCGATCGTGCTTCCGGTGATGGCTGATGCGACGGGGCATCCGGTGAGCGTGCAGCTGATCGGTCGCCCCGGCGGCGAGGCGAAGATCATCGCGCTCGCCGCGGCACTGGAGCGCCGGGTCGAACCGATGCGGCCGCCGGAGCGGGGCGTCAGCGTCTGAGGCGCGAGCGCGATCGCGAGACCGTGGCGAGTGTCGCGCGCAGCGGGGTGCCGAGGTACAGGCCGAGCGAGGCGCCGGCGGCGAGACCGATGCCGATGGATGCCGCGAGGACCAGCGGTCCGATGCCGTCCAGCATCCCCTCGGCTGTCCCGTCGGAGTCGACGACGCCGAGCAGTCCGCGGAAGACCGCCGTTCCCGGAACGAGGGGAACGATCGCCGCCGTCGTGACTGCGACCGAGGGCACATGCACGCCGCGGGCGGTGATGATGCCGATGAAGCTCGCCAGCAGCGCGCCGATGGCGCTCGCACCGCCCGGCTGGATCCCGAGCGCGAGGGTGGAGCTGTACCCGAAGATCGCGATGGTGCTGAGGACGGCGCTGACGATCATGATGCGCGCACCCGCGCCGTTGAACAGCGCGACGGCGACCGCGATGATGACCGCGCCGCCGATCTGCGCCACGGGCGCTCCGAACGGGATCGCACTGGTGGGGAGGGGAATGCCGATGCCGAAGAGACGCGCGAACTCCAGGCCGATGAGGATGCCGAGGACCACGCCGAGAGTCTGCATCGTGAGGTCGAGGATGCGGCCGACGGCGGTGAGCGCGAAGCCGTCGATGGCGTCCTGCGCGGCTCCGACGACGGTGAGCCCGGAGAGCATGAGCACGATTCCGGAGGCGACGATGATCGACGGCTGCACGGCGACGAAGGGCTCGATGCCCGCGTCGCCGAGTGCGGAGACGATCGCCGTGACCGCGGTGATGATGAATCCGCCGGTGATCTGGCTGAAGAAGAGCGGCACCTGCAGGCGTGCGAGGCCGGCCTGGGCGAAGGCCACG
The DNA here is from genome assembly GCF_052102115.1 of Microbacterium sp. GTDB lineage: Bacteria > Actinomycetota > Actinomycetes > Actinomycetales > Microbacteriaceae > Microbacterium. The sequence continues at coordinate 9,255 of NZ_JBQDVP010000061.1, forward strand.
GCGAGGGCGGCGAGGAAGCTCAGCCCGATGATGATCGGCGATGCCCCGTAGAGGATCGCGACGCCGACCGTGAGCAGGGCGCGCGAGAAGATGACGACGATCGGACGGTACAGGAACGGGGTGCGCCGGATGACGCGGAAGGCGAGGCGGGCTTCGTCGAGGTCCATGCCGTCGATGATGTCGACGAGGAGCGCCTGCAGCCGTTGCAGCTTCGCGTGGTCGGGGGAGGAGGCCCGTATGACGCGGACCAGGGTCGTCGGCCAGTCCTCCTCGCCGCGGTGGTACGAGACGCTGATCGCGTCGAAGTTGACGTCGACGTGCACGCCGCTGAGCCCGTAGACCTTGGCGACGCGGATGATCGCGAAGGTCACGTCGTGGGCAGAGGCGCCGACGGCGAACATTGACTCGCCGATCCGCAGGGCGAGATCGAGGATCTTGACGACGACCGTCTCGCCGATCACCGTGTGGGCCTCGGTGAGGGCGACTCTGTCGGGGTCGGTGCGGATTGCCCGTCGAAGGAGGGTCAGCAGCCGGGGGCGTCGTTCGGTGACCATATCTCCATTGTCTCGAGTCGGGACAGCGGCTTCAGCATCCGATGGCGGGTGCCGCGAATCAGCCCGAGAGTCTCGCGATCAGCGTCACGATCTCGTCGAGGTCTGTGGTCGGGACGGCGACCAGCGGATGGGCGTCTTCGTCTTCGGGATCCTCGATGTGGAGGAGGTGGAGCCCGTGCGGCGCCAGCAGTTCGTCGGCCCTGACGATCGCACCCACGAGGGTGTCGATGTCGCCGACCTCGTCGAACTCGACGCCGGTGCGGAAGACGCGGGGGAGCGCGGGCAGGGCATCGGCGAGCTCCTCTCCGGTGTCGCCGCGGTCGAGGTACGCGAGGCCGCCGGCGTCGTCCAGCGCGTCGATGAGCGCGTCCCACGGCTCATCGCCAGCCTCGATGGCGTCGAGGACGGCGGGCGCGAACTCGGGGTCATCGTCCAGCAGGTTGCACAGACGCGTCCAGTCGTCGATCGTGCTCATCACGTCGGCCGCGTTTCATCGTTGAGGTTCTCGCTGGAAGACTCTGTTTCGTCCTCCGTGATGATCGCATGGGAAGACGTCTCGAAGACCTCGGCGAACGCCTCGTCGACCGGTTCATCGATCCAGGGGTGACCGTCCTGGGAGTGGTCGTACTCGGCCGGAATGAGCGCGAAGTCGTCGCCGTACTCCTCCAGTCCGGTGCGCACGCTGTGCCGGAGTGCCTGTTTGGCGTACTTCTCGCGCAGGATCAGCGGATCGCGTCTGAGGTCCTTCATCAACGCGATCATCATGAACACCAGAATGACGGCGAACGGCAGCGCCGCGATGATCGTCACGTTCTGCAGTGCGCGCAGACCGCTTCCCTCCTCTCCGGTGGCGAGCAGCACGGCGGCGATCACCCCCACGAGAGTTCCCCACGTGATCGTGACCCAGCGCTTCGGGGTGGGCCGACCTTGCTGTGACATCGTCCCCATGACGAGAGATGCCGAGTCTGCACCGGTGATGAAGAAGATTGCGATGAGCAGCATCAGCAGGATGCTCGTGATCTCGGTGAGCGGGAGGTTCTCGAGAACGCCGAAGAGCACGTTCTCGGGCGGTGTCACCGAGAGTTCCGCACCGTTCATCTGCTGATCGATCGCTGTGGTTCCGAAGATCGCGAACCAGACCATGGAGATCAGTGATGGGACGGCGATCACGACCAGCACGAACTGACGGATCGTGCGGCCGCGGGAGATCTTCGCGATGAACATGCCGACGAACGGCGACCACGAGATCCACCACGCCCAGTAGAAGATCGTCCAGGTGGCGAGGAACTGTTCGGCCGCATCGCCCTGCGCGCCGGTGCGGCCCATCATCTGCGGGAGGTCGTTGATGAACTCGAACGCGATCGCCGGAATCATGTTCAGGATCAGCAGGCTCGGGCCGACGAAGAACACGAAGAGCGCCAGGACGATGGCCGCGACGGAGTTGATGTTCGACAGCGCCTGGATGCCCTTGGATACGCCCGATGCGGCAGAGGCGATGAAGCAGGCGGTGAGGACGGCGATCACGGCGATGAGCACGCCGTTGCCGAGTCGGCCGAGACCGGCGACGATCTCGACGCCGTGGCCGATCTGCAGGGCGCCGAGGCCGAGAGAGGCCGCCGTTCCGAAGAGAGTCACGAGGATCGAGAAGATGTCGATCGTCTTGCCGATCGGGCCGGTGGTCTTGCTCTCTCCGAGCAGGGGGGCGAAGACCGAGGAGATGAGGGGTGTGCGACCGCGGCGGTATGAGCCGTAGGCGATCGCGATGCCCACCAGCGCGTAGAACGCCCAGGCCTGCGGGCCCCAGTGGTACAGCACCTGTGCCTGTGCCGTCTGCATCGCCTCGAGCGTTCCGCCCTCAACCGTTCCCGGCGGCGGATCCTCGAAGAAGGTGAGTGGCTCTGCGGCGCCCCAGAACACCAGGCCGATACCCATTCCGGCGGCGAAGAGCATCGAGATCCACGAGAACATCGAGAACTCGGGGGCCTCGTCGTCGCGCCCGAGCTTGATGCGGCCGTACCGGCTGACCCCGAGGAAGATCATGAACAGCAGGATCGTCGTCGCCACCGTAGTGAAGAACACTCCGGTGTACTCGATGACCCAGTCAAGTGCGGACTGTGCGGTCGCGGCAAGATGGTCGCCGGCGAAGACGCCCCAGCCGATGAACCCGACGACGAAGGTCGCCGCGACGCCGAAGACCAGCCAGTCGGTGCGATACACCCGTCCGGTCTGCTCCACTCCCACTCCGGGGATGAGCGCGGGGTGCACGCCCTTCGGTGAGATCTCTTGCAGGCCCCGCGCGATGCTTCGCGCGACGCCCGCGGCTTTATTGCCTTTGGCGTTCCCGTCGGTTCCGTATTCACTGTTCACGACACCCATACTCGCAGGGAGGGTGTGGTGATGGGCAACCCCGGTGAGGGCGTGGCGCCTCACCGGGGTTGCACACGTCGTGATCGCCTTGGCGTCATCGTTTCGCGAACGGGCGGTGTGCGGTATAAGTCACTTTCGGTTGTGTGCGTTATAAGTCACATGTATGGTTGTGTGATATAAGTCACTGGTGAGGTGAAGATGGAAGTACGCGCTGCATCCGACTTCGGGGCACTCGTTGCTGAGCGCCGCGAAGGTCTGAGCCTGTCTCAAGCTGAGCTCGCGCGTCGTGCTGGCGTCACTCGCGAGTGGGTGGTAAGGCTGGAGAACGGGTCCACGACCGTCACACTTTTCCGGCTCATGCGCGTTGTCCGAGAGCTCGGACTCGTCGTTGACGTCAGCGAGGTGGATGGTGTCGAGTGAACTGTTCGCGTATCTCGATGGCGAAGCGATCGGCGTCGTCGAGCAGTCGGCTGGCGGCGCCATGTCATTCACCTACGATGCTGACTACCGGTCCCGGCGCGATGCGACCCCGCTCTCACTCTCCATGCCGCTTGTGCGCGCCGGGCACAAGAACAAGCCCGTGCGCGCTTTTCTGCAGGGATTGCTGCCCGACAGTCCGGGCAGGCTCGCGGAGCTCGCTCGTGAGTATCGCGTCAGCGCCAGCAATCCCTTCGCTCTGCTTTCGCACATAGGTCGTGATGCGGCGGGTGCGGTGCAATTGCTCCCTCCTGGCGAGGCGAGCGCTGATGCGACCGACCATCAAGGCGATGTGAGAGAACTCTCCGACACCGACCTCGCGGAGCTCGTGGCAGATCTTGTACGTAATGGTGACACTTGGGGGAGGCGTACGGATAACGCACGCTGGAGCCTTCCCGGTGCGCAGCCCAAGGTTGCTCTTTTCCGCACCGAGGAGGGACGATGGGCGGTGCCACAGGATTCCACGCCGACCACGCACATCCTCAAGCCCTCGGTGGCTCCTTACTCGGATCATCACATCAACGAGTTCATGACGATGGCTGCGGCGCGTGCACTGCGGCTTCACGTCGCTGACGACTTCTTGATGTTCACCGAACGTGGTGACGCGGTGTTCGTTTCCACTCGCTACGACCGACGGATCGAAGAGGAGCGCTGGCATCGGCTCCATCAGGAGGACCTCTGCCAGGCGCTGAGCGTGCCACCGGACATGAAATATCAGTCAGAGGGTGGACCGGGTGTCGCCGCGATCGCCCGCCTCGTCAACTCCCTACCTGACGCTGAAGACCGTCGCGACAACGCCAGACGGTTCTACGAAGCCCTTGTCTTCGCGGTCGCGTCGCTCGGGACAGATGCGCACGCGAAGAACTACTCACTCTTGCTGCGACGGGATCGCGCCGACCTCGCGCCCCTCTATGACCTCGGCAGCTACGCTCCGTACCGCGTCACCGGCGGAGGAACTCCGAAGCTTGCCATGTCGATCGACGGGGAGTACAGCGTCGGCCGCATCGGTCTCGATGCACTGATCGCGACGGCGAGGCAGCTCGGAGTCGATCGCGACTGGGCCGACGCGCGAGCGCGCGAGATCACGGGCGGTATCGTCGGCGCCTATGCGGCCGCGGCGAATGCGGCGCGAGCGCAACTCGGCGACAGCCCGTTCGTCGGGCAGATGCTCGACAGCATCCATGAGTACTCGTCCGCACGCAGCTGGAACGCGTGACGACCGGCACCGCGGAGCAAACACCCGCGGGGGAAATAAAGAAACCCCCTCCTGTAGAAGCCAGAAGAGGGTCTCAGTGGCTCCGACGGGCGTCGATCCCGTGACCTCACGATTTTCAGTCGTGCGCT
>NZ_JBQDVP010000062.1:0-12631 GCF_052102115.1 Microbacterium sp.
AAGCCGAACCGATCACGCCGAACCCCTCACACACAAACTTCCCGACAGACCCGACTTGCTGCCAAGCATCGCGAACCTCTTGCTCACGCACGGAGAAGTTTGCATCATGCGCAGCATTATTGAACCAACGGAGCGATCCTGGGCGTAGCGGATTGCTGGAATTGTTGTTCAGGAGATCGATCACGTTTCTTAGAGAAGGTTCCTTGCCGTAGGTCTCTTTGACAACCCGCATCACTGGGCCAAGTTCCCCGCTGACATTCTTCGACTGAGGCAGTCGTGAGAAGTGGAACTTGATACTCGCTTCAATGATGCTACGAATAAGTACCGCTGCTGCGATTGGCGTTTCAGCAACGGCCAGTTTTCGGAGTTCCGAGAATCGCTTCTGAATTCCGGTCGACGCTGATACGTAGTTGACGGTTATTGTCAATCGTTTGCGGGTATCTGGGTCGTTTGGCTGCGGAGGAGCAAGTATGCCTTCTTGCGTCTGAATCGCAGGCAACTCAGGCCCCGGTCGATTGGCAGAAGTGCCGAGATAGGTGTCCCGTTCTCCCACCTCACTTTTCCTGTGTCCCGCGCTGAAACCCTCACCTGATCCTTCGCTCGGCTCTGGCTCAGAGGTGTCGTCTTCACGCGGCGTCGGACGAAGATCGCCTTCCGGGTCATCCCACAGCGTTGCTCCCGGGAGGTCGTTCGTCTCTCCCGCAGGTAACGGCCCTTCTCCTTGCTTTGGGATCGAAACCTCAACAACAGTTGCCTGAGTCTGCCCACGCAGCTGCGACACTAGCGACGCCATATCCTCCTGGAAAGTGTCGGAGCTCCGCTTGGGGAACTTTCGTGAGCTTAGCTTTCCTTGGTGATACATCGTCACCAGACGGTCGAACGCGGCAACCTCTTCTGGGGATGAAGGCGTCCGTTTGAGAACTCCGTCTTCGTCGAACTCCAAGCCGATAATCCGCTGGATCTCGGCGTTGCCATACGCGTATTCAAACGAGGTGAGGGTGAGTTTGCTGGTGGCGTACTCGGCCACTTTCGGGTCACTGAAGGGCGTCTCCCGCAGCAATCTGTTCACATAGTGCTGCTTTACGTAGGTGACAGGGTTCTTGATCCCCGGCAGCTCTCTCTTGAGCTCGGTGATTGTCTTACCTGCCTCGAGCTGAGCCATCACAAATCGAGACTGTTCAGCCCTCCCCCATCCCTTCTTGGAGCGCCCGATGTGAAGGCGTGCGAGCAGCACCGCAGTATCCTCGCGAGTGGGCGCAACCATCACCCGGATTGCGTCGGGAAGGTCCTCAGCTTCTACAGCGAACTGTATGAGCAGCCGTTCAAGACGTGGGCGGACGTCGGGCGGCGCGAGCGATGGATCCAAGAGCGCCTTTAGGGCAGTGACTCGTCGATTTCCTTCAAGGACGATGATTCTCTGGTTCTCACGAACGACGAGTGGGAACTCAAGGTCGACATAACCCTCAAGCAGGATCTGCCTTGCCAGTGACTCTACGTCGTCTTCGGCGAAGAGATAGGTGATGGCAGCGTCCTCACTGGGAACTGATCCACTGATCCTGTAGTTGGAGAGATCAAGGCGTAGATCGGTAATTGCAATGGGTTCAACGGGGAATGGTTCGTATGCCATGTGGCTCCTGACACTCAGACGGCGGAAGGTTGGCTCAAGGTGGGAGAGCCAGGATCGGTTGACGGAATCCAGCTTCCGAGTCCGGGTTCCCACTTCGATTTGCGAACTCCTCCGCTCAGCAACGGTTCAGTGAAGGCGAGGCAAGTGGCAAGCAGTTCTGAGAAGCCCTGGGGAGTAGTAGCTTCCAACCGTTGTTTCCGCCGCCAGACTTCCCATTTCCGTTGCGCGAGTGCGGGCATGCCCGCAAGCAAATAGCCGAGGGGCTCGATCTCGATTTCCCGGTATCGGGCAACAACTTCGACCGCCTCCTGGAGGTCTGCTCCTTCAATCCTTCTGGAGCGGGCGATAGAAGCGATGTCGGTAAAGTCACGCCAGCGCGTGTTCTGCTCGCCACGCTCGAGCGCGGTAACAATCTTCTCTGCGAGCACCATGTGGTCGGGGTACCCCAGGAGTTGGAGGGTTCCGCCGAGGAGAAGCGGAAGGGCTGCCTCTGTTGGTGCGGGCCAGATCGGATCGCCGAAGTTTACATCGACATGTAGTGCGACCCGCGCTGTCGCCAATCGTGCGACGACCTTGACCCGGACACCGTTGTAGTCTGCTTCGTCACGGATCTGCTCGCCGCCGACAGAGTCCACGTCGAACTCGAGACCATCGTCAACGGGAACGGAAAGGATGCTGCGGACGCGCTGTTCGACCTCGGGTATGTCGTTGGCGAGTCCTCGTGCGGCGAAGTCAATGTCTCGTGTGGGGCGGCGTTCGGCAAATGCTGCCATGAGCACGCCGCCCTTGAGCACGAAGTCTTCTGCGGCCTCTGATGCTGCGAGCCGCGCGAGGAAACCTTCGAGCGCGTACAGAGTGATGTACTCGGCAGGGTCACGCTTCTGTTTTCGAGCGAGGTTGCGTAGATCGTTGTAGGCACGCCCCGCGGAAGTATCTCTGGACGGTGCTGGTGGCGTCACAGGAGCACCTCCAATGCCTGCCGGATCCTGGGCAGTGCTTTGGGGAACGATCCTGCGACTTTGAGCAGTCCCGCAGGTGTGTTCCCTTTCCTGCGGAGCCAGCGCCTCAGAGCCTCGTACGCAATGTCGCTGCCTTCTTGGTGCATGAGTCGGAAGCAGTCGACGAGGGTACGCTCCGCCGAATAGACAGCGACCGTGGCTCCCTCTCCCGCGTCGACGAACTCGCGTCCGATATGAAAGGTTTGCGGATCGAAGCTACGCCAAGTCACGTTGGCAAGCCCCGTCGGATGGTGTGCGCCTCGCGGTAGTGCAATATCGGACGCGAAAGGGATCGCATCGCTCAGGTCATGGTGAACCAGAGCGCTCGTCAGGCACAGCGTTGCATCTTCACGAAGTGCAGTCGCTGCGGCGAGCGCAGTGAGGGCAGGCTGGAGCGCGTCAGGGCGCACGTAGACTCCTCGCCCTACACGCTCGATCTCTTCGCGGCCAAGTAATGAGTAGACCTGGTCTTTGGTGAGACCGGCTTCGCGCGCGTCCTGGAGCGTGAAGGCAGGAGAAAGATCACGTTCTGACACGCCAGCCTCCTAACTCGCTACACGTCAAGACTATCTGTGAGCAGTTAGGCGGGCAAGTGGCTTGCGAGTCGTGAACGCCGCTGGTTCGGCGGAGTGTCCATCAGCTGGCCCGCCCGAAGGCTTGCTCGAGGAAGTCTGCCGTGATCGGGTTCACGGTTTCGTTGCGGCGGATGTAGTGCTCGCGCGTGATCGAGGGGTCGCTGTGTCCGAGGAGTTCAGAGGCGAGCTGCAGTCCCCCGATCTCGTTGATCGCGGTTGCTGCGGTGCGACGGAACCGGTGCGGGGTGACGTCGGGCACTCCGGCCCGGTCCATCACATCGCGGAGCTGCCTGCGGATATTGTTCGTCGTATGCGGCGTCTCGACACGGGTGGAGAACAACAACGTGTCCGGATGGGTGAATCGGATCTTCTCCAAGCGCGCCCCGATGGCGCGAAGCGCGAACCCAGGAAGCGCTACTCTGCGCACGGAGCGTGCGGTCTTGGGATGATCCTGCCGGTGCGTAGGCTCACCCTTGCGGCTCACGATCGTTCCCGAGATCCGCACCGACGGTATCGGTGCGTCCAGATCGAGATCGCCAAGGCAGATCGCGAGAACTTCACCGATGCGGGCTGAGGTGCCGAGCATGACTTCAACGATCTGGCCGAGCTGCCCGTCGGGTTTCGGACCTGCCTTGATCGGGCGATGCTCCCACGCGCTGATGCCTGCACGGATGGCTTTGAGTTCTTCCCAGGAAAAGATGTCCGGCGTGCGCGCCGGACGGCGAAGCCTGGAAACGTGATCCATCGGGTTGCGCGGGAGGATCTCGTGCCGCACCGCGAGTCCGAGTGCGAGGCGGAGGACGACGCGGGCTTGGCGCGCCCGGTTGTAGCTCTTCTTCGCGAGCTGCTTGAGGAAGTAGTCGCAGCGCGCCACCCCGATCTCCCGGAGCGTGAACTCTTTGAAGAACGGAAGGACGAGAGTGCGCATGTTCCGCTCGTACAGCAGCCGCGTCGTCGGTGAGAGCCGGTCCTCGAGGTCCATGTCTTTGAGCCAGTACGACACCAGGGCAGGGAACGAACTATCGGCACTTATCCCGGAGAACCCTGGATGGAAGAGGTCGCGTTCGGAGAGCTTCTTCTTTAGGAGTCGTTCGGCTGTGGGGCGGGTGGTACCGGTGATTTGGACGTGTCGGCCCTTGCCATCCCAGTCGCGGTACCTGGTGCGAGCGACGTACCGTCCGCTGTTCCTGCGGCGGGTGGTGATGATGCCGAAGGTGCCGATCGGAGTGCGGGGTCTAGCCACGAGTACTCACCTCTGCGGGATCGTGGAAAGTGAACTGTTCTATGGGGCCGTCGTTGTGGAGTTGTGTTTGCACCCTTCGAGTCTGTTCGATCCCGCCCATTGGTCCTGACACATGAGCAACCGTTGCCGGGCTCGATGGGGTGCGAGCGTCTGTGGGCACATCGGAAACTAACCGCGGGCATCTTTCCATCAACGCTGGTGCCCCGACGCCATCGCTGTCTTCCTGCTTGCTACGAACTGTGGTGATCAGCTCGAGCTCTTGAACCATTCCAGGTTGAGGCTTCCACGCTGCCCAACGATCCACTTTCGACTGTTCTCAGCGAGCCGCGCGTTTAGGGAATCCAGGAAGCGAAGATCGGCCGGAGAACCGATCAGAAGGACTTGGTCGGGTGCCAAAGGAAAGGTCACTGCCGTGAGCGCTCCCTCTTTCCGCTCTTTCCAGAGAAGCACGGCCCCGTCGCCTGTCGCGAGGTTTTCACTCCGGTGAGTCGTCCATTTCCACGCTTCAACCTCCAGGGAGGCCAGGCGAACAGGGCCCTCCATGTATTGGGAGAGCATCAGACGGTCGGCGAGGTTGAGCTCGGCTTCTTCTGTTTTCCCGTCTGTCTTCAGAACGATGGCAGAGGTTCGAACCTTGGTTTGATCTGCGAAGCGTCCGCGTTGGAGGTGCATGTCAAGGAAGTTGACGACGTCCGATTTTTCCTCGGTCGAGAGGAGATGTCCGTAGCGCAGCTTCGCGATAGCAGGAGTACCGCGCGCCTCGACCTCTGCAAACTCACGTTCGAGGTCGCGGTTGAGAAGGTCCGGTTCGTAGGCGTAGCTCACGACTGTCGCGTTGACGACGTCCGTGGTGAATCCGCGTCGATCCTGGATGTCAATAACTTCGACGTTGCCGCCCTTGTCTGCCCACTGCTTCAGGTAGGCGCGGGAGACCATGTGCGCGCGCTTCACTCTCATGGGGCCACTGCTGCTTCGTCTGGTTGTGGCTGCCATTTGTCGTTGAGGGTCATGGTCTTGCTGTTTGGCTCGTACGGGGGCTCGAGCGCCGAGACTGAAACCACGACCGGTACTTGCGCGGAGACTCCTGAGAGTATGCAGGTGCCGGTCGGGAGAATGGGAAGGGATTCGAAGGAGATCTTGTCGAGGTACGAGACTGCCTTTTCGATCGCGTGGATGTCGAGGTTGTTTACAAGGCGGTGGAGGAAGTAGTTGTGGAGTTGCGAAACGATGGTGTCTGAGATGTCGTGAGGTCTTTGGCTCGCGATTGTGAGGAAGACGCCGAATTTCCGACCCTCTTTGACGATCTCTTCGAAGGTCTCAAGTCTGTAGTCCTTCCAACTTTCGCTCTCTCGTGCTGAGACTGTCGACAGGATGTTGTGCGCCTCGTCGATGATGATGTTGAGGAAGGTACCGTTCTCGGCCTTCTTCTTTCGGTCGTAGAGCTGGCGGCACAACAGCAACGGGATGACCTTCTTCATGTCAAGGTTCACGTCCCGGAGCGAGATCACCGTCAGCGGCTGCGTGAGAAGCTCCCCTTCGGAGACCTCGAGGAGTTTCTGAATCGCGGGCATGCGTGTTTCGAGGCGTTTGATAACCGGGCCGAGGTGCTCGCGGTTTGCGAAGCCTCGGAACACGTCGCTGTAGTACTGGATGATGAGTTTGAATCTGATCCGGTTCAGGTGCTCGACGAGACCGAAGCGAAGATCCAGGCTCTCTATCTCTTCGAGTGTGATCTTTCGAAAGTAGTGATCATTGGCGACGTCATTTGCGTAGATAAGAGTGCCGTATTCATTGCTGCAGTAGAAGGTGCTGTTCTTGTTGTGAAAGCTCAGCTTCGCATGAAGGTTATCGATGTACGTGGTCAGTTCTTGCGGTGCATTTTCGCCGAGGGCGAGGGCCACTTCCTTGAGGAAATGGTTGATTGAGGCGCGGTCTTGGGCGGAGTCACCGTTCTTCACAGCGTTGAAGACGATGTAGCCAATTTCATGTTTGAGGGCTTCATCATCTTCGAGCTTCTCGTCCCAGTAGGTGCTCTCGAGAGTTCGTTGGATGAACGGGGCTTGTGTCTTCTCGGAGGCGTCAAGGAGGACCGTCCAAAAAACTGGGTCCTCGGCGGTCTCCTTCGATATGGGGAGTCGATGCCCGCCCGCGCCTCTGGTTGAGAGCACGTACTCGCGCTTTAGTTCGTTGTCAGTGATGACGGAAGTTGAGCGGTGGTCTTCGGTTTCTTCCGAGGTGTTGACGTACTCTCCGTTGAAGTCGATCAGTACAAATTCCGCGTTCTCCTTGAACTGATCAGAGTGCTTGTACTGTTCGAAGAGCTGGTGGTAGACGGCTGCGAGCGTGTATGACTTGCCGCTTCCAGTGTTGCCGAAGATCCCGATGTGGCTGGCAAAGACAGCGTCGACGCCGATGTTGACGTGCTGTCCTTTCTCCATCGCGAGACTCCCGATCGTGAGTGCGACGTCATCGGGGCCGACGAAGCTGTGGATCTCATCGAACTCAGCTTGTGTCAGGAGGAAACAGTCGTTGTTGATCAGCGGGAGTTCTTTGACTCCTCGGCGGAACTTGCCCTCTCTGTCGAAGTATCCCAGCAGGCTGACAGTCAGGGTTCGGTCGATGTGTGATCGCTTGCTGCTGTAGATGGAACGGGGGTCATTGTCCTCGGTAACAGCCTCGCCGTCGACCTTGGCGATGATGTCGTAAAACCCTTTGGCGATCTTTATGTAGCCGCCCACGGACACGTTCCGCAGCGTCTTACCTTGGTAGAGAAGGTGGGAGCCGTTCTTAGACTTGTCGACACGGATTCGTACGGTGCGACCACTGATCTCGACGACGCTACCGATCTTGAAAACGGAGAGCTCTTGGAGCTCGGCGTCACTGCTGCTCATCATCGAGCTCCAGTGGTTCCGTAAGCTTGAGTCGGACGTCAACGACGCTGTCGGGCTTTCGCGGGGCCTTGGGCAGGAGCGGTTCGAAGAACGTCTTTGTGATGCTTCTCAGAGTGTAGGTCTCTTGATCCGCCTTCTTGGCTTTCTTGGGCGTGCTGAGAACGAGGATGTTGCCGTTGGCCGCGAGGTCTGCGTTGAGGCGATCTTTGAGGGCTTGTGCTTCGTCAGGATGGTAGGCGAAGACGATGATCTGGAGTGTCGGGTTGGTGCGTGCTGCGCGGATGATGAGTTCACGGATGTGCTCGTCGCGGCAGGAGAACCCGATGATGAACAGGACGCTGTTTTCCTTCTCGAGGGTGTTCGAGAAAATGCGGAGCAGATCGTAGTAGTTCTGGTTCAGGACCGTCAGGCCGAATTTGTCCTTGGTGGGGTTCACGATTGCGAGCCGTTCGTACTCCGCCATGAACGCACCCAACAGGATCTCTTCCGACGGTGTCGGCTCGTCCGCGACCTGTGCTAGCTCGTCGATCTTGGTCTCTTTGTCGACGTCGTAGAGCGCATCATTCGCCGATTGGAGGGTTCCCCGAATGGAGTCGAAGACTTCCGCACTCGGGTTGAAGGTGATGACTTCCTTCGTCTCTTCTCCGAGATCGATTTTGCGTGTGGCCCAGCTGGTAGATCCATGCAGCTTGAAGAGGTTGAATGTCGGCACTTCCGCAAGGTTGTCGTACTGGAGACTGCGGCGGGACTTTACGGTTCCAAAGTTGCTAGCGCTGAACATTGGCAGGTAGCGCCCTGAGAATCCGTCGTTCAGTTCGAGCTGAAGTTCCTCGGACGCGACCTCGGTCGCGAGGTCAACGTTGGTGGTGAAGAGGTTGACCTGTTTGTCGAGAATTGAGCTTCGTCGTCGGACGAGAAGCGTGTTCAGAGTGCGGAGGAACCCGCGGTATGTATCGAGGATCGGGTCAGCCTCGGCTGTCTCATCGATCACGCTCGTGTTGGGATCGATGACGCCTTCGAAGAAGTAGGCGTACACGGAGGCGCGCACTCGATTCAGCGTTGTGGCTGGGATGACGCTGTTCTGCGCGAGATATGTGAGCCAGTCCTCGACATCGCCGAGGGGCTTGAACAGGTCTGCTGATGCACCAGCGCCGAGAAGGAAGTTGAGGTGCGCATCTTGGACGATGTCACGCAACTCCTCGACGCTGAGGTGGTTGGTCTGCTCCACTTGTTCGTTCTCGCTCTCCGCCGTCGTGTGCCCGAGTGGGGCCGTGGCGCGTGGTTCACGATCCGAACTGGGTTACATCTCCTCCAAGGACACGGGCCAGCTGCCTGTTCCGTCTACCTACTGAGACTACCGGTGACAAGCAAAGCGGTGGGGTGTTGAGGCCCACCTACCTCTCTTCTGAACACCAACTGCTACGCCTGCGAGAGGACGGGGTCATGGCTGAGATCAACTTGGATGATCTGGATGAGCGCACTGCGAGGGTGATGCTCGCGATGGTGGCTGAGCCGCGCGATACAACGTCGCACCTCGCACACGACCTCGGCGGGATCAGGACTGTGCGTCTGGCACTTGGCGGGGAGATCCCGTGGTTCAACCCGAGCGCGAGTCTCGAGCGATGGAGGCAGGACATCGTGCCGCGGTTGAGTTTCGATGGCGCGAGGCGCATCTTGGACGAGTCGGAGAGGATCGGCACTCAAGTCCTGATTCCGAGAACCAAGGAGTGGCCCCTCGATCTTGGGGTGCTGGGTCCTGATCAGCCGATCGCTTTGTGGGTGTGCGGGTCGCTATCGGGCGCTCACTCTGGTCGTTCTGCGGGTGTCGGGTTGGTCGGTGCGCGGGCGTGCACAGCGTATGGCGCTGCGGTTGCTGCGGAGCTTGCATCCAGTGTCGTCGCTGACGGGCACACAGTTGTGTCCGGTGGCGCGTATGGGATTGATGCTGCCGCGCACCGTGCGGCGCTGTTGGAAGGCGGGCGAACGATCGCGGTGCTTCCTGGAGGTCTGGACCGGCCGTACCCGGCGGGTAACCGTGATGTGCTTGAGCAAGTCGCCGCCTCGGGTGCGCTGGTCAGCGAGACCGTGCCCGGTGCGCCCCCGACACGACACCGGTTGGAGCAGCGCGGGCGACTGATTGCAGCGCTCGCACAGACTGTGGTGGTGGTTGAGGCGGGAGTGCGATCTGGTGCGTTGACGACCGCGAACCTCGCAATGGAGTTCGGGCGAAGCGTCGGCGCAGTCCCTGGCCCAGTCACGAGCCCGAGTAGTGCGGGATGTCACGAACTGATCCGAGAACACGGTTCATCCGTGGTCACTGGCATCACCGATATCCGTCGCGATCTCGAACAGGAAGGATTCGGCCCGACACACCAAATGGAAGTCTCAGACCGGCCGTTCTCTCCGTCGTGGCTAGATGCCGCACGAGATCGCACACTCTAAAAGCACCACACCCTCTGCGGAATGGATGAACATGGAGATGAGCGAGATGAGCACCCTATGGATCGATCACTGAACGACGGGCGGGAGTTTGGTCCCTCCGCGCATGAGCTACTCGAAGACCACGCCTCACGCATCGTCGAGGTCGGGAATGCTGCCCGCCGCCTGAGCAGTCAGCACCGAGTAGGTGTGGGCTGGAGTGAGTTGTCGGCGAGGATCGGCCGGAACGATAAACCCGGCGTGTTGTTCTCAGCGGTGGTGACCGGTGCATTGTCGGACCGGGAGCTACGCCGAGGGCTTGAGGACACCTGGACGACGTGCGAGTGGCCGGGCCGAGCCGCAGATCACGAGGTGTGGGTGCAGCTTTTTGAGCTCTCTGGCGTCGACGAAGAGTACTACTTGCACGAGACCGAACTGCGAGACCGGGCACTGCTGCCGGACACGGTGCACCTGTACCGAGCGGCCGCAGAAGGGCATCAGACCGGGCTGTCGTGGACGGCGAGTTTCGAGCGTGCGCACTGGTTCGCGACCCGCCTGGGTGCGCTCGGCGGTCACGACCATCAGATCTACGAGATTACGGCTCCGCGGGAGGCCGTGCTCGCGACATTTCACGCCACCCGCCGCGAACACGAGTACGTCATCGACACCGGACGCATCGACCCCACCATGCCCGGCATCGTTGACCCGACCGACTGGGAGCGCCTGCTCACCACGAGCGGCGACCTGGGCCGAGAGCCCTGACCCTCCAGCCAGGCTCGGAGCTTATTCCGCTGACGCGGTAGCGACGTGGGTGGGTGTGGTGCGGTTTCGTTTACGGGCGCGTGCCTCTTGCCTGCGCACGCGCAGCAGCAGGATGATGCTCCATGGCCCCATGAAGAGGAACTTCAGCCCGTTCCACAGCAGCAGCGTGAACAGCAGGTACAGCCAGCCGCTCCAGCCATGCTCAATGAGTGTGATGCACATTGCTGCGGCGAAGACGTAGATGCCGCCGATGAGCATGGCTGGGCAGCCTGGCAGAGTTATGCGAGGGTGCGACCGTCGCGTCGCTGCTGCGGCTCCGACGGAGGTTGCTCGGTGTTGTGGGTGCTGGTCGTGAGGACGGCGTGGGCGCGTTCGTAGTCGATCCTCTGGGCGTCATCGAGCGGGATCGCACCGATCGGGCTCGCGGCGGTGATGCCCCACCGGTCACGGTATGCCGCCACCGCCCGCACCGTGCTGGCCCGCTTTTCAGGGTCGATGCCGTCGAGGGCACTCATCCACGGTGCGGGGTGTGCGAGGAGTTGCTGGGTGAGGGCATCGAGGCGTTGCTGCATGAGGTGTTCGCGTTCGTCGAGGGTCTGCCGCATGGCGGGGTCGGTGATGCCGGTGGCGCGTGGCACGAGGCCGACGATCAGGCCAGCCGGTCGTGACGCAGACGGCGGGTACACGGCCGTGACCCTCTGCAGCCGGTACCGGAGCAGGGAGCCAAGGTCTGCCGTGTTGTCGAGGCCTCCGGCTTGGATGATGCGTGGCAGGAGGTCATCGATGTGGTGGCCGTCGGCTTCGAGCCTGCGTAGCTCGGTGGTGAGGATCCCGAACGCGTCGGTCTCGATGAGTTCGTCGATCGTCTCCGGGGTGAGGCCACCGGCTTCGAGCAGATTGACCCACCGTTGGAGCCCGGCTTCTTGGGCGATGGTGTCGTACTCGGCGGCGAGCTGCTCGATCGACCCCCAGAAGTCTTGCTCCATCACGATCGTGTCGTGCGCGGAGAGTTCCGCGCCGGGGTGCTGGAGGATGCCGTACAGGATGCTCCGGGCAGTGTTCTGCAGGTCGTCCCGGTGCTGATGCTCTTCGAGGTGATGCTCGTCGGTTGCGACATAGACCCGGTTGGATTCCTTACCGCGCGTCATCGCAACGTACAGGGATTCCGTCGTGACTTCTGGTGAGTGGACGATTGCGTGCGCGGTGTCGACGGTGGAGCCTTGAGCGCGGTGTGCGGTGACGGCGTACCCGAGTTCCACGTTCTCGGCGACATAGGAGGCGGGCAGGGTGATCGTGGTGCGCCATTTCGAGTGGGCTCGACGGACAGTGAGGGCTCCGTCATCGTGCGCTCGGGTCACCATCCAGCGGTCGCCGTTCTTCACCCAACCCGGCCCGAGCGACAACCGCCGGTCATTCTTACGAGTGATGACCAGGTCACCACGCGAGGCCTCGTTTCCGTCGTGGAGCCGGACGCCAATGAGTGCGACTTCGCCTGCCAGGATCCGGTCGGTGCGAGCACGAGTATTGAGCTGAGAGACAGTATCGAGGGTCTCCGCGATCAACACCGATGTCTTCCCCGCGGCTTGGTCATGTTGCCAGGCTTGGTAGGCCTGCTCGAGGATCTCCTCATACCCGCCAGGGGTGACGCGGTCGTGCTCGAGATAGGTATCGATGGCGTCGGTGTCGCCGATCCGGAGGCCGAGGGAGGCGTGTTTTTCCCAGTCGTTTCGGAACCTGCGCACGTCCAACAGCTCCGGAGCATCGTCCCGTTCACGCACCAGCATCCCGAACGCCCCACCCGCATCGACGGCCGCGAGTTGCGCCCAGTCACCAACCAGCAGCACCTTCGCGCCCACAGCTTTCGCGTGGGCGGTGATGGTGTCGAGGGCGAGGGTTCCTGCGAGGGATGCTTCGTCGATGATGACGAGCTGACCGGCGGTGAGGTTCCAGTTGCCGTGGCGGTGTTCGTGGAGCCACTTCGCCGTGTTCTCCGTCGCCACCCCCAAGTCACCTGCCAGGACTTCGGCTGCCGCAGCCGAGGGCGCGAGTCCGATGACTGAGCCATTCCCGTGGCGTCTTTCCCATGCGGTGTGGAGGGCTTGCATGGTGGTGGTTTT
>NZ_JBQDVP010000063.1:0-12277 GCF_052102115.1 Microbacterium sp.
TCGTAACCCATGGGTTATGCGACAGTGAGGTTACGAGACACCCTCTCCCGCAGGGATGCATCGCACACGGCACGCCGCCATCGGCCTTGACCGCCTGCTCTCCGGTGCCCAACGATCCGGCAGCGTCGCCTTCGGAGCGACGCCTTATTCACGAGTGGCGTAAATTCGGAATCGACGTTGAGTCACAACTATTGGCGCTGAGGCCTCGAGATCTATGAGGCGTTGAGCGTGTGCTTCGATCGAGAACCCGGGTGCGTCCCACGGGACGAGCCCGATGTAAGTGACCAGGGCTGCGGTGTCGGCGAACCGCATTTGTCCCTCCCACTGGTCAACTTGGTCGATCCGCATTCCAGCATTCCGGAGGCGTTGGACATAAACGTCTGCTGTGACGTCTGGATAAGAGAAATCGCTCCCGAACCACTTGTGAATCTCGGGGGCGTCAAAGCCGTCAACTTGTTGAGTTAGTAGCCGGCCGCCGGGGGCGAGGACTCGTGCCACTTCGGAGGCGTCGTAACTCTCGTGGCGGGCCATCACCAGCCCGAGGCTCCGCTCAGGGATCGGCAGAAACTCGCCCGCATCCGTGTCGTACTGCAGAACAGGAATGGACCAGGACGCAAGGCGCTCTCGCGCAATCGGAACGTTCGGTGCCCATCCCTCCGTCGCCCAGATCCGAGGTAGGGGTTCTCGCGCTCCACGGATCGAGCGCACGAGGGATGAAAGGCGCTCACCACCACCGGTTCCGAGATCGAGAATGCCCTTGCGAGTCGCGCGCATCGCTTCAACGCAGTCGTTCTCGAAGTCCCACCATGGTTCGTCGACAGTCCACCGTTCATCCAGTCGCGAGAAGTCCCAACCAACCATCTCTGCCTCAGCATGAGCGACGTAAAGGCTAGCGAGGAGATCTTTTTCAGCGGCTGACTGATTCTGACCACTCGTTGACGAACTGTGCGGGTTCTGGGCACCTCGGTCCATCGTCATGAGTCCAAGTATGGTCCCTGCAACTCGGCGGGATCGAGGACATCCCTCGATGCAATGGGCCGCAATTGTCGACTAGGAACCCAGGTGGGGGAGAGACACAACGTCGCTACTGGTGGTGGGGCTCAGAGGAGCGGGATCGACCCCTGCACTGGCCGCCTGACCCCAGGACCAGCGTTTGCCATGAGTAGGCATCGCCCCAAACCCCTAGCGATACGAGACGACTCATCGGTGCTGGGTGCTGGACCAAGTGCAGTGACAGCTGTCTCGCATCCCATGGGTTGTGAGACACCGAGGTTGCGAGACACCTGCCCGGCGGGCGGAACGCGCGACGAAAGAGACGTATCTCCTCAATCGCAGATGGCAATGGCGGAGGTTCGACGCGTGAGTACCGACCTAGCCTGGTCTACAGTTCATCGAGGAACTGAGCTCGCGCCTTCATGGCGTGGATGATCAACTCGTAACCGTCGTCGTAGATCAGGGCGACGAGCTCGATCAGACGACCTGCTGGGTCGGCGCCGACCATGAGCCACCTGCGTGGGTCATCTTCGTCGTCGAGCGGGCGCGAATGCAGAACGTGCGCGGTGGCGTAGAGCACAACTGAGTCGTCAAGCTGGTCACGCCGGTAGTGCTTGCGGGCCGATTTGTGTAGGTCAGGCAACGTGTGCCCACTCGCGCACCGCGGCGCGGATCGCATCAGAGCGCGTGGTGATGCCCTCAGCTTCAGCTCGCGCGGTCAGAGCCGCGATGGTCGACGCGTCGAGTCGCACGGGAATGACGGCGCCTGGGCCATCGCCTACGGGTGGCCGACCGCGTCGAGGCTTGGGGAGTTTCGACAGGTCATAACCGGCCTCGGCCTCGTCCGCCCATGCCTGAATCTGCTCGTCGGTCACAGGCTTACCGTGCAATAGATGCTCACTCATACCATTAGCGTATACGAAACTCACAAGATTGTGTATACGAAAACTTGAACGTGAACCGCCTCGGCATCAAACCCGAGGCGGTTAGTCGCCCTCCTCGGCGTCTCGCATCCCATGGATTACGCGACACCCGCGACAACCGTGCGCGTCATCGCGGTCATGCGGGCCGGATCGCCTGGATCGCATCATCGAGTGCGAGGACGCGATCATCCTCTGCAGCCGTCCGCCACACCAGGACCCACTGCGCCGGCGGTGCGTCATCGATGCGCCGATAGATGACACCCGGCAACGGCAGATACTCGGCGGTGTGCGCGTGCATCGGCGAGACGGCCTCTCCCGTGGTCAGGATCGGGATCATCTCCTCCGTCGAGTTCACCGTCGGACCGACGCGGATGGTTCGACCGCTCGGCGTTCGGGTGGGCACGAGCCCTTCGCGCCAGTATTCGGGGCGTGCGCCGCCCATCACCGTCACGTCGGCGAGGTCTTCGAGCGTCAGCGACTCGACATCGGCGAGCGCGTGCGAAGTCGCCATGGCGAGCACGATCGACTCCGTGCCCAGCAGCGGTCCGACCGTGAGATCCGGCTCCCGTACCGGCAGCCACAGGATCGCCGCGTCGATCGCACCGGAACGCAGGTCGCCGAACGGGTCGCTGAACGGGATCGTGCGGATGACCACCTCGAGCTGCGGCATCCGCGCGACGAGGCGCTCGAGTGCCGAGTCGAGTAGCTCTGTGCGCCAGGTCACGGTTCCCAGCGTGAGTACACCCGCAGAGCCCTGCGCCGAGCGCCGAGCACGCTCGAGCGCATCCTGGATCTCGACATACGTTCCGGCCAGCTCATCGCGCAAGCGCACGCCCAGCGGAGTGAGCGACACACGACGGCTCGTGCGCTCGAACAGCGTGCCTCCGACGTGCTGCTCGGCCTGTTTGACGATCTGACTCACGCGCGCGGGCGTGAGATGGAGCCGTCCGGCGGTGCGCCCGAAGTGCAGCTCGTCGGCGAGCGCCAGGAACACCTCGATGTCGCGCATCTCCATCATGTGAGCAGCTCAATCATGAGAACCACTTCATCACGAGAACCGCCCGAGCAGGTGGTCGACCAGGCTCACCGCCTGTGCACCGGTGATGCGGCGCAGGAGCAGATCAGTGCTGATGCCGCCGACGGCAGCGAGAATGACATCGATGTCGCTCGGCGTGCTCTGCGGCAGATGCTCCGCGAGCAGCCCTGCGAGGAGCGCGTACTGCTCACGGTAGGCCCTGGCCAGGTCACCGTTCCCCGCCGCGGCGTCCCCTGCGGCGAGCCCCTCGAAGGCGAGGGCGACGAACGCTTCGTCGCGGCGCTCGGTGTCGAACGGAAGGAACTCGAGAAGAACGGCACGGGCGACGGCCGGAGGGGGCGGCGGCGCATCCGTCCGAAGTGCCCGCAGCCGTTCCACCGTGCGTTCGCCGTGCCGCGCGAGCACGGCGAGCAGCAGTCCCTCTTTGTTTCGGAAGTGGTGCTGGATCGCGCCGGTCGTGGTCCCCGCCCGTTCGGCGACCGCCCGCAACGGCATGGCCGTATGCTGCCCGGCCGCGATCACCTCGGTCGCGGCGAGGATCAGGCGCTGCGGCACGTCCCCTGCGCCCTGACCGCTCATCCGTCGCTACGATCGTGACGGCCGGTGGATTGGCGCACGCGATCGATGATCCGTTCGGGCTCATCGACGAGCACGGCGTGCGTGGCATCGGCGAACACCTCCACCTCGGCCTGTGGGGCCTCGCGGCGCAGCACCGTCATGGCCGCCCGAGCCGAGGTGAAGCGGCTGCGCCCAGCCAGGATGACCGTGAGCGGTGTCGTGAGCGCCCGCCACTCATCGGGCGAGAGCCGCTTCGGCCGGGGCGTTCCGCGCTGCGTGAATTCGGTGCGAGCCGCGAGCATCACCTGCATCATCGTCGATTCCGGCAGTCGTCCGCCACGCACCCACGCCAGGTACGAGCGGTACTGCTGCTCACCACCGAGGAGCATCCGCAGCATCCGCCACCACGCCGCGATCGGCATGCCGGTGATCGCGCCGGGCGGGTCGATCGCGGTGACGCTCAGCAATCGCTCCGACTTCCGCGCGGCCTGGTTGAGCGCGACCCAACCGCCATACGAGTACCCCACCAGATGCGCGCACTCGATACCGAGGCCGGCAAGAGTCTCGTCGAGCCAGACCGCTGCATCGGCTCCGTCGGTCACCGGCCGCGACTGGATGCTGCGACCGGCATCCCACACCATGTCGATGGCGACGACCGGCCGATCCCGGCGCCACGCATCGGCGAACGGCGCCCAGGCCGCGATCGTGCTGCCGCCGCCCTGGACGAGCACGACCGGTGCTGCGTCCCCGCCGTCGCGCGTCGTGGAGACCATGGTCGCACCGAAACTCGTCTCCACCAGGCGATCGTCGCGTGCGGGCCAGGAGCCCATCGCCCGCTCGAAGGCGTTCAGAAAGCGCGAGCGGGATGCGTCGTCCGCAAACGTGCCCACGAGTTCGGTCATGGGCACAACATTACACTTGTTATGTTTATCCCGCGAGGGGTCACCCCCGCGCAGCCCACCAGTCGCGCAGACGCTGCTCGGCAGCATCCGGGCCGAGGACGCCCTCGTCCAGCCGCAGGTCGAGCAGGAACCTGTACGCCTCGCCCACCTCGCGCCCCGGGGTGATGCCGAGGATCTGCTGGATCTGGTTGCCGTCGAGTTCGGGGCGGATCGAGTCGATCTCCTCCTGCTCGCGGAGGTCGGCGATGCGCTTCTCAATATCGTCGTAAGCGCTCGCGAGGCGTGCGGCCTTGCGCCTGTTGCGGGTGGTGACATCCGCACGAGTGAGGATGTGCAACCGCTCCAGCACGTCGCCGGCGTCGCGCACGTAACGGCGCACCGCGGCATCCGTCCACGCCCCCTCGGCATAGCCGAAGAACCGCAGGTGCAGCTCGATGAGGGTGGCCACAGCATCCGTCGTCACGCCGTCGAAGCGCAGAGCCTGCAGGCGCTTGCGCGCCATGCGCGACCCGACCACGTCGTGATGGTGGAACGTGACCGCTCCGCCGGGCTCGAGCTTGCGCGTGCGCGGCTTGCCTATGTCGTGCAGCAGCGCAGCGATCCGCAGCGGAACATCGGGCGCGTCACCGGGATTGCGTGCGTGCTCCAGCTCGATCGCCTGCGTCAGCACCGTGAGCGAATGCTCGTAGACGTCTTTGTGGTGATGGTGCTCGTCGACCTCGAGGCGCAGCGCGCTGACCTCGGGCAGGAACTCCTCGATCAGGCCGGTGTCGACGAGGACGCGGATGCCACGGACCGGGTCGTCGGTCTGCATGAGGCGCACGAGCTCGCCCTGGATGCGCTCGGGGCTCACGATCTTCAGCGTCTCGCGCAGGCGCCCGATCGCCTCGCGGGTGCGCGCCTCGATCTCGAAGCCGAGCTGCGCACTGAACCGGGCCGCGCGCAGCATCCGCAGTGGATCGTCCCCGAAGCTGACGTTCGGGTCGGCGGGCGTGCGCAGGATGCCGGTCACGAGGTCTTCGACGCCGCCGGTCGGATCGACGAGCTTGATCTCGGGGACCTGCAGCGCCATCGCGTTGACGAGGAAGTCACGTCGAGCCAGGTCGCCTTCGATCGTGTCGCCGAACTCGACGGTGGGCTTGCGGGTGACGCCGTCGTAGCTGTCGGCGCGGTAGGTCGTGATCTCGACCTGCTCGCCCGCGCCGCCGGGGACGGGCATCCGAGCGCCGATCGTGCCGAACGCCCGGCCGATGTCCCACTGCGCGGTCGAGATCGGAGTGACGATCTTCAGGATCTCGTCGGGCGAGGCGTTCGTCGTGAAGTCGAGGTCGTTCACCGCTCGCCCGAGCAGCGCATCTCGGACGGGTCCGCCGACGACGGCGAGCTCGAACCCCGCATTCTGGAACGCGGCGGCGACCGCTGATACGACCGGTCCCTCGGCGAGCGCGCGCAGACGTTCGAGCCCCTCAGCCATATTCAGCATGGGTTCCAGCGTACCGGGGCGTTGGCGCCTGCCTCCGCCTGCCTCCTGCCGCCTGCCTCCTGACTCCGGGCACAACTTCGGGGCCCAGCCGCAACACGCCGCAGGATCCGCCTGCTCGCCGGCGTGTCTGGTCGCCGGTCCGAAGTTGTGCCCGGGGAGGAGCGGCTGGCGTCGGCGCCTGGGAGACTGGGGCGAGGGAGGAATCATGCTCACCACCACCCCGCTGCAGCAGCAGCTCGATACCCAGCGCGACGACCGTCTGCGGGTCGTCATCGCGGGTGCCGGTGTGGCCGGTCTCACGCTCGCGGCGATGCTGCGCACGCAGGGACTGCACCCGGTGCTCATCGAACGGATGCCGCAGATGGAGCACCCCGGCTACATGCTCGCGCTCATGCCGATCGTCGACGCCGCTCTCAGGGACATCGGAGCGCACGACGCCTACCTCGCCAGCAGCACGCCACTGGCTCGCTACGCTTTCCGCTCGCACCGGGGGAAGACGCTCCGCTCCGACGACCTCGGCGCACTGCTCGAGGTCCACGGCGACTATCAGGGCATCGACCGCGGTGCGCTCATCGACGTGCTGACCGCCGACGGCTGCCCGGTGTCCTTCGGCACCACTGTCACTGCCGTCGATGACGGGCGAGCGACGTTCAGCACCGGCGAGCAGGCATCCTTCGACCTGCTCGTCGCCGCGGACGGCATCCATTCGCGCACCCGCGATCTGCTCGACGTCGGCGACGTCGCCTCCCTCGAAACCGGATGGTCGGGCTGGGTGACCTGGTCGAACGTGCTCGGCGATGACCCGACCCTCGGCGAAGAGCTCTGGGGCGACGGCTTCTTCCTCGGCGTCTACCCCGTCAAGGATCGGCTCGGCGTCTTCCTCGGCGGGCCGTCGAGTGATCTGAGCATCGGGGCCGCGGCATTCGCGGCTCACGCCCGTCAGGCGGCGCCCGAGATCGGCCCGCGTCTTCAGGCCGCGCTGGATGCCGTCGCCGCCGACCCGGATCCCTACCTGTGGCCGCTCACGGACGTCCGCTCTGAGCGGTGGGTCAGCGGACGTGCGGTGCTGCTCGGCGACGCGGCATCCGGATTCCTGCCCACCGCCGGCATCGGGGCGGGCATGGCGATCGAGTCGGCCTGGATGCTGGGACGGATGCTCGCGCATGCCGACCGCGCGAACCTCGACGCACTGCTCGCTGAATGGGAGCGCGTGCAGAAGCCGCGCGTGGAGTCGGCGCAGTCGAACTCGCGGATGCTGGCGAAGCTGATGTTCCGTCGCGGCACGGCCGTGGCGTGGCTGCGTGAGACGGCCGCGCGCATGATGAGCGTGAAGTCGGTGATCGGGCCGATCATCAAGCTCGTCGCGGAACAGCCCGACCCGGATGCTGTCGCGCGCCGCGCGCTCGGACGGTGACCCCGGGGGAGTCACCCTCAGCCGGTCACGAGTGCCAGCACGCCGGTGGCGATCAGCGTGGTCATGGTGGTCCAGAGGAAGATCGCAACCCCCTGCCAGAGCAGGACCCACCCCTTCGACACACCGGTTGAGACCAGCACGGCAGACGTGAACTGCGTGGGAATGGCGAGCGGGCCCAGGATGCTGGCTCCTGGTACGCCGAAACGCACAAGGAAGCGCTTGAAGCGCTTCACGCCCTTCGACTCGGTCTTGACGTCGTCGACGTTCGATCCGACCGGACCCTCCGCCCCATCCGCCAAGGGATGCCCGACCGTGACGAGTTCAGTCCGCCGTGCGCGTCGCGCGACGATCCGTGCACGAATGCGAGCGCCGAAGACGACAACCACAAAGACGGACGCGAAGTTTCCGGCCATCGCGGAGGCCGCCGCGACAAACGGGTTCAGGCCCGCCCACACGCCGAGCACGGAGGCGAGCTCGGCTTCGAGGAACGGAATCGCCGCGGCCGCCGCGATGAGGAAGGGCTGCACGAAGAATGGCACCTGCAACATCAGGTCCTGTAGAAACTCGATGACGTTCATGTTCTCTCCTGAGGGGTCGTTGAGCACTCCGAACGCCACGGCGTCGGATCGCGGGGGGTGTGGGGGTCAGCGGTTCGCCACAACCGCACTGGTGATGAGGGAGTTCGCGACGACGGCGATCATCGTCCTGGTCACGGCGGCCGCGGCGGCACCCGCGGCCCAGTCGCCCTGTTCCAGGGACTTTGCTCGCGTCGCGGTGGCGCCGGACCATGGGATCTCTCGATGAAGGACGGGCAGCGTGCCGCTCGCCGACACGAGTGCCGTAAGTGCCGCGCTGCGTTCGGTCGGTTCTTCTCCTTCGACGAGCACGGCGCGCATGGCCGCTATGAGCTCGTCACGGCGTCCGGAGCCACCCTCGACGAGGGCTGTGGAGGGGAAGAACCCGAACACGCGCCGCTTCTCGCGTCGGAGATCGCCGCGCTCGATGAGACGTTCGATGACGGGCCCGCGCAACGTCGGACCACTCGCCGCGAGCACGCCCTGCACGCCGCGCGGCTTCTGGAGGACGTAATCCCACATCGGTCGAAGCAGCTCGTCTTCGGGCGGGTCACCTGCGGCGCTGATCAGGGTGCCGCGGATGCCGGCATCCCGAATCTCGGCGCCGCCCTGCCGGGCCAGGTCCGTCAGCACGCCGCCGGCGAGCACGTAGAAGAGGGTGTTCTCTCCGGCGATCGTGCCCGAATCGGGCTGGAACAGCACGAGGAGAAGGTCCTCGGTGATCAGCGTGCGTGTGCGCTGCGGGTGGATGCTGTCATCGGTCATGATTTGAGACTAGCACACTGTGCCGGTACGGTGTACTAACGGTCTAGAATCGATGAGGGAGGATCGTGATGAATACACGGGATCGCATCATCGCTGCGGCCACGGAGATGATGCAGGAAGGCGCTCCTCGACTGAGCGTGCGGGCAGTCGCGGCACGCGCTGGTGTCGGCGCGAGCACGCTGCGACACCATTTCCCGACGCAGCGAGATCTGATCAACGCGGCCCTCACAGCCACGTACGACGCAGCCATGCCCGACGAGCGCATCCGCGACACATCGATCCCGCCGCGCGAACGACTGGTGGAGTGCGTTCGGCGACTGCTTGATCCCTTCGGCAATCCCACCCAGGCGCGCGAAGTGTGGACCAACCTGCTCGGCATGTTCGCCGACGCCGAGTCCGACCCGAAGATCCGAGCCGGCTACGCGGTGCTCGTTGACCAGGCCGAACGCCGAGTCCGCGCCTGGCTCGCGATCCTCGAAGACGAGGGCGTGCTGCCTCCTGGCGACAACGCCCGGAGGACGGATCTCCTGCTCACCGTGGTCGACGGGCTTTCGATCACCCGCGCACTGCCGCCCGACGAGACGCGTCTCGAAGATGAAATCGCGACGCTCGGCTTCACCGTCGACGCCGTCTTCGATCTCTCGTTCGCTGTGCGGGCGGCCTGACACCGCCGATCAGTACCCCGTGAGCTCTCGCATCTCCCGCGCGTGACGCCGAGTCATCGAGAGCAGTGAACCGCTGAGCACGACCGCGCCGAGCACTCCGATCGCCACAAGGATCCAGATCCCCTGCTCCGGGTCGATGAGCTCGAGCAGGTACACAACGACCACTCCGGCCGCGAGCAGGATTCCTTCGGTGAGCGCGAATGCCACGAAGAACCGTGTCATCCGTTGCTGCTGCGCCTTCCGCAGCGCGGCGACACCCGAGTCGTTCGAACTGCCGTTCAGCGAGTAGCTCATCCGGTCAGGATAGCGGCGCGTCGCCCTGCACGGGCCCCTCCGTATTGGGCTTCCACCCGAGCGCCGGCGCGACGTGCTCGGCGAATGCCTGCAGCACGTGCAGGTTATAGTCGACGCCCAACTGGTTCGGGACGGTCAGCATGAGGGTGTCGGCAGCCATGACCGCTTCATCCTGCTTCAACTGAGAGATCAGCACATCGGGCTCGGCAGCATACGTCTTGCCGAAGGTGGAGCGCATTCCGTCAATGATGCCGATCTGGTCGCCGTTCTCGGCGCTGCGCAGACCGAAGTAGGCGCGGTCCATGTCGCTCACCAGCGGGAACACGCTCCGGCTGACCGACACTCGCGGCGTGCCAGTGTGGCCGGCGTCCTTGTATGCGGCACGGTATAGGTCGATCTGCTCGCGCTGCAGCTGGTGGAACTCGGCGCCGGTCGCCTCGGTCAGCAGGGTCGAGCTCATGAGGTTGAGCCCCTTGCGACCGGTCTCCTCAGCCGTCGCCCGTGAACCCGACCCCCACCAGATGTGATCGCGCAGGGTCTCGGAGCGCGGTTCGATCGCCAGGTACCGGCCCTCGCCGACCTGCTGCGGGTCGCCCTGCACGACCCCGGCGCCGTCGATCGCCTCGAGGAACAGCTCGAACTTGTCGCGTGCGAGGTCAGCACCGCGCGGGTCTTCGGAACCGACGTAGCCGAACGCCTCGTAGCCGCGCAGCGCGGTCTCGGGTGAACCGCGGCTCACGCCGAGCGCGATGCGGCCACGGGCGATGAGGTCAAGGGCTGCGGCCTCTTCGGCGAACTGCAAGGGGTTCCCATAGCTATGATTAGACAATGAGCAAACGAGCTGCCATCTACGCCCGGATCTCCCAGGAGGACGAACACGTTCCCAAGGTCGAGATTCAGACTGACCACTGTGTTGCGCTCGCCGGAGAGAATGGCGCGGAGGTCGTCAAGGCCACATGGAAGGTCGGGAGCGTCGAGCACAGTGGTCAGGCGTACGTGGACAACGGCATCCCTGCCACCGGTCGAAGCATCACGGACGGCACGAGGCACAAGCGGCCCGCGTTCGATGCTCTCGTGCAAGGTGCTGAGCGTGGAGAGTTCGACATGATCGTCGCCACCTCGGGAGACCGGCTCGCTCGCAACTATCCCGATGGAATGGCCTTGGTCGCTGCGTGCGTCGAGGGTGGAGTGGTCATCGTCACGGAGGACGAGGGACTAGTGGACCCGCGCACTCCAGGCGGCGAGGAGCGGGCGATGAACCTGTTCGTCGGCGGACGTCGAGAGATCCGATCCAGGACCGCGAAACAGAAACGCCGGTACGACGCAGAGACGGCGGAGGGCAGGCCGCTGTGGGGACGTAGAACGTTCGGATTCGCTGCCAAGCAAGAGGTGAACCGGCACGGTCGAGTCACTCGGCGTTGGGTGCTGCACGAGCCTCTGGAGGTTGAAGCGATCCAGTGGGCTGCGCACTATCTGCTGAACGATCCGGAGAGTTCGATCTACGGCATAGTTCGCGAATTCAACCGGCGAGAGCTGCGGCCTGTCACGGCTGACTACAAGCCCCGTCGAGATGGTCGGATGCCCAAGGCTGAGTGGTCGAACGCCAGCATCCGCACACTGCTGATGAATCCGCGCATTGCCGGTCTGGTCGCTCGCGATGGCGTCGTCCAGGAGGGTGTGAAGGCCGCATGGGAACCGATAATCCCCAAGACGGACTATGACGCCATCGTCTCCAAGCTGAGCGACAAGTCGAGGCGCACATCGCCGGGGCCTAAGACGAAATCACTCGGCGGCGGCATCGTCCGCTGCGGCTGCGGTGCCATCATGCGATCCACGACGTGCAACGGCAAACCGGGGCTGCGCTGCGACATCACACGGTCACAGGCTGCACCTGATCGGAGCGTGAAGCACCAGAGCATCCAGAGTGAGTTCGCGGACCCGCTCATCATCCGCGCTGTGGCATCCGCTTTCCTGTTCGGTCCCTCTGATGTGCTGCCCTCGGATGGCATGGATCTCGGGCCTGTCGAGATCGAGCTAGGCAAGCTGCGCGACGAGCGCGAACGGCTCAGCCGATGGGTTCACGAGGACCTGATGCCGGAGGGTGAGGCGGTGCCCAAGCTGCGAGCGATCCGGCTACGTGAAGGTGTGCTGCACCAGGAGATCGAGGACGCCAGGAGCAATAGCGCACACACGGCCATGATCGACCATGCGGCCCGCTCGGTGCTCTCGGGTCCTCGGGTATCCATCGAGGACGCCAGCGAGGCGCGTACGGCTCTGGAGGAGCGTTTCAAGGCCCTGCCTCTGGAGCTGCGGCGTGGACTCGTGCGAGACCTTCTCGATGTCCAGGTGCTCAGCGGGCGAGGAGCCGGACGGGTACGCATCCGGCACACCAAGGTGGTCCACTTGAACGACGACTACGAGGATGCAATCTGATGGTGATGGACGACGCTGCACGAGAGCGCATCGAGGCTGAGGCGCTCGCCGCATTCAGGGTCGATGTCAGCTACTCAATCGAGATGGCACGGGATGCTCGCATCGCTGCTGAGAGGGATGAGCGGATGCGAGCCAAGAGGGAGCGGGAACTAGAGCGCGGGCGCATCCGGCGAGAGGCTGCGCGAGCTGCACGCGCTGCTGCTCAGAGCTAACGGCTACTTGGCTGCTGCGATGTA
>NZ_JBQDVP010000064.1:0-11530 GCF_052102115.1 Microbacterium sp.
GTACTCGGGCTCGAGATCGTCCCGGTGGCGATCGACGATGAGGGGATGCGCCCTGCCGCACTCGCCGAAGCTCTCGAATCACGGCGCATCTCGGCGCTCATCCTGACCCCCCGCGCGCAGAATCCGTTCGGTTCAGCACTCAGTGCCGAGCGCGCAGAACAGCTGCGCGCGATCATCGCCGACTATCCGAAGGTGATCGTCGTCGAAGACGACCATGCCAGCCTCATCGCGGGCGCCCCCGCGATGACACTGACGACCGATCGCATCAAGTGGGCGGTCATCCGCTCGATGAGCAAGGCTCTCGGGCCCGATCTCCGCGTCGCCGCCATCATCAGCGACGCCGACACCGCAGATCGCGTCGAGGGCAGACTGCAGCTAGGTCCGGGCTGGGTCAGCCACCTGACTCAGCGGCTCGTCACAGCAGTTCTGTCCGACGATGCCGCCCTGAGACAAATTGCTGTCGCAGAGCGAACATATGCCGAGAGGCGGGTCGCTTTCGCATCGGCACTTGAGGATCGCGGCATTCCGAGTTTCGCGCGCTCGGGGATGAATGTGCTGATCCCCGTACCGGAGGAGAGCACGCTGGCCGCGTTCTTGCTCACTCGCGGGTGGGCTGTGCGCACAGGCGAGGCCTTCCGCTTGCGCACCCGCCCGTTCATCCGTGTGACGACGGCAGCACTGACAACTGAAGACGGCACCGCGCTCGCCGATGACCTCGCACTCACCCTCAGCGGGGAAAGATATCGGCCGATCTGATCACACGCGGCTTGACATGTGACGCTTCAAGCCGAGTAGCATGCTACTCATGTCACTCCTTGAGCGGAGCTCATCATCCTCAGCAGACACCGCCGATGTCGTCACAGCTCTGCGCAGCGCCATCGGCGGCGAGGTCGATGACGGCACACGCCGCCGCGCCGAGTACTCCAGCGACGCATCGAACTACCGTGTGCCGCCTAAGGTCGTCGTTTTCCCGCGCGACATCGACGACGTGCTCGCCGTCGTCGATACCGCGCGGTCGACGCGCACACCGCTCACCTCCCGTGGGGCTGGCACCTCGGTCGCCGGTAACGCCATCGGCTCGGGCATCGTCATGGACTTCTCGCGGCACCTTTCGGCCATCGAAGACATCGACCCTGTCGCGCGGACGGCACGTGTGCAGTCGGGCGTCGTGATGGCACGCCTTCAGGATGCCGCGGCTCCCCACGGCCTTCGATTCGGCCCCGATCCGTCTACCTGGACGCGCTGCACGATCGGCGGAATGATTGGCAATAACGCCTGCGGTTCACACTCGCTCGCATATGGGCGCACGGTCGACAACGTCATCGACCTTGACGTCATCGATGCGCGAGGACGGCGTTTTGACGGCGAATCCGGCTTTCATGTCGTTTCTGGCATGGACGCATTCGTCTCATCTCATATGGCAACCATTCGCACCGAGCTTGGCCGCTTCGGTCGCCAGGTCTCGGGCTATTCGCTCGAGCACCTCCTGCCGGAGAATGGCCGCTCGCTGACCAAGGCGCTCGTGGGCACAGAAGGCACCTGCGCCATCGTCCTCGGCGCCACCGTACGGCTCGTCGAGAAGGCGACCGCTCCGGTGCTCGCCGTGCTCGGCTACCCGAGCATGGTCGCCGCCGCCGACGATGTGCCGAATCTGCTCGAGCACCGTCCCGGATCCATCGAGGGTCTGGACGCTCGCCTCGTCGACGCCGTACGCGACGCGAAGGGTGCCGGCGCCGTCTCATCGCTGCCGGAGGGCGGCGGTTGGCTGCTCGTAGAAGTTTCAGGTGAGGATGCACGCGATGCGGCGTCGAGAGCCGCGCGTCTCATCGCCGATTCCGCTGCCGTCAGCCACCGCACCATCGCCGATCCGCTCGAAGCCCGCCCGATCTGGCGCATCCGAGAGGACGGTGTCGGACTCGCGGGGCGCACCGCTGCGGGTGCTCAGGCGTGGCCGGGGTTCGAAGATGCCGCCGTCCCTCCCGAGCGTCTCGGCCAGTA
Organism: Microbacterium sp.; assembly: GCF_052102115.1. Taxonomy (GTDB): domain Bacteria; phylum Actinomycetota; class Actinomycetes; order Actinomycetales; family Microbacteriaceae; genus Microbacterium. The sequence continues at coordinate 1,999 of NZ_JBQDVP010000064.1, forward strand.
TCTGCGCGAAATGGAAGAGCTCTTCGATCAGCACGGACTGTCGGGCATGCCGTACGGGCACTTCGGCGATGGTTGCATACATGTGCGTCTGGATATTCCTCTCGAGAAGGACGGATCGGCGCTGCGCGCATTCATGACGGATGCTGCGCGTCTCGTCGCCGGTCACGGCGGGTCACTCTCCGGCGAGCACGGCGACGGCCGGGCGCGCAGTGAACTGCTGCCGTTGATGTACTCGACTGCCGCGATCGAAGCGTTCGAGGGGTTCAAGCGTCTTTTCGACCCCGACGACCTCTTCAACCCCGGGGTGATCGTGCGCCCCGCCGCCGTCGACGCTGATCTCCGACGTCCGCAGGCTCTTCCGCTGCTGAGGGCCGACGGCATGGCACTCGCGCACGATGGGGGTGACTTCACGAAGGCCGTGCACCGCTGCGTAGGCATCGGCAAGTGCTTGGCCGATAACAGCGGCGCGGGTGAGTTCATGTGCCCGTCGTATCAGGCGACCACCGACGAGAAGGACTCCACACGCGGCCGCGCGCGTGTGCTGCAGGAGATGCTCAACGGCGGCATCGTCGATGACGGCTGGGCGTCCGAAGAGGTGCACGACGCCCTGGATCTCTGCCTGTCATGCAAGGCGTGCGCGAGCGATTGCCCGGCCGGCGTCGACATGGCCGCATACAAATCCGAGGCGCTGCACCGCCGCTATCGGCGCCGGCTCCGTCCGATCACCCATTACGTGCTGGGTTGGTTGCCGCGGTGGGCGCGGCTCGCTTCACCTTTCGCTCCGGTCGTGAACGCTGTGATGAAAGTCCCCGGTATCAGCCGGGTCGCCCTCTTCCTCGGCGGAATGGACACACGCCGATCGGTCCCCGCTTTCGCCCGCCGCAGCTTCCGCGCCGCGCAGCGCCGTCGTCCGCGCACCAGGCCTTCGACCGAGAAGCGGGTACTGCTGTGGACGGATTCATTCTCCGACAGCTTCAGTCCTGAGATTCCGTTCGCCACCATCGAGGTGCTGCGCGACGCCGGGATCACCGCCGTGCTGCCAGATGATCCACAGTGCTGCGGCCTGACCTGGATCTCGACGGGACAGCTGGACGGAGCACGGCGGCGACTGTCTGCACTCGTCGACGCGTTTCATCCATACGTGGCCGCCGGTGTGCCGATCGTCGGGCTCGAGCCCTCCTGCACCGCGGTGCTGCGCTCGGATCTGCTCGAGATCCTGCCCGATGATCCGCGGGCGCGCGACATCGCGCGCAACACATGCACACTCGCTGAAGTGCTCACCGGACGCACGCCGGTGCGCCCAGACCACGACTGGCAACCGCCTCATTTGAAAGGCACCGAGGTCGTCGTGCAGCCGCACTGTCACCAGCACGCTGTGATGGGCTTCACCGCCGACTCCGAACTGTTGTCCCGCATGGGAGTGACCGTCACCGAGCTCGCCGGATGCTGCGGTCTGGCCGGAAACTTCGGCATGGAGCGCGGGCACTACGAGGTGTCGGTCGCCGTGGCCGAGAACGCCCTGCTGCCGGCGCTGCGAGATAAAACCGCGAACACCGTCTTCCTCGCCGATGGCTTCTCGTGCCGCACACAGGCCGACCAGCTCGCCGGAACCCCCGGCATCCATCTCGCCCAGCTCATCTCCGACTCCACCCGCCGCACGCCCCGAACGAAGGACCGACCATGACCTCTGCGACCGGCATCTACATTGACGGCACGTGGCACGACGTCGCCGAGCACCGTGAGAACATCAACCCCTCCGATCACAGTGATGTCATCGGGCTCTTCGGCCGAGCGGAGCGCTCGGCCGTCGACGACGCAGTGGATGCGGCATCGCGTGCCTTTCCGTCCTGGTGGCGCACCTCACCGCAGCGGCGAGCAGATCTGCTTGAAGCTGTGGCCGCGGGCATCACCACACAGGCCGATGACCTCGCCCACCTGCTCGCGCGAGAAGAGGGAAAGACTCTTCCGGAGGCGAAGGGCGAGGTGATGCGGGCGGCCCACATCTTCCGGTTCTTCAGTGGGGAGGCTCTGCGCGTCGTCGGCGAGCGCCAGGCGTCCACACGCGACGGTGTCACGGTGAACCTGGTACGCGAACCCCTGGGAGTCGTGGGCGTCATCGCTCCGTGGAACTTCCCGATCGCGATTCCGGCGTGGAAGACCGCTCCGGCCCTGGCCTACGGCAATACCGTCGTACTCAAACCCGCCGAACTCGTGCCGGCAAGCGCTGTCGCCCTGGCCCGCATCATTCATGAAGCAGGATTCCCTCCTGGGGTCTTCAACCTCGTCACCGGATCAGGCTCCGTCATCGGCGACGCGATTTCGTCGCACCCCGGAATCGCTGCGGTGACCTTCACTGGCTCAGAGCCCGTCGGTCGGCGCGTGGCCGCGACCGCTGTCGCACGCCTCGCCGAGGTGCAGTTGGAGATGGGTGGCAAGAACCCGCTCATCGTGCTCGCCGACGCCGACATCGACATCGCGGTGGAGTGCGCGGTGAACGGGGCTTTCTTCTCCACCGGGCAGCGGTGCACGGCATCCAGCCGGCTCATCATCGAGGACTCGATACACGATCGCTTCGTAGACGCGACGCTCGCGCGGCTCGCGCAGCTGCACGTCGGCAATGCCCTCGAGGATGCGACAGACATCGGGCCGGTCGTCGACGAGCGTCAGCTCGAAACTGATCTGCGCTACCTCGGCATCGCACGCGAGACGGCGGGATCAGAGGTCCACGGCGGTGAGGTCGTCGAGCGGGCGACCCGCGGGAACTTCCTTACCCCGGCGCTGATCACCGGAGCTCGCAACGACGACATCGTCAGCCGCGAGGAGGTCTTCGGACCCGTGGCATCCGTCATCCGCGTCGCCGACTACGACGAAGCAGTCACCTTCGCGAATGACACTGAGTTCGGGCTCGTCGCCGGCATCTGCACGACGTCGCTGCGAGCCTCCGAAGATTTCCAGTCACGGTCAGACACCGGCATGGTCATGGTCAATCTGCCCACCGCCGGCGTCGATCCGCACGTCGCCTTCGGCGGACGGAAGGGTTCGAGCTTCGGCCCGCGCGAACAGGGCGCCCATGCCCGCGACTTCTTCACTCAGACGAAAACGGCGTACGTGCGCCCCTGACTGCGCCCCTTGGCTGTCGAAATAGGTCACATGGGGCGTTCGCGGGCGGCGCGGCGCAGGCGCTCCAGGCGCACGGCGGCTTCCAACCGGAACCGATACTCGGGGTCCTGCCAGTCGCCGGTGACCAGTTCCTGGATTCTCAGCAGTCGCTGCTGCACCGTGTTCTTGTGCACGCGCATGCGCGTGGCGACCCGCTGGCGGCTCTGACCCGATTCGAAGTAGTCGGCGAGAGTGTCAAAAAGCGCTGTGCCGCGTCGTTCATCCCACTCCAGCACCGGCCCGAGGATCTCGGAGACAAACCGCACGGCGGCGCCAGGATCAGCCGAAGCGAGCGCGTGATAGGGCACGAGTGCGTCCGATGACACCGTGACGCCGTCGATTCCGAGCGGGCTCAGCAGGCTGAGGTCGGAGATCGCTCGGTGAACGGCGGCGCTCACGCCCGAAAGGTCTGTCACGCCCGTGCGCACCACAGCAGGCAGGCGTGGGGCATCCAGACGCTGCGCCATCGCAGCGCGCACCTGCTCCGTCTCGGCAAACGCCTCCGCTGTCGTCCACACGATGATCAGGTAATGATCCTGCATGGCGACAACCCCACGCTCAGCGACCACCTGCGACGCCGCGGCAACGGCCGCAGCAGACTCGCCGCCGCGAATGTCCAGCACCGCGCACGCGGTCAGCGCACTGTCGCGCGTGGCAAGAGGCAGCTCTGCGTCTGATGCGCCGCGATCGATCACATCCAGCAGCCACCGTGCATCCCGCTCGGCGCGGATCGCCTCAACGGCGTCGCGTTTGAACGACACGAGAGCGGCGACGTGCGCAGCCCGCTCCAGCGTGCGCCGGGCGACGTCATCGGCTTCGTGATCGGCCTCCGCGACGATGGCACCGCTGGCCCTGTCCGCTCCCGGTATGGCGATGACCAGCCAGCTGTGTCCGTCTTGCTCGACCGTCTCGGCATAACCGGTCGCACGACTTCGCGCCGTCGCATCCAGAAGTGTGCGTCTGCGCGGCAGCCCCTCCTCGGGCTCAAGCGGACGACCGGTGCCATCGAGCGCCCACACTCGACGGTGCAGATGATTCGCGACGGTGCCGATGAGGTCGACGACCGTCGCCCCCGACATGACAGCCGTGGTCAGTTCCTCGTGCACGCCGCTGGCCATCTCGGTCGCCGCCAGGTGCTCATGCAGCTCTCGATACGCGTGCTCTGCGCGCTCGACGGCTGCGGCTCGCTCGGCAAGGACATGCGCGGTGTGCAGCACTGCAGCGGCATGATCGGCGAAGGCCGACAGCAGCAGTACCTCATCGGGGGTGTAGTCATAGCGGAATCTGTTGCAGGCGAACAGGGCACCCAGCACCTGATCGCCGACCGCGAGGGGAACGCCCAGGAATGAGACGAGTCCTTCCGCTTCGACGGCATCATCGATGCGCTTGTCGTGCGGCGCCTCACGCATTGACTGGTAACTCGGCACCCACGACGCCTCGCGACTGTCTGCCACCTTGCTCGCCAGACCGAATCCGGCCGGAACCACGAGGTCGCGGAACTCATGCGTCACTGTGCCCGCGGAGTGCCTCACCCGCAGGTCACCGGCATCGTTGTCGACTTCTGAGAGATAGGTGACGTCGGTTCCCATCAGTTGGTGGGCGCGTTCGACGAGCCGGTCGAGCACCTCGTCCACATCCTGCAGACGCACGAGTTCTCGTGCCGTGGAGAACAGTGCCTCGAGCTCTGCGGTGCGCCGTCGCAGCCGGGCGTTGGAGAGTTGGGATTCACGTGCGGAGGCGACGACCTCGCGTGCCTGGTCACCCGCGATGCCGGAGTCGGCGAGAAGCTCGCTGAGTCCGGCATCCGGCTCTCCTGGTTCGGCGCGAGCGGCTGCAAGCAACTCGCGCGCGAATTCTGCGGGACCGTTTGTCCACTCAGGCTCTGCCACGCTCACGCCCTCTCCGTTCTCCGTCCGACAGGAGCCGGCGGCGACATCAGTCTAGGAGGGCACCACTCGACGGAAACGAGGGGGTCCGCCGCTGCGCGAACGCGGCGAGCCCTTCCCGCGCATCGTCACTGTCGAAGGCCCGTTGACCGAGCTGGGCCTCCCGACGAAAAGCCTCTCCCTCAGGGAGATCGGCGAGTTCGCGGACGGCGCGCTTCACCGTCGCCATGGCGGTGCGGCTCTTACCGAGCAGCTCTTCGGCAACCGTTCGTGCGGTGTCGACGAGCTCCGCAGGATCGACGACCCTGTTGATCAGGCCGTAGCGCGCGGCGGTGGCCGCGTCGATCCGGTCTCCGCGCAGCATCAGATCCATCGCGAAGGCGTAAGGAATCTGTCGGATGAGTCGCACAAGAGTGCCACCAGCAGGGACGACGCCGACCCCGGTCTCAGGGAGAGCGAAGGATGCTGTCGTAGACGCGATCCGAATATCCGTGGAGAGCATGATCTCGAAGCCGCCCCCCAGACACAGCCCGTTGATCGCCGCGATCACCGGTTTCTCCAGTCGCGAGTGCTTCTGATGAGCACCGTCCCATTCGCTGATGTCGAATCGACCCTCAGTGAGTGCCGGAATGGATTCCTCAAGATCCGCACCCACGCAGAACGACCGCTCACCGGCTCCGGTGAGGATCGCGACGCCGATGCTCGCATCGTCACGCACCTCGTCAAAGGCTTCACCGAGCTGGTCGTACATCGCCAGAGTCAGCGCGTTGAGCTTGTCGGGCCGATCGATCGTGATCACGGCTACCGCGCCGTCACGCTCCAGCGTCACCACACCCATCAGATCGTCCCTGCTGCGCGCAGCTCGTCGATCTCGCGCTGCGCGAGTCCGACGAAATCACGCAGGACCTCGTCCGTGTGCTCGCCCTTCTCCGGTGCGAGACCACGAGAGCGCGGCGGCGTGCGATCGAGCTTGACCGGCGAGCCGAAGGTGCGCAGTGCGCCGTAACCGTCGTATTCGACATCGACGACCATGTCGCGAACGGCGATCTGCGGGTCGCTCACGACCTCGCCGATGTCCTTGACCGCGCTCAACGGCACGAGATCACCGGCGAGCTCTTCCAACTCTGCCTTGGTGCGGTGTGCGAACCAGCGCTCGACCATGGGCTTGACCTGGCTCTGATAAACGTCCTCCGTGAAGCGCTGTCCCATGCTCTGCAGCTCGGGATGATCGGCATCGCCGGGCTCGCCGAAGATCTCGCAGGAGATCTTCCAGAACTTATCGGTGTAACCGCCGAAGAAGACGAACCCGTCCTTGCAGGCGAACAGTTCATAGGGCCGGACGAATGGATGCTGGTTCCCCAGAGGTTCTGGAACGACATTCTGCGTCGTGTACGAGACGACCGCGTTCTCAGTGAGGGTGAGGACCGAATCCTGCTGCGAGATATCGACGAGCTGCCCCTCGCCGCTCTGCTCGGCGTGCCGGAGCGCCGCGAGCACTCCGATCACGCCGTAGAGGCTCGCGCCGAGATCACCGATGATCGTACCGACGCGGGTCGGCGGGCCACCGGCGGGGCCGTTCATAGACCACAGCCCGCCCGTCGCCTGGGCGCTGTTGTCATACGCGGGCTTGGTCCGGTACGGACCGGTCTGCCCATAGCCGCTGAGTGCCGCGTAGACGAGGCGAGGATTGACCTCGCGCAGCCGCTCGGGTCCGAGCCCCAAACGGTCCATCGTGCCGGGGCGAAAGTTCTCGACCAGCACATCAGCCTTTTCGACCAAACGCTCGAGCGCACGTTTGCCCTCGGGATGACGCATGTTGAGCGTCAGCCCCAGTTTGTTGCGGTTGTACTGGGCGAAGAAACCGCTGAACGGGTCGGCATCGTCACGCTCGAGCATCGGCGGGAAGGTGCGCGTGTAGTCAGGGTCATCGGGATGCTCAACCTTGATCACGGTCGCGCCGAGATCAGCGAGGATCATCGAACAGTACGGACCCGCCACTACCCGGGTCACATCGAGCACGACGACACCGGCCAGGGACCCCGGCGCCGCGTCGAAATGGCCGAGATCGTTCAATCTGGCGCGTGTCTCGTCGTCGATCATCGTGCGGTTCCTTCCGAGACGGTCTGTGCGTCAGTCGGTGCCGTGGTGCGCTCTGCGCGGCGGGTGAGAGCCTGGAGAAGACTCGATGCGATCAGCGTCACCACACCGGCGACAACCATGTAAAGAGCGATCGCCCAGGACGACTGGAACACGTTCAGCAGCTCGAGGTAGATGACGGGTACGAAAGCGCTGCCGATGATCGTTCCGATCCCGAGCGCGAGTGACATACCGGTGTATCGGATGCGCACCTCGAATGCCTGTGCGTAGAGCACACCGAGGATGCCGTAGGTGGCGCAGAAGCCGACGGTGGTGGCTATGTAGGCGACGTAGGCGGCGACAATGCTGCCGGTATCGATGAGCCAGAATGCGGGGAACGCGAGGACGATCGAGATCACTGTGCCGATCGCGAAGACGCGCCACACCCCGTAACGATCCGCGAGCCATCCTGCGAGCGGGAGTCCGACGAGCGCCAGCAGCGAGCACACTGTCGCGATGGTGAGCATCTCGGACTGTCCGTGCCCGATGAACTCGGTGCCGTAGGTGAGGCTGAAGGTGAAGAGCATGTAGAACACGGCACCGATCACCGCGAAGCTGAGGGCTGCAAGGATCACCTGAGCCGTATGCGTCTTGAGCGTCTCCCACAGGGGAACGCGCGCCTGATCGCCTGCGCTGCGCATGGCCTCGAACTCGGGTGTTTCGCTGATGCGCAGTCTGATGAATAGGCCGACCAGCACGAGCACGGCGCTGATGAGGAACGGGATCCGCCACCCCCAGCTCTCGAATGCATCACCCGGAAGCGCGACGAGCGGGATGAAGATCAGCGTCGACAGTGTCAGACCGAGCGCGAGTCCGACCTGGGGGAAGCTGCCGAGGAATGCCCGACGGCGGGGTTCGGCGTGCTCGACGACGAGCAGAACCGCACCTCCCCATTCCCCGCCGAGAGCGAAGCCCTGCACGAATCGCAGCGCCATCAGCAGCAGCGGAGCGGCGATGCCGAGCACCTCGTAGGTCGGCAGAAGGCCGATCGCGAACGTGGCGGCCCCCATCGTGACCAGCGAGATGACCAGCATCCGCTTGCGACCGATGCGATCGCCGAAGTGTCCGAACACGATGGAGCCGAGCGGCCGGCCGAAGTACCCCACCGCGATGCCGCCGAACGCGAGGATCGTACCGACCAGAGGATCGAAGTCGGGGAAGAACAGCGCGTTGAGGACGAGTGCAGCGGCTGTCGAGTACGCGAAGAAGTCGAACCACTCCACGGTCGTGCCGATCACACTCGATGCGACGATCGTGCGGATACCCGGCGCCGGACGTTCTGCCGCCCCGGCGCGTCGTGATGAGGTACTCATGTCATTCCGTTCTGCGGCGTCGTCGATGACCGCCGCATGATCGATGCTGGCATCGGAGCACGGGGTCCGACATGTATCTCAGGCCATAAATCAGGCCGATAGCCGGTAGCCCTGGACTACTCTCACTCCGCCGTGTTGCACTCTGTGACGGTGGATACGCGACATCTCGCTGCGGCGATCTACCGTATGGGAACAGCATCCGACAACGTCAGGAGATCACCGTGTCCACCGCGCACCGCACGTCACCACTCACCGGGGTATCGCCCCTCGAGGTGAGCGAGCGCGCGGCGTGCATGTGCGATCACGGCGACGTGTGCTCGTCATTCGCCCCCGGGCACGCCCTGCACCTGATTCAGGCGCGACTCGCGTCGGCGACGCCGAGCGATTGGGCGGACGGGATCGTCGAACGAGCGGATGCCGTCACCGGCGAACTGCGCGTGCACACGCTGGACGGCGAGGAGTGGGCGCTGTGGAGCGCTCAGGGCGCCGCACTGGAGGCGGAGCCGGGAACCCCGGTCGCGCTGCACCGCACGTATCACGTGCTCGCCGTCGGGCGGGTGCGGTTCAACGTCGCCGTCTGAGACGGCTGCTCAGGCGGCGAGATGGCTGCTCACGCGGCAGCCATCATCATGTTCTTCATGTCCATGCAGGCGTCCATGCACGCCTTGCACGACTGAGCGCACATCTTGCAGACCTCGCTGTGGTCGGCATGCTCCATGCAGGCGTCCATGCACAGCTGGCACATGGCGATGCACGCGTCGAGCATCGCCATCATCGCGGCCGGCGTCACCCCCTGCATCCGCATCATCGAACGCATCATGGTGCCTGCCATATCTGCACAGTTCATGCACTCCGGCGCGCAGTCCATCAACTGCATCGAGCACACCGTACAGGCCTGCTCGCAGGCGGCACACGCATCCATGCACGCCTGCATGACAGTCATGTCCATCGCGGGCATGCCGTCCATGCTCTTCATGTCCTCAGACATGGCGCCCATCATCATCGAATCCATCTCACACCGCTTCCGCCAGGGCTTTC
>NZ_JBQDVP010000065.1:0-10903 GCF_052102115.1 Microbacterium sp.
CTGCTGGGCTGCACTTATTACAGTGAGCCGAGCCAGTCGACACGTCGTAAACAGGACAACCCCAGACAGCGGGGTGTCAGAAGAGCCATGAGTCAGACCCGACCACAAGACCATCATCGATCCGTTTGGTAGAGACCGCCACGTCCTTCGAGAAGTCAGACTAACTAGTCCACAAGATCTATAGTGAAGGGACACGAGAAACCGGACGAATCGCGTCCGAAGTAAGGAAGCCAACCGATCAGCATCCCGTTGAGTATCGAGCCGACCGGCAACGACGTACGTTTCAGTGCACGCAGAACCCGGGCCAGCGACGATCGGCCTGGATAGGAATTTCGTCTCCACAGCGGCACTAGTACCTTGAACGGCCGTCATCAGGACTTTCCACTTGTCGATCCAATCGGCGTTCGTATCGATTGCGGATCGCTCAATCCAACTCACCCTCCGCGAACCGAAAAGCTTCACTGGATCGGCGAGCCCTCGGGGAGTTGCGGCACCGTGCACGAACGTCCGCAATCCGAACGGTTTGCCGCTCGAGACGCGCGCGTCCAAAGTCCGTTCACCTCGTGCGCGAACCTTCTCCAGGATCGGGACAGCTGCGTTCCAACGTACGAGCACGTCGAAGGCGTCAAGATACCGGGCTGTCGGCTCGCCCACCGGCTGACCGTCCCACATCGTCTGAACCGTGCAGGGCCCGTCGTAGTCGCGATCCCAAAGAAAGTACGAGATTCCGCCCCGAATCTTCACGCCGGGAAACGCCTCGTATAGCTTCGGGTAGTCGACGATGTCGTGCATCCGATGGTCTCCGAGCATCCGTTCGCGATAGGCATCCAGCCCCTTCCCGCCGGCGAACCAGCGCGAAGGCGTGACGAAGACTCCATAGCGCGGGTCGAGCTCCAGCGCCTTCTCCACGAACAACTGGTAGATCGGCGCGGCCGACGTACCGTAGCCTCCATCGCTGAGTTGATACGGCGGGTTTCCGATGATGACGTCGAATTGCATGTCGGCTCCGAACAGCCCGTTCACACGGGCCTTGATGTCGTCTGTGTGAATGAAGGCGTAGGCATGACTTTCGAGGCCGGAGTCACGGGCATACTCCCCCTCAGAAGCGCCGCAGAACCGGCACCTGCCAGTGCCGGGCTGCTCAACGAGCTCCTCGTCACCGGTCAGCGAGTTCGCCCGACGCACCTTCTTGCGAGCACTCCAGGTGTGCTCAGTCCGCTCGAACCAGATGTTGCCCCAGTCGCGGTCGAAGTTCTTGGCGATCGAGTGCTCGCCGGTGGCATCCTTCGAGCAGTACACGCTGCGCCTTGCGAGTAGCGATGTGAGCCGCGTGATGCCGATGCCGAACACCTGCCTGGTGAGGATGTGATCCACACGTTCCTCAACGACAGGGATCTGAGACCCCAGTCCCTCCGTCAGTCGCCTGGTGATCTCGCGGAGAAAGACACCCGATTTCGTGAACGGATCGAGGAATGTGACGTTCGGATCCGCCCAGATCGACGCTCCGCTGTTCGACTCCGCCCACGCCTGCTCGAGCGTGTCGAGCATCCGATTGGCGAACTCGGGCGGAGTGAACACCTCGTCGTTCGAGAGGTTGGCGATGCAGGTGAGCACGTCGGGGTTGTGACCCTGCAGCGTGAAAGGTGCTTGGAGTGTCACGATGCTGCGATCTCCCTGACGGTCATCGCCGGGTACGTGCGCACCGGTGTGAAGATCTCGTGCTCCTCGAAATGTGCGAATAGGCCCTTCGATGCCGCAGCTCGCTGGGTCAGGCTGTCGTAGCGGAAGTCGCGACGTTGGAACTTGCCGCGCCCGAGGTAGCCCCACTCGGGGAATGTGATCGGCTCTCTCGCGGACGTCGTCATAGCGAGCGCGTCGCCCTGCACGATGTTCACGGCGAGCACGGTGCGCGCCGCGCTATCCCATTCATCGCCGCCATCGATACCTAGATACCGGGCGAAAGTACCCGCGAGGTTCTCGCGGCACTCGACAGCGTTGTCATCCAGCAACTCGATGCCGTAGATGCACATCAACCCGAGCAGCGCATAGTGACGCTTCTCGAAGTCGCTCTTCCCGTGGTTCGCCTGTACCGCCGCGAGTTTTCGCTCCAGAACCGGCACGAGGAAGTTGCCCGACCCGCACGCCGGCTCAAGGAACCGCGAGTCGATCCGCTCCGTCTCGGACTTGACCAGATCGAGCATGTCGTCGACCAGCCAGCGAGGCGTGAAGACCTCGCCGTGGTCGGCGACGCGTTTACGCGACTTTACGAGCTGCTCAGACGCAGCATCCGATCCCTTGGTCACATCGTGAGTGTACAAGTACCCGGCTACATACACCCTGGCGTGAGCGACCGTGGACTAAGACGCTTATCTGGTGCCCCGAATCCCGTCCGCCGCAGCTGCTCATGTCGGGGCCGCAATCGCCGCAGAGCGCAAGCGCCGCGGCCTCACGCAGGACCAGCTCGCGGTGCTCAGCGACATCGACTCCTCCAACATCCGCAGCTACGAATCCGGCCGCGCGATGCTCAGTGTTCAGACACTCGTACGCATCGCCGAAGCCCTGAAGACCGAGCCGGGAGAGTTCCTCGACGGGCTCACGTCAGAGATGTTCGGCAGCGAGGTGGGCGCACGCCGTCGTGCGGGCTGACATGGACACCTCTCCCCATCGCGCCGGCCTCGGCCCGGCTCTACGGTGAGTCATATGAACAGCAATCTCGCCACGCGCACTCGTGTTCTTCTCGCCCTTCCCATCGCAGCCGTCGCCTTCTCGCTGGCTGCATGCTCCGGCGGTTCCGAGCGCCCCTCGACGGGCGAGCTCAGCGAGGGCATCTCGACGATCCTCGAAGATGCCGGGCAGGGCGGCCTTCTCACCGATGACCAGCTCGAGTGCGTGGCCGAGGCCTTCCTCGACTCCGACATCTCCGACCAGGACCTCGCAAACCTCGCAGCCGGCAAGGACGAGCAGACCACAGAGGAAGCCAAGACCCTGGTGACCGAGACGATGTCCGAAGCCGGCGCCGCCTGCGCCGCCTGACGCATCTCCCCCACGGATCTGACGACGCGGATGTGATGACGCGACGGTGACGGCGCGACGTCACCCGGCGTCACATCCGCCCGGGGAATGAACCGACCGGCCTAACGTTGTCTCCCGTGGCGCGCATCCGGCGCCCGCCCACGCTTGGAGATCCATGAGTACCACTGCCCGCGCCCAGAAGGCGCCCGACACCCGCGGTCCCGTCCACAAGCTGCTGACGTCGTTCGGATTCCAGATCCTCGTCGCCCTCGTTCTGGGCATCGCCGTCGGCCTGATCGCCGTGCAACTCGGCGCCAGCGAGAACAACCCGACCGTTCTGTCGGACACTCTCGGCACGATCGGCAGTTCCTACGTCACCCTGCTGCGCACAGCGGTCGTCCCGCTCGTCTTCGCCGCGATCGTCGCGAGCATCTCGAACCTCCGCCGCGTGCAGAACGCCGCACGCCTCGCCGGACAGACCCTGCTCTGGTTCGCGATCACCGCTTTCATCGCGGTGAGCATCGGAATCGTGCTCGGCCTCGTCCTCCAGCCCGGAGCGCGTGCCGGCGAAGGTCTTGAGACCGGTGAGCCGCGCAACGTCGGCTCCTGGTGGAACTTCCTCATCGGCCTCATCCCGCAGAACTTCCTCGGCCTCGAGGTCGGCACCTCCGTGGACCCGACCACGGGCGCCGCGTCCTCGAGCGTCGACTTCAACATCCTGCAGATCATCGTGATCTCCGCCGTCGTCGGCATCGCCGCCCTCAAGGCCGGCCGGAAGGCCGAGCCGTTCCTGGCCTTCACCGAGTCGTTCCTGAAGGTCATCCAGCGCGTGCTGTGGTGGATCATCCGCATCGCCCCGCTCGGCACCTTCGGCCTGATCGGAAACGCCGTCGTCCAGTACGGCTGGGGCAAGCTCACCTCACTCATCTGGTTCGTCGCCGCTATCTACATCGGTCTCGCCCTGGTGCTGTTCGTGGTGTACCCCATCCTCGTGAAGACGCACGGACTGTCGATCAAGCAGTACTTCTCCGGTGTGTGGCCAGCCGTGCAGCTCGGCTTCGTCAGCCGCTCATCGCTGGGCACGCTCCCGCTCACGCAGCGCGTCACCGAGCGCAACTTCGGCGTGCCCTCCTCATACGCGTCGTTCGCGGTGCCGTTCGGCTCGACGACCAAGATGGACGGATGCGCGGCCATCTACCCCGCGATCGCCGCGATCTTCGTCGCACAGTTCTTCGGCATCGAGCTGAGCTTCGTGCAGTACCTGCTGATCGTGCTCGTCTCCGTCGTGGGCTCCGCCGCGACCGCCGGCACCACCGGCGCGACGGTCATGCTCACGCTCACGCTGTCGACGCTCGGCCTGCCGCTCGAGGGCGTCGGCCTGCTCCTCGCGATCGACCCGATCCTCGACATGGGCCGCACCGCGGTCAACGTCGCCGGCCAGGCGCTCATCCCGACGATCGTCGCCAAGCGCGAGGGCATCCTGGACGAGGAGCTCTACAACGCTCCCCGCGAGGGCCTGCCGTTCGCCGACGAGTCGGAGGACGAGGACGCTCCGACGGATGCCGAGCAGGATGCTGCGGGCGCGGATGCTGCCGGGCGGGCCTACGCCCGCGACTGAGGCTGGGTCGCACCCCGTGTGTCGAGCGCGAGCTCTTCGGCGTCGATCGCCGCCATGAGCTCGCGCATCAGCTCCTCGTCGAGATTGTCATCATCGCGCTCGGCGAGGAGCACCTCGCGCCGCACGTGCAACCATCCTTTCGAAAGCTCCACGAGATCCTCGTACGACGGCTTCGGCATCGAATCCTCGACCTGCTGAGCGCGGTCGGTGTCGGTCTCGACTCGCGTCATCCGCATCGCGAACGTGTCGAACGCCTTCATCTCTGCGTCGCCGTACTTCGCTGCCCATCGCTCGCGCTGCTCGGCGAGGAACGCCATCCCGGCGTCACGGCTCCGCGCACGCACGGCGGCGATCGCCGCAGCATCCTCGTCTCGATCCGAATCGCCGGCGACGCCGAGTCGGCGGATCAGCACCGGCAGCGTCAGCCCCTGCAGCAGCAGCGTCGCCACCGTCACGATGAATGCCACCACGACGATCGCATGCGATGACTTGTCGTCGAGCGCCGCGAGGTCAGCCGCGGCGAGCGCCGTCGCGAGAGTGACCACGCCGCGCATCCCCGCCCATGAGATGACCGCGTTGTCCTTCCAGTCCAGCGCCGGCTCGGTGAGACGCCGCCGCATCCGCTCTTCGGTCATCGGCGCGCGTCCGGGCTTCTGCGGAAGCGACTCGAATCCTCGGGCCTTGACCACCCGCTCCCACCGGCGCAGCCGAGCACGTTCCCACCATCGCGCCACCGCGTGGGCGGGATAGATGTAGAGCGGTCGCACTATCAGCACGGCGAGCAGCACCGCTCCCGACAGCAGTAGGATCTGCAGCACCGATTCCGATCCCAGATCGCTCAGCACCCGGGGGAACTGCAGACCGATGTACGCAAAGACGAAACTCTCCAGCAGCAGGTCCGCCGACAGCCACAGCGGGGCCTCCTGCTGCCGAGTCGTGTAGTCGGTGCGCGGAGCGTTGAACCCGACGTACAGCCCCATCGCGACGACGGCGAGCACCCCCGAACCGCCGAGGTGCTCGGCGATCGCGTACGCGCCGAAGGGCACGAGCAGTCCGAACGTCCCGATCACCACCGGATCGGCGACGCGCATGCGCAGCTGATGCAGCAGCGCGCCGAAAACGAGCCCGACAACGATGCCGACCACGACCGCGATGACGAACTGCCAGATTCCCTGCCAGACGGTGTACGCCGCCCCCGCGATCATCGCCGCGAACACCCGGTACAGCGTCAGCGAGGTCGCATCGTTGATCAGGCTCTCGCCCGACAGCACGGTCATGATGCGCCGCGGAAGTCCGAGCTTGCGGCCGATGGCCGCAGCGGAGACAGCATCCGGCGGTGAGACGATCGCTCCGAGCAGCAGCGCACCCGGCAGCGTCAGCGAGGGCATGATCAACCAGGCGACCAGCCCCACGACGGCCGCGGTGAGCAGTACCAGCCAGATTCCCAGGCGGCGGATCTGCGGAAGGCTGCGTTTGAACCCGACGAACGAGACGTCCAGCGCCGCCGAGTACAGCAGCGGAGGAAGCACAAGACTCAGCAGCACATGCCCGTCGATCGTCATCTCAGGGATGAACGGCAGAAAGGATGCTGCGAGCGCCACGATCGTGACCAGCAGAGGTGCCGGCCATCCGCGCCATCGTGCGATGGCCGCCACGATCACAGCACCGACGAGCACGTAGAAGATGGTGGCGTCCATGCGGAAAACACTAGCCCTGCGGTCACGGGGAATGTCCATGGATCGTGAACAGTTGCACACGAGGATGACTGCCTCAGCCCCCGCCCTGTCCGTGCTCGACCTCGTCCCGGTGCGCACCGGCCAGACCACCGCCGAGGCCATCGCAGCCTCGCTGACGCTCGCCGAGACCGCAGACCGGCTCGGGTACCGCCGCTACTGGTTCGCCGAGCACCACAACATGCCGGCGGTGGCATCCACCACTCCTCCGGTGCTCATCGCCGCCGCTGCGGGGCGCACGTCACGTATGCGCCTCGGCTCTGGCGGGGTCATGC
The DNA here is from genome assembly GCF_052102115.1 of Microbacterium sp. Classification (GTDB taxonomy): domain Bacteria; phylum Actinomycetota; class Actinomycetes; order Actinomycetales; family Microbacteriaceae; genus Microbacterium. The sequence continues at coordinate 6,639 of NZ_JBQDVP010000065.1, forward strand.
TTCCGAATCACGCGCCGCTCATCGTCGCCGAGCAGTTCGCCGCGCTCGAGGCCATCGCGCCCGGACGCATCGATCTCGGCCTCGGTCGCGCGCCGGGCAGCGACCCGGTCATTACGCAGCTGCTGCGCACATCCGGCACGACGAGCGATGTCGAGCAGTTCCCCCGCCACGTGCAGGACATCTCGCTGCTCATGGGCGGCGACGGTGCCACGGTGCGCTTCACCTCCGGTGGCGAGTACACCGTGCATTCGACACCGGCGGCCGTGGGGACTCCCGAGGTGTGGCTGCTCGGTTCGAGCGACTACTCCGCCCAACTCGCGGCATCCCAGGGTCTGCCCTACGTCTTCGCGAACCATTTCGCGGGTCAGGGACTGGAGCGTGCGCTGGATCTGTACCGCACGAACTATCAGCCGAGTGACGCGAACCCGTCGCCGCGGACGTTCCTGACCGTCAACGTGGTCGCCGCGCCCACCGCCGAGGAGGCCGAGGCGCGGGCGCTGCCGCAGCTGCGGATGATGTCACGGCTGCGCCTGAACAAGCCGCTCATCCCTCTCGAGACGGTGGATGAGGCGCTGGCCGCAGCATCCGATCCCGCGACCGATCAGGTCGTCGACGCCGCCCGCGCGACCTGGTTCGTCGGCACCGGCGCGTCGGTTGCGACCGAACTGCGCGAGTTCGCCGAGAAGTACGGCGTCGACGAGGTCATGCTCTCGCCGGTCGCCGGCGCCTACGAGTCGGAGGCGATGGATGACGCGACCGGCCGCATCCAGACCCTCGAGCTCGTCGCGCCCTGAGCCGGCTCCCGCCTGCTGGAGGGGTGGCCGGATCGCGAACCGCGGAGTACGGTCGGCAGTGTCGGAAGGAGTTCGATCGTGAGCACCACGCAGACGTGCGGCCTCTGGGTTGCGTACGGGCCGAACGGGGTCGTCGGCAGCATTCGTCATGATGAGGACGACTACGTCGTCGTCATGGCCGGGGCGGATGCCGAGACCGGACGATATCCGACCCTCGACGTCGCCAAGGGCGCGCTGTATTCGCACCTGCTGCCCGGCAGCACGTGGCCGCGGTATCAGGAGCACTGAGCGGACGGGCGGAGAGCGGCTTCGACTCGCTGCGCTCGCTCAACCCGTTTCGTCTTCGGCGGCTGCGCCGCCTCCGCTCAACGACCGGCGTTCGGCGCCCGCGCGAGCTCGGTTCGCCCCTCACGGAACGTTGAGCGAGCGCAGCTCTCCCCTCACGGGACGTTGAGCGAGCGCAGTTCTCACCCTGCGGGACGTTGAGCGAGCGCACTTCTCACCTCACGGGACGTTGAGCGAGCGCAGCTCTCCCCTCACGGGACGTTGCGCGAGCGCAGTTCTCACCCTGCGGGACGTTGAGCGAGCGCAGCGAGACGAAACGCGTTGAGCGCCGAGCGGAGCGAGAAGTCGAAACGTCGCGCCCCACCCGCTCACGCCTCGGGCTCGCCCGTGATCAGTGCACGCAGCCAGTCGCGCGCCTCGACGAATACGTCGTCGGCGTAGCGATCGGGGTACTGCACGATGCGCCGATCCGCTCGCGGGTACGACCCGAGGAACACCACGCGCGGGCTGAAGCGCCGGATGCCCAGGAGCGCATCCGCCATCCGCTCATCGGCCACGTGCCCGTCGGCGTCGATGACGAACCGGTACCGGCCCAGCGCGTCACCGATCGGCCGCGATTCGATCAGCGACAGGTTGATGCCGCGGGTCGAGAACTGCTCGAGCATGTCGAGCAGCGCGCCGGGATGGTCATGCGGCAGCTCGACGATGAGAGAGGTCTTGTCGGCACCGGTCGGGTCGGGAGGCATCGTCGTGCGTGTCACGAGCACGAACCGCGTGACAGCGGAGGTGTTGTCTCCGATCTCCGAAGCCAGCACGTCGACGTCGTAGTGCTGCACGATCCCGGGGGGTGCGATCGCGGCCTGCGCGGGCGATGACCCCTCGAGCACGCCGATGGCGGATGCCACGTTGCTGGCCGCGGGAACATGAGAGTGCTCCGGCAGATGCTCACCGAGCCAGCCGTGGCACTGCGCATAGGCGACCGGGTGCGCCGCGATGACCTTGACGTCTTCGAGCTTCGTTCCGCGCGGGGCGACGAGCACGAAGTTGACCTTCACCAGATATTCACCGACGATGCGGAGCCCGGGAAGAGTCGCCAGAGCATCCTGCGTCGTCGAGACGCCGCCCTCGATGGAGTTCTCGATCGCGATCATCGCGGCGTGACTGCGTCCTTCGAGAACGTCGGCGAGCGCCTCTCCGACGTTGTGCACCGGGTGCCAGCGCTGACCGCGGGCCTCGGCGACCTGATCGAGGGCTGCTTCGGTGAAGGTGCCCGCAGGGCCCAGATAGCTGTAGGTGCGCCGTTGAGTCACGCGTTTCACCTTAGCCCTCCCACCCCTCCCCCACGCGAGACTGCATTGCGCGGATGAATCGCCACGGATTCCCGCGGCTCTCATCCGCGCAATGCAGTCTCGGCGGTCAGGGTGCGCGTGCGGCGAGATCGGGGCAGACTGTTCACATGACCAGCCGTGCCGGCCTCCCCGCGGAGGAATCTGACCTCATCGACGTCGACGCCCTCATCGCCGCCTACTACGACCGGCATCCGGATCCTTCCGACCCGGCCCAGCGCGTCGCGTTCGGCACGAGCGGCCACCGCGGCTCGTCGCTCACCGGCAGTTTCAACGAGAACCACATCCTCGCCACCACCCAGGCGATCGTCGACTACCGTCGCTCGCAGGGGATCACCGGCCCCCTGTTCCTCGGGCGCGACACGCACGCGCTGTCCCTCCCGGCCGAGCGCACCGCGATCGAAGTTCTCATGGCGAACGACGTCGACCTCCGCGTCGACTCCCGCGACTCGTATGTGCCGACCCCGGCGCTCAGCCACGCCATCCTCACCCACAACCGCGGCCTCGCCCCGGGTGCCGCTGGTCGTGCCGACGGTATCGTCGTGACGCCCTCGCACAACCCGCCCCGCGATGGCGGTTTCAAGTACAACCCGCCGCACGGCGGCCCCGCCGACGCCGATGCGACCGGCTGGATCGCCGCCCGCGCGAACGAACTCATCGAAGCGGGCATGGACGGCGTGAAGGCGCAGAGCTTCGCCGACATCGACTGGGACGCACTGCCCAGTCACGACTTCCGCGACGCCTACGTGCGCGATCTGCCGTCGATCATCGACGTGGATGCCATCAAGAAGGCCGGCGTGCGCATCGGCGCTGACCCGCTCGGCGGAGCATCCGTCGACTACTGGACGCTCATCAAGGAGATGCACGGGCTCGAACTCACTGTCGTCAACCCCGAAGTCGATCCGACGTGGCGGTTCATGACGCTGGACTGGGACGAGAAGATCCGGATGGATCCGTCATCGCCGTCGGCGATGGCATCCCTCGTCGCGCGTCGCGGCGATTTCGACGTCCTCACCGGGAACGACGCCGACGCCGACCGACACGGCATCGTGACGCCGGATGCCGGACTCATGAACCCGAACCACTACCTCGCCGTCGCGATCGACTACCTGTTCTCGCACCGGGCGGAGTGGACACGGGATGCCGCGGTCGGCAAGACCCTGGTCTCCTCGATGATCATCGACCGCGTGGCCGAGTCGCTCGGACGCCGTCTGCTGGAGGTGCCGGTCGGGTTCAAGTGGTTCGTACCGGGCCTGCTCGACGGCTCAGTGGCGTTCGGCGGCGAGGAGTCGGCCGGAGCCTCGTTCCTGCGCCGCGACGGCAGCCCGTGGACGACCGACAAGGACGGCATCCTGCTCTCCCTGCTGGCGGCCGAGATCATCGCCGTCACGGGCAAGACCCCCTCCGAGCGGTATGCCGAACTCGAGCAGGCGTTCGGAGCATCCGCCTACCAGCGCGTCGATGCGCCCGCGACGCCGGAGCAGAAGGCGACGCTGTCGAAGCTCGCGCCCGAGTCTGTCACCGCGACGACTCTCGCCGGCGAACCGATCACGGCCAAACTGTCGCACGCGCCGGGCAACGGCGCCGCGATCGGCGGGCTGAAGGTGCAGACCGAGCACGCCTGGTTCGCCGCGCGTCCGTCCGGCACCGAGGATGTCTACAAGCTGTACGCCGAGAGTCTGCGCGGCTCCGACCATCTCGCCGAGGTGCAGGCCGAGGCCCGCGCCGTGGTGACGGCGGCGCTCGAGGGCTGAGCCGGGGCTTCAGGTCGCGATTTTCGCCGCTTACGCAGCCTCAGAGCGGCGGTTTCTGCGACCTGAACGTGTCAGTCGCGGTCGCG
>NZ_JBQDVP010000066.1:0-3907 GCF_052102115.1 Microbacterium sp.
CGAGTCGAACGTCGCCTCCCTGCCGTCGAGGATCTCGCCGCCGCGCTGCCAGAGATGCGGCCAGAACTGCCAGGTCGTCTCTTCGGATCCGGACACGGAGTATCCGTACCCGTACGTCTTCGTGGCGGGATCCGTGAGGTCGGCCGCCGCGTCGCGGAAGTCCTCCCAGGTCCAGTCGGCCGTCGGATAGTCGACGCCGGCGTCGTCGAAGACGGTCTTGTTGTAGATCAGCGAGATGTTGTCGACGACCGCCGGGAAGCCGATCGTCGGGCCGCCCTCTGGCTGCGCGGTCGCCTGCGCCGCGCCGGAGAATTCGTCCCACTTCACCTCCGCATCGTCCTGCACCTGATCCGTGATGTCGAGGGTTCGTCCCGAACCCGCCAGTTCGCTCGCCCACGATCCGAATGCGTAAGAGATGTCGGGATAGGTGCCGCCCGCGAAGGACGACGACAGCTTCTGGAGCAGATCCTCCGTCGACGGGGCGCCGGACGAGATCTCGATCGTGACATTCGGGTGATCCTCCTCGAACTCGTCGACGAGGCCCTCGAGGATCGTCTGCGCCTGGTCGGCCTGCCCCGTCCACCAGGTGATCGTGACGCCGGCGTCGGGATCGAGCTCCGTCGCAGGCTTCGAGCCCGACGAGCACGCGGCGAGGCCTACCGCGAGGCCCATCGCGAGCGCGCCAGCGGAGCCCCGCACGACGGCGCGACGCGTGTGGGAGATGTGGTGACCGAGATGACTCATGAGCTCTGCCTCCTTGTAGAATGGTGCATACATTGACTGTGCCTGTCGTCGACCGTGATTCCGTCGATGGATGAGAGTTCCTCAGCCCAGGACAACGGATCGGGTGAGGTGTCTCGGCGAATCGATATCGAGGCCGCGCGCCGAGGCGAGGTCAGCCGCGAGCGCCTGCGCGCGTGCGAGCTGCACGAGCGGATCGAACTCCTCGCACACGATTGTCGCGCGGGTTCGCCGGATATCGTGCTCGAGGTCATGTGCGAGCTCGCCGAACACGACGACGAGGGTCTCCTCGTGAGCGACCGCGATCGGTCCGTGCCGATAGTCGAGCGCGGGGTACGACTCGGACCATGCCTGCGCGGCCTCGCGAACCTTGAGCGCGGCCTCCTGCGCGAGTCCATAGGTCCACGTGCGTCCCAGGAAGACGAAGTGCGAGAAGTCGGATGCGCGGACCGCCGTCTCGCGCGAGAGCGCGTCTTCGGCCTGAGCCGGAAGATGGGTGACGTCCTCTCCGAATGAGCGACGAGCGAGCAGCAGCACCGTCGTCGGGAAGCGCGTCTGCACAACCGATTCTTCATCGGCGTAGTCGAGCACGAGCGCGCTGTCCACGGCCTCTGCGACCGGCGATGCCCCGACGCCGACGATGGCGGTCGTCGCGGTGCCGTCGGGGATCTGCGAGAGCACCGCGAGCACTTCGCTCGTCGTACCGGACCGGCTGATGACGACGACGCGATCATATTCTCTCCCCGGAGACCATTCGGATGCGTAGCCCGCATCCGAGACGCCGTATCCGGCCCGCTCTCGCAACTCGGCGATCGACTCCGCGACGAATGCGCTCGTCCCGCATCCGAGAAAGAGGACCCGCTCCCCCGGTTCCCCGAATGCGGGGACGTCGAGCGTCATGCTCAGCGCCTGTCGCCACACCCGGGGCTGGCTGAGGATCTCCTGCTGGGTCACGGTGCTCGTAGTCAATGGGTCCTGTCTTTCTCACTCGGTGGTGAGGTCCGCCCGCTTCGTTGTCGGCGAACCACGTGAACTCATCGTGCACAGTTTCCGCGCGAGTGTCACGATAACTGCTCGATTCGATCATTCTTGTTGAGCGTTTTAATGACATTTCGTGCAGTCACCGCGCTCGCAGAGCGAGCGACAAGCCTGCGACGCGTATGTTTAACAGCGGAGCTGTTTGGTTCCCAATGATGGGAGGCTGGATGTCCAGCACTGCTCAACCGTCCTTCGACGTCAATGCCACGTCAGCGCCTGCCCCGAGCGCGGGGCTCCTGACCCTCGGGCTGCTCGCAGGCTCGTCGATGGAGAACGAACGCCGACTTCCGATTCACCCTCATCACCTCGATTACATCGACGCCGACGTGCGAGCACGGATGATCGTGGAGCGCGGCTATGCCGCGGACTTCCATCTGGGACCCGGCTATATCGAGGCGCGCGTCGGCAGGGTCGCGGAACGGTCCGAAGTGATCGATTCTGCTGATGTGCTGTTGCTGCCGAAGCCGCAGGCGGCCGACGTCGCGGCCGTTCCGGAGGGCGGCGTGCTGTGGGGATGGCCCCACTGCGTGCAGGATGCGGCGATGACGCAGACGGCGATCGATCGTCGACTGACCCTCATCGCCTTCGAAGCGATGAACCATTGGACGGGGCAGGGCGATGTCAACCTGCACGTGTTCCACAAGAACAACGAGCTCGCCGGATACTGCTCGGTGCTGCACGCCCTGAGCCTCACCGGAACGACGGGAGACTACGGCCCGCGCCGCAGCGCGGTCGTCATCGGGTTCGGCGCAACGGCGCGCGGCGCGGTCACCGCGCTGAAGGCTCAGGGGGTCCACGACGTGCAGGTGCTCACGCAGCGCGGCGTCGCGGCCGTCGGTTCGCCGATCCACAGCGCGCACATCACCCAGCTCAACACGGGTGACGGGCCTGCCCACCTCAGCACGGTCCTCACCGCGGACGGCGACGTCCTCCTCCCGGCCTTCCTCGCATTGCACGACATCGTCGTGAACTGCACGTTGCAGGACGTCGCGGCACCGATCACGTACCTGCGCACCGAGGATCTGGACGATTTCGCGCCGGGCAGCCTGATCATCGATGTCTCGTGCGATGAGGGCATGGGGTTCGAGTGGGCGAAGCCGACGACGTTCGATGATCCGATGTTCACCGTGGGATCGGGGGTCGACTACTACGGCGTCGACCACAGCCCGTCGTATCTGTGGAACTCGGCGACCTGGGAGATCAGCGCGGCGATCCTGCCGTTCCTGCGCACGGTTCTCGAAGGCCCGGAAGCGTGGTCCGAGGATCCCGCGATCTCCAACGCGATCGAAATAACCGACGGCGTGATCAGGAACCCGAGCATCCTGAGCTTCCAGGGTCGCGGCGCTGAGTACCCGCACCTGTTCGCACCGTAGAGCTCAGCCCGGTGACTGGTCCGGATACGTCACGAGGCCGTCGTTGCCGACAACGGGCGGCGCTCCCCATTGGCCGAGCACGTGCTCATGAACAGCGCCTTCAGGCAGCAGGTGCTTCACCATCCACGCCTCGGCGACGAGAGTATTGGCCACGATCAGGCGGTGACAGCGCCAGGGAACGGGCTCGCCGCACATGACCACCGTGCGTCGCGATCGCGCGAGCGCGGTGAGCTCCTCGATCCCCCGGCGGTAGTCACCGGTGAGGGTGTAGTCCGCGTAGTTCTTGAAGCTCGCGTTCTGCCAGGCGGCGTTGAGCTGCGAGTCGACGTCCTGGCGAGGGCGACGGCCGCCCAGATTCGGCAACCGCCGGTACTCGATGCTGTCCTCCGCCAGCCACCCAGCCATGGTGTCTGACCCGAACTGCGGACTGCGGCGGGAGCCGGGATGGGCGCGCACATCGACGAGCACCTCGATGTCGTGCTCGTCGAGCGGCGCGAGGAAGTCGGGAATCTCCAACGTCCAGTGGCCGATCGTCCAGATCTCGCGACGTTCATCCATCGTGCGGCTCGATCAGCGGATCCTGTGCAGCGCACCGGGCTTGTGCATCGCGATGTGGTTCGTCTTGTCGCTCTTGATCTCATACTGCGGATCATCGGGAGAACACCGGCGCGTATGCCCCTTGTACTCGGTGTCGCTGGTGTGCTTCTTGACGATGACGCCGGAGACCTCTCCGACTTCGGAATTCCAGCGAACGT
>NZ_JBQDVP010000066.1:3917-10678 GCF_052102115.1 Microbacterium sp.
GAAATCCTTACTCATGGTCGCCTTCCTTTCACAAGGTGCCCGTGTTGGCCATCGTAGGCCTCGGCGCCGATCGGGGGTCCGGAGCGTGTCCCCGCGCGACGAACGCCGGCGCTCTCCACGTCATGCCTGAGCAGCTCACCCTTACGTAAAGCGAGCTATACATGTAAAAGTTGCTTGTCCAATAAAGCGAACTTCACAGGGGGACGACGATGAATGTTGATCCAAAGTCCGACACTCGCACGCGCTGGGGCCGCATCCGCTTCTTCGGCGGGCGTGTGCCCGCAATGTCTGTCGCGATTCCAGCCGGGCTGGCCCTGGCGGTCGGAGTCGGCGCACTCACTCTCCTGACGGGCGTCTCACGAGGCGACGAAGCGCTCCTCATCGCCGGAGTATTCTCGATCATCATGTCCTGGGGACTGATCGGGCTCATCTGGGCGCTCCTCGTCGATCGGTCCACACTGCGCGGAGTCATCGACAAGCCAGATGAATCGATCGAATCGAAGTGGCTCGATGCCGCAATGTCGGGCGCGTTCAGCGACACGGTCATGCTGACGGGATTCGCCCTGGCGGCCCTCGCCATCTCGGGCTTCGAGTTCGACGCGATGTGGGCACTCATCGGGGTCATCGTGATTGCCTTCTTCAGCGCTTTCGTGCGCTACCTCATGGCTAAAAAGCGTGGCTGATCATGAGAAACTCACTCCTCGCACGCCGGCGGGAGCGCAGTTGGTCACAACAGCGCCTCGCCGACGAACTCGGTGTCTCCCGGCAAACAGTCATCTCGATCGAACGAGGCAGATTCGACCCGTCGTTGCCGCTCGCCTTCCGCCTCGCGGAAGTCTTCGAGTGCACGATTGAGGACATCTTCACACCGGGAACAGACGATCAGCCGAGCTAGCCGAAACGCCACCCCGCGTTGAACCGACTGTGTACGCAGCCGTGTCGCGCATCGAGCGGGGCGAAACACCTCGGAATACTGCCGGAACCACGCCGTCATTCGGCGTCCTCGCCGTATATGCAGGATGGGTAATTCCACCGGACTAGGCTTGCTCGAAATGAAATCCGATCCTCCCTCCCCCGTTGGCGCGCCCGATCTGGCCATCGCGAACGGCAACTCCACCACTCGGCATTCGAACGTCGCGCTCCTCGGGCTCGCTGAGGCGATCGCTCCCGTCGAGGTGAGTTCGCGATCCTTCGACGAGCGACTCAGCGACACGCTCCGGGAACTGCGCCTTCCGCAGGGGCTCCTTCAGCGCGTGGCCGGAGTGTCTTCTCGGCGCAATTGGGAGAATCCGACGGATTACATCGAGGGGGCCGCCTCCGCGGGACGCGACGCTCTGGCGCAGGCGGGAGTCGCAGCTCACCAGATCGGTCTGCTGATCAATACCTCCGTCTCGCGCGAGACGCTTGAGCCGTCCGTCGCAGTAGCGGTTCACGACAGCATCGGCCTCAGCCCCGCGGCCATGAACTTCGACATCACCAACGCTTGCCTGGGCTTCGTGAACGGAATGACCGTCGCGGCCAGCATGATCGACTCGGGACAGATCGACTACGCGCTCATCGTCGCGGGCGAAGACATGTCGAGAGTGCAGGAAGTCACTGTCGCTCGCTTGCAGCGCCCGGGAATCACCCGCGAGGAGTACCTCAACGAGTTCGCAACGCTGACGCTGGGTTCCGGAGCCGTCGCCGCCGTGATCGGCCGCGCGGACCTGCACCCCGAGGGGCACCGGATCCTCGGCGGCGTGGCGCGAGCCGCAACCTGGAACCACGAGCTCTGCGTCGGCGACTACGAGGGCATGTTCACCGACACCCAAGGCCTGCTCAGCAACGGCATGGATCTGATCGCCGCCGCGTGGGGCGAAGCGCACGAGAGCGATTGGTACTGGAGGGACATGGATCACTACATCCCCCATCAGATCTCCAACGTGCACGTCGATGCCCTCACGAGCGCCATCGAGATCGACGCGGACCGGATCGCCAAGACGTATCCGGAGCTCGGCAACGTCGGCCCGGCCTCCCTGCCGATCACGCTGGCGCGCAGAGCACCCGGTATGAAGCGCGGCGACCGCATCCTCTGCCTGGGAGTGGGTTCCGGGCTGAACACGGCCATGATGGAGATCACCTGGTGAAGTTCGCGGCTCGTCCCGCAACCGTTCCCGGCCCGCTCCCCGAATGGGATCCCGAGTGGTCGCGCCTCGTAACGGTCGACGCGGTCGACGGCGCGCGCACGTTCCATGTGCTCGACACGCTCCCCGCACTGCGCGCCCGGGGGCTCGAACCGACCAGAACCATTCTCGCGCTGCATGGAAACCCCACGTGGTCGTACCTGTGGCGCGGGATCGCGGCGGCCTCGTTGGCCGACACCGACGGCAGGATCTGGCGGGTCATCGCGCCCGACCAGCTCGAGATGGGCCACTCCGAGCGCCTCGCGCACGACGCGCTGCCCACGACGCACGGATCCGGCTACCGCCGCATCGCGGAGCGCGTGAGCGACGTCGATGCGGTCATGCGCGCGCTGCTCGCGGACACGGCGGATGCTGCGGGCGCTCAGCCGCATCCCGTCGTCACCCTCGGCCACGACTGGGGCGGGATCGTGTCGCTGACCTGGGCCGCCCGGAACCGCGACGTGGTGGACGGCGTGATCAGCCTGAACACGGGCGTGCACCTGTCGGAGGGCACGCCTCTCCCGTCGCCGCTCCGCGCAGCGCTCAGTGGTCCGGTCCTGCCGATGGCAACGGTCCTCACCGACGGGTTCCTCCGCACGACGCTGTCGCTCGGCCAGGGGCCGCTCCGCGCCGAGATCAAGGACGCGTTCCGCTCCCCCTATCTGACGGCCGACGAGAGAAGCGGCATCGGCGCGTTCGTCGCCGACATCCCGGCTCGGCCCGGCCACCCGTCGTACGACGAGCTGCAGCAGCTCGCCGAGGACATCGCCGGCATTGACGCTCCCTCCCTGCTGGTGTGGGGGCCGAAGGATCCGGTGTTCGTCGAGCACTTCCTGCGCGATCTGCGCCACCGCCTGCCGCACGCCGACGTGCACCGCGTCGAGAAGGCATCGCACCTCGTCAGCGAGGACGCGGATGTCGCCGGCGTCGTGCTGCGCTGGCTCCGACAGCAGTTCCCCCGTGAGGCCGTTCCTGCCCTCGGCGACGCGGATGTCGCAGTGGATGACGATCCCGCCCCGATGATCTTCGAGGCGCTCGACGCGCGCCGCGACGACGCATCCGTCGCGAGCGTCGATATGACGCGCACGCCGCCGCAGGCGATCACCTGGAGACAGCTCACCGCGGTCAGCGACGGCATCGCGCGCGGCCTGCAGCGGCTCGGCCTGCAGCGCGGCGACCGCGTCTCGTTGCTCGTGACCCCGGGCAACGACCTCACCGCCGTGCTCTACGGCGTGCTGAAAGCCGGCGGGGTCGCCGTGGTGGCTGATTCCGGTCTCGGCCCGGCCGGAATGACCCGCGCGATCCGAGCATCCGATCCGCAGTGGATCATCGGCCTGAGACCCGGACTCGCGCTGGCGCGCGCGGCGGGCTGGCCCGGTCGGCGCATCTCGGTTTATGCGCTGAACCCGATCGAACGCGCGGCGCTCGGCGTCGAGACGAGCGTGACCGAGCTCTCTCGCACGCCGGCCCATGACCCCATCTCCCACCCGGGCCTCACCGATGACGCCGTCATCCTGTTCACGTCCGGATCGACGGGACCGGCGAAAGGCGTCCGGTACACGCACGCCCGATTGGGAGCGCTGGCTCGCACCCTGCGCGAGCAGTTCAACGTGCATGAGGAGACGGGCTGGGCCGCCGGCTTCGCGCCGTTCGCGCTGCTCGGACCCGGTCTCGGCATCAGCAGCGTGACGCCCGACATGTCGGTCACGAAGCCGCGCACGCTGACGGCCGCCGCGCTCGCCGACGCGATCCTCGCGGGCGCGTCCACGATGGTCTTCGCCTCCCCCGCCGCCTACACCAACGTGCAGGCCACCGCGGGCGAGCTGACGACCGAGCAGCGCGCGTCGTTCGAGGGCATCGAGCTGGTGCTCTCGGCCGGGGCCCCCGTGCCGCTGCAGCTGCTCGACGCGCTCGCGGCGCTCTTCCCGAACGCAGAGATCCGCTCGCCGTACGGGATGACGGAGGGCTTGCTGCTCACCGACATCAACCGCGAGGGCGTGACCGCCGCCGAGGAGCAGTCGCGCGATCACGGCGTGTGCGTCGGCCGCCCTGTTCCCCGCGTACGGTTCGCCGTCGCGCCCCTCGGTGCCGCGGGCGTGCCCGGCGACGAGCTCCTTACGGATGATGCGGCCACCGACGTTCTGGGCGAGTTCGTCGTCTCCGCCCCGCACATCAAGGCGGGCTACGACCGGTTGTGGGACATGGATGCCTCGTCGAAGCGCGATGATCTCGACGGCCTGATCTGGCACCGCACGAACGACATCGGCCACATCGACCCCGAGGGTCGGATCTGGATCGAGGGACGCGTGCAGCACGTGCTCACCCCTGCGTCCGGCCCACTCGGACCCGGCGGGATCGAGGACGTCGTCGACACGGTGCCGCAGGTGTACCGCTCCGCCGTCGTCGGCGTCGGTCCGACCGGAACGCAATCGGTCGTGGTCGTCGTCGAGCCTCGATCGGGCGTCCGCATGACGTCGGGGCTCGCGCCGATGGAGCTGGCGGACGCGATCCGTGCCGCCGTCGCCGAGCACTATCCGCACGACATCGCCGCGGTGCTCGTATCGACCGCGTTCCCCACCGACATCCGCCACAACTCGAAGATCGATCGCACTCGGCTCGCCGTCTGGGCCGACGCGGTGCTGCGCGGCGGGCGCGTCGGCACCCCGTGACGCGGGCGAGCACGGCCATGAAGGATCCCTCGTGAGAGTACTTGTCACTGGCGCCTCTGGCGTGCTCGGCTCATCTGTCGCGCGAGCACTGGTCAGCAACAACCACGACGTCACGACTCTTCAGCGTCGCCCCTCCGGAGTCGACGGCGCACGCGATGTTCTGGGCAGCTCGACCGAACCGGACACCGTTGCGACAGCGACGGCCGGACAGGACGCAGTCATCCACCTGGCCGCCAAGGTCTCGATGGCGGGTGATCCGCGCGAGTTCGAGCGAGTCAATATCGACGGCACCCGGAACGTGCTCTCGGCCGCACAGGCCGCAGGAGTGTCCCGGTTCGTCCACATCTCGTCGCCCTCCGTCGCAAACGCAGGAAGCTCACTCGTCGGAGCTCCTGCTGCGCCAGCCGATCCGGCGGTTGCCCGTGGAGAGTACGCGCGCACGAAGGGCGAAGGCGAACGCCTTGCCCTGGCCGCCGATTCCGAAGCCTTCCCCGTGCTCGTGCTGCGTCCACACCTCATGTGGGGCCCGGGCGACACCCAGCTCACCGAGCGGATCATCGAGCGATCGCGACAGGGCCGCATGCCGATCCTCGGCTCCGGTGCCGCGCTCGTTGACACGCTGTATGTCACCAACGCGGTCGACGCGATCGTCGCGGCGCTTGAGGCGGTCACCCGCGTGCACGGCGAACCACTGGTCGTGACGAATGGGCAGCCGAGGCCGATCGCGGAGTTCATCGAACGGCTCGCGCTTGCGGGGGGCGCGAAGAAGCCCACCCTGCGTCTTCCCGTTGCCGCCGCGCTGGCGGCCGGATCCGCGGTGGATGCGGTCTGGAACCTCGGCGAGCACGACGACGAGCCGCCACTCACACGGTTCCTTGCCGAGCAGATGTCCACCGCACACTGGTTCGACCAGCGCCGCACCCGTGAGGTACTGCAGTGGGAGCCCGCGGTGACGTTCGATCAGGGCATGGCGGCCGTGGCTCGGCACTACGCGCAGTGACAGTTCGCAGCCGATCGACGTTGCTTGCTCCTGCCGTTCTCTGATTCGCGCGGACAGGATCTCGGTGGCGATTCGCGGCATCTACCATAGACGCATGGCCGAAATTGAAGGACTTGACGACCTCCTCGACGCGCTGAACGCCGGGGAGACGATTCCGGAAGGTTCGCCGCACCACGCGGCGATGCACGAAGCGAGTCAAGAGTCGCTCCGTATCACGGCCGCGCTCAACGGAAGCTACCGCTCGCCCGACGAAGTGCGCGCGCTGATGAGCGAGTTGACGGGGCGCGCGGTTCCCGAGTCGTTCCGGCTCTTCCCACCATTCTCCGCTGACTTCGGTAAGAACATTCGCTTCGGCGACGACGTCTTCATCAACAGCGGATGCCGATTCCAAGACCAGGGCGGCATCGACATCGGCTCCGGATCCCTCATCGGCCACAACGCGGTCATCACCACGTTGAATCACGACATGACTCCCAGCCGACGAGGCGACATGCATCCGGCGCGCGTCGTGATCGGCCGCGGCGTGTGGTTCGGTGCCGGCGTGACGGTACTGCCCGGTGTGACGATCGAGGATGGCGCCGTCGTCGGCGCGGGCGCGGTCGTCACGAAAAACGTCCCCGCAGGGGCGATCGTGGTCGGAGTGCCGGCGAAACAAGTGGGACAGGTTCCTGAGGGCTAATACCGGCTACCGGGTCTGCTTCACTTCCGCCGCCGATCTTGCCGCCCGTTGCCATCGGGCAGCGATCGAGAGGAAATGGTCGACGGGGTGTCTTACCGGATCCGTACCCACCGCGCCGCAGCCGACGAAATCCGCCGACCACTCGTGCCCGCACATCGGGCACACGAACAACCCACGATCCTCGTAGGTGAAGGCTTCAGAGCACGCCGGGCAGGTCGGCAGAGCGTCAGACATTGAAGCGAAACTCGACC
>NZ_JBQDVP010000067.1:0-10661 GCF_052102115.1 Microbacterium sp.
CCGGTCCGTACTCGATGATCACCCAGCAGCCGCTCGGTGGTAAGGCGCAGTTCGGCGGACAGCGCTTCGGTGAGATGGAGGTGTGGGCCCTCGAGGCCTACGGTGCGGCATACGCGCTCCAGGAGCTCCTCACGATCAAGTCCGACGACATCCTCGGCCGCGTCAAGGTGTACGAGGCGATCGTCAAGGGCGAGAACATCCAGGAGCCCGGCATCCCCGAGTCATTCAAGGTGCTCATGAAGGAGATGCAGTCGCTCTGCCTGAACGTCGAGGTGCTCTCGGCAGACGGCACGGCGGTCAACCTCCGCGACACCGACGACGAGGCATTCCGTGCCGCCGAGGAGCTCGGTATCAACATCTCCAGCCGATTCGAGTCCGCCTCGATCGACGAGATCTGACGCGCGGCTCCCGCCCCGTCCGATCACAGAATTTATTGAGACACAGGAGAACTAGTGCTCGAGTCAAACACCTTCGATGAGCTTCGCATCGGCCTGGCTACCGCAGAGGACATCCGCGGTTGGTCCTACGGTGAGGTCAAGAAGCCCGAAACCATCAACTACCGCACCCTCAAGCCCGAGAAGGACGGTCTGTTCGGCGAGCAGATCTTCGGACCTTCCCGTGACTGGGAGTGCGCGTGCGGCAAGTACAAGCGCGTCCGCTTCAAGGGCATCGTCTGCGAGCGCTGCGGCGTGGAGGTCACCAAGAGCTCCGTCCGTCGCGAGCGCATGGGTCACATCGAGCTCGCCGCTCCCGTCACCCACATCTGGTACTTCAAGGGCGTGCCTTCGCGTCTCGGGTACCTGCTCGACATGGCACCGAAGGACCTCGAGAAGGTCATCTACTTCGCCGCCTACATGGTCATCTCCGTCGACGAGGATGCTCGTCACCGCGACCTGGCCACGCAGGAGAACAACGTCCGCCTCGAGCTGAAGACGCTGGGGGATCGCCGCGACGCGAAGATCGCCGAGCGGATGACCAAGCTGGAGGAGGAGCTCGCGGCCCTTGAGGCCGAGGGCGCCAAGGCCGATGCGAAGAAGAAGGTCAAGGACGCTGCCGAGAAGGAGATGACCCTCACCCGCAAGGGTGCCGACGAGGCCATCGCCAAGCTCGAGCGCGTGTGGGAGGACTTCCGCACGCTCGAGGTCGGCGCGCTGCGCCCGGAGGACGACGTCTTCCACGAGCTGCAGGACCGCTTCGGACAGTACTTCGAGGCCCACATGGGTGCGGAGTCGATCCAGCGCCGTCTCGCGGCATTCGATCTGAAGGCCGAGGCTGAGAGCCTGCACCTGCAGATCTCCGAGGGCAAGGGCCAGCGCAAGATCCGTGCGATCAAGCGTCTGAAGGTCGTCAACTCGTTCCTCGAGACCGGGATGTCGCCGGCATCCATGGTTCTCGACGTCGTGCCGGTGATCCCGCCGGAGCTGCGCCCGATGGTGCAGCTCGACGGTGGCCGCTTCGCCACGAGCGACCTGAACGACCTCTACCGCCGCGTGATCAACCGCAACAACCGTCTTCGTCGTCTGATCGACCTCGGTGCCCCCGAGATCATCGTCAACAACGAGAAGCGGATGCTGCAGGAGGCCGTCGACGCGCTGTTCGATAACGGCCGTCGCGGTCGCCCCGTCACCGGTACCGGCAACCGCGCCCTGAAGTCGCTCAGCGACATGCTCAAGGGCAAGCAGGGCCGTTTCCGTCAGAACCTGCTCGGAAAGCGTGTCGACTACTCGGGCCGTTCGGTCATCGTCGTCGGCCCGCAGCTGCAGCTGCACCAGTGCGGTCTTCCCAAGACGATGGCGATCGAGCTGTTCAAGCCGTTCGTGATCAAGCGCCTGATCGACCTCGGTCACTCGCAGAACATCAAGGCCGCCAAGCGCTCGGTCGAGCGCATGCGTCCCGAGGTCTGGGATGTGCTCGAGGAGATCATCCGCGAGCGCCCCGTGCTGCTGAACCGTGCGCCCACCCTGCACCGCCTGGGCATCCAGGCCTTCGAGCCTCAGCTCGTCGAGGGCAAGGCCATCCAGCTGCACCCGCTCGTCTGCGCGGCGTTCAACGCCGACTTCGACGGTGACCAGATGGCCGTGCACCTGCCGCTGTCGGTCGAGGCTCAGGCCGAGGCCCGCGTGCTGATGCTCGCGTCGAACAACATCCTGAAGCCGTCCGACGGCCGCCCGGTGACCCTGCCCTCGCAGGACATGATCATCGGCCTCCACCACCTCACCGTCGTCCGCGAGGGCGCTGTGGGTGAGGGGCGTGCATTCGGGTCCGTGTCCGAGGCGATCCTGGCGAAGGACGAGGGCACCCTCGACCTGCAGGCGAAGATCCGCATCCGCATCCCCGGTCTGACCTTCCTCGAGGGTCAGGGACCTGAGGGCTACGAGAAGCACGGCCTCGTCGACGCATCGCTCGGACAGGCGATCTTCAACGCCACGCTGCCGAAGGGGTACCCGTTCGTCCGCGAGCCCGCTGACAAGGGCAAGCTGTCGCAGATCGTCAACAAGCTGGCCGAGGAGTACCCCAAGGTCGAGACGGCTGCGACGCTGGACCGCATCAAGGATGCCGGTTTCTACTGGGCTACGCGCTCCGGTGTGACCGTCGCGCTGAGCGATGTGCTGACGCCTCCGAACAAGAAGGAGATCGTCGCCAAGCACGAGAAGCTGGCCGCGAAGGTCCAGTCGCAGTACGAGAAGGGTCTCACCACCGACGCCGAGCGTCGTCAGGAGCTCATCAAGATCTGGACCGAGGCAACCGACGAGGTTCAGGTCGCGATGCGCGAGAACTTCCCCGAGGACAACACCATCAACCGCATGGTGTCCTCTGGTGCTCGTGGTAACTGGCTGCAGATCCGCAACATCGCGGGTATGCGCGGTCTGGTGAACAACCCCAAGGGTGAGATCATCCCGCGTCCGATCATCTCCTCGTACCGCGAGGGTCTGTCGGTGGCGGAGTACTTCATCGCGACGCACGGTACCCGTAAGGGTCTGGCCGACACCGCTCTGCGCACCGCCGACTCGGGTTACCTGACCCGTCGTCTGGTGGATGTCTCGCAGGACGTCATCATCCGTGAAGAGGACTGCGGCACGTCGAAGGGCCTCGAGCTCCCGATCGCTGCTCCGAACTCGCAGGGTGAGCTCGTGCGCGATGCGAACGTCGAGAACTCGGTGTTCGCTCGCACGCTGGCCTCGGATGTCGTCAGCGAGTCGGGCGACGTGCTCGCCGCGGCCGGTGACGACGTGGGCGACGTGCTGATCGACAAGCTGGTCGAGCTCGGCGTCGAGAGCATCAAGGTGCGCTCGGTGCTCACGTGCGACTCGGCTGTCGGCGTCTGCGCGCAGTGCTACGGCCGCTCGCTCGCGACCGGCAAGACGGTTGACATCGGAGAGGCCGTCGGCATCATCGCCGCACAGTCGATCGGTGAGCCCGGCACCCAGCTGACGATGCGTACCTTCCACACCGGTGGTTCCGCATCGGCGGAGGACATCACCCAGGGTCTGCCCCGCGTGCAGGAGCTCTTCGAGGCTCGTACGCCCAAGGGTGCATCGCCGATCGCCGAGGCCGATGGCCGCATCACGATCGACGAGACCGAGAAGGCCAAGAAGGTCATCCTCACGCCGGACAACGGTGATGAAGAGGTCGTCTACCCGGTGCTGAAGCGCGCGACGCTTCTCGTCGAGGACGGCCAGCACGTCACGGTCGGTCAGCCCCTGCAGGTCGGCACGCTCGACCCCAAGGAGGTCATGCGCATCATGGGTGCCCGCGAGGTGCAGAAGTACCTCGTCGGAGGCGTTCAGGGCGTCTACCGCTCGCAGGGTGTGCCGATCCACGACAAGCACATCGAGGTCATCGTCCGTCAGATGCTCCGCAAGGTCACCGTCGTCGATCACGCCGACACGATCCTGCTGCCGGGTGAGATGGTCGACCTCAAGCGCTACCAGATGATCAACCGCGAGGCCGTGGCAGAGGGCAAGCGCCCGGCGTCCGGCCGTTCGGAGCTCATGGGTATCACCAAGGCGTCGCTGGCGACCGAGTCGTGGCTGTCGGCCGCCTCGTTCCAGGAGACGACTCGGGTGCTCACCGAGGCTGCGATGCAGGGCAAGCGCGACCCGCTGGTCGGTCTCAAGGAGAACGTCATCATCGGTAAGCTCATCCCCGCCGGAACCGGTCTGTCGAAGTACCGCAACGTCACGGTCGAGGCCACGGAAGAAGCCAAGAGCGAGCGCTACCCGAACCGGATCTTCGCGTCCGACGGCGCGTACGCCGAGGGCGACTTCGGCTACGTCGACTTCGACGCGTTCTCGACGGATGACGTGACCCCGGGCACGTATAACTGATCGAGCTCGTCACGAAGGCCCCGCACCTCTTCGGAGGAGCGGGGCCTTCGTGCTGCGCCCGGGCCGGTTGCGCAGTGCTCGTTCAGGTCGCAAATGCTGCCGCTCTCAGCCGCGCGAAGCGGCAAGAATTGCGACCTGAACGCCCTATGTGCGCCAGAATGAGTGGATGCCGCGCACACCTCACGCCGTCGTCATCGGCGACGCCCTCATCGACGAGATCCACGACTCCGGAGGGGTCCGCGAGCTGGTCGGCGGTGCGGCACTCAATGTTGCGGTCGGGATGCGGCGCCTCGGCATCCCGTGCACGCTCATCGCGATGGTGGGCGATGACGAGGCCGGCGCGCACATCCGTGAGTATCTCGCCGATCACGATGTGACGCTCGTCGCGAGTCATGCGCCGCTCGGATCGTCCCGGGCGATCGTGCGGCGCGACGCGAACGGTGAACCGAGCTACGTGTTCAACCAGGCGGCTCAGCAGCGCAGCATCCACTACGGCGATGAGGCCCGACGGGCGATCGCCGGCGCCGATCTCGCCGTGATCAGCTGTTTTCCGTTCGACCGGCAGGGCGAGGTGGATACCGTGGCCGATGCGCTGGCCGGCACCCGTGTCGCGCTCGACCCGAACCCGCGCACCGGCATGCTCGGTGATCGTGCTGAGTTCGTGCGGGGATTCGAGCGGATGGCCCAGGGCGCTGCGGTCGTGAAGGTCGGCGCGGACGACGCGGCGCTGCTGTACGACGGAGACCTTGACGCGCTGCGTGCGCGATTGCGCGTGCTCGGCGCTGAGGCGGTGCTGGCGACGGCGGGCGGCGATGGTGCGATCCTCGAATTGGATGCCGGTGTGCTCACGGCCCCGATCTCCGAGCTTCCGGGGCGGATCGTCGACACCGTGGGGGCCGGGGATGCCACGCTCGCGGCAGTGGCCGCGGGGCTTGTCGGCGCGCGTCCGGAGTCGGGGGAGCAGTGGCGGCTGCTGCTCGAGCGGGCCATGGATGTCGCGGCCGCGACCTGCCGGTCAGAGGGTGGTCTGCTGCGCACTCCGGAGTCGCTGGACGAGGCCGGACGCGGCGTGAACGGCAGCTGACGTTTCGATTTCTTGCGCCTGCTTCTGGCGGGTATGATTGATAGTCGCGCCCCCGGTTGGCTGTACAAGCTGGACGGGTGTGCACTTGGCAAGTTACCCAAGCGGCCAAAGGGAGCTGACTGTAAATCAGCCTGCATTGCATTCGGGGGTTCGAATCCCTCACTTGCCACCGTGTGAAAGAGCCTGGCCATCGGCCGGGCTCTTTCCGGTTTTCGTGAGGTGGATGGCAGTCGACGGAGCCTGTCCCCGCGGACTTTCATAGACTGGGGCGATGCGAGCGCTCACCGAGTCCGACGTCCGCGCGGCGTTCATCAACGCGACCGACGACGAACTGCGGATGATCGAGATGCCGCATGACTTCCTGCTCGTCGATTGGGACTTCCACGATTTTCTGGCCTGGCGGGATCCAGCATCCAGCAAGCGCGGGTGCGTGCTCGTCCAGACCGACGACGGCGTGATCGGCGTCGTCGTGCGCGCGAGCGATCCGGGGCGAAGCCGCAACGGCATGTGCAACATCTGCCAGACCATGCAGCCCGGAAACCAGGTCGCCCTCTTCTCAGCACGCAAGGCCGGCCCCGCCGGTCGCCGCGGCGACAGCATCGGCACGTACATCTGCGCCGACCTCTCGTGCCACGAGAACGTGCGGCTCGCGCATCCGCTCGCTCCGAACGAAGTCCGCGCCGACGGTCAAGTGGACATGAGGCTGGACGGCACCCGCCGACGCATGGAGCGCTTTGTCGCCCGGGTACAAGAGGATGCGGACTGATCGCGCCCACTGGTTAGGCTGGCGAGGTCCGCTTCGAAGGAGATGCCCATGAGCGATGCCATCCTGTTCCAGATCGATGAGGGGCTTGCCCGCCTCACGCTGAACCGTCCGACCCGCCTGAACGCCTTCAACGCCGACCTCGCGATGGCGTGGCGGGATGCGACGGCAGAGGCGACCACGCGGAGTGATGTCAGAGCCATCCTGCTGGATGCGGCAGGCCCGGCATTCTGCGCCGGCGGAGACGTCATCGAGATGGCGACGACGATGGGAGACGGGGCTCCGCTCACCGAACTGGCCGGTGTCATCAACGAGGGGATCCGATCCCTCACGGAGTCGGCGATCCCCGTGGTCGCCGCCGCGCACGGCACGACGGCGGGCGGGGGCCTGGGCATCCTGCTCAGCACCGACTACGCGATCGTCGGCGGCCGCTCCAAGCTCGGAAGCCTCTACGCGAACATCGGCCTCACCCCCGACCTGTCGGTCTCGGCACAATTGGCGGATGCCGTCGGCCGGCGCCGCGCGCTGCAGCTCGTGCTGCAGGATCGCCTGCTCACAGCGGAGAAGGCTCTCGAGTGGGGGCTGGTCGCCGAGGTCGTCAGCGGTGCGGATGC
Source organism: Microbacterium sp. (assembly GCF_052102115.1). GTDB lineage: Bacteria > Actinomycetota > Actinomycetes > Actinomycetales > Microbacteriaceae > Microbacterium. The sequence continues at coordinate 6,790 of NZ_JBQDVP010000067.1, forward strand.
TGCGGAGGAGGCCGACCGCGTGCGCGCTCGCGCCGAGGAGGTCGCGCGGTTCTGGCTCGCGGGAGCCGCCGAGGCGTATGGGCAGGCCAAGCGCCTCGTGCGCACCCAGCCGTCGCGCTCGTTCGCGGAGCAGCTCGCCGAGGAGGCGCGCTCGATCGGGGCCTCGTTCGACACTCCGGATGCCCGGGCGCGCGTCGCCGCGTTCGCGGAGGCGTCCGCGAAGAAGCCCCGCTGATCCTCCACAGCGGTGAACCGCGCTGACTTACCCACAGAAAGCGGCGGAACCCCGTGCGTGCCGCGCCCCGCATGCAAGGATGAGAGCAACGTCGGCCAGGAGGGATCACCATGTCAGAGGTCAATGAAGCAGGGGCGAAGCCGAACACGTCGCTCCTGATCCGCGGAGCGATCTGGATCGCGATAGGCGCCCTGATCGCTGCCGCTCTCGTCTGCGTCGTCTGGGTGCTCATCGGCGACCAGGACGGCCTCATCGGGCGCGCATTCCTGACGATCCTGCTGCTGGCGGGCTTCGCGGGCATCGCGATCCTCGAGGCCGGGCTCGCGCCTCGCCGACCGGACTGGCTGGCGCTGGCGAGCATGATCACCTGGATCGTCGCGCTGATCGCCGGCGCCATCAAGATCTGGCTTCCCGAAGAGCTGGGGGAGTACACCGGCGGGGTCGGGCGCTTCTTCATGCTGCTGCTGATCGTGGGCGTGCTGCAACTGGGCCTGCTGCACGTGCGCCTGTTCACTCCTGCGGCGCAGCGGTACGTGACGACGTTCACCCGCGTCATCTACTACGTCACGATCGCGATGCTCGTGCTGCTGGTCGCGATGCTCGTCATCTACCTGACGCTCCCCGACACCTTCACCTACGGCGACCTGTACTGGCGCATCGTCGTCGCGCTCGCGATCCTCACGGCGGTGGGAACAACGCTCATCCCGCTGCTGAATGCCTTGTTCGCCCCGAAGAAACGGAACGAACCGGCCGCAGCACCGTATGCTGTCGCAGCGATCGGAGCACCGGCAGGTCAGCAGCAGTGGCCGGTGTACGCCGACGGCGTCACCCCGCTGCCGATCCTGCCCGACGGATCGCCCGACTGGAACGCCTACTACACGGGGTATCCGACCGCGCAGCAGGCGCCGGCGTATCAGCAGGCGCCTGCTGAGCATGCGTGGCCGGAACAGACCCCGGCCGTGCCGGAGCAGGCCCCTGCCGTGCCGGACTTCGTCTCCTCTCCGGACGCTCCGATCGGACCGGACGGATACCCCGTACCGCCCGCGGGCGCTCCCGCCGCCCCCGACGGCATCGCCGGTCAAGCGCCGACGTGGGAGGCTCCCGCGGCCGCGCCGGCCGTGCCGGAACAGCCGCCGGTACCCCCGCAGCCCGAGCAGCCGCCGGTGCCTCCGCGGCCCGAGCAACCGTCGACGGAACCTCCTGCCCCCGGAGCCTTCCCGCCGCCGCCTCCGGCACCGCGGCGATGACCGTGGATCTTCCCATCGCCGTGCAGCTCCAGGAGCTCGCCGTCGACATCGCCCGTGAGGCGGGCGCGCTCGCGCGGGAGCGCCGTGCCGCGGGCGTCGCTCTCGCCGCGACCAAGACGACGCTCGCCGACATCGTCACCGAGGCCGACCGCGAGGTCGAGGCGCTCATCCGCTCCCGGCTGGATGCCGAACGCCCCGGCGACGGCTTCCTCGGCGAGGAGTCCGAAGCAGCGCAGAGCTCGACGGGGATCACCTGGGTGGTCGACCCGATCGATGGCACCGTGAACTACGCCTACGGCATCCCGTCGTACAACGTGAGCATCGCCGCCGTGCAGGGCGAGGTCGACGAGGCGCTCGCCGCCGCCGTGTATGCGCCTGCGCTCGACGAGCTGTTCACCGCCGCGCGCGGCGGGGGAGCGTGGCTCGGCGATCAGCGACTGGCCGTCACCGCAGAGAATCCGGCCGGCGCGCTCCTGGCGACCGGGTTCGGGTACGACCCCGCGACGCACGACGGCGACCTCGCGACCGTGCGCAGGGTGATGCCTCTCGCGCGCGACCTTCGTCGCATGGGAGCGGCAGCGCTGGATCTCGCCTATGTCGCCGCGGGGCGGCTCGATGGCTACTTCGAACGGGGTCTGGCGCCCTGGGACTTCGCGGCGGGTGGCCTGCTCGTGCGCGAGGCCGGTGGGGTCGTGAGTCGGGTGGACACGGCATCCGACCGACCGATGATCATCGCCGCCGGACCGGCACTGCACGAACGGCTTTCAGAAGTTTTGCACAAAGAGATTTAGCGGGTGCCGTGCATGGCATTCCCAGGACGTGCAGGGTAAGGTTTATCTGTTCGTTACCTTCGTAACCCGAATACGTTGGTCCCCCCGAAGTTGTCCCCCCAGTTACCCGAGAGACTGTTTTGCCCTTCGACTCCCCTATGGCTGAGCCCGCGCCGAAGCGCCGCTCCAGCCGTTCCCAGACTGCGGATTCCGCGACCTCGGTGAACCTCGAAGAGACCTCTCCAGCGGCACCCGCCGACGTTCCTGCCGCCGCGCTCTCGCGTCGCGCGCTGCGTGACCGTCAGCGCAGGGCAGCGGAGACCGTGATTCCCGAGGCGGATGCCGCACCCGGAGACATCGAGATCGTGTCGGACTCCGTCGTCGCAGATATGGCGACCACGGTCGTCGCCGCCACCGAGATCATCGTCGAAGCGGTCGCAGAGCCGGCGGAGACGCAGCGCGTCACACGCCGTTCTTCCCGTGTCGCGGTCATGCCGGCGGATGAGGGCATCGCGGAGCAGCCCGCCGAGTCGCAGCCCGTTGCTGAAGCGGCGTCCGATGCTCCGGCATCCACTGCTCCGGCATCCACTGAGTCCGCTGATGACGCCGCCGACGCGTTCGACGCAGCCTCCCGAGCCTTCTCGTTCGTCCCCGCCGCACCGTCGGTTCCCGGTGTCGACAAGGCGAGCACGGTGAGGCAGCTTCCGAAAGCAGCCGTGCACGTTCCGGCTCGCCGCCGTCGAGCGCGCGGCAAGTTCGTCGCCGCCGGGGCGACGGTGGGTGTGATGGGGATCGCCGGTCTGATCGCGGTATCCATGACGCTTCCCGCCGAGGCTGTCGCCGTGGCACAGGGCGAGAGCGCACAGACGTCGATGTCGCTGGTCGCAGCATCCAAGGAGTCGTCCTCGTCAGTGTCGGACGAGGAGATCCAGGCGTACGTGGCGTCGTCCGATGTGCAGAATGACGAGATTCAGCGTGCCGAGGGTTTCTCAGCGGCATCGCTGATCGACCTCGCCACGCAGCAGGGCATCTCCTACTCGGGCGATGTCTTCACGAACGACCCGGAGGCCGCCATCCAGTGGCCGTTCATCGTCGGTGTCTCGATGAGCTACGGCTACGGGATGCGCGACGGAAGGCTTCACGAGGGCCTCGATCTGCTCCCGGGCGCTGGCGCTCCCGTGCAGGCCATCGCCGATGGCAAGGTCCGCACCGCGACCGAGTCCGGTGGCAACTACGGCGTCACCGTCTACATCGATCACATGGTCGACGGCAAGCTGATCACCAGCCACTACTCGCACATGCAGTACGGGTCTCTCGAGGTTCAGACGGGCGACACCGTCAAGGTGGGCGACATCGTCGGCAAGGTCGGCGACACCGGTCGTTCGTACGGCGCGCACATGCATTTCGAGTTGATCGTGGACGGTTCGACGATCGACCCGCTGCCCTGGTTGAACGAGAACGCCGGCCGGAACGACGGGGTCTCCCCGGTTTCGTGAGAAGGCCGAAGTGATGGTATTCTCGTGTGGTTGCCTTCGCGGGTGACAGCGCCCCGATAGCTCAGTGGCAGAGCACTTCCATGGTAAGGAAGGGGTCGTCAGTTCAATCCTGACTCGGGGCTCG
>NZ_JBQDVP010000068.1:0-10557 GCF_052102115.1 Microbacterium sp.
GGCAGGCCAACCTTTGGACAGAGCACATCGACTCCTCACGCGGCATCGACTACGCAGCGTTCCCGCGCCTGTGTGCAATCGCGGAAGCGTTATGGACGAGCGGCGTCCGCGACTTCACAGAATTCCAGCCTCGGCTGGCCGAGCATATCGCCCGTCTCGATGCGGCCGGGGTGGAGTATCGGCATCCGGATGGCCCGCTGCCCTGGCAGCAACGTCCCGGCGTCACCGGCCGCCCTTCGACTAGGGAGGACGCAACGGCGCACCTGGCTGCGATCACTGCGAATATCCGCTGAGAAGGCACGCGCCTCAGACCGTCCCGGCCGGAGGCCACACCCCGATGATCACGGCCATCACGACGACCGTGACGATCTCGTGGGCGATGTTCATGACCGTGAGCGACGTCGGGCGCCCCTCGAAGGCGTCGTGCGTGATGAAGCGCGCCGCGGTGAACCCCGCCCACAGCAGGATCGCCGTCACGACCGTGCCTATGAAGAACGACCCTTCATAGAAGTGCCAGGCGATGGCGGATGCTCCGGCGAGCACCCACGCGGTGATGAAGCTGACGATGACCGTCGTGATGATCGGCCAGACCGCACTCCTCGCGGACCCGGTCATGTCGACCTTGGCGAGCCGCGCCCAGCGCGTGCCGAACACCTTCGGGGTGTACCAGATCGAGCCAACGATCATGCTCGAGAGCATCGCGAGCAGCACCGCCCAGTAGTTGATCTCGGGAACCATGGTTCCTCCTCGGTGGGTTGACGCCGAGCGTACTCTCCAGCGACGGATGCAGTCGATAGGCTCGTCGTGTGAGCCTCTTCGTCACCGTTCCCAGCACCCGCCTCGCCGAGGGCATCGGCCCGCTTCCCGAAGGCGTGGAACTCGAGATCTGGGACATGCAGATCCCTGCCCCGCGCGAGCGGATCGACCTGGCCGTGCCGCCGTACATGGGTGGCGTGAAGGTGCTCAGCGCGCTGGAGGGCCTCGACGTCGGGCTCGTGCAGAGCCAGTCGATCGGGTACGAGGGCGCCGAGCAGCACCTGCCAGCCGGCATCCCTTTCGCCAACGGCGCGAGCGTACACGAGGCATCCACGGCCGAGCTCGCCCTCGCGCTGACGCTGGCCGCGCAGCGGCAGTTCCCCCGTTTTGTGCTTGCCCAGCAGCACGGCGCGTGGTCGCCGGTGTTCGCCGAGAGCCTGGCCGATCGCAAGGTGCTGCTCGTCGGTTTCGGCGGCGTCGGCGAGGCGATCGCGCTGCGCCTCGAGCCGTTCGAGATCGACCTCACGGTCGTCGCCCGCACCGCACGGCCCGTGTGGCATGAGCGACTCGGCCGCGTGCAGGTGCACGCCATCGACGACCTGCCCGCCCTTCTGCCCGACGCCGAGATCGTGGTCCTCGCCCTTCCGGGCGGAGGCGCCACCCACCATCTGTTCGACGACGCGATGCTCGACCGCATGGCCGACGGTGCGTTGCTGGTCAACGTCGGCCGCGGCACACTCGTCGACAGCGACGCGCTCGTGCGCCAGCAGGGGCGCATCCGTGCCGCACTGGATGTTGTCGACCCCGAGCCGCTGCCACCGCAGCATCCGCTCTGGAAGACCGACGGCGTGCTCATCGCGCCGCACGTCGGCGGAGCATCCACCGCGATGAACCCGCGCATCGCGCGTCTCGTCCGCAAGCAGATCGAACGGATGCTGCGCGGCGAAGCCCCCGTGAATGTCGTGATCGGCGGCTGAGCGCACCTCCACCGCCGAACCGATTCGATCGGCGACCTAGCGCGTCTGTAAGCGTTTGCAGTAGGCTCGGGCGCATGACAGAGCTCGAACAGTTCGCAGCCCCCGGTTCCGAGTGGTGGCGCAGCGCCGTCATCTACCAGATCTATCCGCGCTCGTTCGCCGACGCGTCCGGCGACGGCATCGGCGACCTGCCCGGCATCACCAGCCGTATGGACTCGCTGCAGCAGCTCGGCATCGACGCGATCTGGCTGAGCCCATTCATGACGAGCCCCCAGAAAGATGCCGGCTACGACGTCGCCGACTACCGCGACGTCGACCCGATCTTCGGCACCCTCGCCGACTTCGACGAGATGCTCGCACAGGCTCATGCCCGCGACATCCGCGTCATCGTCGATCTCGTGCCGAACCACTCCTCCGACCAGCACGTCTGGTTCCAAGAGGCCCTGAAGGCCGCCCCTGGCAGCCGCGAGCGGGCCCGCTACGTGTTCCGCGACGGCCGCGGCGAGAACGGCGAGCTGCCCCCGAACAACTGGGAGAGCGTGTTCGGCGGCGGCATGTGGGAGCGCATCGTCGAGGCTGACGGCACTCCGGGCCAGTGGTACCTGCACATCTTCGACCCCACCCAGCCCGACTTCGACTGGACCAACGAAGAGGTGCGCGAAGAGTTCCGCTCCGTCCTGCGCTTCTGGCTCGACCGCGGGGTCGACGGCTTCCGCGTCGACGTGGCGCACGGCATGGTCAAGGAGGCGGGTCTTCCCGACTACGCCCCGGTGGCAGATGCCGACTCCATGGGCGGCGGCGAGGAGAACGTGCCCTACTGGGGTCAGGACGGCGTGCACGACATATACCGCGATTGGCATGAAGTTCTCGCCGAGTACGACGGCGACCGTGCGCTCTGCGGAGAGGCCTGGCTGCCGACCCTGAAGAAGACGGCGCTGTGGGTTCGCCAGGACGAGATGCACCAGACGTTCAACTTCCCGTACATGATGACCGCGTGGGATGCTGCGCGCATCCGCGACGTCATTCGTGAATCACTCGACGAGTTCGGCGCGGTCGGCGCTCCCAGCACCTGGGTGCTCTCGAACCATGATGTCGTCCGTCATGCTTCGCGTCTCGCGCTCACCGCCGAGAACGCTCAGGGCGAGGGCATCGGACCAAAGTCGGCCGGCAAGCCGGATCAGGCGATCGGCCTCTCGCGAGCCCGCGCCGCGACCACCATCATGCTCGCGCTTCCCGGATCGTCGTACCTGTACCAGGGCGAGGAGCTGGGTCTGCCGGAGGCGATGGAGATCCCCGACGAGTTCCGTCAGGACCCGACCTGGTTCCGCACGGGCGGCGAGCGTTACGGCCGTGACGGATGCCGCGTGCCGATCCCGTGGGAGGCGGATGCTCCGGCCTACGGCTTCAACTCCACCGGCGATGCCTGGCTGCCGCAGCCGGACGAGTGGGCGCGGTTCGCTCGCGACGCCGAAGAGACGGATGCCGAATCCACTCTGAACCTGTACAAGGAGCTGCTGCGCCTGCGCCGCGAGCGCGAGCTCGGCGTCGGTTCGCTGGTCTGGGAAGACCTCGGCGAGCAGACCGTGGCATTCCGCCGCGGCGACCTGCACGTGGCCGTAAACCTGGGCGACGAGCCGCTGGACCTCGGCGATGACGTCACATTCGTCGTGCAGAGCCAGCCGTTCGCGGGCACCGCGGTGCCGACCGATCACGCCGCCTGGTACACACGATCCACCACCCGGGGCTGACACCGCCGCATGGTCAGCATCGATGAGGTCGCGCGCAGAGCCGGGCTGTCCACAGCCACGGTCTCGCGCGCCCTCAGCGGTCGCGGTTATGCCTCGGAGGCGTCCCGTGAGAAGGTGCGTCTGGCCGCGCAGGAGCTCGGCTATGTCGTCTCGTCCCGAGCATCCAGCCTGGCCTCAGGACGCACCCGCAACATCGGCGTGATCGTGCCGTTCCTGGATCGCTGGTTCTTCAGCACGGTGCTCTCGGGTGTATCCAGCGCCCTGATGCGCCGCGGCTACGACATCACGCTGTACAACATCACCGCCGACGAGGATGTCCGCAAGGACGTATTCGAGACGGCGCTGCGCCGGCAGCGCGTGGATGCCGTGATCGCGGTGGCGATCGAGCTCGATGAGGCCGAGACCGCGCAGCTGCTGGCGCTCGATCTCCCGGTGATCGCGATCGGCGGGCCCAATCCGAAGCTCGACACCCTCTCGATGGACGACGTCGCGCTCGCCCGGCTCGCCACTGAGCATCTGCTCGGGCTCGGTCACACCGAGATCGCGCACATCGGCGCGAATCCGGAGTTCGACATCGACTTCCACATCCCCACCAACCGACGCATCGGCTTCGAGGAGGCGCTGGCGGATGCCGGCATTCCCCTCAAGCCCGCCCATCTGGAGCCCGCGGACTTCACCGTCGACGGCGGCTATCGCGCGGCGAAGCAGCTGCTCGGGCGGCCAGGCCCACGCCCGACAGCGGTGTTCGCCGCATCCGACGAGATGGCCATCGGCGCCGTGGTCGCCGCCCGCGACCTGGGATACCGCGTACCGGAGGATCTGTCCGTCGTCGGCATCGACGGCCATGAGCTCGGCGCCTTCTTCCGCCTGACGACCGTCGACCAGTTCCCGCTCGCACAGGGTGAGCGGGCAGCGGATGCTGTGCTCGCGAAGCTCGAGGGCGCCGAAGACGAATCCGCGCCCGGCGCGCTGCCGTTCGAGCTGATCGTGCGCGGCACCACCGCCCGCGTTCAGGAGGGGTGACCCGACCGAACCGGCCATGTGGCCGATGTGCGCACCCCGCTTCACCGGCGAGCATCGAACCATGAAGAACACCCGTCGTGAATGGCTCATCGCCGCTGGCCTCATCGTGCTCGCCCTCATCCCCTCGCTCGCCGGTGCCGTGCGCGTCGGCGAGATCGCCACCGACGCACCGGTCACACCGGAGAACGCCCGCTTTATCGAGATGCCGCTCCCGGTGATTCTGCACATCGTCGGCGCGCTGGTGTACTCGCTGGTCGGTGCGTTCCAGTTCCTGCCGGGGCTCCGGCGACGGCACATCGGGTGGCATCGGTTCGCCGGGCGGTACCTTCTCGTTCCGGCCGGGCTCATCGTCGCGCTGAGCGGACTGTGGATGACGGCGTTCTATGACGTGCCGCCCGTCGACGGGCTCGCGCTGCAGATCTCGCGGTATCTGGTCGGCGTGCTGATGGCGGCATCCATCGTTCTCGCCCTGGTGGCGGTCGCGCGCCGCGACATCCCCCATCACGCCGCGTGGATGATCCGCGCGTACGCGCTGGCTATGGGCGCCGGTACGCAGGTGCTCACGTCTGCGCCGTTCGCGATCCTGTTCGGCACACCCAGCGAGTTCTGGCGGGTCGTGCAGATGGATGCCGGATGGCTGATCAACATCGTCGTCGCCGAGATCATCATCCGTCGCACGATCCTGCGCAAGAGCCCCGTCGTCGTCGCTGTCGCGGCGTAGCGCCATCAGTAGCATGAACACCGTGCCGACCTCACGCGATGCGGAGCGACTCTCCCGGTTCGATGTGCGCCCGGCGGGCCCGAAGCCGCGCGACATCGTGCTGGTGATCGTGCTGATCGCGGCGACCATCCTCGAGGCGGCCCTGCGCACTGACCTGTCGTGGCGCCTGGCGACGGCCCTCGTGACGATCGCCGCCCTGTCGACCCTGCCGTGGCGGCGCATCCGCCCGCTGCTCGTCGTCGCCGCGACCACGGTGATCTCCGCCGGATTCGAGATCACGCAGGTTCTCAACGGCATCCCGAGCGGCGGCCTGGTCACGATGTTCGCCCTGCTCGCCGCGCCCTATGCGCTCTTCCGCTGGGGCACGGCACGCGAGCGGACCATCGGCGGCATCGTCCTCGCGGCCGGGCTGGTGATTTCGATCGCGCTGAGCGGAGTGACCCTGTTCACGGGCGAAGGCATCGCGGGCGCCGTCGCCGGTGTGGCGTTCGTCGGCGGCGCGGCACTCATCGGCGCGCTGCGACGTGAGCGGGTGGCGTCCCTCTCCCGCGAGTTCGCCGCGATCCGCGCCCAGGAACGCGAAGCCCTGGCCCGAGACCTGCACGACACCGTCGCTCACCACGCGTCGGCGATCGTGATTCGTGCGCAGGTCGCGCGCATGGCTCCGGCTGACATCGCCCGCGTGAGCGAGTCGCTCGAGGTGATCGAGCGCGAGGCCTCGGCCGTGATGGACGATATGCGCTCCCTGGTCGGCGTGCTGCGCGGCCCGGCCGACTACTCGCCCTCGCCCGGGCTCGCCGAGGTCGAAGCGCTCGCGACGAACGGGCCGCCCGTCGTCGCGGTGACCGTGCGCGCCCCGGCATCCGTGCCGAGCATCGTGGCGACGACGCTGTTCCGCATCGCGCAGGAGGCGGTGACGAACGCCCGTCGGCACGCGCGCGCCGTGACGACGATCGACGTGAGCGTGACGCTGGATGCCGCATCCGCACACCTCACGGTCATCGACGACGGGCAGCCGACAGCATCCGCGAACACCGGTGGGCACGGCTTGCGCGGAATGGCTGAGCGAGCCGAACTGCTCGGCGGCACGGTCGATGCCGGCCCCCGACCCGAGGGCGGATGGATGCTGCGCGCCACGATCCCGCTGCGAGGATCCCGATGATCCGCGTCCTCATCGCCGACGACCAGGAGCCCGTGCGCACCGGGCTGCGACTGCTGCTCGACGCCGCCCCCGACATCGAGGTGATTGCCGAGGCCGCCGACGGCGCCGAAGCGGTCGCGCTCGCGCGACGAACGAACCCCGACGTCGCACTCCTCGACATCCGGATGCCGGAGCTCGACGGCATCCAGGCCACCGAACTCCTCGCGGGCACGGGCGTCGCCGACCCGCTCCCGGTGGTGATCATCACGACGTTCGACCTCGACGAGTACGTGTACGGCGCGCTGCGCGCCGGTGCCAGAGGGTTCCTACTGAAGGATGCCGGTCCCGTGCTGATCGCCGAGGCCGTGCGGGCCGCCGCGGCCGGCGACGCGCTCATCTCGCCGCGCATCACCACCCGCCTGCTCGCCGCGTTCGCTCCGTCCGCCGTCGCCTCCCGCCCTGCCGCCGAACCGCTGACCGCCCGAGAGGAAGAGGTGCTGTCCCTGCTGGCGGCGGGCCTCACGAACGTCGAGATCGGCGCGAAGTTGTTCCTCTCACTCGGCACCGTCAAGACGCACATCGGTGCGATCCTCATGAAGATCGGCGTCCGCAACCGCGTCGAGGCCGCGATGTGGGCGTACGAGACCGGCCGGGTGACCAGTTGAGAGTGCGAATCACCCGGTAGAATTGGTTGCGGAGTGTCGGGAAGCCTGGTCGACGTCACGCACCGTCGACCCGAAAGACGCCCATGTCGCCTTCCCCTCCCCGTATCCGCAGTATCTTCCCCTCCGCGTCCGCCGCAGAATCCGTCCGCATCGGCGAGCTGCTCCGCAAGGAGACGGTCGGCGGCATCCTGCTGGTCGCCCTCGCCGTCGTGGCGCTGGTCTGGGCGAACTCGCCCTGGGCGGACGGCTACTTCGCGATCAGAGACTTCGAGATCGGCTACGAGCCGTGGCACCTGCGTCTGAGCATCGGCGCGTGGGCCGCCGACGGGCTGCTGGCGATCTTCTTCTTCCTCGTCGGCCTCGAGCTCAAGCGCGAGTTCGTCAGCGGTGATCTGCGCCGGTTCAGCACCGCAATCGTGCCCATCGTCGCCGCCGTCGGAGGCGTCGCCGTACCGGCCGTCATCTACCTGGTCGTCGTTGCGGGATCAGCCGAGGCGTCGCAGGGATGGGCGATCCCGACGGCCACGGACATCGCGTTCGCGGTCGCCGTGCTGGCCGTGATCGGCTCGCATCTGCCGAGCGCACTGCGGATCTTCCTGCTCACCCTCGCCGTGGTCGACGACCTCATCGCCATCGGCATCATCGCGCTGTTCTACACCGAGACGGTCGAGGTCGTGCCACTGCTGCTCGCCCTCGTCATGATCGCGCTCTACGGCCTCGTCGCCCAGCTGTCCCGGCGTTTCTTCCACTTGCGTCCCACGGCGGCATGGCTCATCCTGCTGCCGCTCGGCGTCATCGCGTGGGCGCTGCTGCACGCCTCCGGCATCCATGCCACGATCGCTGGCGTGCTGCTCGGCTTCACGATCCCGGTGCTGCACAAGAAAGCCGATCGCGGACCGGATGCCGGGCCGGGGCTCGCCGAGGTGTTCGAGCACCGGTTCCGTCCGCTGTCGGCGGGCTTCGCTGTTCCGGTGTTCGCATTCTTTTCGGCCGGCGTCGCCGTCGGCGGTGCGGAGGGCTTCGTCTCGGCGTTCTCCGACCCGATCGTGATCGGCATCGTGCTGGCTCTCGTGGTCGGCAAGCCGCTCGGCATCACCGTGGCCACGTGGCTCGTCACGCGCATCCGCCGGATCGACCTCGACCCGGCGCTGCGCTGGGTGGATATCGCCGGCGTCGGCATCCTCGCCGGCATCGGCTTCACGGTGTCGCTGCTGGTCGCCGAGCTGAGCTTCGCCGCAGGGAGCGAGGCGCACGACCACGCCAAGGTCGCGATTCTCACGGCATCCGTCGTCGCGGCGGTCGTCGCATCGATTCTGCTCAGCGCCCGTAATCGGCGATACCGGAGATCGGCGGACGCTGAGGGTAGCGTTGCACCTTGACACCCTCCGTGCTCTTCGTCTGCGTACACAACGCCGGGCGTTCGCAGATGGCCGCCGCGTTCCTCCGCAGCATCGCCGGCGACCGCATCGAGGTGCGTTCTGCTGGCTCGATACCGGCGGAACGGATCAATCCGATCGCGACGGCTGCCATGGCCGAGCTCAGCATCGACATCGCCGCTCAGCAGCCGAAACTGCTGACGACCGATGCTGTGCAGGCATCCGATGTCGTCATCACGATGGGGTGCGGTGACGCCTGCCCGATCTTCCCCGGCAAACGCTACGAGGACTGGGAGCTCGACGACCCGGCCGGACAAGACCTCGATGCCGTCCGGTCGATCAGAGACGACATTCGCGCGCGGATCGAACAGCTCGTCACGGAACTGCTGCCTCCCCCTGCCGCGCCGTGAGCCTTCCGCGAGCGGAGGCGCTCACGCGGGTGGAAAGCCGCCGCTGAGCCGCCCGTGGAGCACACCACTGGCATCGTTGAGCCCGCGAAGCTCGACGGTCTTGCCGTGCTGGGCGTACTTCGTCTCGATCGTGTCGAGCGCAGCGACGGTCGAGGCATCCCAGATGTGCGAGCGCGACAGATCGATCACCACGCGTTCGGGGTCATCGGCATACTCGAACTGCGTGGTGAGGTCGTTGCTGGAGGCGAAGAACAGCTCGCCGTCGACCGTGTAGTGGGCAGCATCCGCCGACACCGTCCTCGTGACGGTCGCGAAGTGCGACACGCGCCGGACGAACAGAACGGATGCCACGATCACCCCGACCACGACGCCGATCGCCAGGTTCGAGGTGATCACGACGAGCGCGACGGTCGAGATCATGACGAACGTCTCGCTCTTCGGCATGCGCCGCAGCGTCGACGGGCGGATGCTGTGCCAGTCGAACGTCGCGACGCACACCATGATCATCACGGCGACCAGTGCCGCCATCGGGATGATCGCGACGACGTCGCCCAGGGTGACGACGAGCACGAGCAGGAACACTCCGGCGCAGAACGTCGAGATGCGCGTGCGGGCGCCCGAGACCTTGACGTTGATCATGGTCTGGCCGATCATCGCGCAGCCGCCCATGCCGCCGAGGAAGCCCGAGACCATGTTCGCGACGCCCTGGCCCCACGCCTCGCGGGTCTTGTGCGAGTGGGTGTCGGTGATCTCGTCGACGAGCTTCGCGGTCATCAGCGACTCGAGCAGTCCCACCAGCGCCATCCCCAGCGAGAACGGGGCGATGATCGTGAAGGTCTCCCAGGTGAGCGGGATGCTCGGCAGGAAGAGCTCGGGAAGGCTGCGCGGCAGCTCGCCCTCATCCCCTACGGTCGGCACATCGAGCGCGAACACGACGACGACGGCGGTGACGAGGATGATCGAGACCAGCGGGGCCGGCACGACCTTCGTCAGGCGCGGCATCAGCACCATGATGATCAGGCCACCGGCGACCAGCGGATACACCAGCCACGGCACGTCGATCAGGTGGGGCAACTGGGCCATGAACACGAGGATCGCGAGGGCGTTGACAAAGCCGACCATGACGCTGCGCGGGATGAAGCGCATGAGCTTTGCGACGCCGAGGACGGCGAGGAGCACCTGGAAGACACCGGCGAGGATGACGGTGGCGATGAAGTAGTCCATGCCGTGCTCGCGCATGACCGGGGCAATCACGAGGGCCACGGCCCCTGTCGCGGCGCTGATCATCGCGGGGCGGCCACCGACGAACGCGATCGACACCGCCATCACGAACGCCGAGAAGAGCCCGACCTTCGGGTCGACACCGGCGATGATCGAGAACGCGATCGCCTCGGGAATGAGCGCCAACCCGACGACGAGTCCGGCGAGGACCTCACGCGTCAACAGCCGCGGCGACTTCAGGGCGGTGAGGACGGACGGATTCGGCCGGTAGCGGGCGCGGTCGTCGACGGTTGCCATGCGGACTCCAGGGGTGGGAACGCCCCCGAATGGGGGCAGATCCACTGTAGTCGCGGGGGATGGCGCGCTTTCGACTCGCCTCCGGCTCGCTCAAGCCGTTTCGGCTGCGGCGCTGCGCGCCTCCGCTCAACGACCGGGGTCCCTCCCCCGCTCAACGCCCGGTCCCTCCTCCGCGGGGTTCCTGATGCGGGTCGTTGAGCGAGCGGAGCGAGACGAAACGCG
>NZ_JBQDVP010000069.1:0-10284 GCF_052102115.1 Microbacterium sp.
CCGTCGACGAGATGGTGCGCACGGGTTGGGACGCCCGCCGCAGCGCGGGCTGAGGAGTACGCGTGGCCGAGTCCCCGATCGTCACCACGGCATCCGGCCCGGTGCGCGGTGTCTGGCGCGATCACGGCACACCCGCAGCATCCGCGGCGTTCCTCGGCATCCCGTTCGCGAAACCGCCGACGGGTGACCTGCGCTTCGCCGCGCCCGTCCCGCCCGATCCGTGGACCGATCCCTTGGATGCCACGCAGTACGGCGCCACACCGCTGCGGATCACCGGCGTCGACAACCTGATCCCCGAACCGGCGATCCCCGGCACCAGCACGCTGAACGTCAACGTGTTCACCCCCGACCTCGACGGCGCGCTCCCCGTGCTCGTCTGGATCCACGGTGGCGGCTACACCGAAGGGTCACCCGCGAGCCCCTGGTACGACGGCGCGCGATTCAACCGCGACGGCGTCGTGACCGTCTCGATCTCGTACCGGATCGGCTTCGACGGGTTCGGGCACATCGAGGGGGCGCCCGCCAATCGTGGCGTGCGCGACTGGATCACCGCCCTCGAATGGGTGCAGCAGAACATCGCCTCCTTCGGCGGCGACCCCTCCCGCGTCACGATCGGCGGCCAGTCCGCCGGCGGCGGGGCCGTACTGACGCTGCTCGGGATGCCGCAGGCACAGCACCTCTTCCACCAGGCGCTCTCATTCTCGGGCGCCGTCGCCGACGTTCCGCTGGAGACCGCCCGGCGACGTGCGGAACGGCTCGCCGAGCTCGGCGGAGTCACACCCGACATCACCGGGTACCGCAGTCTCACCGAACGCCGCATCCGCCAACTGCAACCGCAGGCGGCCACGCCCCGCAAAGGCATCGGCATGGTCCTCGACCTGCTCACCGACGGCCTGCCGTGGGGTCCGACCGTCGACGGCGAACTGATCGAGCGGCCGACCATCGACGCGCTCGCCACCGGCGTCGGCGCCGACAAACCGCTGCTGCTCGGCGCGACGGACGACGAGTTCACAATGGTCGCCGAGCGCGAGGGCAGATGGCTCCGGTGGATTCCGGCCGGCATCCTGCTCCTGCCGTTCCTGCGCGGCCGTGCGATCCGGCGGGCCTACCTCGCATCCAACGACGCGCAGCGCCAGAGGGGCGGCGTCGCGATGGTCGGGCGCTTCATCAGCGATCACGTCTTCCGCGTGCTCGTCCCGCGCGTCGCCGAGGCGAGGACGAAGGCGGATGCCGCGACCTGGACCTACCGGTTCTCGTGGGTATCGCCCACCAAGGGGTGGGCATGCCACTGCCTCGACGTACCGTTCTGGTTCGACGGACTCGACCGGGAGAAGGTCGCGTCTCTTGCCGGGGAGAACCCGCCGCAGAAGCTGGCGGGCGAGATGCACGGCGCCGCGGTGCGCTTCATTATGGACGGCGATCCAGGGTGGCCGGCCTGGTCGACGGCGCCGGGGATCTCACGCATCTTCGGCGGCACCGGCCCTGCGCTCACCGAAGACGCCTACGACAGCGTGCTCGCACTCGCGTGAGGCGGGGTGGGCCGGGGACGTTTCGTCTCGCTCCGCTCGCTCAACGCGTTTCGTCTGCGCCCTCCGGGCTCCGCTCAACGACCCGCACCACGCGCTGAGCGAGCCGCAGCGGGTCGTTGAGCGAGCGCAGCGAGACGAAACGGGCTGAGCGAGCGTCAGCGAGACGAAGCCGACCGGAGCCGCGCCACGATCTCGTCGACGAGCACGTCCGGCGCCCGGTCGACGGTCACATCGATGCCGGCTTCGTCATCGCCGAGCGCTTCGAGCGTCGCGATCTGCGAGTCGAGCAACGACGCCGGCATGAAATGATCGGTGCGCGCGCCGGCGCGCGAAGCCAAAAGCTCCGGCGACCCGGTCAGGTGCACGAACACAACTCCGGGCGCTGACGCGCGAATCCGATCGCGGTACACCCGCCGCAGCGCGCTGCACGCCATCACGAGTCCTGTTCCGGATGCCGCGCCGAACCGCTCGCCGACCGCGTCGAGCCACGGCCAGCGGTCGTCATCGGTCAGCGCGGTGCCGGCGTTCATCTTCGCCCGATTGGCATCGGAGTGCAGGCTGTCGGCATCTGTGAACGGCACGCCCAGCCTCTCGGCGAGGGCGATGCCGACGGTGGACTTGCCCGACGCCGACACCCCCATGACGCAGATCAGCGGGGCGTTCTCATTCACCAGTCGTGGACCGTTCCGTCGAGGAGGCGGTTGTACGGCAGGTAGGCCTGCTCGTACGGGTACTTGCCCGCCTCGTCGACGTCGAGTTCGACGCCGAGGCCGGGCTCGTTGCCAGGGTGCAGGTACCCGTCGGTCCAGGTGAAGGACTGGCGGAAGACCTGATCGGTCTTCTCGGAGTGCTTCATGTACTCCTGGATGCCGAAGTTGTGGATGCTCATTCCCAGGTGCATCGCGGCGGCCATCCCGACCGGGGAGATGTCGGTCGGCCCGTGCATGCCGGACTTGATCTGATACATCGCCGCATAGTCGAGGGTCTTCTTCAACGGGCTGATGCCGCCCATGTGCGTGACCGCACCGCGCACGTAGTCGATCAACTGGTCACGGATGATGTCCTTGAAATCCCACACCGTGTTGAAGATCTCGCCGATCGCCAACGGCGTGGTGGTGTGCTGACGCACCAGATGCAGAGCTTCCTGGTTCTCGGCCGGGGTGCAGTCCTCGAGCCAGAACAGGTCATACGGCTCGAGATCCTTGCCCAGCCGCGCCGCCTGGATCGGCGTCATCCGGTGGTGCCCGTCATGCAGTAACGGGATGTCGGGGCCGAACTCGTTGCGCACGGCCTCGAACACTCCGGGGAGGTGGTTGAGGTACGCGCGGGTGTCCCAGTCCTCCTCGACCGGCTTCGCACCGCGACGCGCCGGCTCGTGGTCGTACCGCACCGTGGCGTCGCCGACGTCCGCGCCCTGCGCGGCGATGCCGTAGATCGCCTTCAGCGTCGGCACCCCCGTCTGCACGCGGATCGCCTTGTAGCCCTGCTCCTGGTGCGACCGGATCGAATCGAACAGCTCGGGCAGCTCCTTGCCCGAGGCGTGTCCGTAGGCCATCAGGCCCTGACGGGACGCGCCGCCCAGCAACTGGTACACCGGCATCCCCGCGGCCTTGCCCTTGATATCCCACAGTGCCATGTCGACCGCGGCGATCGCCGCCATCGTCACCGGGCCCCGCCGCCAGTACGCACCGCGATACAGGAACTGCCAGGTGTCCTCGATCCGCGACGCATCCGCTCCGATCAGCAGCGGGACCACGTGCTCGGTCAGGTACGCCACCACAGCCAATTCGCGGCCGTTGAGGGTCGCATCGCCGAGCCCCGTGTGCCCCTCCGCCGTCGTCACCTTCAGGGTGACGAAGTTCCGCCCCGGACTGGTGACGATGACTTCAGCCTTGTCGATGATCATGATTCCTCCGATGGTGTCAGATGTGAGTGAAGTCGGCGGCCGCACGCGTGACAGCCTTGACGATATCCGGTTCGGCGAGACGCTCGTCGATGAGCGTGAGAAGCGCACGGATGCTGTGCTCGCCCTGGGCGACGGCTTCCGCCACAGCCCGGCCGTTGGTGTCTTCGGGGAGGGCATCGGCGAGCGCGCGGGAGACCCACGCACCGAGCACACGGATGCCGGCGGCGCCGTCGCGACCGGCGGCGCGCTCGGCGAGCAGCACGTCGAGGATACGCATGCGCAGTTTCGTGGTTCCGTCCTTGCCGATCTGCGCGAGCAGATGCTGGATGCGCGCGTTGTCGAAGCGCTCCAGCAGGGCGGTGCGGTAGTCATCGATGCTGAGATGCGGCGCGGTGAGGTGGCGGGCGACCTCATCCCACCACTCGTTCACCCAGGCGCGGATCTGCGGGTCGCCGATCGCCTGCGCGACCGTCTCGTGCCCGCGGGCGGCCCCGGCGTAGGCGAGGAAGGAGTGCGAGCCGTTCAGCATCCACAACTTGCGGCGCTCGAACGGGTCGATGTCCTCGACGAAGCGTGCGCCGGCGTTTTCCCAGGCGGGGCGGCCGGCGGGGAACTCTCCGCTGATCACCCAGTCGTGGAACGGTTCGGTCACGACGGGGCTGCTGTCTTCCCACCCCGTCCGCTCCCGGACCAGCACGATCTCGGCGGCGGTGGTCTTCGGGGTGATCCGGTCGATGGACGTAGACGGAAAAGTCACGTGCGCGTTCACGTACGCGAGCGTGTCGGATGCGCCGGCGAGCTCTGCGAGCGACGTCAGGGCCGTGCGCGTGAGTTCGCCGTTGCCCGGCAGGTTGTCGCACGAGACCACGGCGATGGGTCCGACATCTGCGCGGCGACGCGCCTCGAGTCCGGTGAGCAGGCGGGCGAGCGCGGTCTGCGGGCCTGTCGACAGATCGAGGTCGTCGTCGGCGAGGTGGGAGCTGAGCCATTCGAGATCGGATGCCACGGCATCCAGTCCCGTGTCGGGACGACCCTCACCGTCGACCGCATATCCCGCCTCGGTGATCGTGAGCGTGAGCAGCGCCGTCTCGGGGGCGGCGAGCGTCTCGGCGAGGATGTCGACGCGCGCGCCGTCGACGGCGTCGACGATCGCATCGATGATCGCGAGGCTGTCGCCGTCACCGGAGCGCTCGATCAGGGTGTACAGACCGTCCTGTGCCGCAAGCTCTTCGGCCGCGGTCGCGCTGCGTCCGGTGAACGCACGGATGCCCCACTCATTCGCCTCGTCGACGGCATCTGTGTACCAAGCCTGATGCGCGCGGTGGAAGGCGCCGAGGCCGAGGTGCGCGATCCGCACCGGTGCGCGGCCGAAGGAACGACCGGTGCGCTCGGCCGCCGAGGTGCGGTCGAGCGCGGTGGTGACGACGGCGCTCACAGCTTGAAGGCCTTCTTCGGAACAGTAGTGACGAGATCGACGGCGATGCGCTCGGCCTGCGCCCGGGAGATGCGCCCCTCGCCGACGAGACGGGCGAGGAAAGCTGAGTCCAGGCGGCGAGCCATGTCGTGCCGTGCGGGGATGGAGAGGAAGGCGCGGGTGTCGTCGATGAATCCCGAGCCGCGGTAGAAGCCGGCCGTCTCGGTGACGGCGGAGCGGAAGCGCAGCACGGCATCGGGAGCATCCAGGAACCACCACGGCACACCGATGTAGACGCTCGGGTAGAAGCCGGCGAGCGGCGCGATCTCGCGCGAGTAGACGGTCTCATCGACGGTGAACAGCACGATCTGCAATCCCCGCTCGAGCCCGTGCTTCTCCAGCATGGGGCGGAGGTTCTGCGTGTACGTCGTCGTCAGCGGAATGTCGTGCCCGGTGTCGGGGCCGAATCGGTCAAAGGTCGCCGTGGAGTGGTTCCGGTGAACCCCGGGGTGGATGGTCATGACCAGCCCGTCGCGAGCGCTCATGCCCGCCATGCGCAGCAGCATGTTGCCGCGGAACGCACGGATGCCGGCGGCACCCAGATCCCCGGCGACGGCACGACGGTACAGAGCGGCCGCCTCGTCGTCGGCAAGGTCCACCGTGTACGGCTCGACCACACCGTGGTCGGCCGAGACCGCGCCGTGCGCGATGAAGTGGGCCCGGCGCGCCTCGAGTGCGGTCAGGTACCCGGCGAAATCGTCGACGGGAGTGCCGTTGGATGCCGTGAGGCGCTCGACATTCGTGCGGAAGGCGGGAGCCGCCGGGTCGAGGTACGCGTCGGGGCGGAAGGTCGGCAGCACGCGGCCGTGGAACGTCTCGTCGGCGGCGAGCTCGGCGTGCACGGCGAGATCGTCCATCGGATCATCGGTGGTCGCCAGCACGTCGATGCGGAACTGATCGAACAGGGCGCGCGGCCGGTAAGCGGGTTCGGCCAGGCGCGCGGCGATGGTGTCGTAGATGGCGTCGGCCGTCTCCGCGGACGGCTCGACATCGATGCCGAAGAGGGTGACGAGTTCGTGGGTGAGCCAATAGCCGGATGCCGTGCCGGCGAACAGATGCCAATTCTCGGCGAGCGCCCGCCACACCGCGCGGGGATCGGCACCGGTCGTGCGTCCTGCGCCGACCGCGGCGAGATCGACGCCTGCGGCATGCAGCAGGCGGGTGACGTAGTGGTCCTTGGTGATGAACAGCTCGGCCGGATCGGAGAACGGGGCGTCGTCGCGCAGCATCGCCGGGTCGACATGTCCGTGCGGGGAGATGATGGGCAACTCGGCGACGGCGGCGTAGAGGTCGCGTGCAATAGCCCTGGTTGTGGGGTCGACGGGCAGGAGGCGGTCGTCATCGAGTTCAAGCGGCGCTGGCATGGGTTCCATGATTCAGATCACCCCAAACTGCGTCAACCGGTTGCCATATGTGGCCGTGGGATCGAGGCCGACGGATCAGTCGGCGTCGAGATGCACGGCGACGCGATCGAAGCCGGCGCCGCGCACCGCACGCAGGACTTCGGCACGCAGCGGTTCGCCGGTGATCGCCGAGATCTCCTCGCGCGGCGCCTCCAGGCAGGCCAGCTCTCCGTAGGCGCGCACGTGCACGTACCCGAGGCCCAGTCGCCGGAGCTCCTCCTCGGCGAGTTCGGTCTCAGCGAGCATGTCGTCGTCGTTCACGCGGATCCTCATCGTCGTGCGCACTGCGCCGGGTGGTTCTCTCCTATTCAGGGGTGCTGGCGACAAAGCCGCAATCGGTTGCCACCTGTTGCCCGCCTGACCTATGCTCACGACATGCCAGAGGAGCCCGCATCCCCTCCGCCGCGCAAGGAGCGCCCGACGATCTACGACGTGGCAGAAGCCGCCGGCGTCGCACCGTCGACTGTCTCGCGCGCCTTCTCACGCCCCGGCCGTGTCAATGCCGAGACCGCCGAACGCATCCGGCAGGTCGCGGCGGAGATGGGATACCGGACGAACCCGCTGGCCAGAGCCCTCCCCACCGGTAAGACCTCACTGCTCGCGATCATCGTCGCCGACGTCACCAACCCGTTCTTCTTCGAGCTGCTGCGCGGCGCGGAGGACACCGCGACCAAGGCCGGCTACACCCTGCTCGTCGCCGACGTGCAGGAGTCGGTCGATGCCGAGCGGCAGGCCCTGGACCGCGTGCTGCCGATGGTGGAGGGCGTCATGCTCGCTACCTCGCGCATGTCGGACTCATCGATCCGGGTGGCCGCCAAGCAGCGACCGACAGTGGTGCTCAACCGCTCGATGAGCGACATCGCCAGCGTCGCGACCGACAACGCTCGCGGCATGCGCCGTGCCGTCGAGCACCTCGGCGCTCTCGGGCACACCGGGATCACCTATGTCGCCGGCCCGGATGCCTCATGGGCGAACGGCGTCCGTTGGCAGGCGCTGCGCGAGGCGTGCCACGAGCTCGGGCTCGGTGCCCGCCGGATCGGTCCGTTCTCGCCTACGCAGGCCGGCGGCCTCTCGGCGGCCGGTGAGCTCGCCGCGACCCCGAGCACGGCCGTCGTCGCCTACAACGACCTGCTGGCGATCGGCCTCATGCGCGGGCTCCAGAGTCTCGGCATCCGCATTCCCGAGGATGTCTCGGTCGTCGGCTTCGACAACATCTTCGGGGCCGACTTCTGCACCCCGCAGCTGACCACCGTCGCCGCCCCGCTGCGTCAGCTCGGCTCCGTGGCGGTGCAGACGCTGCTCGATGACCTGAATGGCACGTTGCGCATTCCGCGGAGTTCGCCTGGCGGGCCGCTGAAAACCGCCCTGCTGCCGGCACGGCTCGTCACCCGGGCATCCACCGGCCCCGCCAACCCCCTGAACGACTGGCCGAACGGGGGCAGACCGGCCTTCAGCGAAGGGGCCGCGTTCTGATCCGGCTGTTGCCGCACCCGCATGACAAAGCATGGCAACGGGTTGCCATGCTGTCGATTCGGATGGATGAATAAGATCTTCGTCGTCATCGGCGGCATCCTCAGCGGCATCTTCACGGCGACCGAGTCGGCCGTCATCGCTGTGCTGTACTGCTTCGTCCTCGGTCTTCTGCAGCGCACGCTCCCGATCCGCGAGCTGCCGAAGATCATCCTGGAGGCCGCGAAGGTCACGGGCATCATCATGCTGCTGATCGGCGTCTCCGGCATCCTCGGCTACGTGCTCGCCTTCGCACGCATCCCGCAGTTGGTCACCGAGGGTCTGCTCGGATTCACCGACAACGTCGTGGTCGTGCTGCTGATCATCATGGTCGGGCTGCTGCTGGCCGGAACCGTGATGGATCCGACACCGGCGATCCTGATCTTCACGCCGATCTTCCTGCCGGTCGTGACGGCGTTGGGCGTCAGCCCGATCCATTTCGGCGCGATGATGGTGTTCAACATGTGCCTCGGCAACATCTCGCCGCCGATCGGCAACAACCTGTTCGTGGCATCACGCGTGGCCAACGTTCGACTCGAGAAGGTCATCGCCCGCCTGTGGCCGTTCTTCTGGGCGCTCGTGGTCGGACTGTTCATCGTCGCGTTCGTGCCGGCGATCTCGATGTGGCTGCCCGAGACTCTGGGGCTCATCCGCTGATCCCGGGACGACCGGAACGGGCGACCGGAGCGGGGCTGTGAGCGGATCGTGTCCGCCCGCAGCCCCGCTGTCGTCCGCCTAGCCGACCAGCGCGATCTCGTTGGGCGTCTGCGGCAGCTCGCCCTCGGCGACCTGCTCCCCCGTGGTCGCGTCGATCGCGACGATGGTGCGGTTCGCGGCATCCGTGACGTAGACGACGTCGCCGTCGGCGGCGATCGCCGGGTGCGGCTGCTGCCACTCCGACGGGCCCTCCCAGGCCTCGATCGCGTCGTGGGATGCCGTGATCTCACCCGTCGCCGGGTCGATCACGTGCAGCTTGCCGTCCGAGCTGATCATCGCGGCATCTCCGCTCTCGGTGCGCGTCACACCGCGGAAGGTGTAGCTCACGCCGTCGGGAAGCTCGACCTTCTCAAGGGTCTGGGCTGCGGTGTCGACCAGGGCGATCTTCGTCAGCAGCGAGCCCTCGGCATCCGGGTCGTCCTTGTAGTCCATGACCACGAGCGGGCTGTCCTCGGACACGTAGGCGTTGCCGATGCGGCCGTACTCGTCCGGCGAGGTCAGCTTCGTGATCTCGCCGTCGTGGAAGAGGAGCGCACCGTTCTCGCAGCCGAAAACGACCGCCTCGTCCTGCACTGTGCCCTCACCGTGGACGCCGGGGCACTCCGCGCTGGTCGCCAGCTCGGCGCCGTCGGCATCCACGGCACGAATGCCGGTGCGGGTGGTGGCATCTCCGACGGTGGTGACGAACGTGCCGTCCTCCAGCAGCACGGAGACACCATGGTGCGCTTCGACGCCCTCGATGACCTCGGCCTCGGGCAGTGCACCGTCGGTGTCGGCCAGGGCCGCCGTGTCGAAGATCGTGGTGTCGCTGGTCGCGTCGTCGTAGAGCACCGTCTTGCCGCCGTGCCTGACCACGTGCCCGGCTGCCGCCGCTTCCACGACCAGGTCGGTCAGCTCGGGCTCGCGCACGTCGAGCAGCTGGAACCCCTCCGAGGTGGTGACGAACGCGTGGCGGCCGTCGCCGGCGGCGTTCAGCCGGACGAAGTCCTCGGACGGAAGGTCCTCGATCACCTCGAGCGTCTCGCCATCGACGACGAGCACGCCTCCCGCGTACGCCACGGCGATGCGCGGCCCCTCGGCCGCAGCATCCGCACTCGTGGAGGTCGACTCGGGTGATTCCGCCGGCGGCTGGGCCGAGCACCCGGTCAGCAGCAGCGCGGCCACCCCGACGCCGGCCGCGAGACGCGCGGTTCGATTCAGCTGTGTCATGTTCTTCCTTTCGTTGTGCCCTCTCAGGCGGGTCATGGGCTCAGGCCCTGAACGATGCGCTCGGTGTTGACGCGCATCATGTCGAGGTAGGTGTCGCCGGGTTCACCGGACGGTGCGAGAGATTCGGTGATGAGCTCGACCACGGCGACATCCCGGTCGGCTTCATCCGCGAGCACCTGCACGAGCCGATCGGGCTGCGAGGACTCCGCGAAGATCGTGCCGACACCCGCGGTGTCGATCGCGGTCACGAGCTCCTGGAGGTCTGCGGGGCTCGGCGCGGCGAGCGTGGTTCCGCCGGGGATGGCCGCGCCGAGAAGGGTCACGTCGTACTGTCGTGCGAGGTAGCCGAAGACGTGATGGTTGGTCACGAGTGCGCGGTGCTCAGCGGGAATCGCTGCGAGAGAAGTCGTCATCTCCTCATCGAGCGTGAGGAGGGCGGCGCGGTAGTCGTCGGCTGCGTCGAGCACGTCGGCCTCCGCGTCTCCGGCGAGCTCTGCGATCAGCGGCGCGATCGCGTCGACGACGAGCACCATCTGC
>NZ_JBQDVP010000070.1:0-9824 GCF_052102115.1 Microbacterium sp.
CTGCCGGGCCACGGCACGCGCGACGACGTCACGCGGGGCGAGCTCACCGTCCGGATGAACATCGAACACGAACCGGCGACCTTCGTCGTCGACGAGCGCTGCCCCCTCGCCGCGCACGGCTTCGGAGATGAGGAACGCGTCACCGGCATCCAGAACGGTCGGGTGGAACTGCACGAACTCCAGATCCGCGACCTCGGCACCGGCGCGGATCGCCGCGGCGATCCCGTCGCCGGTCGCCCCGACCGGATTCGTCGTGTGCGCGTACAGCTGCCCCGCCCCGCCACTGGCCAGGATGACGGCATCCGCATTGATGCCGACGGGGGCACCGCCGCGCAGCATCCGGATGCCGTGCGCAGCACCGTCATGCGTGAGAACGTCCACGAGCAGCGCGTGCTCGATCACCTCGACGTTCGCGTCGCGCACCTGCGCGACCAACGCCCGCGAGATCGCAGCACCGGTGGCATCGCCGCCGGCGTGGACGATGCGAGCGTGCGCATGGGCGGCCTCGCGGCCGAGCAGCAGTGTCCCCTCGGCGTCACGGTCGAATGCGACGCCGCGGGCGATGAGTTCCGCGATGCGGGCGGCGCCGTCGTGCACGAGAACGTCGACGGCCGCGGTATCCGACAGGCCCGCACCCGCCGAGAGGGTGTCCGCGGCGTGCTGCTCCGGCGAGTCGCCCGGGCCGTACACGCCCGCAATACCGCCCTGGGCGAGCGCGGTGCAGCCGCCGCCGAGCGCGTCCTTGGTCACGAGCGTCGTCCGATGCCCCGCATCCGAGGCGTGCAGTGCCGCGGTGAGCCCGGCGATGCCGGAGCCGACGACGACGATGTTCATGCGCGAGGCTTCGCTGCCAGCATCCGCTCGAGGGCGATCCGGGCCGGGTCGGCGACGTCCGAGGTCACCGAGATCTGGTTGACGACCCGTCCGGCGACGAGTTCTTCCAGCACCCAGGCGAGGTACCCGGGGTGGATGCGGTACATCGTCGAGCACGGGCAGACGACCGGGTCGAGGCAGAAGATCTCGTGCTCTGGGAACTGCGCGGCAAGTCTCCGCACGAGGTTGATCTCGGTGCCGATCGCGAACGTCGTCGGCTCTGTCGCGCCGGCGATCGCCCGGCGGATGTAGTCGGTCGAGCCTGCTTCGTCTGCGGCATCCACGACCTCCATCGGGCACTCCGGGTGCACGATCACGCGGACATCCGGATGCTCGGCCCGCGCCTGATCGATCTGCGCGACGGTGAACCGGCGGTGCACGGAGCAGAAGCCGTGCCAGAGGATGACCTGCGACTCTTCGAGCTCGGTCGCCGTCGAACCGCCCACGGGACGGCGCGGATTCCACATCGGCATCTGCTCGAGCGGCACGCCCATCGCCTTGGCGGTGTTGCGTCCGAGGTGCTGGTCGGGGAAGAACAGCACGCGACGGCCGCGCTCGAACGCCCACTCCAGCACCGTCTCGGCGTTCGATGACGTGCAGACGATGCCGCCGTGGCGTCCGACGAAGCCCTTGATCGCGGCCGAGGAGTTCATGTAGGTGACCGGGATCACAGGGACGCGGCCGTCGGCGTCGGTCTGATCGAGTGGACCGAGGACGTCGGCGAGCTGCTCCCAGCAGTCCTCGACCTGGTCGATATCGGCCATATCGGCCATCGAGCAGCCAGCCGCGAGATTCGGCAGGATGACGGCCTGGTCGGGCGTCGAGAGCAGATCGGCGGTCTCGGCCATGAAATGCACGCCGCAGAAGATGATCGCGTCGGCATCAGGATGCTCCAGCGCAGCGTTCGCGAGTTGGAACGAGTCGCCCACGTAGTCGGCGTGCTGGACGACCTCTTCACGCTGGTAGAAGTGTCCGAGCACGACGGCGCGGTCGCCGAGAGTGGCCTTGGCTGCCCGGATGCGACCGTCGAGCTCTTCTTCGCTCGCCTCGCGATATTCGGCGGGGAGCTCACCCTGTTGCGGGGCGCCGGTCGGAATAACGTCGCCCATAGAGGAACCAGGGCCGTAGGCGGGGGCGCTGTCGAACGTCCAGGGCGCTGCGGCGAGGTCGGTGCTGCAGGAATCCGCCGGCGCCGCCTGGATCAGATGGTCGACGGACGGGTCTGTGATGCGGATGGTTGACGTGGGCATCGGAGCGCCGCCTTCTGGTCATATCGACACTTAGTGTGCGATTCCAGATTATGTCGGAATGACTTTAAGTGCAAAGTGTGGCGCCGCGTATGACGATCGCCGGTCGTTGAGCGAGCGAAGCGAGACGAAACGGGTTGAGCGAGGAGCCGTAGCGTGTCCTGAGGTGAAGGCTTCGACTCCCTACGGTCGCTCAGCCCGTTTCGTCTTCGGCGCTGCGCGCCTGCGCTCAACGACCCGTAGAGGAGCCACCCGGTCGTTGAGCGAGCCGAAGGCGAGACGAAACGTGTTGAGCGAGCGCAGCGAGTCGAAGCCGCTCAGTCCGCAGGAGCCAACCGGAACAACCGCGCCGGACGATGCTTGCCGGTGCGGAACGACTCGGTCGGCTCCAGCTCATCGGATCCCTCGAGCAGCCGACGGAAGTTCGACGGATCCAGTCGCCGCCCGAGCACCGTCTCGTACACCTCGCGCAGCTCGGTGAGCGTGAACTCGTCGGGCAGCAGCCCCGCCCCGATCCAGCTGTAGCCGACCTTGTTCCGCAGCCGCCACAGCGCGTACTCCACGATGCGGTTGTGGTCGAAGGCGAGGGTGGGCAGGTCATCCACGTCGAACCACTCGACATTCTCCGGCGCGTCGGCGGCCCCCTGTTGGGCGTCGACGAGGTCAGAGCGCAGCAGCGCCCAGTAGATGATCGAGACGGCGCGCGTGGGGGAGCGGTCGACGTCGCCGAAGGTGTAGAGCTGTTCGAGATAGCTGGGTTTCAGAGCGGTCGTCTTGGCGAGGGTGCGGGATGCCGCAGCATCCAGGTCTTCGGCGGGATCCAGCCAGCCGCCGGGAAGAGCCCAGGAATCGAGATGAGGCTCACGGGTCCGCCGGACCAGCGGCAGCATGAGCCGGTCGCCATCCGCGCCGGCTCGCAGTGAGAAGATCACGGCCGACACGGCGACGCGGATCGTCCCAGAGCTGTCAGCAATTGCGGTCACGCCGTCGAGCCTAGATGAGGGCTGCCGCTATGCTGGGAGCATCAAGTGAACACAGGCCAGCATGACCTGCACGGGAGAGTCCGATGAGTGCGATCGGACACCGAAGGAGCAAGCCTCCCCGCCAATCTCTCAGGTACCCCTACCGTGCATGTCCGGCCGCTCTGAAGAGCGATGCTCACGCATCCGCCGACGGTGAAAGCCCCGATCGCCCGCCAGGGGTGGAACGGGCGAAACTCTCAGGCCCATGACAGAGGGGGAGTTCTCGGATACCGTGCATTCCGTACGGCATCCTTCCGACGCAACGGGAGAACTCCATGACTGAGGCACGCGACACACCGCTCCGTGAGCGACATGAGTCGCTGGGGGCATCCTTCACGGACTTCGGCGGCTGGCAGATGCCGGTGCGCTATACCTCCGACCTTGCCGAGCATCATGCTGTGCGCGAGGCCGCAGGACTCTTCGACATCTCACATATGGCGGAGTTTCTCGTCCACGGCGGCGAAGCTGCCGCCTATCTCGACTACGCGCTCGCTGGACGGCTCTCGACGATGAAGATCGGCAAAGCGAAGTACTCGCTGCTGCTCGCCGAGAACGGCGGCGTCATCGATGACGTCATCGTCTACCGGCTCGCAGAAGATCGTTTTCTGATCATCTCGAACGCGGGGAACCGGGATGCCGTGGCTGAAGCTCTCGCTGCGAGGCTTCGGCTCCCTCCGGTCGCTCAGCCCGCTTCGTCTCGCTCCGCTCGCTCAACGACCGATGGTGTCGCTGTCGAGGACGTCTCGGACGCGTATGCGCTGCTGGCCGTACAGGGCCCGGCATCCGAGGCGATCGTCGCCGCGATCGACGGCATCACCGACCTCACCATGCCGTGGGCAGAGCAGAAGTACTACGCCTGGACCGATGCGCTCTTCGCCGGCCAGCCGCTGCTGATCGCCCGCACCGGTTATACCGGCGAGGACGGTTTCGAGCTTCTCGTGCGCGCAGAGGACGCATCAGCTCTGTGGGATGCCGCGCTCGCCGCGGGCGAGCCGCACGGCCTCGTCGCAGCAGGGCTCGCGGCCCGCGATACTCTTCGCCTCGAGGCGGGCATGCCGCTGTACGGCCACGAGCTGTCCCTCGATATCAAGCCGGCCCAGGCCGGACTCGGTCGCGTTGTGGCAGCCGATAAAGACGATTTCGTCGGCAAGAACGCGGCCGCGCCCGCCGCCGACGCTCGCGTCCTCGTCGGTCTCACCGCTGAGGGCAAGCGTGCCGGACGCGCGGGCTACGCCGTCGTCGCCGACGACGACTTGGTCCTTGGCGAGATCACGTCGGGTGCGCTCAGCCCGACGCTCGGCCACCCGATCGCGATGGCCTTCATCGACCCCTCGTCAGCTGACGAGGGAACCACCGTCAATCTGGATGTGCGGGGGAAGAAGATTCCCGCAACCGTGACCGCCCTGCCTTTCTACCGGAGGAAGAAATGACTGATCTCAACAACCTGAAGTACAGCGAAGAGCACGAGTGGGTCGCCGTCGACGGTTCCGTCGCAACGATCGGCATCACGGACTTCGCCGCCGACGCGCTCGGTGACATCGTCTTCGTCGAACTGCCCGAGGTCGGCACCGAGCTGACCCGCGGTGATGTCTTCGGCGAGGCCGAGTCGACCAAGTCGGTCTCTGAGTTGTACGCCCCCGTCACGGGCACGGTCGTGGAGGTCAACGACGCCGTCGTCGACGACCCGGCACTGGTGAACACCTCGCCGTTCGAGGAAGCCTGGCTGGTCAAGGTCGATTTGGCAGACGGCGCGGCCGACGGCCTGCTCGACCGCGCCGCGTACACCGCACTGACGAAGAGTTGATCGCCGTCGTGACCGCATTCGCCGATCGCCATATCGGAACCACCATCGAGACCCAGCGCACGATGCTGGAGGCCCTCGGGCTCGCAGATGCCGAGATGCCCGTCGAGGCTCTGATGCATCAGGCGGTTCCGAGTTCCATCCTGACCGCGCCCACCGGGTCGTCTGTCATCCCTCCCGCCGCGACCGAAGCTGAGGCGCTCGCCGAGCTGCGCGGCTTCGCCGCGCGCAACACGGTGAACACGCCGATGATCGGCCTGGGCTACTACGGCACGATCACCCCGAGTGTCATCCAGCGCAATGTCCTCGAGAACCCGTCCTGGTACACGGCGTACACGCCGTACCAGCCGGAGATCTCGCAGGGGCGCTTGGAGGCGCTGATCAACTTCCAGACGATGGTCGCCGACCTCACCGGACTCACCACCGCGAACTCGTCGATGCTCGACGAGTCCACCGCCGTCGCCGAGGGGATGCTGCTGGCCCGCCGTGCCTCGAAGGTGAAGTCGCCGGTGTTCGTCGTCGATGCCGACGCGTTCCCGCAGACCAAGTCGCTGCTCGCCACCCGCGCGTCGGCGTTGGGCATCGAGCTCGTCGAGCGCGATCTCGCCGGAGGCGAGGCTCTGCCCGACGAGCTGTTCGGGGTGCTCGTGCAGTACCCGGCGGCATCCGGTCGCATCTGGGACCCATCTGCGGTCATCGAGGCGGCGCACCTCGCGGGCGGCCTCGCCGTCGTCGCCGCCGATCTGCTCGCCCTCACTCTGATCTCCTCGCCCGGCTCTCTCGGCGCGGATGTCGCGGTGGGCACCACCCAGCGCTTCGGTGTGCCGATGGCGTTCGGCGGCCCGCACGCCGGGTACATGGCCGTGCGTCAGGGGCTCGAGCGTCAGCTGCCCGGTCGCCTCGTCGGCGTCTCGGTGGATGCCGAAGGCAAGCCCGCGTACCGCCTCTCGCTGCAGACGCGCGAGCAGCACATCCGTCGGGAGAAGGCCACGTCGAACATCTGCACCGCTCAGGTGCTGCTCGCCGTCATGGCGTCGATGTACGCGGTATATCACGGCCCGGATGGGCTGCGCCGGATCGCGGGAGATGTCGCCTCGCGCACGTCGACGTTCCACGACCGGCTCGTCGAGGCAGAGGCCGACGTCGTGCACGGTGCGTTCTTCGACACGGTCGAGGTGCGCACCGCGGATGCTGCGGCACTCGTCGCCCGCGCGCACCATGAGCACGGCATCCTGCTGCGCCTGGTGGATGACGGCACGGTCGGGATCTCCGTCGATGAGACGACGAGCGACGCCGATCTGGATGCTGTCGCCTCTCTCCTCGGCGCCAAGCCCTCCGCCTTCAGCACGCGGGGCATTGAGCGAGCCGAAGGCGAGACGAAACGGGTTGAGCGAGCGCAGCGAGTCGAAGCCAACGCTCTGCCGCAGGAACTCCTCCGCCAGGACGAGTACCTCACCCACCCCGTCTTCCACATCCACCACAGCGAGACCGCCATGATGCGGTATCTGAAGAGTCTCGCCGATCGCGACTATGCGCTCGACCGCGGCATGATCCCGCTCGGCTCGTGCACCATGAAGCTCAACGCGGCGACCGCGATGGCATCGATCACCTGGCCGGAGTTCGCGCAGATCCACCCGTTCGCTCCGGAATCCGATGTCGCCGGCTACCTCGAGATGATCGACCAGCTTGAGGGCTGGCTCGCCGAGGTCACCGGCTACGACGCGGTCTCGCTGCAACCGAACGCCGGTTCGCAGGGTGAGCTCGCCGGCCTCCTGGCGATCCGCGGATACCACCTCGCGAACGGCGACGAGCACCGCACCGTGTGCCTCATCCCGTCGTCCGCGCACGGCACGAACGCAGCATCCGCTGTTCTCGCCGGCATGAAGGTCGTCGTCGTGGCCTGCGACGAGCTCGGGAACGTCGATCTCGACGACCTGCGCGCGAAGATCGCGTCGCACGCAGACGAGATCGCCGCCCTCATGATCACGTACCCGTCCACGCACGGGGTGTACGAGCAGGACGTCGTCGAGATCACCTCGGCGGTGCACGAGGCCGGCGGCCAGGTGTACGTCGACGGTGCGAACCTCAATGCGCTGCTCGGCTTCGCGCGTTTCGGCGATCTCGGCGGCGATGTGTCGCACCTGAACCTGCACAAGACGTTCGCGATCCCGCACGGAGGCGGCGGGCCCGGTGTCGGACCGGTGGCGGCGAAGGCGCATCTTGCGCCGCACCTGCCCTCGCACCCGCTTCAGCAGCGTGCCACGCATGCCGGCGGGTACGAGTTCGGCGGCGGAGTGGTCTCAGGGGCACCGTACGGTTCGGCCGGCATCCTCCCGATCTCGTGGTCGTACGTGCGGATGATGGGTGCCGAAGGACTGCGGGATGCCACAGCCGCCGCCGTCCTGTCGGCGAACTACATCGCCGCGCGCCTCGGCGAGCACTACCCGGTGCTGTACACGGGCGCCAACGGACGGGTCGCGCACGAGTGCATCCTCGACCTCCGCCCGCTCAAGGAGGCCACCGGCATCACAGTCGACGATGTGGCCAAGCGCCTCATCGATTACGGATTCCACGCACCGACCATGTCGTTCCCCGTGCCGGGAACCCTGATGGTCGAGCCGACCGAGTCGGAGGATCTCGGCGAGATCGACCGGTTCGTCGAAGCGATGATCATGATCAAGCACGAGGCTTCGCGCGTTGCAGCGGGGGAGTGGAATGCCGACGACAACCCGCTCGTGAATGCGCCGCACACCGCAGCATCCCTGATCGCGAGCGAGTGGAACCACCCTTACACCCGCGAAGATGCCGCGTACCCCGTGCGCTCACTGGTGGCGACGAAGTACTGGCCTCCGGTGCGCCGGATCGACCAGGCCTACGGCGACCGGAATCTCGTCTGCGCGTGCCCGCCCATCGAGGCTTTCGCCTGACCCAGCCCCCGACCCCTTTCCCCTCCCGCGAGACTGCATTCCGCGGATGAACCGGCGCGGAATCCGCGGGATCTCGTCCGCGGAATGCAGTCTCACCGGCGGAACACCGGCACGACGGGCGCGGCGCGGCAGGCGGTCAGCAGCCGACGCGGAGGGCGGTCAGCGGCCGATACGGCGGAGAGTCGCGAGAAGCACCGGGTCGGGGCGATCGATCGGCTCGAGGCCGGCGGCGACGAGGAGCGACGCGATGCGTCCGGGAACGGCAAGATCGTCCCAGCCCCAGCGGGCGAACCCGGCGGCCTGACGCCGCATACGATCTTCGCGCTGCTTCTCGTCGCGCAGAGCCTGTCGGGGATCCTCCGCGAGGTCGTACTTGGCATCGCCGTCCGCCTCGCCGATGACGCGCTGAGCGATCCAGCAGAAGTCCGAGCGGTCGATGCCCAGCTCCCACGGGAACTCCACCTGCAGCGTGGGCATCTCGAATCCGTTCCACTCGATCGAGCAGAGGCTGAGGGACTCGAGCACGGACTCCGGAATCGGGCTCGCCCGGTCTATGACCCAGCCGGCGTGGAGCGCGCCGCGACTCGAGCTGCGGGAGGCGTTCTCGGCGCTGAGCGCTGCGGAGGATATTCCGGGGTCGATTCGCATCAGAGCATCCGCGTACGCCCGCCCTTCCGCCCACGGACGGCTTCGTGCGAGGTCGATGGCGGTGCTCGTCGGCGAAGTGAGCAGGATGCCATCGACCTCGACGATGTCACGGGTGTCACGGGTGGTGTGGATCCGCAGCGCGGCGCTGGAACGGGCATGGCCACCTGGTCTGAGAACGTGCACAGGGCGTGATGCCCAGGCGATGGACGGACCCCACAGCGCCGCTGCCGACTCGTCGACGATGACGCTGCGGGGATCGTAGAGGACTTGCGCATGCACCCGCGCGAGGTATCGATCCCAGGGAGTGAGCGCCTGCCACTCGGCGGCATCGGCGTAGACACCGCGGCGGACGCGTTGCATTCCGGGGACCCGGTCGCTGCGGCGACCGGCGTCGTCTGACTGATGCCAGAGATGCAGGTCGATCGGGCTGGTGCGTAGCATCCGCCCACTCTCACAAAGGTGCGGTACCCGCGTGACCCGGGTTCCCCCCGTCCTGTGGACAACTCCGCGCATTTCACCTTCGTGCAGAAGGAGTGAAGCGCCCTGAGTTTGTTGGAGACTCCTGACCTTGGAAACGAGGATGGGGTTATGCCGAAAGAGCAGACAACAGGGAAGCCGACGACGCGTCGGTATTCGCCGGAGGAGAAGGCCGCTGCGGTTCGGATGGTGCGGACGCTGCGAGCTGAGTTGGGGACCGAGCATGGGACGGTGCATCGGGTCGCATCGCAGCTCGGATACGGAGTCGAATCCGTCCGGCTTTGGGTCAAACAGGCTGACGTCGATGATGGGGTCGCGCCGGGCGTGAGCACGGCCGA
The DNA here is from genome assembly GCF_052102115.1 of Microbacterium sp. Taxonomy (GTDB): domain Bacteria; phylum Actinomycetota; class Actinomycetes; order Actinomycetales; family Microbacteriaceae; genus Microbacterium. The sequence goes on from NZ_JBQDVP010000070.1 coordinate 9,334, forward strand.
GGCTCGTCGGGTGCGGGAGCTTGAGCAGGAGGTCCGGGAACTGCGTCGGGCCAATGAGATCTTGAAGAGGGCTGCGTCTTTCTTCGGGGCGGAGCTCGACCGCCAACATCGGAAGTAGTCGCGTTCATCGACGCGAACAAGAACGACGTCGTCGAGGGTCGCCCGCTCGGAGTCGAGCCCATCTGCAGCTTGTTGCAGGTAGCTTCGAGCACCTATTACGCCGCGAAGGATCGTGCGCCATCGGCGCGGGCGATCAGCGATGCCGCGCTCATACCGGCGCTGGTGTCGCTGTGGACGGACAACTACTGCGTCTATGGGGTCCGCAAGCTCTGGAAGACCGCCCGTCGCAGTGGGATCGACATCGGTCGGGATCAGACCGGCCGGCTCATGCGTGCTGCGGGCATCGAGGGCGCGACACGGAGCAAGCGTGTCAAGACGACCAGGCCTGATCCGGCCGCCGCGCGGCACCCGGATCTCGTCAACCGTGAGTT
>NZ_JBQDVP010000071.1:0-9772 GCF_052102115.1 Microbacterium sp.
GATGTCGCCGAACCCGAGCGACAGCATCTGCAGCACGACCGAGGCGAGCGAGGTGCGCAGGATCTCGGGCTCGGTGAACTCCGCTCTCTTGTCGAAGTCGTCTTCGGAATACAGGCGGATCGCGATGCCGTCGCTGGTGCGCCCCGCGCGTCCGGAGCGCTGGTTCGCGGATGCCTGTGAGATCGCCTCGATCGGCAGACGCTGCACCTTGGAGCGGTTGCTGTAGCGCGAGATGCGTGCGGTGCCGGTGTCGATCACGTACTTGATGCCGGGGACGGTGAGACTCGTCTCGGCAACATTCGTGGCGAGGACGATGCGGCGGCGAACCCCGGCGACCCGGCTCCTCTCGAACACCCGGTGCTGCTCGGCGGCAGACAGCCGGCCGTACAGGGGGAGGACCTCCACCGGGGCTTTCGTCGACGTGTATGCCGCGCGGACGGCATCCGCGGCATCCCGGATCTCCGCTTCGCCGGGAAGGAAGACGAGCACGTCGCCCGGGGCCTCGCGGTCGAGTTCGCGCAGCGCCGCGACGATGGCCGACACCTCGTCCTCGGCTTCTGCATTGTCATCTTCAGGTTGCCCTCGGAACCGGATTTCGACCGGATAGGTGCGGCCGGAAACCTCGATGACGGGTGCCGGCGTGTCATCCGGTGTGGCGAAATGCTTCGCGAAGCTCTCCGGATCGATGGTCGCCGAGGTGATGATGACCTTGAGATCCGGCCGCTCGGGCAGGATGCGGGTGAGGTAGCCGAGCAGGAAGTCGACGTTCAGCGAGCGTTCGTGCGCCTCGTCGATGATGATCGTGTCGTAGCGGCGCAGGAGCCGGTCGCGGTGGATCTCGTTCAGCAGGATGCCGTCGGTCATCAGCGCGATCTTCGTGTCGGCCGAGACCTGATCTGTGAAGCGCACCTTGTACCCGACGAGCCCGCCGAGCTCGACCTGCAGCTCCTCGGCGATTCGCTCGGCGATCGTGCGGGCCGCTAGACGCCGCGGTTGGGTGTGCGCGATCTTCTCGCGTCCGAGTTCCAGGCAGATCTTCGGCAGCTGCGTGGTCTTGCCTGATCCGGTGGCACCGGCGACCACGACGACCTGATTGTCGCGGATCGCTGCGGCGATCTCGTCCCGGGCTGCGCTGACGGGCAGCTCCGGGGGATAGGCGATCACGGCAGAAGACATAGCCCTCCATCGTATGACGAGCGAGAGTCGTTCGGCGTTCGTGGGTTGTGCTGCAAAGAAGTTTGCAGTACAAAGTTAACCATGACCGAGCAGAGCACCATCCCGCGTTCGTCTGCACCCGAGCAGACATCCGCGCGCACACCGCGCTGGGCCATCGGGCTTCCCGTCCTGCGCGTGGTGCTCGTCGCCGCGGCATCCGGCCTCACCTGGGTGAGCGTCTCCGTGTTCGACGGCGGAGTCTCGTTCCCGCCACCGCCGATGCTCGCCGTGCTCGCGATGGTGCCGGTGAACCTGATCTGCTTCTGGTTGGTGCGGCGCCTGCTGCACCGTCAGGGGCGCACGATCCGTGAACTGCTCGGTTTCGAGCCGCGCAGACTGCTGCGCGATCTCCTGTGGGGTCTGCTGTGGATCGCCGTGCTCTATCTGCCGTTCACCGGAGCGATCCTGCTCGTCACCTGGCTGCAGCACGGCAGCGAGCTGTTCGAGCAGATGGAGACGATCTTCTTCGACCCGGCCAGCATCCCGACCCTGAGTCCGGCCGCATGGCTGGTGATCGCGATCATCGGGGTGCTCACGTTCGCGCCACTGAACGCGCCGGTCGAAGAACTGGTCTATCGGGGGTACGCGCAGGGGACACTTGCGCGGCGCTGGCCGGCGGTTCTCGCGATCGTCGTTCCGTCGCTCGTGTTCGCGATCCAGCACATCTGGTACGCCCCGACGCCGGATGCTGTGGTCGCGTTCGTTGTCGCATACTTCGTCTGGGGCGTCGGATCCGGACTGATCTATCTGCGCCAGCGCCGGCTCATGCCGCTCGTGTTCACGCACGGCCTGGTCAACCTGTTCTTCTCGCTGCCCGCGCTCGCGGTGCCCTTCATTCCCGCAGAACTCATGACGAACGGAGCCTGACATGGTCGACGACGACGAGGCGCGTACACCGGAGGAGATGCTCGCGCTGGTGAGAGACCAGCAGCGCAGCATCGAGGGGCAGAAGGGGGCGTTCGTGCCGCTGATCCTGCTCTCGTGGGGGATCGCGTGGCTCGTCGGGTTCGGTGCGCTCTGGCTCATCGACGGTCTCGACGGTTTTGCGCTGCCGATCGCGGTCGCCGCGCCGATCTTCGTCGTGCTGCTGGCCGGCGCCGGCGTGGTGTCGACCGTGCTGGGCATCCGCTCGACCCGCGGGGTGCGCGGGGGAAGGGAAGACGCCTTCGCCGGGGTGATCTACGGGCAGCTGTGGTGGGTCGGGGCCCTCGCGATCTTCATCCTCGGCCAGGGCCTCGTCGCCGGCGGTATGCGCAGCGACGTGCTCGGCCTGTTCTACCCGGCGGCCTACCTCTTCTTCGCCGGGGTCATGTACGTGGTGGGCGGAATCATCTGGCATGCGGTGCCGATGCTCGTGCTCGGCGCCTGGTCGCTCGTCGTCGCTGTGCTGGGACCGTTCGCCGGTCGGCCGGCGCTCTTCCTCGTCTACGCGCTCGCCGGAGGCGGGGGCTTCCTCGTCGTTGCGGTCTGGTCGTGGATCTGGACGCGACGCGCTCGCGGGAGGCTGCGTCATGGCTGACCTCGATCCCGTCATCCATGCCGCCGCGCGGCTGCGCATCACGGCCGCTCTCGCGACCCTGCAGGACGACGAGCAGATCGCGTTCCCGCGGCTGCAGGAGATGCTCGAGATGACGGCGGGGAACCTGTCGACGCACCTGCGCAAGCTCGAAGACGCCGCGTACGTGCGCGTCGAGAAGACCCATCGCGGCCGCACCCCGGTCACCTATGTCGCCCTCTCCACGCGGGGCCGTCGCGCGTTCGAGGACTACACCGCGGCGCTGCGAGCCGTGCTGGAGCCGGGGTCGCAGTCGTAAGCTTGCAGCATGACGATTCCCCTCATCACTCTCAACGACGGCGCTACGATCCCCCAGCTCGGATACGGCGTGTTCAAGGTCGATCCGGCCGATACGGAACGCACTGTCAGCGATGCCCTCGAGGTCGGCTATCGTCACATCGACACCGCCGCGATCTACGGGAACGAAGCCGGCGTCGGGGCGGCGATCGCCAAGAGCGGCATCGCACGCGACGAGCTGTTCATCACCACCAAGCTCTGGAACGACCGCCACGACGGTGACGAGCCCAACAAGGCGATGGCCGAGAGCCTTGACAAGCTCGGGCTCGAGAACGTCGACCTGTACCTGGTGCACTGGCCGACGCCCGCCAAGGACAACTACATCCACGCGTTCGCGAAGCTCATCGAGCTGCGCGAGCAGGGGCTCACTCGCAGCATCGGCGTCTCGAACTTCCTCGCCGAGCACCTCGAGCGCGTGGTCGCCGAGACGGGCGTGACGCCCGCCGTCGACCAGATCGAGCTGCACCCCGCGTACCAGCAGCGTGAGGTCACCGCGTGGGCTGCCGATCACGGCGTGCGCATCGAGTCCTGGGGTCCGCTCGGCCAGGGCAAGTACGACCTGTTCGGCACGCCGGCGGTCGCCGCCGCGGCCGCAGCGCATGGCAAGACGCCCGCCCAGGTCGTGATCGGCTGGCACCTGCAGAAGGGGTTCATCGTGTTCCCCAAGTCGGTCCGCATCGAGCGGCTGAGCGAGAACCTCGACGTGTTCGACTTCACGCTGTCCGGTGACGAGATCGCGGCGATCGACGCGCTCGACCCGCAGGACGGATCGGGCCGGGTCGGCAGCCACCCGAACGAGAACAACTGAGAGCCGCCTGGCCTGTCCGGGCGAAGCCCCGAATCGGTGGAGTTCCCCGTAATTTCAGGGATCTCATGGGGTCGAGTCTACCGCGGGCTACCGACAGCTACGCAGTGATTCGTGCTGATTCGCGCCGCTCGGGAGGGTTTCTGGTCACCAATCTGGTCACCGGATCGCGCTACACTCTACCGACAGAAACCATCACAGATATGCTCTATCTGTAGCTAATTCTGCTGAACAGGAGACAGTGATGGACACCGCGACGCTGCCCGATCTGTTCGGCTACGACGACCTGGCGCAGCAGGGCCTCACCCGTCATGGCCTCGACCGGCTGATCGAGGCTGGAGAGTTCGAGCGCATATCCCCTGGCCTGTTCCTACGATCGGGATTCGCGGACGACACGACGGCGGCGTGGATCGCGATCGCTGCGAAGAAGCCCGACGCAACACTGTGCCTGCTCACGGCACTGTCGTTGCACGAGCTGACCGATGAGATCCCCGCCCAAAGCGACATCGCCATCCCGCGCGGCACGCATCCGGTCGCCATCCATCACGCACCCATTGCCTGGCACCGCTTCGACACCGACACGTTCGGCATCGGCCGCGGCGAACACGCTCTGCCGGGCGGCCGGTCCATCGGTATGTACTCAGCCGAGCGCACTCTGATCGACCTGTTCCGGCTGCGGCATGCCTGGGGCAGTGACCTTGCCCTCGGCGCGCTGAAGCGGTGGGTGCGCGGGCGTGGCAACAGCGCCAGTGCGCTGCTCGCGATGGCTGAGGAGTTCCCGAAGGCACGCGCCGCAATCCAGCAATCCTTGGAGATACTCCTGTGACCCTGAATCGACGTGCAAAACTAGCGACAAAGGCGCATAGGTAGGAACAAGTGAGCAATACACAACGCCCTCAAGAGAAGCCGCCGATCGACGCACCGATCACGTCATCCGACGACGACGATCTCGGACGGGCACCGGTCGCGCACGACTTCGCGGTGTCGATCCGCGAACTTGACGCGAGCCAGGGACTTGTGGTGGGCATCTTGGGGCCGTGGGGGCACGGAAAGAGTTCGTTCATCAACCTGATGCGTGAACAGTTTGAGACCGAGCCTGCTCTCACTGTGATCGACTTCAACCCTTGGATGTTCTCCGGCTCGAATCAGCTCGTCAACTTCTTCTTCACTGAGATTGGAGCGGAGCTCAAGGTTCGCAGTAAGAGTCGCTTCGGGAAGACTGCGGACTGGCTCACTCAGTACGCCGGCATCCTCAAGCCTGTATCTCAGTTCATTCCGCTCCCCGGCGCCGCGGCCGTCGGAGAAGCCGCCGCTGCCGCGCTCGGTGGGCTGTCTGCGACAACGAATGCAGACCGCAGCGCGAAGAAGGTGCGGGAAGAGATCACCAAGGAGCTCACGGCACTCGCACTACCTATCGTGGTCGTGATCGACGACATCGACCGGCTCACCACGCTGGAGATCCGCGAGATCTTCAAGCTCGTTCGTCTGACGGCGAGCTTTCCGAACATCATCTACGTGCTGGCTTTCGACAGAGAACGCGTGGAGCAAGCCCTTACCGAGGACGGCATCCCAGGGCGGGCGTACCTCGAGAAGATCGTTCAGTTGAGCTTCGATGTTCCGCAAGCCCCAGAAAAGTTGCTTCGGTCTCAGGTCTTCGAAGAGCTGAATCGCATCCTCGCCCCGGTCACGAACGCCACACTCGACGATAGCCGATGGATTGACGTCTACTGGGAAGTGATCGATCCGCTGTTCTCGAACATGCGTGATGTCACGCGTTATGCGATCTCCGCCAGGTCGACGATTAAGAGCCTCGGCAATGAAATCGATCTTGTCGATCTTCTCGCAATGGAGGCACTTCGCGTCTTCCGTCCTGAACTCGTCCAGCAACTATCGAAGCTTCGAAGTGAGCTCACGAGCACACGCGACATCATGGGGCGCAAGGACGAACGAGCACAGAAGGCCATTGCTGCATTGCTCACGAAGTTTCCTGACGACGACGACGTGATTCGAGCACTGTTCAGTCGTGTGTTTCCGGTCGCACTGCAATACATCGAGAACAATCACTATGGATCTGACTGGCTCAGCACCTGGCGAACCGCACACCGGATGGCTCACATCGACTTCCTCAACCTCTACTTCGATCGAGTCGCGCCAGATGAACTTGTCGCGTTCCGAAACTCCGAGCAGGCCTTTGAGCTTCTGCGCGATGGAGCAAAGCTGAAGGAGTATCTGACCGGCCTGAACCCTGAGGATCTCGAGCCCGTCATCGAGGGCCTCACCTCGTACGAGGCAAAGTTCACGACCGACATGGTGGTCCCGGCATCAATCACACTGCTGAACCTCATCGACGCCATTCCTGAGAAGAAGCAGCGCGGCTTCTTCGACATCGGACGCCGCGACATCACGGTTGGCCGCGTCATCCTGCGACTCCTACGCCGCGTAGAGGATGAGGCGGAGCGAGAAGCCCTGGTCTCACAGATCCTGGACGGTATCGAAACGTACTCGTCTCAACTCGACTTCATCCACAGCATGGGCTACCGCGAAGGCGCCGGGCTCAAACTCGTCAGTGAAGCGTTCGCAACGCAGATCCAAGCGGAGTTTGTCGCACGCCTCCAGGGAACCCCGCCATCCGAGCCGTCGCGCGAATGGGACGCCTGGCGCATCTATGACACTCTCCAGACAGAGACGGGCGAAGTCCCGCTCAAGCCGAGTGACGATCCCGTTCTGCTACGAGCGGTGCTGCACTCGCTCAAGTCCACCGCACGATCGCAGTCGATGGGCTCTCGACAGGTGAGATCCGAAGATCGTCTTGCTTGGGAGCTTCTCGTCCAGGTGTTCGGATCTGAAGCCGCAGTAGAGGAGGTCGTAGGAAGCGTGCGCAAGGCACTGGGAGATGACGAAGTTCTCCAACTCGCGGATAAGTATCTGTCAGGTTGGCGACCAGAGCACTTCTAGACAGGGCGCTCACAGCCCGCAGAGCCAACAGTCAGCGACGCAACGCCAACAGTCAGCGACGCAACGCCAACAGACGCGACGGTGACATCCGGCCCTGCGTCCAGCCGGTGTCAATCGAGAGCAGGCGATGAGGCGATGTAGCCGATGATCCGTTCAAGCCAGTGGCGCGCCACCGCGACATCCGGCAGCACGGGAGTCTGGCCGTCAACCTCGGTCTCCGCACGCGCGTCAGCGTAGGCGAGTTCCCACCCGTCCATCGGGCGCAGCGGGAGCGGCGGCCAGATTTGCTGCCGTCGCCAGTCGAAGGTTCGCGTGCAGAGGCGGTGCAGGCTCGACAGGTCGGGACCGGCGTTCCAGAGCAGTTGCAAGTCGACCAGGTCATGCGCTCGCACGTAGGCGGGATCGGTGAGGGCGTGGAGCTTCTGCGCGATCTGATACTCCAGATCGACCAGTTCAACGGGCTGCAGATCACCAAACCCGAAGTAGGCGCCGAACTGCACGAGCTCCCCATCAATCTCCTTCCGCGTGTGCGCGTTCGGATCGATCTCAGGATCGGAAACCTCGACATCGAGCGCGCCCCAGGCGTTACCGAGGAACGCGATCGATACGCGGTACGGATGCATCACATACTCCGGTCGAGTGAGCCCCGGGTCATGGAGCTTCACTGCCCGAACGTTCGCGGTGAACGCGACGCGATGCGGCGCATCCGGGATGCGACGCAGCGCGCCTTTCGACGCCGGGACTGTTCCCCACCCCTTGGCCAGACGCGCACGGAATGCCTGCTCGAACTCCTCACCGCGGACGCGGGTGGAGACATCGAGGTCAGAGGTGGCGCGCGTGCCACGCTCCCCGAAGCGCAGCTTCACACCCATGCCGCCCTTGACGGCAACAGCATCGGGAAGCATCTGCGACACGATCAGCGTGCAGAGCATCACCCGCGCACGCGCGACCGGGATGCCCAGTTCGGCGGCGACCTGCGCGAGCCGAGCATTGAGCTGCGTCACATTCAGCGGCGGGGTCACTTCGCTCACGCCGACACCGCCTTCCATACAGCCGCGCCCTGCTCGCCGATCATGTCTCGCCTGAGCGCCTCATCGACCACGGCCTCCCATCGGTCGGGCGGTGTCCGGTACCGCATGTCCTCCAGCGACCGTCGAACGGTCGTCGCCAGAACGCCCTCGTAGTGAGTGAGATCCTCATCGGGGACGTCGGGCCGGTTCTCCAACTCCATCCACTCCGGCAGCCTGCGCCGCACGCGGCGACGCGTGCCCACACGCACCTTTGGCGGATTGAACTGCCCGAGCCCGAGCAGATCGAGCACGGACTCACGGTGCAGGAACGCGCCTTCCCCAGCAAGTGCCACGGCAACCGTCGGCTCGGTGAACGGGGTCGTCGGCACGTCGCGGTGCGTGTAGACACCCTGCCCGTATCCGCGGAGAGCGCCGCGAGCAGCGAGCTTTCGCACCTCGACGGCGGGCACGCCCGCGTCCTCCGCCTCGGCGACGGTCACTACACCGTTGCGGGATGCGGCAATCTCCCACAGATCCTGGCGATAACCCACAGGTTCACCTCCCGACAATACCGTACTGTAAGTGGTACGCAATTGGCCTGCGTACCCAACCATGCTAGCGCTAAGCCCGTACAACGTGTGCTTGCTCTGTAGGTCAATCGTCGTCCGCGGGTATGTCGAGCGTGCCCTCATCCAGTGCTGGGTCTCCGTCAAGTTGAATGCATTCACGCCTTGCTCGTGTAAGGGCGACGTAGACGACGCAGTGCTCGTCCTCGAGCTCGTGCAGCCCGGTGGACAAGAGCGCGCGCTGCGCCCTGGTGAGGATGACGCCAACACGCTCCCACTCACGTCCTTTCGCCTGGAAGACGGTCATGCCGGGAACAACCGAATCCTTGACAAGTCGCGCCGCGAGACGCTCGACTTGTGCGACCCGTTCAGCCTCTGCGGCCGAACCAAGGCGACGCGGCCGAGTGACACCGAGATCCCTGATCGCATTTCGGAGTTCATTGAGCGCGTCAGCAGGTGCTCTCCCCGCGCGCAGCCCGACGACTATCGGTTGCAGGACTCGATCCTGCTCGGCCAGGAACCGCTCACGATCAAGCCCGAGCCTGGCGATCGGGTCAAGCCCCAGTGCGTGGTGTAGCCGGTGGTGATCCTTCTTCTGTTGGTTAGGCGCTGAGTTCGAGGACGTGTTCGGAGGTCACCTCGCTTCCGGTGTCGGGGAGGAGAGTGAGGCGGCTCTTGGCGAGGATCTCGAGTCCGAGGTAGCGGCGTCCTTCGACCCATTCGTCTGTCTGCTCGGCGAGGACCGCGCCGACGAGGCGGATGATCGCGTCGCGGTTGGGGAAGATGCCGACCGAGTCGGTGCGGCGACGGATCTCGCGGTTGAGGCGCTCGTTGGGGTTGTTGGACCAGATCTGCTGCCAGAGCCCTTCGGGGAACCCGGTGAACGCGAGGATGTCCGCTCTCGCGTTGTCGAGGTGTTCGAACGCGTCGGGGAGCTTCTCGTCGACGTAGTCCAGGAGCCGGTCGAACTGGGCGTTGACGGCTTCGGCGTCGGGTTGGTCGTAGACGGAGTGGAGCATCGCTTTCACGGCCGGCCACATGCTCTTCGGGCAGACACTCATCAGGTTCGCCGCGTAGTGGGTGCGGCATCTCTGCCAGACAGCTCCGGGAAGGTTCGCGGCGATCGCGTCGACGAGCCCGGCGTGAGCGTCGGAGGTGACGAGGCGGACCCCGGCCAGGCCGCGGGCGACGAGGTCGGCGAAGAAGCTGTTCCAGGCAGCTCCGGTCTCCGATGTCGCGACCCGCAGCCCGAGGACTTCGCGATGCCCGTCTCCGTTCACGCCGGTCGCGACGAGCACGACCGCGTTGATCACGCGGCCGCCCTCACGGACCTTCATCGTGAGCGCGTCGGCGGCGACGAACGTGAACG
>NZ_JBQDVP010000072.1:0-9682 GCF_052102115.1 Microbacterium sp.
TCGCCGGAGCAGGCTCGGCGTACATCACCGGCCATTCGCTGTTCGTCGACGGCGGCATGTCGGCGCACTGAGCGGATCACCCCTCGGCCGGGTATACCCGCTGGTCTCCCGAGGGACCATCCAGCAGGGGCACCGACGCGGTGAGCGTGTTCACGGCATCCTCGGCCACAGAACCGTCCGGCGCGCGATCGGCCCGTCGATCGACGAACGCCGCCGCGAGGCCGCCACCCACCGCATCTTCGATCTCGGCCTCGGTCGTCATGATCTGGGATGCCGCCACCTGCTGCGCGGCGAGCTCAGCGTACAGACCGCCCTGCGCGAGCAGCTCGCTGTGCGTGCCGGACTCGACGATATGCCCGGCGTCCAACACGTGGATGACGTCCGCCCCCATCACTGTCGACAGCCGGTGCGCGATCGACAGGACCGTCCGCCCGCGCGCTGCTTCATCGAGCGCCTCCTGCACGACACGCTCCGAGACGGTGTCCAGTGCGCTGGTGGCTTCGTCCAGCAGCAGCACGGGCGGGTCCTTCAGCAGCACTCGGGCGATCGCGATCCGCTGCTTCTCGCCGCCCGAGAGCCGGTAGCCGCGCTCGCCGACAATCGTGTCGTAACCGGCCTCGAAACCGGCGATGATGTGGTGGATGTTCGCCGCCTGGCAGGCCGCAATCAGCTCATCCTCCGACGCGCCGGGCTTCGCATAGAGCAGATTCTCACGGATCGTGGCGTGGAACAGGTACGTCTCCTGCGACACGATCCCGACATCGTCGATGATCGATTCCTGTGTGAGGGTGCGCACGTCGGCGCCGGCGAACATCACCGCACCGCCGTGCGCCTCGTACAACCGCGGTGCGAGGTAGAGCACGGTCGTCTTCCCCGCGCCCGATGGGCCGACGAAGGCCACGTGCTGGCCGGGGTCGGCGGTGAACGAGACGCCCTGCAGCGTCGGACGGGCATCCGGCGCAGCATCCGGGTAGCGGAAGACGACGTCCTGGAACTCGATCCGTCCGCGCGGCCCGGGTGCCGCCGTGGCCGAGATCGCTCCGGGCGCGTCCTCGATCTCGGGCACGAGGTCGAGGTACTCGAAGATGCGCGCGAACAGTGCCGACGAGGTCTGCAGGTCGAGCGAGACGCGCATGAGCCCCATCAGGGGCTGGAGCAGCCGCGCCTGCACCGTCGTGAAGGCGACGACGGTTCCGGCGGTGATCGCACCCTCACCGCCGACGACGAGATAGCCCGCGACGAGGTAGATCACGGCGGGGACGGATGCCATCAGCACCTGCACGACCGCGAAGAACCCCTGCCCGCTCATCGCCCTGCGCACCTGCAGCGTCACCTGGTTGCGGTTCTCGGACTGGTAGCGATCGGATTCCGTGCGCTGCCGGTTGAACGCTTTCGACAGCAGCATCCCCGACACGCTCAGCGTCTCCTGCGTGATGGCGGTGAGCTCCGAGAGCGACTCCTGCGTCTCCCCCGCGATCCGCGCGCGCACCTGCCCGACCTTGCGCTGCACGATGATGAGGAACGGCATCAGCACGACGGCGATCAGCGTCAGCCGCCAGTCGATGAGGATCATCGCGACGAGCGAGGCGATCACCGTGACGACGTTGCCGAGGATGCTGGTGACCGTGTTCGTGAGCACGCCGGACACTCCGCCGACATCGTTCTGCAGGCGAGATTGGATGACACCGGTCTTGGTGCGTGTGAAGAAGCCGAGCTCCATCGCCTGCAGGTGCTCGAACAAGCGCACCCGCAGGTCGCCGGTGACCCGGTTGCCGACCGTCGAGGTCAGCCAGGTCTGCAGGACCCCGAGCGCGGATGAGAACAGGAAGAGCCCGACCATGATGAGGACGAGACGGATGAGCAGGCCGATCTCGGGACCGCCGCCATCGACGGGGAAGAGCGCGTCGTCGAAGATGCGCTGCACAATCAGCGGCGGGACCACGGCGACCGCAGCTCCCACGATCACGAGGAGGCCGGTGCTGATGATCCGGCCGAGGTACGGGCGGAACAGCGCGACGACGCGCTTGCCGAGACCTCTGATCCTCGGTGCTTGTGCGTTCAGCTTCTTCTGGGCGGCCTCATCCACGCCGCGGAACCCGCCACCACCACCGCGTCCGCCGCCCATGCTCATGCGCTCAGCCTATGCCGCACGAAAAAATTCCGGTCGGCAGGGAATGCGGCCCGGCAGCGGGGGGTTATCCTGGAACGTCGCGCACGAGCGGATGCCGGATCTCGGTTCCGCCTCAGGCCTTCCCTCCGCCACGCTTGAATTGAGGAGCCGTTTTGGCCGCTACTGCAACCGGATCCGTACCGACTCAGAAGCCACAGCATCCCGTCATCGCGCCTTCCGACATGCGCGTGATCTGGTTGCTGCTGGTCGCTGCGTTCGTCGCGATCCTCAATGAGACGACGATGGGCATCGCGATCCCCCATCTGAACGCCGACCTCGGCATCCCGCCGGAGCTGGGCCAATGGCTCACGAGCGCGTTCATGCTGACGATGGCGATCGTCATCCCCACCACAGGGTTCCTCCTACAACGATTCACCACGCGGCAGGTCTTCATCGCCGCGATGAGCGCGTTCACCCTGGGCACCCTGGTATGCCTGGTCGCCCCCGGCTTCGCCGTGCTGCTCGCCGGCCGGGTGATCCAGGCCGGCGGCACCGGCATCATGATGCCACTGCTGATGACGACGATGATGAACGTCGTGCCACCGCAGTCCCGCGGCCGCATGATGGGCCGGGTCGGCCTGGTCATCTCGCTCGCTCCGGCCATCGGGCCGACGCTCGCCGGCGCCGTGCTCAACGTCACGAGCTGGCGCGTGCTGTTCGCCATCGTGCTGCCGATCGCGCTCATCGCGCTGGCAATGGGCGCGAAGTGGATGACCAACCTCGGCGAGACGACGGATGCTCCCATCGACGTGCTCTCGATCGTGCTGTCTGCATTCGGCTTCGGCGGGGTCGTCTACGGCCTCAGCCAGTTCGGCGGCGAGGGAGAGTCAGGGGCAGCGACCGTCGGAGTGGTCTCGCTCGTCGTCGGAGGCATCGCGCTCGCGCTGTTCGTCTGGCGTCAGCTCGTCCTGCAGCGCGTGGACGACGCACTGCTCGACCTGCGCGTGTTCCGCAGCCGCAACTACACCATCGCCGTGATCGTGATGGCGATCGTCGCCATGTCGATGTTCGGCACGCTGGTGCTGCTGCCGCAGTATCTGCAGAACGTCGTCGGTCTCGACGCGCTCCAGTCGGGGCTCATCCTGCTGCCGGGGTCCATCCTCATGGGACTGCTGGGACCGGTGATGGGCCGCATCTACGACGCTCGTGGCACGCGCATCCTGCTCGTGCCCGGCACGATTATGGTTTCGGCGGCACTGTTCTTCTATTCGACGGTCGACGAGCACACCGCGTGGTGGCTGCTCGTCATCGCCCAGACCGTCATGTTCGTGGGGCTGTCGATGTCGTTCACTCCGCTGTTCTCGTCGTCGCTCGGGTCACTGCGTCGCCACCTGTACTCGCACGGCTCCGCCGCGCTGAACACCATTCAGCAGGTCGGTGGCGCCGCTGGTGTCGCACTGCTGACGGTGGTGTACTCGTCGATCCTGCACGCCGGTGAGCAGGAGGGTCTCGAAACGGCGTTCGCCGGTGCGCCGGGCGCACGCATGGCGTTCCTCATCGCAGCGATCGTCTCGCTGGGTGCGGTCGCGCTGAGCTCGTTCGTCCGCAAGCCGGCGGATGACGTGGACGCGGAGTTCCCCGAAGGGCACTGACCCGCGTCCGCGGGTGAGTGCTACTCCCCCGGCACGGCGCAAGAGCCGCCGCAGCAGCCGCCCGCGTTCTCGTCGCCCAACAGGTTGAGCCCGGCGGGCGCGGCCAGTGGCTGCACGTCCTTCTCGGCATCAGCCTGGGGGACGTCAGTGGTCTGCGAAGTGGACATGGCCTCCATGCTACGCCGGATTTCACACCGAGGCGCATGGTGAAGAACCGGGGCGCGTGGCAAATATCCGGGGCATGGTGAAGAATCGAAGCATGGTCAGGGATGCCGATGACGCACTGCGCGAGGACGGCCGCGACGAGACGGCCAACGAGCGCGCCGACCGCAATTGGGAAGAGCTCATGCAGGAGCTGCGCGTCATGCAGACCGGTACCCAGGTGCTGTCGGGTTTCCTCCTCGCCGTGGCGTTCCAACCGCGGTTCACCGAGCTCGACCCGGTGCAGGTCGGCCTCTATCTGATCCTCGTCGGTCTGGCCGCCCTCGCGACGATCATCGCTCTGGCGCCAGTCGGGATGCACCGCTGGCTGTTCGGCCGACGCCGCAAGCCCGAACTCGTGCAGATGGCATCGCTGATGGTCAAGGCGGACCTGGTCGTCGTCGGCATCCTGAGCGTCGGGGTGACGACCCTCATCGTCGACTTCACCCTGGACCGCACTGTCGCAGTGATCATCCTCGCCGTCGGGGTCGTCGTCGTCTTCGGCCTCTGGCTCGCGCTGCCGATCCTGGTCTCGCGCTCGCGGCCGCGCTCCTGAGGCGACGTCGCATGCCGGGCGGCGCATGCCCCCTGCCATACGGTTGAGGAATGCTTCGACGCCTCATCGCCCGAGCCTTCTGGGCGGTCAGCCGCTGGAAGCTCGCCGGCGAATCCGTTCCCGATCGCCCGACCGTACTGGTCGGCGCGCCGCACACCTCGAACGTCGACTTCGTGCTCATGCTCGCGATCGCCTGGCGGCTCGGCGTCGAAATCCGCTGGCTCGGCAAGGCGAGCCTGTTCGCCGGCTGGCGCGGTCCGGTGATGCGCCGACTCGGCGGCATCCCGGTCGACCGCTCCGATCCGAGCCGGGTCGTCTCGGACGTCGTCGCGCAGATCCACGGTGGCGAGGTGTTCGGCCTCGTGGTGACCCCCGATGGCACCCGCGGAAAGAACGACTACTGGAAGTCGGGTTTCTACCGCATCGCTCGGGACGCGGGGATGCCGGTGACGCTGTGTTTCGTCGATCGCACCACCATGACCACCGGTGTGGGACCGACGTTCGAGCTCACCGGCGACGTCCGCGCAGACATGGACCGCGTCCGTGCGTTCTACGCCGACAAGGCGGGCTTTCGCCCCGAGCTGCGCAGCGAGCCGCGGCTGCGGGAAGAGGACGCGAGTTGAGAGATTCCTCCTAATCCCGACACTCAGGTTGAAGACATCGGCCAAGTGCGGAATCGTGGCCCGGACATGCTCTGTCCGGAGTGTGTCCGCAACACGGAAGGAGAGCGCTGTGCTCACCCTGACCGAGAATGCAGATGCCGTCGTCACCACGATCGTCGGCCGAGAGGATGCCGGTGCAGAGGCGGGGCTGCGCATCCAGACCGCGGAGGGGCAGGGGCCTAACGGCGAAGCACGTTTCGCCGTTCACGTCGTTCCCACCCCTGAGCCCGCTGATGTCGTCGTCGAGGGACCGGAGAGCCGGGTCTTCCTCGAAGATACCGCCGCCGACGCGCTGTCCGACAAGGTGCTCGACGCGGGCGTGGACGAGCAGGGAGCTGTGAGCTTCACGATCCTGCCGCAGCCGGCTTGACGATGTGAGATGTACGAGAGGGTGGGGTGCCGCGGCATCCCACCCTCTTCGCATTCAGAAGACGAGGAGAAGATCATGACAGCACTTGACGGCAAGAAGGTGGCTTTCCTGCTCACCGACGGGTTTGAGGACAGTGAACTGACGAGCCCCTGGAGCGCAGTGACAGATGCGGGCGCGCAGGCGCAGCTCGTCTCCCCCGCCGATAAGAACGTCACGGGCAAGAAGGGCCATGTTCAGGATGTCGATCAGGCAGTCGCCGGCGCTGACGCATCGGCGTTCGACGCGCTCGTGCTGCCCGGTGGCGTCGTCAACGCGGATCACCTGCGGATGGATCGGGGTGCCGTCGCGTTCGCGAAGGCGTTCTTCGAGGCGCACAAGCCCGTCGCGGTGATCTGTCACGGATCATGGATCCTGATCGAAGCCGATGTCGTGCGTGGACGAACGCTCACCAGCTACCCGAGCCTTCGCACCGATCTGCTCAACGCCGGGGCGACCTGGGTCGACGAGGAGGTCGTCGTCGACGAGGGCCTCGTCTCCAGCCGGACGCCGGATGACCTCCCGGCGTTCAACGCCAAGACGATCGAGGAGATCGCCGAGGGATCGCACCCGGGTCAGCGCGCCGGATGAGCGTCCACCGCTTCGGCCGTCGGTCGCGGTGAGCCCGTGGACGATCTGCGCGTACCGCCCGGGCCGGGCGTGCCCCGCGGCCTGCGGGTGTCGGCGGCCGAGCTCGTCGAGCTGTTCTCCCGCGCGTCGGGGCCGGGCGGCCAGGGCGTGAACACCGCGGATTCGCGCGTGCAGCTCAGCCTCGATCTCGCGACCACGACGGCACTCGATGATGTTCAGCGCGCACGCGCCCTCGACCGGCTCAGCACGCGTCTGGTGGGAACTGTCCTGACCATCACGGCCTCTGAGCACCGCTCGCAGCGACACAACCGCCTGGCGGCGCGGGAGCGGCTCGCGGATCTGCTTCGGTCGGCGCTGGCCCCGGCATCCGTTCGTCGTCAGACCCGGCCGACGAGAGGTTCGCAGCGTCGTCGTCTGGACGGAAAGCGCCGTCGGTCGGAGACGAAGTCGGGGCGGCGCCGGCCCGATACGTCGGCGTGACAGCGAGCGGCAGTCAGTCCCAGTCGAGGTACTCCTCGACGATGACTGCGGTTTCGATCGGGTGCGTCGCCGGGAACAGATGATCGGCGCCGTTGACGGTCTTGATGCTGGCGCGCTCCGGGGCGGTGGCTTGCAGGGCCTCAGCGTTGTCGGATGGTGTGGTCTCATCGTCGGTCGCCTGCACGATGAGCACCGGGATCGCCGGTGCCAGGGGGATCTCGTCGCCCTCGACGCCGAGCAGCAGCAGTCCATTGACGCGGTCGGTGTGCTCTGCAGCGAAGATCCGCGCGGCGGTGCCGCCGAAGGCATGGCCGCCGATCCAGGTGTGCTCAAGCCCGAGGTGGTTGATGACCGCGACGGCATCCTCAGCACGCTCACGCAACGTCTCCGCGCGATCCTGAGCGGCGGATTCGGCACGGGGACCGACTCGAACGACATGGAAGCCGGCCTCCTCGGTGAGGTAGTGCGCCACCACGGCGAGACCGTCGCCGCTGAGCGCGCGCCCGGAGATCAGCACCAGTGAGACCGGTCCTTCGCCCTCCTCGATGTACGGGATGGCACGGCCGTCCGGCTCGAGAATGGTCTGCTGCGTCATAGTCGTCTTCCCTCTGGTGCTGGTGGCGGGCCGGTCAGAACCGGTTTCGTCGCTGACATCCACGATACTGGCTCGGTTTGCGATGGTTTGCGATGACTGTCTCCGTGATCGACAGCGCTTCGAGCACGCGGCGAATCCCGGCGGCGAACCGGACACTGTCGATTCGCGCCGACGCCGCGCGGCCGGGTGAACGCTACTCTTCGATGGCGACCGCGGTGCGCGGGAGGAGCGGTACGGCGAGGAGACAGAGCGCGGCAACGGCGAGGATCACGACGAGGGTAATAATCATCGCGGTTTCGGTGCCACGTGAGAGAGTCCCGATGAAGACCGTGGTCACGAGCGCAGAGCCCATACCGTTGGCGATCTGCTGAATGGCGCCGAGCGAGCCGCTCGCGGAGCCTGCTTCTTCGGGCTTCAGGTTGCCGAGGGCGGTGTTGAAGACCGAGTTGAAGCAGATTCCTGCGGCGATCCCGATGATGCTGGTGGCGATGAGGTTCTGCCACCAGGTCACCTGCATCCCCGACTCGAGGACGACGAGGAGCAGGATGCCCGTGCCGAGGATGGTGGTGAGCATCCCGATGAGCACGAGTCGCCTGCCGAGCTTCACGATGAGGGCGTTCGCGATTCCGGAGCCGGCCATGATGCCGATGGTGAGCGGAATCAGATTCAGCGATGTCTCGGTCGGGGTGTAACCGAGGCCGAGCTGGAAGAACAGGCTGATGACGTACATCAGGCCGCTGAAGCTCGCGAAAACGCAGAGACCGACGATGAGGCCGGAGGTGAAGCCGCGGTTGGCGAGCAGACTGCGGGGAAGGAGCGGTTCGTCCGCTCGAGCCTGCCGCCAGCCGAACAGCACCAGGAGCAATACTCCGGCGATCGCACTGCTGATCGTGAGTCCACTCCAGCCGTCGGAGGAACCGGTGACGAGTCCGAACAAGAGACCGAACAGGGCGAGGGCGAGCAGGATGCTGCCGATCAGATCGATGCGCGTCGAGCGGTGCGCGGGGACGGTGGGCAGATGGCGGAAGGCAAGGATGAGGGCGACACCGCCGAGGACGATGTTGACGAGGAAGATCGGTCGCCATCCCAGCCCGAGCAGGTTCGCATCGATGAGGAGGCCGCCCAGGATCGGTCCTGCGACCGCGAACACGCCGAGCATCGGCGCGAATACTGCGAACGCCTTCCGCAGCACAGGCTTCGGGAACGTCGCCGCCATGATCGCCATCCCCTGCGGAATCAGCAGAGCGCCGAACGCCCCTTGCACCACGCGAGCGGCGATCAATACCCCCGCGGAGGGCGCGAAGCCTGCGAGCGCGGAGCCGAGGATGAAACCGATCAGTCCGGTGAGGAACGTGCGACGCTGACCGAACTTGTCCCCGATGCGCCCACCGAGGACGAGCAGTGAGCCCAGCGCAAGCGCATACGACGCTCCGAGCCACGGGATCACGTTCTCGCTCACACCGAGTTCTCTCACGATCGACGGCGCGGCGACGTTCGCGATCGTGGCATCCATCAGGTCCATCGCATCCGCGAGAACGACGACGATCAAAGTGAGCCACATGGCTCGCGAAGACAGGGGCGGCGCCCCAACAGTAGTGGTCATAGGAACTCCGATCTCAGGTACGAACATGATCGTACCGAACATGTTCGTCACGATCAAGTTCGCAGGTTGGTAGAATGGATGCCATGACGACTCGTACCCCGATCAGCAGACGTGAACGACCCGCGAAGCCGGCACTCTCACGGAGTGCGATCGTCAATGCCGCGCTCCGCGTACTCGAGCG
The DNA here is from genome assembly GCF_052102115.1 of Microbacterium sp. Classification (GTDB taxonomy): domain Bacteria; phylum Actinomycetota; class Actinomycetes; order Actinomycetales; family Microbacteriaceae; genus Microbacterium. Next base: position 9,038 of record NZ_JBQDVP010000072.1, read on the forward strand.
CGATGGCGCTGAGAAACTGACGATCCGGCGAGTTGCCGCCGAACTCGATACCGGCCCGGCCTCGCTCTACGTCTACGTGAAGAACGTCACCGTGCTGCATGCTCTCCTGATCGACGGCCTGCTCGCCGACCTTGACCTCGCGTGGGACGGCACGGAACCCTGGCGTGAACGTCTTCACCGGGTGATCGGTGGCTACATCAACCTGCTCACCGCTCACGGAAACCTCGCCCGTTCCGCAATATTCGTATGGCCCGACGGCCCCCACTACCTCAGCCTGGTCGACCTGCTCCTGCGACTTCTGCAATCCGCAGGAGCCGACGAGAAATCCGCTGCGTGGGGCATCGACCTCCTCCTCCAGCACGCAAGCGTCACTGCGGCAGAATGGGCCGCCCGAGCTTCCGGCACCGGCCAAGAGGTCGATGAGCTCACCGCGACGCTTGCCTCAGCCGACCACGAGCGTCACCCGGCACTCGCCGCGTTCAACACTGCGGCATTCACACAGGGAACCCCCGACGAACGGAACCGGTGGGCACTCGACACGCTGCTCGACGGCATTACGCGTGCCACCCTGCCGGTCAATGATTGACTCGCGGGCGACGGATGGGGCCTCGGTGAAGGAACGCCGAGTTGAGTCCCGCATAGTGG
>NZ_JBQDVP010000073.1:0-9435 GCF_052102115.1 Microbacterium sp.
GCGAGGACGGTAGGGCCGGTGCCGGAGCCTCCCGCTGTGTCCGCGCCGCACTCGGCAACGCACCCTTCACCCGGGTCGAGCACGCCATCACCCCCGGCGGAGCGCTGCTGCTCGTCATCAATGACCTGCCCGGAGCACTCCGATCACGCGGCCAGAGCCGCAGAACCGGAAAGCTCGTCACCGGAGACGGCGGGAACCCCACAGCGCGAGACCTCGCCGATCTCATCGCCCTTGCCGACGGGGGCCAGCTCCGCCCCGTCATCGACCGCACCTATGATCTGGCCGATATCGTCGACGCGCACCGCTACGTCGACACCGGCCGCAAGGTCGGCAGCGTCGTGCTCCGCATCGGCGCCTCCTGACTCATCTGAACCCTCGCAGCCGCAGGCTGTTGCCGACGACGAACACGCTGGACAGTGCCATCGCCGCTCCTGCGAGCATCGGGTTCAGCATCCCGAGAGCGGCGACCGGGATCGCGGCGACGTTGTACGCGAACGCCCAGAACAGGTTCGTCTTGATGGTGCCGAGCGTCCGGCGCGACAGCCGGATCGCGTCGACGGCGCTGCGCAGATCGCCGCGCACGAGGGCGATGTCGGATGCTTCGATCGCGACGTCCGTGCCGGTTCCCATCGCGAGTCCGAGGTCTGCTTGAACCAGCGCCGGGGCATCATTCACGCCGTCGCCGACCATCGCGACGACCTTCCCGTCGCGCTGCAGCTTCTTGACTACGTCGACCTTGTCCTGCGGCAGCACCTCGGCGATCACCTCGTCGATGCCGACCAGCGCGGCGATGTGGCGGGCGGCCGCCTCATTGTCGCCCGTCAGCAGGATCGGCGTCAGTCCCAGCGCTCGCAGCCCGCGGACGGCCTCGGCACTGGTCGGCTTCACCGTATCGGCCACGATCAGGATGCCGCGGGCGGCACCATCCCACGCGACGGCGACGACAGTCTTGCCCTCGCTCTCGGCCTGCCGCTTCGCCGCAGCGGTCTCGGGGCTCAGCGAAATGCCCCAGTCGGCAAGCAGCGACTCGCGTCCGACGGCGACGCTGCGACCATCGACGACACCCTGCACGCCCGTACCTGCGACGTTGGTGAAATCGGTCACTGGAACGAGCTCGGGAGCGCCGGCGGCGATCGCCTGGGCGATGGGATGCTCGGATGCCTGCTCGACCGCGCCGGCCAGGCGCATCAGCTCCGCAGCATCCACACCGTCCTCGGCGACGACGTCGACGAGCGTCATCCGACCCGCCGTGACCGTTCCAGTCTTGTCGAGCACGACCGTGTCGACTCGGCGGGTGGATTCGAGGACCTCCGGGCCTTTGATGAGAATGCCCATCTGCGCGCCGCGACCCGTGCCGACCAGCAGGGCGGTCGGCGTCGCGAGCCCGAGTGCGCACGGACAGGCGATCACGAGCACGGCGACGGCGGCGGTGAAGGCGGCAGACACCGGGAAACCGGCGATCAGCCAGCCGACGAGAGCCGCCAGCGCGATCACGATGACGATCGGCACGAAGACGCCCGAGATCCGGTCCGCGAGGCGCTGCACGTCGGCTTTGCCGGTCTGCGCGTCTTCGACCAGCTGGGCCATCTGGGCGAGTTGCGTGTCCGAACCGACCCGTGTCGCGCGGACGATGAGCCGACCACTCGCGTTCACCGTCGCTCCGGTGACGGCATCCCCCGTGTCGACCTCGACCGGAACCGACTCACCGGTGAGCATCGAGGCATCCACAGCCGAGTGGCCCGAGATGACGACGCCGTCGGTCGCGATCTTCTCGCCCGGCCGCACGACGAACTCGTCGCCGACGCGCAGCTCCGCGACGGGGATCTTCGTCTCGACCCCGTCGCGGAGCACCGCGACGTCCTTCGCGCCGAGTTCGAGCAGGGCGCGCATCGCGGCACCGGCCCGGCGCTTGGCGCGCTTCTCGAAGTAGCGTCCGGCGAGGATGAACATCGTCACCCCGGCGCCGACCTCGAGGTAGATGTTGGCGGCGCCATCGGAGCGCGACAGCGTGAACTCGAAGCCGTGGGTCATCCCCGGCATCCCGGCAGTGCCGAAGAACAGCGCATACAGCGACCAGCCGAACGCGGCGAGCGTGCCCATCGAGATCAGCGTGTCCATGGTCGCGGCCCCGTGGCGCAGGTTCGTCCACGCGGCCCGGTGGAACGGCCAGGCGCCCCACACGATCACGGGCGCTGCGAGCGCCAGCGACGCCCACTGCCAGTACATGAACTGCAGCGCGGGGATCATCGCCATGAGGATCACGGGCACCGTCAGGATGATCGAGATGACCAGACGCTGGCGGAGCGATGCGAGCTCGGGGTCTTCGTCGGTCGTTTCTTCCTGCTTCGCCGCGGGGAGCTGGGCGGAGTACCCGGCCTTCTCGACCTCGGCGATGAGCACCGACGCGTCGATGCCTGCTGCAGCGGTGACCTTCGCCTTCTCGGTCGCGTAGTTGACGGTCGCCGCGATGCCGTGGAGCTTGTTGAGTTTGCGCTCGATCCGCGTCGCGCACGAGGCGCAGGTCATGCCGCCGATCTCGAGTTCGACGCTGGTCATCATGTTCCCTCTCGGTGGGCGTTCTCAGGCGCGGACGGCGGCGTAGCCCGCCTCGTCGACGGCCGCGAGGACGGCGGCGTCGTCGATCGGAGCGGATGCTGTGACCACGAGCCTGCCGGTCTGCGCGCTGACCTCGATCGTGTCGACGCCCGCGACCTGACCGACCTCTTCGCGCACGGACATCTCGCAGTGTCCACAGGTCATGCCGGTCACCTGGTACTCGGTGGTGCTCATCGTGTTCCCTTCTTCGGATGCCGCGTGCGGCCGTTCACTCACGACAACTGTATACCCCTGGGGGGTATTCCCGCGGGCGATTCCGGCCGTGCAAAGATGGCCGCATGACCAAAGCCACAGCAGACCTCTACGACGAGTTCGGCGACGACCTCCAGTCGGTGTCCATGCAGTTCCGCTCCTTCGGCGGACGTTCAGCGTTCGAGGGGCCGATCCGCACGATCCGCTGCCTCGAGGACAACGCGCTCGTGAAGTCCACGCTCGCGACCCCCGGTGAGGGCGCCGTGCTCGTGATCGACGGGGCGGGCTCGCTGAATACGGCACTGATGGGCGACCTGATCGCCGAGTCGGCTGTGAAGAGCGGCTGGGCCGGCGTCGTCATCCACGGGGCGATCCGCGACAGCGTCGCCGTCGGCGGCCTCGACCTCGGCGTCAAGGCGCTGGGCACGAACCCCCGCAAGAGCGCCAAGCTCGGCGCCGGCGAGATCGACGTGGACCTCGAGTTCGGGGGAGTGGTCTTCCGCGTCGGCAAGCGCCTCTACGCCGACGAGGACGGCATCCTGGTCGAGCGCTGACGCGGGCGGCGTGCGCCGCCGTACGCCCCGCCGCGCCCCGTCGTGCGTCCGGCGACCGCCCACCCCCGTGTTCAGGTCGCAAACTGTGCCGGTATGGCGCGGCCGGAGCGGCAGGATTCGCGACCTGAACATGGTGGTCGCGGTTGCCCGGCAGCAGCGGCGGCGCCGCCCGGCGTCAGCCGACGGCGGCGCTGACCAGGATCGGCCGGTGGTCGCTCGACCGCTGCGGCAGCGTCGTGATCCGGTCGATGCGGAACCCGTCGGATGTCGCGAAGTCGTAGTGCCCCTTGAACACCCGGTACCGCGTGTAGGTGCGGTCGTCGCTCAGGGTGAGCGCGTAGCCGTGGTCGCGCACGCGCTGGCCGAGGTTCTCCTTGAAGACGGGGTAGTTGTAGTCGCCGACCATGAGCACGGGCAGTCCTGGTCCCATCGATTCGAGTTCCGTGAGCGCCGCGCGGATCTGGTTGCGGCGCAGGGAGTTCAGGGCGGTGAGCGGGGCCGCGTGGAACGAGGCGACGATGAGCTCCTGCCCGTTGTCGATGTCCTGCAGCCGCACGCCGAGCACTCGCTCGTGAGCGGGTTTGAGCATCATGTCGTGCAGCGACTTCTTCAGCCCGATCGTGCGGATGTCTCTCAGCTGGAACGTGTTGCTCCGGTAGTAGAGCGCGAGCCCGAGCCGGTTCCCCTGCGTCGCGTCGGCGAGCGTGAGACCGCCGATCTCGTCGGGCAGAGCGGCGACATCGCACTCCTGCAGGCACAGCAGATCAGGCTCGTGCTCGGCGACGAGCTCTTCGAGCTCTTCGGCGGCGCGATGCTTGCGCAGGTTGTACGAGATGACCTTCATCATCGCTACGCTACTGCGCTCACCTGAGTCAGAGGTGTCGAAACGCGCCTATTCCGCATCGCGCCGCGCGCGGGTCTGCTCGGCCCGGTCGGCGAGCAGATGGTCCTCCGGGTACCCGACCGCCGTCAGCGTGAGTCCGCGCGCCGCGAGCACCTTGAACTCGCTGGTGCGTCGCAGGGCGTCGCGCAGGACGACGAGGTCTGAGACATCGAGTCGCTGCTCGCCGACGGCCGCGCATGCGCCGACGAGCGCGCGGACCATGCTGTGGCAGAACGCGTCGGCCTTCACTTCCGCAACGAGAACGCCAGCGGCATCCCGCGTCCACCGGTAGTCGAGGAGCGTGCGGATCGTCGTCGCATCGTCGCGCGCCTTGCAGTAGGCCGCGAAGTCATGCAGGCCGATCAGGGAGCGGGCCGCAGCATCCATCGCGTCGGCATCGAGAGACCCGCGGATGCTGGTGGTGTCGAGCCTGCGCGCCGGATCGAAGCCGGCCACGTCGTCGGCGAGACGGTACCGGTACCGGCGCCACACGGCCGAGAACCGCGCATCGAATCCGTCCGGCGCGAGCGACGAGCGGTGCACCGTGACGTCGGGGTACGCGCCCAGCACCCCGCGCATGCGCGCGGCGATGGATCCTGCCGGGTCGGTGGCCGCACGACCGTGACGCGCCTCGATCCGCGCCCACTGCGTCTCGTCGAGGTCGACGTGCGCGACCTGTCCGGCGGCGTGCACCCCGGCATCCGTTCGTCCGGCGACGACGAACTGCGCCTCCGAGCCGATGATCCGCGCCAGCGCCGCCTCGAGCGTGCCCTGCACCGTGCGCAGGCCGGGCTGCTTCGCCCACCCGCGAAAATGCGTGCCGTCATACGCGATGTCCAAGCGGATTCTCACGTGTCCAGCCTAAACTGGAGCTTTGATCTCGCACGGCTCCCGCCGTCGCGCGAATGCAGATGATGCCGAACCAGACCACGACCTCTCCCCGCTTCGCAGGCCTCGACGGTCTGCGGGCGATAGCGGTCACTCTGGTGGTCGTGTACCACCTGTTCCCAGACTCTCCGCTGCGCAGCGGGTTCGTCGGCGTCGACGTGTTCTTCGTGATCAGCGGGTTTCTCATCACCTCGTTGCTGCTGCGTCCCTCACGGCTCGGCAGGCTGGGATCGCCGCGCCGCCTCATCGACTTCTGGCGGCGGCGCGCGCGGCGTCTGCTGCCCGCGCTCGCGGTCGTCGTCACCGTCTGCGCGACGGCCGCCTGGCTGCTCGGCGGCGACCTCTTGGTCGGCATGGGGCGCCAGGTGCTGGGCGCTGCGACCTTCAGCTACAACTGGCTCGCCGTCGCCGACGGCACCGACTACTTCGCGGCAACCGCGCCCGAACTGTTCCGCAACTTCTGGTCGCTCGCCGTCGAGGAGCAGTTCTACGTCCTCTGGCCGCTGCTCCTTCCGCTCGTCCTGCTGATCCCCGGCCGCTGGTCGCGCGTCGCGCTCATGCTCGTCGCCGCCGGCGGATCGGCGTTGTGGATGGCGCAGCTCGTCGCGTCCGGCGAAGTCACGCGCGCATACTTCGGCACAGACGCCCACGCGTTCGGACTGCTGCTCGGCATCGCGCTCGCGCTCGCCATCGCGAACATGCCGGAGAAGACATGGATGCTGTCGCGTACCGCCCGCACGGCATCACTGCTCGTCGGCGCGGTCGGCATCGCGGCGATCGTCGCGGCAGCGCTGCTGCCCGAGACCTCGGATGCTGCGACCTTCCCCGGTTCGCTGCTGCTGGCGACGACGGGGTCGGCGCTTGCCGTCTTCGCCGGCGTGTGGCCGGGGGCATGGGTCGGGCGCGCCCTCGACGTGCAGCCCCTGCGGTGGATCGGCGAACGGTCGTACGGCATCTATCTGTGGCACTGGCCCGTGCTCGTGCTGCTCCTCGTCGGCGCGCAGGGGATCGGGCCGGAAGCCGGGGTTCCCGTGTGGGTCGGGGTGCTCACGCTCGTGCTCTCGGTAGGAGCGGCTGCGGCGTCGTACCGCTTCATCGAGTGGCCGATCCGCCGGTACGGATTCCGCCATGCGCTGCGCGCCCTGGGCCGGCGGATCGCCGGGCGCCCGGTCAGTCGTCTCGCCGGGCTCACCGCCCTCGGCGTTGTGGTGGTGGCCATCGGCGGGACGACGGGTGCGGTCGTGAACGCTCCGCACACCACGACGGCGGTCGCGGCGATCGATCGCGGCCAGGATGCGCTCGACGATGCCGCCGAAACGCCGACGCCGAGCGCGACGCCCTCGCCGACGCCCACCGAGGACGAGATCATCGTTCCGCCGGGGGAGGAGATCTCGGCGGTCGGCGATTCGGTGATGCTCGCTTCGGCGCCGTCGCTGCTGGCGGCGTTCCCCGGGATCACGGTGGATGCCGAGGTATCGCGATCGATCTGGGCCGGGCCCGAGCTGCTGAACAATCTGCTCGCAAGCGGTGAGCTGCGCGAGAACGTGGTGGTCGCGCTCGGCACGAACGGGCCGGTGGACCAGGGGGTGCTCGAAGAGATGGCGCAGATCGCCGGGCCCGAGCGCAATCTCATCCTCGTGAACGCCCACGCGCCGCGCGACTGGATCCCCGGTGTCAACGCCGACCTCGACGCCTTCGCCGACAGCCACCGCGGCGTGTGGGTCGCAGACTGGGACGGCGCCATCACGCCGCACGCGGACCTGCTCGCCGGTGACGGCATCCACCCGGATGATGGCGGGGGCGATGTGTTCGCAGCATCCGTCGGCAATGCCCTCGAGAGTGTCGAGAAGGATCGTCTGCGCGCCGAGAAGCTCGCAGCCAACGCGCCGTCCGGGCGTGCCTCGCGGGTGCCGTTCCCCGAGTGATCGCCGGGCGCAGAGGGCCCGGCCGCGCCGCCCACTGTCGCGCAGTTGGCACACCTGCCCCGGATGCCGTAAGCTAGCCCCTTGGTGCCGACTGCGTGCACCACGAACGTGAGCCCTCCACTGGCGTGTTCGAGTCACTAGACGAAGAACCACCCCGGAGTGGGATTCACGAACCTCTCCGTTCGAACAAGAAAGCAGCACTATTGTGACGCGCACATACACCCCGAAGACCGGGCAGGTCCAGCGTGACTGGGTCGTCATCGACGCCACCGACGTCGTTCTCGGTCGCCTGGCTTCGCAGACCGCAGCGCTCCTGCGCGGCAAGCACAAGCCGATCTTCGCCAACCACGTCGACGTCGGCGACTTCGTCGTCATCATCAACGCCGACAAGGTCGCCCTCACCGGCCAGAAGCTCCAGAAGAAGATGGCCTACCGCCACTCCGGCTACCCGGGTGGTCTGAAGTCGGTCTCCTACGAAGAGCTCCTTGAGAAGAACCCCGTTCGCGCTGTCGAGAAGGCCGTTCGCGGCATGCTCCCCAAGAACAGCCTGGGCCGCCAGCAGCTGTCGAAGCTCAAGGTCTACACGGGCGCAGAGCACCCCCACGCCGCGCAGCAGCCGCAGCCGTACACCCTCGACCAGGTCGCCCAGTAAGCGCCGCAACGACTAAGGACATACTCGTGGCTGACATCGAATCAACCGAAACCCCGCAGAACTACTCGACCTCCAGCCCGGAGACCGTGACGACCGAGGCGGCTCCCCGTCCGGTGCTGAACGTCTCGGGTGCTGCCGTCGGTCGCCGCAAGCAGGCCATCGCCCGCGTGCGCGTGATCCCCGGCTCTGGCACCATCACGGTCAACGGCCGTGCGCTCGAGGACTACTTCCCGAACAAGCTGCACCAGCAGCTGATCAACGACCCCTTCACGGTGCTGAACCTTGAGGGCTCGTACGACGTCATCGCCCGCATCTCCGGCGGAGGCGACTCGGGTCAGGCTGGCGCGCTGCGTCTCGGCATCGCTCGTGCCCTCAACGGCATCGACGTCGAGAACAACCGTGCAACGCTCAAGAAGGCCGGATTCCTCTCTCGTGACGCCCGCGTCATCGAGCGCAAGAAGGCCGGACTCAAGAAGGCCCGTAAGGCGCCGCAGTACTCGAAGCGCTAAGGGTTCACACCCCGATGCCGCTTTTCGGCACAGACGGCGTGCGAGGTCTTGCCAATGGCATCCTCACCGCCGATCTGGCGCTCACCCTGGCCCAGGCGACCGCTGTCGTCCTGGGCCAGGGCCGCACCGCAGAGGCTCGCAAGGCCGAAGGCCGCCGGCTGTCCGCCGTCGTCGCCCGCGACCCGCGCGTCTCCGGTGAATTCCTCGTCGCCGCCGTATCGGCAGGCCTCGCAGCATCCGGAGTCGACGTCCTCGATGCGGGAGTCGTGCCCACCCCGGCACTGGCCTTCCTCATCGGCGACCACGATGCCGACTTCGGCGTCATGGTCTCGGCGTCGCACAACCCGGCACCTGACAACGGCATCAAGATCTTCGCCCGTGGCGGCGTGAAGCTTCCCGACATCGTCGAGCAGCGCATCGAATCCGCGATGAAGTGGGACAAGCTCCTGCCGACCGGCGCTGGTGTCGGGCGCATCCAGCGCTTCTCCGACGCTGAAGACCGTTACAAGCTGCATCTGCTCGGCTCCCTGCCGCATGCCCTCGACGGCATACACGTGGTGCTCGACTGCGCGCACGGCGCGGCATCGGGGGTGTCGCCCGAGACATTCAAGGATGCCGGGGCCACCGTCACCGTGATCGGCGCCGACCCCGACGGCATCAACATCAACGATGGCGTCGGCTCCACGCACCTCGACAACCTCGCCGAGGCCGTCGTGCGCCTGGGTGCAGACGTCGGAATCGCCCACGACGGCGACGCCGACCGCTGCCTGGCGGTGGATGCCGACGGCACCATCATCGACGGTGACCAGATCATGGCGATCCTGGCCGTGTCGATGAAAGAGCGCGGCCACCTCACCGACGACACGCTCGTCGCGACCGTCATGAGCAACCTCGGGCTCCACCGGGCGATGGAGGAGCACGGCATCACCGTCCGGCAGACCTCCGTCGGCGACCGGTACGTGCTCGAAGACATGAACGCGAACGGCTTCGCACTGGGTGGTGAGCAGTCGGGGCACGTCATCATGAGCGAGTTCGCCACCACCGGTGACGGCGTGCTGACGGGCCTGCACCTGGTCGCCGAGATGGCACGCAAGAAGAAGTCGCTCGCCGAGCTCGCGGCCGTGATGACCGTCTACCCGCAGGTGCTCATCAACGTGCGCGACGTCGACAAGGATCGTTGCGCCGATGACGAGGGCGTGCAGGATGCTGTCGCCGC
>NZ_JBQDVP010000074.1:0-8959 GCF_052102115.1 Microbacterium sp.
CGGCGACCTCGCGGCAACGGGCGGATCCGCGCCCGTCTCGCTGATCGTCGCGGCCGGTGCGCTGCTCGCGGCCGGTGCCACGATGGCCGGGATCACGGCCGTGCGACGCCGCCGCAACGGCTGATCTCGAGGTCCACCTCTGTGAGGGCCGTCTCCGCCGTCCGCGGGGACGGCCCTCACAGCATCTCCTGCTCCAATAGGCTGAGCACATGGCACACCGTGACGACATCGAATGCTGGCTCACCGACATGGACGGCGTGCTCGTCCATGAGAACGACGCCATCCCTGGGGCGTCCGAGATGCTCGCCGGGTGGGAAGCGAACGACATCCCATACCTGGTGCTCACCAACAACTCGATCTTCACCGCCCGCGACCTCTCGGCACGCCTGCGATCCAGCGGCCTGGACGTGCCGGAGAAGCGGATCTGGACCTCAGCGCTGGCCACCGCCGCATTCCTGCAGCAGCAAGTGCCCGGCGGCTCGGCGTTCGTCATCGGTGAGACCGGCATCCTCACCGCGCTGCACGACGCCGGATTCATCATGACCGAGACGAACCCCGACTTCGTCGTCGTCGGCGAGACCCGCACGTACTCCTTCGAGGCGATCACGAAGGCGATCCGACTGATCAACCGCGGTGCGCGCTTCATCATCACCAACCCGGACGCCACGGGCCCGAGCGCCGAGGGCCCGCTGCCCGCGACCGGTTCCGTCGCGGCGCTCATCACCAAGGCCACCGGACGCGAACCGTACGTCGTCGGCAAGCCGAACCCGATGATGTTCCGGTCGGCGCTGAACAAGATCGGCGCGCACTCGAAGAAGACCGGCATGATCGGCGACCGCATGGACACCGACATCGTCGCCGGCATCGAAGCCGGCCTGCACACCGTGCTCGTGCTCACCGGCATCAGCGATCAGCGCGAGATCGAGAAGTACCCGTTCCGACCCGACGAGATCGTCGACTCGGTCGCCGACCTGCTGCCGACGATCACCGGGACGATCCGGACCGTCTGATTCCATGGGCGTTCTCGACGACGGCGAACGGATCACGGCAGCGGATGCCGCGGCCTGGCGCGCGTGGCTCGAAGAGCACCACGCCACGGCGCCCGGTGTGTGGCTTCTGAACGTGCGCGGCGCCGGTGCATCGATGGCGTATGAGGATGCCGTCCGGCAGGCGCTGTGCTTCGGCTGGATCGACGGACCGACGCGAACCTTCGCCGAGGGCCCCTCTGCTGGCAGTAACGGCCAGTGGTTCTCGCCGCGACGACCGTCGAGCGGTTGGGCCGCGACCAACAAGGCACGGTTGGTCGCTCTCGAAAAGGCAAGCCTGCTGGCACCGGCCGGTATCCGCGCGATCGAGGTCGCCAAGGCCAACGGCACCTGGGAGATGCTCGACGGCCCGGAGGCCGGGGTCGAACCCGACGAGTTCACCGAGGCGTTGGATGCTGTGCCCACCGCCCGCGCGAACTGGGATGCCTTTCCGAAGTCGGTCAAAAAGCTCGGACTCACGCACATCGCGACGGCCAGACGGGCAGAGACACGGACGGCGCGCATTGCGAAAATCGTCACGGATGCCGCAGAAGGGAAGCGCCCATGAACCAGAGCGACCTGTGGTTCCTCGTCATGATCCTCATCGGATTGTCGACGCTGACGATCATCATCTGGCAGTTCGTGCGGTCCCGCCGCCGCGGCCCGGGTGATGACAATCGCGGCGGCAACTGGTGGGAAGGCCCCTGGGACGACGACCGCAAGGGCTGACGGCCCCGCGCGATCGCGGCTCAGGCCGTTGCGAGCGCCAGACTGCGCAGCTCGGGGACGAGCTCCGGCATCCGCAGCGGGCCCGCACCCGGCGTGATCGTGCCGAGGATGCGCGGTTCGCGCGCGCCCGTGCCGCCGGGAGTGACGGCGGCAACACCGTGCATCGTGCACCAGCCGATCAGGGCGAACAGGATCGCCTCCTTCGCATCGGCCGAGGCGCCGAGCTCGTCGGCGAGGACGACGTCGGTGCCAGGGAGTGCGGCGCGCAACCCGTCCATGATCAGCGGGTTGTGGCATCCGCCGCCTGAGACCGCGAGGAATCGGACACCGACCGATCGCACGTCCTGCGCGACGATGCGGATGGTCAGCTCGGTGAGGGTGCGCACCAGATCGGTCACCGGAAGGTCGCGGCCGAGGGCTGCGACGTGCTCACGCACATAGCCGAGGTAAAAATGCTCCTTGCCCGTGCTCTTGGGGGCCGCGAGCGCGTAGTACGGATCGGCCAGCAGTGCTTCCAGCAGCTCGACGTCGATGGAGCCTGCGAGCGCGATCTGCGCATCTTCGTCGTAGCCGAGCGGGTTGAGGCCGTACGCCGAGATGACGGCGTCGACGAGCGCATTCGCCGGACCGATGTCGTACGCGCTCACGCCCTCACCGTCGACGACGGTGATGTTCGCGATGCCGCCGAGGTTCAGCGCAGCAGAGACTCCCGCGCGTTCTCGCAGCAGCAGCTCGTCGAGGAACGACACCAGCGGAGCCCCGTGCCCGCCGGCGGTGATGTCGCGGATGCGCACATCCGAAACGACCGGAGCCCCGACGGCCTCGGCGATCCACGCCGCCTGGCCGATCTGCAGGGTGCCGCGGGCGTGGTCGTCCTCGACCCAGTGGTAGACGGTCTGGCCATGCGTGCAGACTGCGTCGACCCCGCCGACGGACGCTGCGGCCACACGTGCGACCTCGGCGAACGCCTGGCCGATCAGGGTGTCGAGCACGCACACTTCGGCGAGGGTCGTCTGCGCCGGCGGAAGCGCGGCTACCAGACGGGCGCGCAGTTCCGGTGCATACGGCACACTGTCTGCGTACAGCACCGTGCCGCGCAGCATCCCGTCCCGCTCGTCGAAGTCAACCACCGTGACGTCGATGCCGTCATGTGAGGTGCCGGAGAGCAGGCCGAGGACGCGCATCCCTCGAGCCTACTGTTGCGCACGTCGGACACTGTGACGCACGTCGGAGGTATTCGCCGGATCTCTCCGACGTGCGTCACATGCTCCGACGTGCGTCACACCGCGGGCCACCGGGTTACCTGAGCACGAAGGCGGCCGCGCCGATCAGCGGGCCTTCGTCGCCGAGCCCTGATCGCACCACCCGCGCCGCGCGGGAGTAGTCGTGCGCAGCGGACGCCGTCAGCGCCGCCTGCACGAGGTCGATGTAGTCGTCGGAGACCCGGGAGAACCCGCCGCCGATCGCGATCAGGTCGAGGTCGACGAGGGTCGCGGCATCCGCCAGGGTCTCCCCCACCGCTCGCGCCGACCGTTCGATCGCCGCTCGCGCGGTGGCATCGCCGGCCGCGGCATCCCGCGCCAAGTCTTCTCCGGTCGCGCCGGTCCAGCCCTGCGATTGCGCCCACGACGCGCTCGCCGGCCCGGACGCGATCTCCTCCAGAGTCAGCCCGCCCTCGCGTCGCATCTGCCCGAGGTGCCCGGCGTTGCCCGAGGCGCCGGGAACGTATTGGCCGTCGACGACGAACCCGCCGCCGATGCCGGTCGAGACGACGATCGACAGCGATGCCCTGGCGCCTCGCGTGGCCCCCAGCCAGGATTCGGCGAGCGCGAGCGCGCCGCCGTCGTGCCCGAACACAGTGGGGACATCGACGCCCAGAACTGCGGATGCTGCGGTGCGCACAGCATCCGCCAGCCGGTACCCGCGGGCCTGCGGCATGTTGACGGGGATGATCGTGCCGGTGTCTCGGTCGACGGGCCCGGCGCTGCCGACTCCGGCTCCAGCGAGCTCGGCGCCGGCGGGGAGCGCGGCGAGCGCATGCTCGACGACGGCGCGGATCGCGGCATTCATCGACACCGGCGTCGCCTCTCGCCCCGTCGCCTGCCGACTGCGGCTGCCGGGCACGAGCACGCCGTCCTCACCGACCAGTGCCGCCTCGAGCTTGGTGCCGCCGACGTCGACGGCGAGTGCGTAGCGCGTCACTGCGGTTCGAGACCGAGGTCGTCGAGGTCGAAGGCCGCGAGCCACTGCATCCCCGCCGCCTCGATCGCGGCCTGAGCGCCGGTCTTGCGGTCGACGATCACGGCGACGGCGACGACCTCGGCGCCCTCGCGGCGCAGCGCCTCGACGGCCTTGAGCGCGGACTGACCGGTGGTGGAGGTGTCCTCGAGGACGACGACGCGCTTGCCCGCGACATCCGCCCCCTCGATCTGGCGACCGCGGCCGTGATCCTTGGGCTCCTTGCGCACGACGAAGGCGTCCAGCGGATGATCTGTGTCGACCGACGCGTGCATGACCGAGTTCGCGATCGGGTCGGCACCGAGCGTGAGACCGCCGACCGCGACGACATCGAGTCCGTCGATGAGGTCCATCATGATGCGCCCGATCGCGGGAGCCGCGCGGTGGTCGAGGGTGAGCTTGCGCATGTCGACGTAGTACGTCGCCTTCTTACCGCTCGAGAGGGTGAAGTCGCCATGGAACACCGCCTCATCCTTGATGAGGGCGAGCAGGGACCGGCGGTCGGCGTCGAGAGTCACGGCATCCAGTGTATGGCGCGCCGTGTCGATCATTCGATCGATGTGCACCCGGCCGCTGCGCCGCATGATGGGAGCATCCGCCCCGTCGATAGCATGGCCGCAGACAGAACAGGTGATCGCATGACGACTCCCGAGACGCAGAAGGTGCAGGCGCCGACCCGCAAGGACTGGTTCGCGCTCGCGGTCCTCTCCACCGGCCTCGGGATGATCGTGCTCGACGGCACCATCGTCGGCGTCGCGATGCCCGACATCATCGGCGACCTCGATCTCGATCTCACCGACGCGCAGTGGGTGAACAGTCTCTATGCGGTCGTGCTGGCGGCCCTGCTGCTGTCCACCGGCCGGCTCGCCGACAGATGGGGGCGCCGGCTGCTCTTCCTCGTCGGACTGGTCGTGTTCGTCGCCGGCAGCATGTTCGCAGCGAGTTCCGGGGATGCTGCGGGGCTGATCGCCGCGCGCGCCGTGCAGGCGCTCGGCGCCGCGATGATCATGCCGGCCACACTGTCCACGGTGAACGCGGTGTTCCGCGGCAAATACCGGGCCGCGGCCTTCGGTGTGTGGGGAGCCGTGATCTCGGGTGCGGCGGCGATCGGGCCGCTCGCCGGCGGCGCCCTGACCCAGTGGGTGTCATGGCACTGGATCTTCCTGGTCAACATCCCGCTGGGCGCACTGGTCTTCGTCGGTGCGATCTTCACTGTGCCCGAGACGCGTGCGCGCGTCAGCCGCCCCGGCGCTGATGTCGATGGGGCGCTGCTCAGCGCGATCGGCTTCGGCGCCCTGGTGTTCGCGATCATCGAGGGTCCGGATCTGGGCTGGTGGACGCCGACGAGCGAGCTGTCGATCTTCGGCTGGGTGTGGCCGGCGGATGCTGCGATCTCGATCGTGCCGGTCGCCATACTGATCGCGGTGGTCGCACTGACCCTCTTCATCTTCTGGGAGCGGCACCGTGAGAAGGTGCGCCGCTCGGCGCTGCTCGATCTCACTCTGTTCGAGCTGCCCACCTTCTCGTGGGGCAACATCACCGCGGCGACCGTCGCGATCGGCGAGTTCGCGATCATCTTCGTGCTGCCGCTGTACCTGGTCAATGCGGTCGGGCTCGACATCATGGGTGCGGGCCTCGTGCTCGCCGGGATGGCGATCGGAGCGTTCCTCTCCGGCGCCGCGGCCCGCCATCTCGCCGCGCGCTTCGGCGCCCCCGGGACCGTGCTGATCGGGTTGTCCCTCGAGCTGGTCGGCGTGATCGCACTCGCGCTGATCGTGCAGGCTACGACCCCGGGTTGGCTCGTCGCCATCCCTCTGGTCGTCTACGGTCTCGGACTCGGGCTGGCCTCTGCCCAGCTCACCGGCACGGTGCTGCGCGACGTTCCCACCGGTGCGTCCGGGCAGGGATCCGCAACGCAGAGCACCGTCCGGCAGATCGGCACGGCGCTGGGCACCGCGCTCGCGGGCGCCGCACTGTCGGTGTCGCTCGCGGTGACCCTCCCCGCCGCACTGAAGGGCGCCGGCATCACGGGTGCGGCGGCCGACCAGGCCGCGGAGAGCACGCGGCAGTCCGCGGGCACCGCGATCGAGCAGCTTCGCGAGCAGGGATCGTCCAGTTCGTTCGGCAGCGACACCGCGGCAGTGGTCGACGCGCTCAGCGCCGGATTCGCCGACGGCACCCGCTGGGCGTTCGTCATCGCCGCAGCGTTCCTGGCGCTGGGGCTGGTCGCCGCGATCCGCCTGTCGATCTCCGCCCGGCAGACCGACGATGCGGCCACGGAGGCTGGCTGACGCGCTCTGGGCGCAGGCCGCTGGATGCGCCTATCGTGGCTGTGACGTCATGTCCGTTCCGATAGTGCAGGAGGACCCATGTTCTCGTACGACCCCTATGCCGAATTGGCCACGCTCCGCGACTTCGCGCCGCTCGAGTTGACCAGCCCAGACTTCGAGCCCGGCGGTCCGCTGCCACTGTTCGCGTGGGGCGCGAAGCGCGGCGGCGAGGATCGGTCCCCCGCACTGCAGTGGTCGCAGGCACCGGCGGGCACGAAGAGCTTCGCGGTTTCGTGCTTCGATCCGGATGCTCCGACCGGTTCCGGATTCTGGCACTGGGCGGCGTTCAACCTCCCCGTGGGCACCACGACGCTCGCCAGCGGCATCGGCGACCTCGCCGCGCTCCCCCCGGGCGCGACGGTGCTGCCGAACGAGTCGCGCAGCGAGCGCTACATCGGCGCCGCCCCGCCCGAGGGAACCGGCATCCACCGGTACTTCTTCGTCGTCGACGCTCTCGACGTCGAGACTCTCGAGATCCCCGCGGACTCGACGCCGGCCGTGCTCGGGTTCAACCGCCACTTCCACTCGCTTGCCCGCGGCGTGCTGATGGGCACCGCCGACCCCGCCGACCGCTGAGGCGGCGGCCGGCTATTCCGACAGCGACTGGCCGAGCACCGACAGTGTCGCGACCTGCGCCGCTGTCGCGCCCGGCCCTCGCGTGTGCACGAGGAGTCCGACAACGGACTCGGTGACGAGCATCAGCGCCGCACGCGACGTGTAGAGCAGTTCGTCGCGGAACGAATCGTTGATCGGAGCGACGACGAGCGCGGTGTCGGCGAGCTCCGCCACCGGCGATCGCGGGAACGAGGTGATCGCCAGCACGCGAGCGCCGCTGGCCCGTGCCGCCGTCATGACGTCGATGGATGCTCGGTTCACCCCGGATCCGGACACCACCAGGCACGCCGATCCGGCACCGAGCTGCGACGCCGTGATCTGCTGGCCGAGGGTGTCGGCCACGTACTCGGCCGGGCGGCCGGCCGAGGTCAGACGCATTGCGAGGTCGGCGCCGACCGGTGCCGACAGACCGTTGGCGGCCACGAGCAGCCGAGTGGAGACGTCGAGTTCGTGCACGAACGCCGACAGGGTCTCCTCGGTGAGCGCCGAGACCGTGTGGGCGAGCCGGGAGGCGAAGCGGTCGACGGCCCCGCGCAGGGCCCCGAGCATCGTGGGATCTGCGGCGTCGTCGGCCACCGGTGCGGCGGTGGCCCGTTCGCGGGCGAGCGCGACTCGCAGCTGCGGGTACCCGTCGTAGCCGAGCGTCTGTGCGGTGCGGATCACGGTCGCCCGGCCGACGCCGACGGTGTCTGCGATCTCCTGCGCCGTCCACTCGATCGCCGCATCCGCGTCCGCGGCGATGGCATCGGCCACGCGCCGCTCGCTAGGCTGCATCGACGGTGCGAGCATCGCGATGCGGGCGGTCGGTGGTGCGTCAGCGGGCCCTTGCCACATCGGGGCTCTCCTCCTTCGAGTTCACGCTCGCCCGCGCCCGGGGACCGCGCATGATCCTTCGGCGGATAGCGCCGGAGACGGCATCCATCAGCATCGTCGCGAGCACCACCACGATGAGCAGCATCCCGACCGTGTCCCACTGACGAAAGTTCGTGTAGTTCGCGAGCATACTGCCGATGCCGCCGGCGCCGACGAGCCCCAGCACCGCCGAGGTGCGGATATTGATCTCGAAACGGTAGAGGGCGAACGAGAGCAGCGCGGGCGCCGCTGCCGGCCACAGGGCCCAGCGGGTGATCTCGGCCGTCGTGCCGCCGGCGGCCCTGACCGCTTCCGACGCCCCCTCCTGCACGGACTCGATCGTCTCGTAGACCCATTTGGCCTGCGTGCCGATGCCGGCGATCGCCAGTGCCAGCGCCCCGGTGAACGGCGTCAGACCGGTGACGGTGAGCAGCAGCAGCGCGATGATCACCTCCGGCACGGCGCGGATCACCGCGAACAGTCCGCGCAGCGGCAGGCGCACCCAGAGCGGTCCGACACCATTGGCCGCCATCATCCCGAGCGGAATGGATACGACGACGCACCCGATCGCACCGATCCATGCCATCGAGATCGACCGCCACGTCTCGAACAGCGCCTGTGGCAGCATCTCCCAGTCGGGGCTGGCGAACATGAGTCCGAGATAGTGCGCGACCTGGCCGGGCAGCGACCCGAGATCGTTCCACGGGATCGGGAGGGCCAAGGCCGCGCCGAGGATCACCGCGCCGACGAGCACGGCGACGATCGTCGGGACGAGTCGAGAGGGATGCCGCGGCAGCTCCAGCTCCCGGGCGCCCGCAGATGCGGTGAGGCTCATACCAACCGCCTTCGCAGGAAGTTGGAGAAGATCTCGATGAGCACGACGACGACGAGGATCTCCAGCACGATCACGGCGACATCGTCGTAGGCGTAGAAGGCGCGTCGCTCGTCGAGCAGCCGGCCGATGCCGCCGGCGCCGACGATGCCGAGGATCGCCGAGATGCGCACGTTGAGCTCGAGCGTGTAGAGCCACTGGTTCGCGAACAGGGGCCAGGTCTGCGGCAGGACGCCGCGGCGGTTGATCTGCGTCTGCGTTCCGCCTGCGGCGCGCCCGGCCTCGATCACCGGCAGGTCAGAGGAGTCGATCGCCTCGGAGACGAGTTTGACGATGAC
>NZ_JBQDVP010000075.1:0-8852 GCF_052102115.1 Microbacterium sp.
TTGGGATGTCCTTTTCCGCACAAAGAGGGCTAGTTAGCTGCCTGATAGTATGGCACTTAATGAATAAGGGTGTGGTCGTCAAACACGACTTTTTGCTGGCTCACGTTGATCACGATGAGTCTGCTCAAGTCGTGATGGCGGTGCTGTCTGCGGCGCGGCGCATCGATGACGCATGCGCCCACCTGCTGGCGCGGCATGGGCTTTCCGAGGGAAGGTTCGCAGTGTTGCTCGCGGTCAGCGAGCGTGATGACGCGAGTCCCGGGTGGATCGCCGAGCGGCTTGGGGTGACTCGCGCAACGGTCACTGGTCTTCTTGAAGGGCTGGTCAAAAGTGACTTTGTCGTGCGCATGGCCGCGCCAGGAGACCGCCGTTCGCACAACATCAAGCTCACGGAGGCTGGGGTCGCTGTTGTGAAAGAACTCGTACCCGTATACAAGGAGTGGTTGCGCCAGATCGCGGACAAGGTTGCGACGCCGCAAGACATTATCTCGAGTCTGGAACAGCTACGGCACAACCTGAGATCAGGAGCACCAACGAAGGGGGGTCATGAGTCGTCCTAGAACGGTTGCAGGGTTTGTGCCCGAACGGTTGCAGCAGTTACAGGCTGGGAGTATTGCAACGAGCACGCCCACCGAAGCATTAGCGATCGATCAGGGGTGTTGCTGCGCAATGTGCTCCCTGACGCTCCTGAACGTTTGCATGACGCTGCACGTGCGACGCAAAGCCAGGGAATTTTGGCGAGGATGCAACCCATCGGCGAGGCACTGCACAATCATCTTGGTACTGCAGACCCGGATCGCTGAGCTACGCACCGCTCAGACACGGTGCGTGGGTGGGCATGTTTCGCGGTTGCTGCTGGCCCGATCTTCCAAACCGCCGAAACCTTGCTGCCAGTGTTACGGCCAGCAGCCGATGATCAGCATTTCGCGGTTCGGGAATGGGCGTGGATGACGGCCAGGCCCACGCTCACAGCGCACCTCATCGAGAGCATCACGGTGCTTTCTGTTTGGACAGGTACAGATTCAGAACGCATCCGCCGGTTCACGAGCGAAGCGCTATGCCCGCGAGGAGTGTGGGCCAAACATATCGCCGCCCTCAAACACGACCCTGAGCTGGGGTTACAGATCCTCGAACCCTTACGCAGTGACACGTCACGCTATGTGCAAGACTCTGTCGCGAACTGGATCAATGATGCCTCGAAAACCCAGCCCGAATGGGTCGGGCAGTTCGCTGATCGGTGGCTTCAAGAAAGCCCCACCCCCGAAACCACGCGCATCGTGTCCCGCGGCCTCAGGTCGATACGAGACTGAGCGATGCAAACCGAGGAAGTACTGGAGACGGAGTTCGCGCGCAGCACGACGATCCCACACGTCGAGGCGAGACGCTCCTCTCAGGAGAATTCCTGCTACCGCCCACACACGCATGACACGTTCTCGATCGGGCTCATCGATTCGGGTACCTCGGTGTTCGCTGGCCCGCTCGGCGGCAGCGTACACCTGCGCCCGGGTGATGTGATTGTCATCGCAGCCGACCAGGTGCATCAGTGCAACCCTTATGGTGGTCGGTGGGTCTATCAAATGATCCACATGGATCAGGGCTGGGCAACAGACCTCGCGCCCGACGGATCTGCACAGGCACTATTTTCTAGCATCACCGTCCTGCGCCACCCGAACCTGCACGCGAGGCTCAGCGCATGGAACAGCCGCATCTTCGAGGACGAGAGCCGAGAACGTCTCGAAACTGATTTTCGTATGCTGTTGCGTGACCTCTCAGCTGCAGCACCGGACCATGTGGTGACCAGCGACGCTGACCCCGACCTTCGTGAGCGTCTACACCCGGTGATGGAGCGCCTACGATATGACGAATCCAACCCGAGCCTCGACAACCTGGCGGCTCTGGTTGGGATGTCGCGGCACCAGCTGATCCGCTCGGTGAAACGCGCTACCGGGTTGGCACCGTTGGCGTGGAGACAAAACGCCCGCATTATCGAAGCGCGGCACATGCTCCGTGACGGGCATGCTCTCGCCGATACCGCCCACACTCTGGGCTTCACCGACCAGAGCCATTTTCACCGCGTGTTTCGTGCCCACGTCGCCGCCCCACCGGGCCAATACCGTTCCGCAACGTAAGCCGCAGCCGCACGAACGTACAAGACACCACCCCTCACCGTCGCCGAGACTTGACGAGTTCACCGTCAAGATCGGAGGGGAAGTATGGAGCAGTTTGCCGCAGTGGCTCTCGCACACTTTCTGGCGCTGCTCATTCCCGGGGTAGATTTCTTTCTCATCGCCCGCACCGCAATGACCAGCGGTTGGCGAAACGCCACCGGCGCGTGCCTGGGCATCGCCGCCGCGAACGGGATCTTCATCGCGGCAGCATTCTCAGGGATCTCGATCATCTCGCACCCGACCGTGCTCGTCGTGATTCAACTGGCTGGCGGTGCCTTTCTGGTGTTCATCGGAATCGCGTTTATGAGATCAACGCCCCGGCTCAGTCACGATGACGACATGACTATCGAGCAGGCCACTTGGGTGAAGAACTTCGGTCTCGGGATCGCTTCTGGCCTGCTCAACCCCAAGAACGCGCTCTTCTATCTCAGCCTCGCCACTGCGCTCGCTGGGGCAGCACCACTCACACTCGTTGCATACGGGACCTGGATGTTCACCATTGTGCTCGTCTGGGATGTCATCATTGCGGTCGCCCTCGGATCCCGCAGAGCCCTCGCCCGGTTGGCACGCGTCGTGCCCTGGCTCACGAAGATAGCTGGAGGCTTCCTCATCCTTTTCGGCATTGCCCTGATCGTGGCTGTCGTGCAATAACGCAACGATTCGCCAAGCCGAGGTAAGTTCGTGCTTCCACTGCGGTAAAAGGCCGCAAAAACTCAGCGAGCTACTCCATTTCGCTGGTCGAATGCCCGCGACGCAACTGCAGGATCAGTCCATCCCACCGCCGCCACAGCCTCTGCAACCTCAAGTCTTGTGGTTGCGAGAACCTGCGCGAAGCTGGCGAAGCAACGCCGCCGCTGAGACGCCGATCTGGGTACGAAACAAACGCGTCAACTGAGAGCTTGACAACGCCGCAGCACTGGCCAGATCAGCAATCTGCCATCCACGGTCTAGGGTTGCGTTCAATAAGGAAATCGCGGCGACAATCTCGCGGCTTGGCGAGACTCCAGGATATACGGTGTACTCACAACGTTCTGTGGCTTGACCGCTCATCCGACCCGCCCCGTCGAATACCTCCGCTGAGAGAGCATGAATCAGCCGAGAATCGAACTGCGAAGGCATAACGCGCAGACTGTCAAGGGCCAGTTCCAGGTCCCCAGTTTTGGCCAAGTAGAAGTCCCCACCCTCTGTCATGGTTGATCAGTGGGGTAGGTGTTCACCTCCTTGTCGGGCTCGGGCTTGTCGCATGAGGTAGGACTGGCCGCTGGTGACCACGGTGGTGGCGTGGTGCAGTAGCCGGTCGAGCATGGACACGGCGGTGGTGTGTTCGGGCAAGAACCGTCCCCAGTCTTCGAAGGAGTGGTGGGAGGCGATGCCCAGGGAGCGGCGTTCGTAAGCGGCGGCCACGAACCGGAAGAGCAACTGGGCCCCGGTGTCGTCCAACGGGGCGAATCCGATCTCATCGACCAGCACCAGGTCGTTGCGTAGCAGCGTCTCGATGGCCTTGCCAACGGTGTTGTCGGCCAGGTGTCGGTAGAGGGTATCGACCAGGTCAGCGGCGGTGACGTAGCGCACCCGGTGCCCGGCGACCACGGCCGCGTGCCCCAGGGCGATGAGGGTGTGGGACTTACCTGTGCCGGCCGGTCCGATCAGCGCTAAGTTCTCCTTGGCCCCCACCCACTCCAGGCTGCTCAGGTAGGCCCACGTCGGTGCCGGGATCGCCGAGGCGCCCAGGTCGAACTCCTCGATCGTCTGGAGCACCGGGAAGGCGGCGGCCTTGCGCCGGGCTCGCTCGTTGGAGGCATCGCGGGCGGCGACCTCAGCCTCCACCAGGGCTCGCAGCACCTCCTCGGGGCTCCACCGCTGGGTCTTGGCGGTGATGAGCAACTCAGGGGCGAGTTGGCGCATCGCGGCCAGTTTCAGCCGGCGTAGCCCGGCGGTCAGGTCCGCCGCCAATACCGGAGCAGTGGCGGGGCTCATGAGGACACCCTCCCTGCGGTGGTGGGGGCGTGCTCCGCCAGCGACCGCCCGGTGGCCGTGGGCAGGTCGATCACCGGCGGCATTCCTTCGTCAACTCCGCGCCGACCGGATGGCTGAACTTCTCGCGACCACCAGCCTCACGGTAGGCGAGATCGGTGCGGCCGTGGGTTGGCGCGATGCGGCGGTCGCGCCGCGATCTTTCAAGCAGCGGTACGGAGTAGCTCCACGCATCTACGCAAGCTCATGCCGGAGATATGCTGCCAAGTCTGCAACTCCGCTACAGCCAGTTCCATGAGGGCCTGTTCGAGGATCGACGACCCGACAAGGGTGTTAGTGGCGGGTCAGCACTATTCATGGCGGGATTCGTTCTGCTCTCACGTCTCTAAAGACTCGCTCGATATGCTGGTTGAATACAGCGAGCCGAAGGAGCATCGTGGGCCGAAAAGAGCGGTTGGCGTCACGCGAGCGCCTTCAGCGAATTCGACTTCTGAGTTCTGAACTCGACACGCTCCGTAACGCAGCGATCGAACGCACTCGGTCAATCGACACGAAGTCCTCGTTTGTCGTTGTCGCCGCCGGAGTGCTTGCGGGGGCAACCTTCACAGGCTTAGTCGATGCCCGATCGTGGTACCTCGGGTTAGTGCCGTTCGCGCTCACTGTCGCAACGATCATTGCCGCGGCGGTCTCGCTCTGGCCGTCGACGATTGACTCGCCTTCCGGCCGATTCCTTGTCACTCGATGGGTTAATGCTTCTGAGCGTATGGAAGCGATGGAGGACTACATCCTCGAAGTGAAGGTACGCGAAATCGAGAAACGAAACTCGAAGAATGAGAAACGCGCAAAGGCAACCAAGTCGGCGTTCGTGCTCTTGGTAAGTGGCGTAGTGACTGCGCTGCTTGTCGCTGGTATCAATGCATCTGTCCTGAGAGGAGACCCAACCAATGGCCAGACCAACCCCGTCCACACCCCCTCCGCCCCCGGAACGCCCTGACGTCGAAGAAGCCTTTGAGACACTGACTCACGGTGACGATTCTGTGGAGAAGAAAAATGGCTGACGACAAGAATCCAACACCGCGGCCCGACGTCGAGGAAGCCTTCACGGAACTGACCGAGGCCGCGAAGCCGAGGCCGACACCTCCGTCCAAGCCTAAGGACTGAGTTTGCCTCTGTCGTTTCTCTCGCGGATATAGCCGCCCCAGTCTCGAGCCGCGAGGCCTGCCCATGCTCGTGCGGCGGTCTGAGAGATTCCGAGTGTTTGGGCGAGGATCATGTGCGGCACCTCAGCTGAGAGGCCAAACATGGCTGCATGCCGGGCTTGGTGGGGTGGGATGCCGAGTTCGACAAGCTGGCCTCGGATGTTCTCGGTGGCTATCGGACGGCCGGGGATTCCGCCTGGGAAGAGCCAGCCGTTGTCGAGAGAAGCGTAGGAGGCGTTGACTCGGTGTGTGAGCTGTTGTCGGATGAGCATGCCCAAGGGTTCGGGCATCTCGACCGGGGTTTCGCGGAATGTGACGAGCACAGGGCCTCGTTGTGGCGCGGTTACTTGCTCGGTGCGGAGGTCGTAGGCTCGGGTGAGGGGCTGCGCGAAGAGCAGGATGAAGAGGCCGATGATGCGGGTGTAAAGCCGGATCGAGTCGTCGCGCAGGAGGGTGCCGATATGACGCCAGCGGTCGGCATCTCCCATCGTGACATGCGCTTGGCTGGGGTTCGGGTTCTTCACGGAGATACGGTTGTTGATCCCAGTGCGGTTTATCCAAGTGATGAACGGGTGCAGCATCATCGACATTGACATCACTTGGGTGGAGAGGTAGAGCTCGAGTCGGTGCTGAGTAACCTCAAGGATCGTCGTCTGTTTGTGCTCGAGCCATGCCAACAGGTCGATCGAGCGGTTCAGGCGTTGCCGCGCGCCCTCGGCCATCGCTTTGGTGAGCCTGCCCTGGTCGGCGGCTGTGCGCAATCGACGGAGAATAACCCAGCGTGCGAACTGGTCGATGGTCTGTCGGTGCATCGCGCTGATGCCCGCGACACGGTCGATAAGCCAAGGCCCAATGCGCTCGATCAGTGGTTCGTAGGGTTCGAGGACCTCAAGCGCGACAAGGAGATCGCGCAGGTAGTTGTGTGCGCGATCCATCGGCCGTCGGGCGAAGGTGTCGTGGGAGATGTTCACTTCGCCAGAGGCCATCTGACGGAGAAGGGTAGGGCCGTGACCGGGCGGTCGTTGCAACCAGGTAATCGCGTTCTGCGGCCGATGCGACCCCACGAGCGCGTCGAAGACTGGCCGAAGACGTTCGTGGATCTCTCCGGTGCGGGGATCAAGCAGCAGCACATGGAGGCGTTCGCTCAGAACGCAGGAAGCGCAACGACGAACCCCATAGGGCTGATCTTGACGACCACACTTCTCACAGACGAACACGGGCGGCTTCCCCGCGCAGTCGGCACAAATCAACTGTGCAGGTGCGGTCACTGAGAGGTAGGGCAAGGGGCGAAACTGGCTGCAGCCTGGGCAGCGGGCGGGGTGATAAGCGAGGTAGCGACAGCAGTTCTGACAGATCTTTCCCTCTGGTAACTCGAATGATCCGGTCAGTCGCTCGCATCGGATGCAGACCGGTGCCCGGCGTGCATTCACTCGTCGACGCCGTCGGGCCTGCGGATCACCGCCCGGATCGGACGGATGGATCCGATCTTCGGGCCGCCCTCGTTGTGCGTGCCGGTGCGGGCCGCCCGCTGCTCGGCGACGACCGGCACGATGAGATCGTTCGGGGTGCAGCCCAATGCGTCGCAGAGCGCGACGAGTACCTCGGTGTTCAGGCGCTGCGGGGTCTTCGTCACGAGCCGGTAGACGTGCTCTCGGGTCAGGTGAATGCCGCGTTCTTCCAATAGCGGCATCAGTTCGCTGGTCTGGAACATGCCACGGTCGGCCATGACCTGCCGCAGATTCCACTGCATCTGGATCGTCCTCATGATGGGCTCGCCTCCTCTTCGGTTCGGTAGACCCTGGCAAGAGCGGCCTACAGGGTCTTGTTCTTGAAGTCGTTGGACACCGAGGTGTAAATCGCGGTCGTCGACCCCCAACGGTGCCCGACCTGTTCGGTGACGAAGTGCTCCGGGTAGCCGAACTCGATCAGATGGGTCACATACGAGTGCCGCAGGCAATGCAGGGTCAAGTGCTCTTCAAGGCCGATCTCGCTGCGTGTGTCGGCGAAGAGTTCATCGACGTGGCGGACACTGACCCGGCTGCGCCGCTCGGTCAGCCAGAGTGCGGCCTGGTTGCCCGCCTCGAACAGGGGCAGCCCCTCTTCGACCCATTGCCGCAGACCATTGACGGCCCAATCGAACTCGGGAACAGCGAGAACCGTGCGGCGCCTCGGCAATGAGCCTTTCATCGCTTTCCCGAACCGCACATGGATCGACCCATAGGTGCCCCAAGCTCGCATGTGCGGGTTCGGACGCAGATCGGGCAAGTCCAGGCGCACGAGCTCGTTGCGCCTGAGCCCGAACCCATAGGTCGTCTTGATCATCGTCGCGTCGCGCCACGCGGCAAGCGACCCTTTCCGGCCGAGGCGCACGATCTGCTCGATCCGTGTATCGAGCCAGTCGAAGAGATCCTGCAACTCCCGATACGTCAGAGGGCGACGTTGCGGTCTGCCCTCGTACTCGTTCAGGTGCGCGACCGTGTTCCATTCATTGCACACCTGCACCGGGAATGTGCCGAAGCGATCCTGACATTGTACGGGCCATTCGTAGCGTGCATCGGTGACGTAGTCGCAGAACATGCGCAACGTGAGGTGGTAGCCGCGAATCGTCGATACGGCGAGTCGATCCGCGCCGCACGTCAGCGACACCGTAAAGTCCTCCATATCGCCCGGTGTCCACTCCCACGGATACTGCTCGGTGAAGTCCTGAAAGCGCCGGATGAGCCGCTCACGATCCCGCAAGGTCGATTGGCCGAGCTGACGCGAGAGCTGCTGCCGGGTCCAGCCTGCGACCATTGCCTCGAACACGGCCGCTCGCTCGTTCAGATGCGCCACCCCGGGTACCAGCATCAGCCGCGCTGAACCAGGGAACTCGCCGACCATGCACCACCCCCGGTCGTTACCTAAATCTCACGATGTGACTTTTACGGTAAAAAAACCGAAGAGGTGCAATCGGCGCAAGGGTTGTCGATCGAGTCGATCGACAACGTCGCGGTCAACACTGGTCTGGGATGTGACTTCTGATGCAATAAATCCCGCTCAACCGTTGATTGCCGATCGTGTGTGGGAGATCTTGAGCACTGGGAATCAGGGAAACTCGGCGGGCTCCTCAAATGGCACGAAGCGGTGAAATCGGCAGACTCTGCTCGCATCGACACGAGGCTCGTGTGGGCACGCGGTTCTGCGGATGGCCCCGTACCTGCTGGGTGATCCTGTTCGTCGCACACGGCGGCGAACAGACCCCGAACAGCAGGGAGCCCCCGTCATGCCAGACCCCACACCGCCGCCCGCCGAGCGCCTGACCGAACTACCCGCGCCCGTGTTCGCCGATGACCGGGCGACGCTCTACCTCGGGGACGCAGTCGAACTCCTCCCGCTCCTACCCACGGCCAGTATTGACGCGCTCGTGACCGACCCTCCGTACGGGTTGAGCTTCAACGGGCAGTCCTGTGAATCGCCCCGGGGATAATAGAGGCAGGGAGATTGGAAGAAGGAGATTCTCTCGTGCCAGTGA
>NZ_JBQDVP010000076.1:0-8834 GCF_052102115.1 Microbacterium sp.
GAGTCGCACTCCGGTGCGTGAGGCGTTCCTGCGACTGCAGGGCGAGGGGTGGTTGCGTTTGTACCCCAAGCGCGGTGCGTTCGTCGTTGAGGTGAGGCCACACGAACGCGAGGAGATCGTGCGGGCGCGCGTTCTCCTCGAGTCGGATGCCGTCTCCCGGGTCTCGGGCGATGCCCGGCTGCGTTCCGAACTTGTCGAGCGACTGCAGACGATCCTCGGGGGGCAGCGTGATGCCGCTGCGCGGGAAGACCTTCACGGCTTCGCGGTCCTGGACGCGGACTTTCACGCTGCGGTCGTCGATGCCGGCGGAAACCGTCTGCTATCGGACTTTTTCGCGTCGTTGAGCGATCGGCAGAGGCGGATGACGGCGCGATCGCTGTGGAAGCGCGCGGACCGCCTCGAGGGGGTCCTCGACGACCACACCGAGCTCGCGCGGCTGATCGATGGTGCGCATAGCGACGCATTCCGAATCGCGCTCGAATCTCACATCCGGCGTACACATCGGGAGCTGTTGCCATGAGTATCACGGACTCCCTCCCGATCCCGGATGCGGGTCCTCGGCACCGCATCCGCCCCTGGATGGCCGTGTGCGCGGCGCTCTTCGCGGTCGCGTGGGGTGGTAACGAATTCACCCCCCTGCTGGTGATGTACCGACAGGAGGACGAGATGACGCCTCTCGTGCTCGACGTTCTGCTCGGTGCGTACGTTCTCGGTATCGTGCCCGCTCTGATCCTCGGAGGCCCTCTCTCCGACCGATTCGGACGCCGGCCGTTCTTCCTTCCTGCTCCGCTCGTCGCTGTCGCTGGGAGCGTTCTGCTCGCGCTGGGCGCTTCATCGCCGACCGTGTTGTTCGCCGGGCGAGTTCTCTCGGGTGTGGCGCTGGGGTTGGTTATGGCGGTGGGGACTGCCTGGGTGAAGGAGCTGTCGCAGGCGCCGTTCGACACCGGAGCCCGGGAAGGGAGCGGCGCAGGGCGCGCGGCGCTCG
Source organism: Microbacterium sp. (assembly GCF_052102115.1). Classification (GTDB taxonomy): domain Bacteria; phylum Actinomycetota; class Actinomycetes; order Actinomycetales; family Microbacteriaceae; genus Microbacterium. Next base: position 986 of record NZ_JBQDVP010000076.1, read on the forward strand.
CCCTCACAGCGGGCTTTGCCCTGGGCGCGGGGGTTGCTGCGGCGCTCGCGCAATTCGGGCCCGCACCGCAGCAGAGCCCATACTTCGTGCACATCGTGCTAGCCATCGCATCATTCTCGCTGCTGTGGCGGGTGCCGGAGAGTAGGCGGACAAGTGATGACGGTCGGCCGTTACTCGAGGACTTGAAGATTCCGTCCGCTGTGCATCGTCGCTTCCTTTTCGTCGTCGTGCCCATGGCGCCCTGGGTCTTCGGCACAGCGGCCAGTGCCTACGCGATACTGCCTGGCCTGATGATGTCGAAGGCTCCGGGCTTGGAGATCGCGATGAGCGGGCTCCTGTGTGTGATCGCACTAGGATGCGGCGTCGGCGCGCAGCGGATTGCGGGCCGCTTCGATGACCCCGGCTCGGCCCGCGGTGTCGGCTTGGCGCTCGCAGTCACCGTCGTGGGGATGGTGCTGGCGGCCGTCGCGGTCGGTCTCGACTCGTTGGCGTGGGTCGTCGTCGCCGCTGCCGCGCTCGGGGCTGCGTATGGACTCTTGCTCGTTGGTGGTCTCCGCGAGATCCAGCGTATCGCCGGCCCCGACGATCTCGCGGGGCTCACGGCCGTGTACTACTCGCTGACCTACATCGGATTCTTCATCCCGGCCGTTCTTGCGCTAGTGGGTGCGTGGCTCCCGTACACGGTCATGTTCGTCATCGGCGCGGTTCTTGCGCTCATCAGTTTCAGCATCGTCGCTCTGAGCTGGCGCAGGCACCTTCCGTAGCGCGTCGCCGGGCATCGCCGTCCGATGGGACTGGCAGCGCGGTTGCTCCGGAGGCAGCCGCCAGGCTCCGAGCTGCTTGCGATCCCCGCGGGCCGGTCGCCGTCAAGGACGCCATGCAGTCGAGGTGCAGCGGGAGTGGCATGGTGACGTCTGCGCCCCGGGCGCCTGTGATCGTGAGCCGCCCCCTTCATTCGGTCCGGACGTTCTGTGAGTCGTCGGTTTCCATTTGATGGGTGCACTGTCGAGCGTACTCGGCTGGGGGTAGGTAGCCGAGCGAGGAGTGCCGGCGGTGGTGGTTGTACTCGTCCTTCCAGTCGCCGATGATGACCTGCGCGTGCAGCAGCGAGTAGAAGCTGTTGATGTTGAGGCACTCGTCGCGGATCCGGCTGTTGAACGACTCGACGTACCCGTTGCGCCACGGCGAGCCCGGAGGGATGTAGGACAGGCCGGTGCGGGTGCCGGCCCAGTCGGCCATCGCCTCGCTGATGAACTCCGGCCCGTTGTCCGACCTGAGCACCGCCGGGGCGCCCCGGGCGGCGACGAGGTCCTCGAGGTGGGCGGTGAGTCGGTCGGCGGTAATCGAGCACTCCACGAGGCCGCCGATGCACTCCCGGGTGTGTTCGTCGACGATCGAGCAGATCTTGATCGGTCGGCCGTGCTCGTCGGCGTCGAACTGAAAGTCCACCGCCCACACCACGTTCGGCGCGTCCGCCGTCGGCGCGTCGACGGTCGAGGACCCGACGCGCTTGCGTCGACGCCGCTGCGGGACCCGGAGCCCTTCGTCACGCCACAGGCGTTGGATCTTCTTGTGGTTCACCACCCACCCCTCGGCGCGGGCGTCGTGATACGCCCGCCGGTACCTGATCATGCGCAGCAGTCGACCGCTAGTGTCCGACTTGAGTCGCGGCGTCGTGAGACCGTCTTGACGCTGAGGCGTGGCGAAGTTCCTAACATCGCCTGTCCGTTACCTGGGTCCCATAGGCAGTGGGGTGCTAACTAGCGTGTCACAGGAGGTACTCTTGCCGTCTCTTGCAGTATAGAACATAGTGAAAGCAGAAGCCGATGACGAACGATAGCAATGCATCGAGCCGTGAATACTCCGACACCGATGTTCCGACCAACGATTCCGAGGGAACGGTCAAGCCCGGGGGTCTGGGGGAAGACAACACCATCCCCGCGAACCCCGACGGGGTAGCCGCAGGCCTGTCCGACTCGCCTTCGCACTTCAACCCAGAAGAAGACGAAGCCGCCGACGGGGACGATTGACGCTGCCGACTATCGCCTACGACCGAAGCCTTCTCTCCTGTCCGCCAATCAAGCTCAACCCGTCTAGTGGTCGGAGTCGCTCGGGAGTCTTGGACAGCGCCGAGGGTCGGTAGCCCTGCTTACAACGTAAGCGGGGCTACCGTGGGCATACATCGGTCGGTCCTGCTGCACTCGCGGATAGGGTGCGTGCTTTGACCGGTGTTGGTGGAATCGTGTATCAGCTCATCATGGATGAGCGCGAGAGGATCAAGTGCACCGTACTGCGGAGTTCCCACGATCCGTACGCAACCTGCTTCAGTGCTTCTTAACGACGGTCAGGAGGATGACTGAGTCCTCGATGGCGTCGAGTGAGTGGAGCCCGTCCGGGATGATGAGGAGGTCACCGGGAGATCCGTTCCACGACAGGTCTCCGAATCTGAGCAGGACGCGGCCCTCGAGGACTTGCAGGGTTGCCTCTCCGGAGCTTTCGTGCTCAGCCAGGCTTTCGCCGGCCTTGAGAGCAATAAGCGTTTGTCGGAGTTGATGCTCGTGTCCTCCGAAGACGGTCTTCGCGCTTCTACCACTGGACGCTTCCTTCGCCTGAGAGAGTTCGTGTCGCGCGAGGGCGATGAGTGAGGTCTTTTGCATAGCATTTCCGATGTTCGAATGTCATCGTGCGTGGGGTTGCTCGGCCTTACGGGAACCAAGCTGGCCGACACAGCTTGGCTCAAGCTCGTACCTATTATCTGTCCCCGTTCGGCTTACTCTCCGAGCCTGCCACTCGTTCAGCACGCTGGTCACCGAAAACGATCGTTTTCGGCGGGCGTCCTCTTAGCTCGGTGAAATTTTTGCCAGCGGCTTCTGGGCACCCGCTTTCTCCGCCGCCAGATGCATCGTTCGCATGCGTGTGGAGTTTGACGCTTTGTGGCGGCGTTCTGTGATCGCACGGTGTCGCAGACAGGGCACAGTGTTGGCCTGCCCGAGGAACCATGCGGCCTTGCCGACACTCTGACACGAGGCCCAGTCGAGGTCCTCGACATCCGTGATCGTCAGACCTACCAGCGTGAGGGGCGGGAGCGTGGCGCGCTGCCCGGGGTGGACCAAGACGATCCTCGTCCGCAACATCCTTACGGAGCGGTGACACAAGTAGACGTCAGTTGGCGTGCTCGTCCGGCGCGCTGTCCTCGGGCTGGACGGTCCATGCGGGAGGCTCGTCCTTACCGGTCGCTTCGTCTTGTTCTGCCTTGTCGCTGGTTCTCTGGGTGATGCCAGGTGCGTGGTGCACCGGGGCATAAATCGCGTAGAGGCGCAGCGGTTCGTCGCCAGTGTTGATCACGTCATGCCAGGTGCCGGCGGGGACCTGGACAGACCACCCATCCGAGACGTTTTGCTCGAAGTCGAGCCGGTCCTTGGCCGGGCCCATGACGGCCCTGCCCTGTCCGGCATCGAGGCGCAGGAACTGATCGGTGTTCTGGTGGACCTCCAGGCCGATGGACTCCCCGACCGGGATAGACATCAGCGTGACCTGCAAATACTTCCCGGTCCACGCCACGCTGCGGTAGTTCTCGTTCCGCCGGGTGGCCTCTTCGATGTCGAACGCGTTCGGGCGGGGCCCGATGTCGTTGATGGTCATTGTGTTCTCCTTCGTGCTCGGACTTCGAGTCCAAGTCAGCATCATCTTTCGGGGGGAGTCAAGGGTGGGTGGGTTTCGGCGAACCTCGTGGGGGCGAGGAGAGCGAGTACGACGCCGGCCCCAGCGACGACGAGGACGCCGCTTAGTCCGGCTGCAGTGGCGCCCATGGTGGCGACCAGGGCACCGGCGAGCCCGGTGCCGATGGCGATGCCGGCCTGGTTGCCGAGCTCCATCTGCGATGAGGCGCGCCCGACCGTGCCAGCGGCATCATCGAGGACGGCGATGGAGTTGATCGTGAAACCGAGACCGGCGCCGAGCCCGGCGATGATCCAGCCCACGGCGGCGACGGGGACGGGGACGGTGGTGAGGATCACGGCACCGATCACCGTCAAACCCGCGATGACGAGAATCGCTCCGAGGCGCGCGATGCCCCCCTTGGTCATGCCCCACTTCAGGAGCCGGGCGGGGGCATAGGCGCCGGCGGTCCACCCGATGATGCCTGCGGTCAGGACGATCCCGGCGAGTGTAGCGCTGATCCCTCGCACGCTGGTAAGGGCGAGCGGAATGAACAGGTCTGCGGTGAAGAACGCCATGGACAAGGCGGCTGCGAACACCACATTCGCCGGGAGCCCTCGACGCGCGGTGAGCGTCCCGGCAGGCAGAACCCGCCGGACGTGCGTGCGCGCCCTGACCTCGAGCTCGCGGAGGTTGCGGCTGACGCGTTCGATACGTAATTCAGTACAGGCGTATCGAGGTGGCTGCACCACTGGGCGCCGATTTGTGGGCGCGAAAAAGCCCCCCGACGCAGGTCGCGTCGAGGGGCAGGTGAGTACGATCCGGTCGTGACTTCGTCTGATCTTCACGAGGCCTTTCCGACTGCTCGGTCTGCGGGCTGAGCTGCCGATACCGGAGGGCGCCCGGGAGGGTCACACGCCGACGCGCGGCGGGTGGTGAGACGGTCAGTGATGACTCAGTTGTAAAGCATGCCGCCGTCGACGAGAAGCACCTGGCCGGTGACGTAGTCCGAGTCGGGGCCGGCGAAGAACGACACGACCTTCGCGACGTCCTCGGGGGTCTCGATGCGGCCGAGCGCGATGCCCTCCACGTTTTCCTTGAGGTTCTGGCCGAGTGGCTTGCCGTTGATCTTGCTGAGCTCGGCGTCGATGAGTTCCCACATGCCGGTGCCGACGATGCCGGGCGCGTAAGCGTTCACCGTGATGCCCTTCGGAGCGAGCTCCTGCGCGGCCGCCTGGGTGAAGCCGCGAACGGCGAACTTCGAGGCCGAATACGCGCTGAGGATGGGGAACCCCTGGATCGACGCGATGGATGCCGCGGAGATGATCTTTCCACCGTGACCGAGCTGTTCGAACTTCGCTGCGGCCGCCTGGATGCCCCAGACCACGCTGTCGACGTTGATCCGGAAGATCTGATCGAGCTCTTCGGCGGTGATCTCGAGTACGGGCTTGATCTGGGCGATGCCGGCGTTGTTGACGATCACATCGAACCCGCCGAGCTGTTCGGCGGCTGCGTCGACAGCGGCAACGACCTGGTCGCGCTTCGACACGTCCGCAGCGACGAAGACCGCTTTTCGGCCCAGCTGCTCGATCTCGGCGACGACCGAATCACCCTTCTCGCGCTGCGGCTCGATGTCCGCGACGGCGATGTCAAAACCGTCGGCGGCGAGACGAAGCGCGATGCCGCGCCCGATCCCCTGCCCGGCTCCGGTGACCAATGCGACCTTATCCTGAATAGCCATTCTCGTACTCCTTCTCAAACGCGAACGGGCGCCCAGCAGATTCGATGTTCGCGGGCCTGGCGCGTCGTACAGTGCAGGGCCAGCAGAAGTGGCTGCCCGTCTCCCACTTCAACATGGCGAATCGATTGTATTCCCTGGCGCTCCTGACGTGCCAGGGTCACGCCATGAACGGCATGAGTTCGGGAGGCATGGTCACAAAGGGCCGCATCATATCGCGATCCTCGTGCTCGAGGATGTGGCAGTGGTACATGTAGCGGCCGCTGTAGGCGTGGAACCGGACGGCGATCTCGACGATTTCGTGGGGGTTGACGCGGACTGTGTCTTTGAGCCCGCGCTCGTTGGCGTCGATGACGTGGTCGAGCTCGTCGTCGGGGTCGCGACCGAGAGTGATCCGCGCGCTGAGGTCGAGATCGCCGATGCCGTCGTCGGGGATCTCCCAGCCGATGGGCCGGCGCGCGAGGACCTGGAAGGGATCGAGGTGGATGTGGATGGGGTGCGTGTCATCGGTGAGGTTGATGAGCTGCCAGATCTCGTACTGGCCGAGCATCGGGAAGAACGTGGCGGTGTCCTCGAAGTGGGCGGCAACCGCGCGGTAGCGCGTCGTGTGGTCGCCGTCGGTGAGGGTGATCAGCGGACCGGTCGTCTCGTCCTCGTCGTCGACAACGGCGAGCTCACGCATGGTCAGCATGTTGGGTACGTCCTCGAACTCGCGCTCGACAAGCGCGATGGCACGCCGCGGCGCCGCGTCCAGCTCCTCGGGTTTTGGCAGGGCGAAGTCGGTCGCCAGTTCGCGGGGCACCGGACGGTGCGCGACCGGGCCCGGGACGACACGGAAACGCATGACCTGGGGGTACGGCAGCAGCGCGTCGAGATCCGCGGCATCGGCGGCATCAGCGGCGGGAAAGGGCGCGCCATCGAACGGAGCGCCGGCGGTGTTGTAGAGCGTGAGCTCGGTGCCCGGTTGAAGGTCCGAGAAGTCGACGAGCAGGTCGGCGCGCTCGGCTGAGGCGAGGACCAGCCCGTCGGGTGGCAGCGCGACGGGCTCGCGGAGTAGGCCCGAGTCGGTGCCGATCTGAGTGATGCGATCGAATTCGGGCACGCCGTCTCGCAGCAGCACGAGCCGGAAGGTGCGGGCGTTGGAGCCGTTGAGCACGCGGAAGCGGTACGTGGCGGGCTGGACGTCGAGGATAGGCCAGACTTTGCCGTTGACGACCGTGAACGGCGCGAAGGCCTCCATCACCCCAGGGTCGGTCTTGTGCACCAGCTGGCCGGTCAGCCGACCGCCCTCGTCGAGTCCGAAGTTACGGTCCTGCAGCAGCAGCGGCACCTCGTACGGTGGTCCCTCGGGCAGCCCGAGGTCACGTTCGCGCTGGTCGCGGATGATCCACAGTCCCGCCAGCCCGGCGTATACGTCGAACCGAGTGACGCCCATCACGTGGTCGTGGTACCAGAGCAGCGTCGCGCGTTGGTCCATCGGGTAGTCAAATACGGCGAGCTGGCCGGGTGCGAAGAGGTTCTCGGTCCAGCCGTCGTACACGGCCGGTGTCAGGCCACCGTGCAGGTGCACGACCGAGTGTCCCGTCAGCGCCGCGGCGTGCGGGTCCGGCGTGCCGCCGCTCAGACCGGGACTGCACTGCACAGGCACACCGTCGGCGTCGACCTCGTCGCCGGCCATCGTTACGATGACGGGCAGCCCGCCGTCAAGCTCGTTGCGCCACTCGACGCGGACCGGGTGGCCGCGCTCAGCCTCGATCGTCGGGCCTGGGAGCGTGCCGTCGTAGCCCCACACACGCGACCGGGGCAGATCGCGATGGAAGCTGTGTGAGCCGGTACGGATCCGCACCGTCAGACGGCCGTTGTGATCGCGCGCGAGCAGGCGCTCGGGCAACGGCAGAACGTCGACGAACGGCGTCAGAGGCATGCGCTGCGCGGCGGCCATGCGCTACACGCTACCAGCCCGCCCGACGTGTCGTGGGACTATGCGCACACGGGCATAACGGATGGAGTTCCGCGCGCAGACGCGAGCGTCGAACAGAGGTCTCGCGGATGTCGCGGGCGCGGTCTAGATTCCCGGGTATGAGCGCTGGGGAGCGGATCTACTCGGCGGTGTTGCACCGGGACAAGCGGGCCGAGCAGGAGCTCGATCCTGAGGTGCGACGCAATCTCGCGCCCAATGGACTTCGACTGGTGGCCGCCAACGCGCTCCAGTCCTCGGGCGATCAGATCGTCAACGCCTCGACCGTGCTGCCGTGGCTGTTCAACGCCCTCGGCGTTCCCGTGGCGCTGACGGGCCTACTGGTGCCGATCCGCGAGTCGCTCTCGATGCTCCCGCAGGCGTTCCTCACGCCACTCATCGTCCGTGTGCGGTTCCGCAAGTGGGTGTTCATCTCCGGCGCTCTGGTGCAGGCCGCTTCGGCGGGAGTGATCGCCGGAACCGCCGCGCTCGGGCAG
>NZ_JBQDVP010000077.1:0-8797 GCF_052102115.1 Microbacterium sp.
GAGGTGTCCGGGCCGAAACCCGGCTCGGTGGCGTGCTCGGGGTGCGGCATGAGCCCGACGACGTTCCCCGCCTCGTTCGTGACACCGGCGATGTCGCGCAGCGAACCGTTCGGGTTGACGCCGGCGTAGCGGAAGGCCACGAGCCCCTCGCCCTCGAGCCGGTCGAGAGTCTCGTCGTCGGCGATGTAGCCGCCCTCGCCGTTCTTCAGCGGGATGACGATCTCCTGCCCCTTCTTGAACGTGTTCGTCCAGGCGGTGTCGGAGTTCTCGACCGTGAGCTTCTGATCACGGCGCACGAAGTGCTGGTGGTCGTTGCGGATCAGTCCGCCGGGCAGCAGGTGCGCCTCGACGAGCATCTGGAAACCGTTGCAGATGCCGAGCACGGGCATGCCCTTTTCGGCAGCATCCTGCACCTCGGCCATGATCGGCGAGAGCGCGGCGATCGCCCCCGACCGCAGGTAGTCGCCGTAGCTGAACCCGCCCGGCAACACGAGTGCATCCACGTCCTCGAGGTCGTGCGATCCGTGCCACAGCGCGACCGGCTCGGCCCCGGCGAGACGGACGGCGCGTTGCGCGTCGCGGTCATCCAGCGAGCCCGGCCAGGTGATGACGCCGATGCGAACCGTCATTCGACGACCTCGATGCCCACGACGTCTTCGATGACTGCGTTCGACAGCACGTCCTCGGCCAGGCGGCGGGCTTCGGCGAGTACATCATCGGTGATCTCGCCGTCGACAGTGAGCTCGAAGCGCTTGCCGATGCGCACGTCGGTGAAGCTGTCCACGCCGAGGCGGTTGAACGCACCGGAAACGGCCTTGCCCTGAGGGTCGAGCAGTTCGGACTTGGGCATGACGTCGACGACGATGGTGGGCATGAACGGCTCCGGAAGTCGCGGGATGGCGGGCGGCTCCAGTCTACTGGCCCGCGGACGGCCTCCAGATGCCGGAAGAGTTGCCCGGACGGATAACGCACCCCCCGTGCATCCGTCCGGGCAAATTGAGAGCCCGTACTCATTGCGGCACCCGCGCTGTCTCCCCCAGCGGCAAGAGCCCTGCATAGGCAGGCTAGAGTCAACGCACAGAAACTGCATCGTGGAGAGTGGGATGACGTGCCACTCTCCAATGGCCGGATTCACAGGGGGTGGATGCGTGAAGCTCAGCGAGCTCGCCGTTCAGAGCGGTGTCAGTACGACGACTCTCAAGCACTGGATCCGCGTGGGGATCATGCCCGCCGGCCAGCTGCGCAATCGCACGACGGCGGTGTACGAGCAGCGTCATGTGGATCGGGCTCGGCTGATCGCCGTGATGCGCGACTCGTACAACGCCTCGACCGCCGCGATCCGCTCTCTCACCGAGCTGATCGACACGGACGGGGTGGCGACCCTGGACGTCATGAACGCCTGCCAGGCGTTCGCGCTCGGAACCCCGGAGGGTGTCGGCACCGACCCCGACTACGACGTCTACCGCGAGCGCACCTATGAGCTGATGCGCCGCCGCGACTGGCGTGGGTACCCGGGGGCGGCCGAGCGGGGTCTGGCCCATGCGCCGGCGCAGGCTGCGGCGGTCGGCCTCGCATACGACGTCGACGAGCTGATGGAGTACGCCGACGCGCTGGAACCGCTCGCAAGTCGAAACATCACAGCCCTCCGGCCGGAGGGCTCACCCGACGAGGTCGCCAGAAGGATGCTGCTCGCCGTCGATGCCCGCGCGCGGCAACTCGTCGCGGTGAGCAGCCTGGCGCATGCCGCGGCATCCATTCGTCTGGCGATCGACCGCGGCGTCGCACCGCCCGATCTCGCGAAGCCGCCGCGCGCCGAAGGTTCGTAAGGCGGCCGGTTCCGTCAGGAGCGGAAGACCGTGTGCAGGTCGCCGACCGCCTCGCGCCCGCCGAGTCCCTCGATCTCGAACAGCACGGAGATGCCCGCGACCTCGGATCCGAGACGCTCGATGAGCTGCCGCCCCGCGGCGAGCGTCCCACCGGTGGCGAGCACGTCGTCGATGAGCAGGACGCGAGAGCCTGCGGGCACGTCGTCGTGCATCTCGATCGTCGCGGTGCCGTATTCGAGGACATAGTCGACGGATGCTGCGGGCCTCGGCAGCTTGCCCGACTTGCGGATCGGGATCAGGCCGGTGCCCGCGGCGACGGCTGCAGCCCCGGCGATCAGGAATCCGCGCGCCTCGATGCCCGCGATCACGTCGAACTGCCCGGCGAAGGGCTCGATGATCGCCTCGGTGGTGGCGCGGAGCGCCGCGGCATCCGCCAGTAGGGGCGTGATGTCGCGGAAGAGCACGCCGGGCTCGGGGTAATCCGGGATGCTGCGGATCAGTGATTCGGCGCGGACGAGGGCGGGGGACAGTTCGCGGGAGGGCACGGGGTAAGGGTACTCGCAACCGTGGCTTGACAGATTTGGGAGCGCTCCCATAGAGTGACTCAACGACTGTGGGAGCGCTCCCATAATCACGCATTCAAACGCACCACCACCACCACAAAGGAGTGAACTGTGAGCACGTCAATTCGCCGACGCCTGCTGGCGACAGCAGCCGTCGCATCCGTCTCCGCCCTCGCCCTCGCCGGCTGTTCGTCAGGAGGAGCCGAGGCCGACAACGCCGACTCCGACGGCGACGTCACGCTGACCGTCACCACGTTCGGCACCTTCGGCTATGAGGATCTGTACGAGGAGTACGAAGAACTGCACCCGGCCGTCACGATCGAGGCGTCGAACATCGACACCGGTGGAAACGCCCGCACCGACGCCTTCACCAAGATCGCCGCAGGCTCGGGACTCAGCGACGTCGTCGCGATCGAGGAGGGCTGGCTCGGCGCGATCATGGATGTCTCCGACACCTTCGTCGACCTGCGCGACTACGGCATCGAAGAGCGCAAGGACGACTGGGTCGACTGGAAGTACGAGCAGGGCACCGACGCCGAGGGTCGCGTGATCGGCTACGGCACCGACATCGGCCCGAGCGGCATCTGCTACAACGGACCGGCATTCGAAGCTGCGGGTCTGCCGAGCGATCGCGAGTCGGTGGCTGAGCTGCTCGACGGCGACTGGGAGAACTACTTCGCCGTCGGAGCCGACTACACGGCCGCGACCGGCAAAGCCTGGTACGACCACTCCGGATTCGTCTGGAACTCGATGGTCAACCAACTCGACGAGGGGTACTACACCGGCGACGGCGAGCTGAATGTCGAGGGCAATGCCGAGCTCAAGGAGCGCTTCGAGCTTCTGGGCGCTGCGACCGAGGGCGGACAGTCGGCCGCACAGGCGGCGTGGGACTGGAACGGCGGCAAGTCGTTCGTCGACGGCACCTTCGCGACCTTCGTGTGCCCGGGCTGGATGCTGGGAACCATCGCCGGTCAGCTTGAAGCCGGCGGCGGCGACGCCTCGACCGGGTGGGACTTCGCCGATGTGTTCCCCGGCGGCGCGGCCAACTGGGGCGGGGCGTTCCTGTCGATCCCCGAGACGTCTGAGCACAAGGAGGCCGCCGCGGCCCTCGCGGACTGGCTGACCCAGCCCGAGCAGCAAGTCAAGCAGTCCGAGGCCGCCGGTAACTTCCCCTCGACAATCAAGGCGCAGGAGGAGCTCGCGGCCGCTGCGGCGCCGAACCCGCTGTTCAACGATGCGCCGACCGGCGCGATCCTCGCCGAGCGTGCCAAGGGCGTCGTCGCACAGTTCAAGGGTGCCGATGACTCGGTGATCCAGGAGAACGTCTTCGGCCCGGCGCTGAGCAGCCTGGACCGCGGCGAGACCGACACGAAGGGTGCCTGGGACGAGGCGATCGGCCTTCTGAACGAGCTCGTCGGCTGACGAGTCCCTCCCCACTCGGGTCGCAGTTTCTGCCGCTTCGGCGTCGCCATACCGGCAGAAACTGCGACCTGGAGCGAGCGAATTTACTGAGACAGGTACCAATGACACTCCGCCATCGCGTCTCGCGCTTCGATCAGAAGGCATCGCCGTACTTCTACGTCTCGCCGTTCTTCCTGCTGTTCGGCCTGGTCGGCCTCTTCCCGCTGCTGTACACGGTGTACGTGGCCGTGTTCGACTGGGACCTGCTCAAGGGGCAAGGCGACTACGTCGGGTTCGGCAACTTCGTCGAGATCCTCGGCGATCCGATGTTCTGGAACTCGATCGTCAATACCCTGAGCATCTTCCTGCTCTCGGCGATCCCGCAGCTCGCTGTCGCGCTGCTCATCGCCTACCTTCTGGATCGCGGTCTGCGGGCTCCGACGTTCTGGCGGATGAGCATCCTCATCCCGTTCATCGTCACCCCGGTCGCCGTCGCGATCATCTTCTCGAGCATCTTCAACGAGGCCGACGGTCTCGCGAACAACCTGCTGAACCTCATCGGCATCGTCGATCAGGAGTGGAAGCACAACACCTTCCTCTCGCACATCGCGATCGCCACGATGGTGAACTTCCGCTGGACCGGCTACAACGCGCTCATCCTGCTCGCCGCGATGCAGGCCGTGCCGCGCGACCTCTACGAGTCGGCCGCTATCGACGGCGCTGGCCCCATTCGCCGGTTCTTCTCGATCACCATTCCGACCATTCGGCCCACGCTCATATTCGTGATCATCACCGCGACGATCGGCGGACTGCAAGTGTTCGCCGAACCGCGGCTGTTCGACGTATCCACGGCGGGCGGCATCGGCGGCAGTGACCGGCAGTTCCAGACCACGGTGCTGTTCCTGTGGGAGATGGCGTTCTTCCGCCGAAATCTCGGCGAAGCATCCGCCGTAGCGATTCTGCTGTTCCTGCTCATCGTGGCGATCGGCGTGATCAACTTCGTGCTCACCCGGCGGATCTCCACCGGCGATGCGCCGAAGACCCGAGCGGTCCGGCGCCGCACCCGAAAGAACCAGGCCGAGACAGGAGCACAGCGATGACCGCGACGCAGGCACTCAGTGTTCCGGAGAAGATCCGTCGCCGCAGGAGCGCCGGCGGCACCGCCGGTGTCGGCAGCCGCCCGGGCTTCCTCACCTACGGGCTGCTGGCCGCGTTCATCATCGGCAGCGTGTATCCGCTGTGGTGGTCGGTCGTGGTCGCCAGCGGCACGAACTCCACCCGTGGTGAGACGCTCCCCATGATTCCGGGCGGGAACTTCTTCGCCAACGCCGCCAAGGTGTTCGATGCCATCCCGTTCTGGTTGGCGCTGGGGAACTCCGTGATCATCTCGGCGGTCATCACGATCTCGGTCGTGACCTTCTCCACTCTCGCCGGCTATGCCTTCGCGAAGCTGCGCTTCAGGGGGCGCGACGGACTGATGGTCTTCGTCATCGCGACGATGGCGATCCCGACCCAGCTGGGCATCATCCCGTTGTTCATGGTCATGCGTGAACTCGGCTGGACCGGATCGATCGGCGCGGTCATCGTGCCGACGCTGGTCACCGCGTTCGGAGTGTTCTTCATGCGGCAGTACCTCGTCGATGTCATACCCGACGAGCTCATCGAGGCTGCGCGCATGGATGGCGCGAACCAGTTCCGCACGTTCCTCACGGTGGGCCTGCCCGCAGCGCGCCCGGCGATGGCGATCCTCGGACTGTTCACCTTCATGACGGCGTGGACCGATTACCTGTGGCCGCTGATCGTGCTGTCCCCGCAGAACCCCACGCTGCAGACGGCGCTCAGCCAGCTGCAGTCCGGCTACTACGTCGACTACTCGATCGTGCTCACCGGCGCGGTGCTCGCGACTCTGCCGCTTCTCGTCCTCTTCGTGGTCGCGGGAAGGCAGCTGGTCAGTGGCATCATGGCGGGCGCGGTGAAAGGATGACCGCTATGACCCGCTCCTTCCCCGAGAGCTTCCTCTTCGGCGCAGCCACCGCCGCCTACCAGATCGAGGGTGCGGCCTTCGAAGACGGCCGGACGGCGTCGGTCTGGGATGCCTTCGCCCGCGTTCCCGGAGCCGTCATCGGCGGGGAGAACGGGGATGTCGCGTGCGATCATTACCACCGCTACCGCGACGACGTCGCGCTCATGGAGCGTCTCGGGCTGCAGACCTACCGATTCTCGACGTCGTGGTCGCGCGTGCGTCCGGATGGGGGAGCGGTCAACCCCGCAGGCGTCGACTTCTACAAGCGTCTCGTCGATGAGCTGCTCGATGCCGACATCCTGCCGTGGCTGACGTTGTACCACTGGGACATGCCGCAGGCGCTGCAGGAGAACGGTGGCTGGACCAACCGCGACGTCGTCGACCGCTTCCTCGAGTACGCCGGCACCATGCACGACGCCCTCGGCGACCGGGTCACCGTGTGGACCACACTGAACGAGCCGTGGTGCTCGTCGTTCCTCTCGTACACCGGCGGCGAGCACGCCCCCGGCCACATGAGTATCGCCGAAGGGCTGCTCGCCGCGCACCACCAGCTGCTCGCGCACGGCGAGACGATCCGCGAACTGCGCTCCCGCGATGCGAGCCTCAACCTCGGCATCACGCTGAATCACACGGTCGCCGATCCCGCCGATCCGCAGAACCCGGCAGATGTGGATGCTGCGCGCCGCGTCGACGGCCAGTTCAACCGTTGGTTCCTCGACCCCGTCTACCGCGGCGAGTACCCGGCCGACATCGTCGAAGACATCCGGGCGGTCGATGCGGATGCTGTGGCGCAGTTCGAGTCCGCCATCCACGACGGCGACCTCGAGACGATCTCGCAGCCGCTCGATACGCAGGGTGTCAACTACTACCACGGCGACCTGCTCGCGGGTACGGCGCAAGCGCCCGTAGCCGACGTGCCGGCCACTGAGCGCAAGGGGCGCAGCCCCTATCCGTCAAGTGCCGGCATCCATGCCGTCGAGCGCGGCCTCGCGCGCACCGCGCAGAACTGGGAGATCCAGCCCGAGGGGCTCACGCGCCTGCTGCACCGCCTGTCCGACGACTACACGGCCGAGCGCGGTGTGACCCTCTACGTCACCGAGAACGGCGCCGCCTTCGACGATGTGGTCGCAGCCGACGGCCAGGTGCACGATGCCGGCCGCACCGACTTCCTGCGCGCCCACCTGGATGCCGTGTTGGATGCTGCGGATGCCGGCGTCGACGTCCGCGGCTTCTTCTACTGGTCGCTGATGGACAACTTCGAGTGGGCGTGGGGGTACGACAAGCGCTTCGGGATCGTGCGCGTCGACTACGACACCCAGCAGCGCACGGTCAAGGACAGCGGTCACGAGTACGCTCGGATCATCGCCGCACGCTCTCTCTGACAGCATCGGCCCTCTGACAGCATCGGAACGGCGGCAGAAAGGAGAGCCGTGTCCGCACGCGCGACCATCGAAGAGGTGGCGGTCGCCGCCGGTGTCTCCCGGTCGACCGTGTCGCGGGTGGTGAACGGGTCGACGGCCGTGAGCCCCGCGGCGCTGCAGGCCGTCCAGGCCGCGATCGCCGAGCTGAGCTACGTGCCGAACCGTGCCGCGCGCTCGCTGGCATCGCGACAGACGAACGCCATCGCCCTGGTCGTTCCCGAGGACACCACGCGCTTCTTCGGCGATCCGTTCTTCGCGTCGATCGTCGCGGGGATCACCGGGGCGCTGGGAGGGTCGGATTATCTGCTGAACCTGCTGATCGCCAGCGACGACCCGGGCGAGAAGATGACGAGTTTCGTGAGAAACGGCGGTGTCGATGGCGCGCTGATCGTCTCGCACCACACCAGTGACGCGTTCGTGGAGCGCATCGCCGACGCGGTTCCGGTCGTGTGGGGCGGCCGCCCACCGCATCAGCGCCCGAGCGAGTACGTCGTCGACGTCGACAACACCGCCGCCGCGCGCATGGCGACGCAGCATCTCATCGACACCGGGCGCACGCGCATCGCGACCATCACCGGGCCGACGACGATGCTCGCCTCTCTCGATCGTCTGCAGGGATTCCATGGTGCGCTGGCGGATGCCGGGCTCTCGCCCTGCGCCGAGGATGAGGGCGACTACACGGAGGAGAGCGGGATGGATGCTGCGCGGCGAATGCTCGCGGGCGACCGACCTGATGCGATCTTCGCGGCGAGTGACCTGATGGCGCGCGGAGCACTCCGGGCGCTGCGCGCCGAGGGGCTTCGCGTGCCGGATGACGTCGCGGTCGTCGGCTTCGATGACTCGCAGGTCGCGCTGAGCACGGATCCGCCGCTCACGACCGTTCGCCAGCCCATGTACGCGATGGGTGAGACGATGGCAGAGGTGCTGTTGTCCCGCCTGGCTGGCAGCGAGCCGCCGGCGGTCACGATCCTGCCGACCGAACTGGTCGTGCGCGAGTCGGCGTGATCACGGCGCGGTCCGGAATCTGAGTATGAGGAGAACGGCATATGACGCAGTCGTCAGCTGAGAACTGCGGGCCCTCCTGCACGTGCGGCGCGCCGGGGCGCGACCAGTTCCTGACCATCGGGATGCCGTCCGACCAGCCGGTGCGGGCGTCGCAGACGGCTCGGCACGATGTCGAACAGGCGGTCGTCCCGCAGGGTGCTTTCACAATGGGAGACTCGTCCGGCGACCGCAATCCCGGTGATGGCGAGGTGCCGCGGCATCCCGTGACGATGCCGGAGTATTCGATCGATGCGACGACCGTGACGAACGACGACTTCGCCCGTTTCGTCGACGACACCGGGTACGCGTCCGAGTCGGAGACGTTCGGGTTCTCAGCCGTGTTCCACCTCGCGCTCGCCGCTCCCGAGGACGACATCGTCGGATCTCCGCCGCAGACCCCGTGGTGGTTCGGCGTGAGCGGAGCCGACTGGCGCCACCCGGGCGGACGCGATTCGTCGCTCGACGGTCTCGGCGACCACCCCGTCGTGCACGTCAGCTGGAACGACGCCGTCGCCTACT
>NZ_JBQDVP010000078.1:0-8679 GCF_052102115.1 Microbacterium sp.
TGATCGAGGGACGCCCCGCAGCCGTGCTGCTGCATCTGCTGCTGCCCTGGCTGTTCCATACGGCCGTCGTCGCTCATCGGTCGTGGGGCGCCGCCGGCGCAGCATCCATCGTCCTGGCCGCGACGCTCGCCTGCGCACCGTCTCTCGCGCCCGCCATCGGTGTGCTGTGGCTGTTGGCGATCATCATCGTCCTCTCGCGCGGGTGGTTCCACGGTGCGGCTCGGCTGCTCTGGATGCTCGCACCGACCGCCGCGCTGTTCGCGCCGCTCGTGTTCTGGCAGATTCAGCGCGGCAACATCTGGGCCGTGTTCGCCGACCCCGGCCTCGCCTGGGCAGGACCACAGGTGGCCGCCGACGCGGCGGGCCGTCTGCTGCTCGCTTCGGGCTTCCCCACCGCCGACCTCGCGGGATGGACGGGGGTGCTCGACCCGGCTGTCGCCGCGTGGGCTCCGCTGCTGATCGCGCCCATCGCCCTGCTCGCCCTCGCGGCCGCCGTCGCGCCGCGCTGGGGTGCCGGGGTCACCCTGCTCGGCGTCACCATGACCGGGCTCGTCACGGCCTTCCTCGCCGTCGGTGTGACTGTCACCTTCGCGCAGGGCACGCCGGTCGAGATCTGGCCGGGATCCGGACTGAGCCTCGCGTGGGTCGGCCTCGTCGGCGCCGCACTTGTCGCCCTCGACACGGCCATCACGATGCCGCGACTGCGCGTCGTGGCTGTGACGGTCGCCGGCCTCGCCCTCGCCGTCTGCGCCGTGCCCGCCCTCACCGCGCTGCACACCGACCGGACCGCACTGACGAACGGTCCCGAGAGCACGCTGCCGGCGTACGTCGCAGCCGAGGCGCGCGGCGACCAGGATGTCGCGACGCTGGTGCTCACCCCGCAGAACGACGGCGGACTCGCCGTCGACGTGGCCTGGGGGCCATCGGCGACGCTCGGCACGCAGACCACGATGCTGAACACGGCGATCGAGCCCCAGGGCGTCGACGTCAGCACCCTCGCCGTCGACCTGCTCTCACCGCGCACGTTCGATGCCGCGGCCGAACTCTCCGGCCACGGCATCCTGTTCGTCCTGCTCGACCGGGTAGACGCCGACGAGTCCGCTGCCGCCCGCGCGTTCCGCGTGGAGGCGATCACGGCCCTCGATCAACGATCCGGATTCGTGCAGGTCGGCGAAACCGATAAGGGAGTGCTCTGGCGGCTCGAGACCGAGCCCGCCGAGCGGGAAGGCCTCACGCGCGCCGAGGCTGGTACGAGCAGCACGATCACCGCGATCCAGCTCATCGTGCTGATGGCGGCTCTGCTGCTCGCTATCCCGACACGCGCTTCCCGCCGCGCTGCTCGCGCCCACTCGCGCATCATCGGCCGATCGCCGGAGGAGCCCCTCATCCTGCCGCGCAGACGCGACGAGCCACTGGACGAGCACCTCGAGGAGGAGCCCGAGCCCGAGCCGGAGCCGGATGAGTCGGCGCCCGTCGACGACGAGCCGGCGCCCGTTGACGACGAGCAGGAAGCTGACTCCGTAGAAGACGCTCCCGAGCCCGTCGAGGATGCACCTGAGCCCGCAGAGGACGCACCCGAGACCCCAGACGCCCCCGAGGAGGAGCGATGATCCAGAAGCGCGCGATCCGGGTCGTCGCCACCGGAGCACGACTGCTCGCCGGCGTCGTCATCGCCGTCGCCTGCGTGGCCGGTGTCGTGGCTGCTGTCGCTCTGCCGTGGCCGGGCGTGGCGACCACCCCGGCCCAGGAATCGGTGACCCCCGCGGCCGGAGACACCACGCTCGTGTGCACGGGCGACTTCCGTGCCGTCGGGCGCAACTCGCAGGATGCCGCGCAGCAGTTCTCCGCCGGAATTCCCGGCCTCACGGTCGACAGCACCGGTCCGCGCGAGGACTCCACGCTCACGGTTCCTGAGCTGGGCGACAGCGGCGGCCCGCAGCGCCTCGTCGGCAGTGCCGAGGAGGGCGGTGCGGGGCTGATCGCCGCCGCCGAGTCGATCTCACTGGCAGAAGAGGATCTCTCGGGCCTTGCCGCCTCCGCGTGCCGTGAGGCGCGCACGGAGTCCTGGCTGGTCGGCGGAGCCGTCGAGACCGGTACGAGCGACCTCGTCATCCTTTCCAACCCCGGCGATGTCACCGCCACCGTGACGCTGACGGTCTTCGGGCTCGAAGAGACCTCCAGCACCGTCGTCCTCCCCGCCGGAACCCAGCAGTCCGTGCCGCTCGCATCGATCGCGGCCGGTTCGCAGGCGCCCGTGGTCCGGGTGACCACGGAGGGCGCGCCCGTGCGCGCCGTGCTGCAGTCCTCGCTCATCCGCACCCTCGATCCGTCCGGCATCGACCTGCAGGACACCGCCGGCAGCCCCGCGAACGAGATCGCTTTCGCAGGAGTGCAGGTGCTGAAGTCGAGCGAGGACACCCCGCTCACCGCGCTCAGACTGATGGCGACCGAGCAGGAGACCCCGGTGCACGTCACCGTGCGCTCGGGAGATTCCGTCGTGATGGAGACGGACGCGCCGCTCGAGGCCGCAACGCCGACCGAGATCAGCCTCGAAGAACTCGACCCCGGTGTGTACAGCATCGACGTGGAGGCCGAGGCATCCGTTGTCGGCGCGGTCAGGCAGACGACGCGCGCGGGGGCGGCGAGCGACTTCGCGTGGATGACGTCCGCCCCGAATATCCGCGGCGAGGTCCTCACGGCGATTCCCGAGGGGCCTGACCCCCGGCTCCACCTCGTGAACCCCGGCGATTCCGACGCGACGGTGACGCTCGAGTCGACCTCCGGCGGCAAGGCCAAGGAGATCAGCATCCCGGCCGGAGACGACGCGGTCGTGGACGTCAAGCAGGACACCACCTACGCCATCCGAGCGGATGAGAACGTCCGTGTCGCAGTCATGCTCTCCGGCAGGGACAAGCTCGCGGGGTGGCCCGTGTGGCCGGGAGCTGCGGCTCAGGAGCCGATCACCGTCTACCCCTGAACGTCGGGTCCGAACTCCCACGGATCCTTGCCGACGTACTCGGCGGCGGCACGGAAGACGGCGCTCTCGATCGCGATGCGGCGGTGCATGCCGTCGTCGTGCCCGGGCGGCAGTAGGCGCTCGATCGGAATCCGGAACAGTACGATCCGCCGCTGCTGCCGGTCGAGATGCCAGCGAGGGATGCCGTCGGCATCCGCCGTCATCGGCAGGGCGCCGATCTCGAAACGCACCTCCTCCAGCTCCGGCCAGGTGCCGCGGAGGAACTCGACAGCCGTCCCGATCGTCGCATCGAACCGGTCGATCCGACCGTCGAGAGGCGGAAGCGGGGGGCGCACGACTTCGCTGCGCCCCAGGCGCCCGTGACGCCCGTGGCGAGCACCACGACGAGGCACGATGGCGCGAGCGGTGCGGCGGCGAGGCATGACGAAAGTCTAGGCGCTCCGCGCGGCATCCCGGCTCGGACGGTGCCGCGGCCTACGCTGACACAGATGGACGGACGACTCTGCTCGAAGGTGACCTGCGCACGCGAAGCCGTGGCGACTCTCACGTTCGACTACGGCGATCAGATGGCAGCGCTCGGCCCGCTCGGCGGCACCGACCATCCCCACGCGCACGATCTCTGCGCGCAGCACGCCGAACGGCTCTCGGTTCCGGCGGGTTGGATCGTCGTCCGCCACGAGGCGCTCCGCGCCTGAACCGGCTCTAGACTCCGACCCGCCGTCCGGTCAGCTTCTCTGCCCGCGCGTCGGCGATCGCCAGTGCGCGCCGCTCCCGCTCGCGCCGCAGCACCGTGATCGCGATGAGCAGCTGCTCGGGGTGGGCTGTCGGCCGCGGTGAGATGTAGGCGGCCGACTCTGTCACGAGGTCGTGCGCCACCCGCGCGCGTGCGGGCGGTGACATCCGCTCGGCATGCTGCAGGAACTGCGAGATGCGCCGCGCCAGGCGGTCCGGCATCCGGGCGACATCGGCGATCTGCGCCCAGCCCGCCAGCGCGGGCGGCATCACCGGGATGAGCGGGGCGAGCCTCGGGGTGCGCACCCGCTGGCTGTACGTTCCGGCCACGAGATCCCCGAGCCGCTGCGACCGGGCGGTGAAGGCGCCGGAGAGGAGCGCGATGGCACCGAAGGTGATGTAGACCTCGAGCACGCCGATCAGCGCACGGATGAACGCGTGCCGGAACCCCGCGGCACCGCCGTCGAGGCGCACGATCCGTCCGCCGACGGCGAGCTTGCCGAGGCTCCGCCCGCGCAGGGAGAGTTCGACGACGATCGGCACGATGACGAAGCACACCACGAGGGCTGCGACGTTGAGGATGCCGTCGATCGAGCCGTCGACGATTCCGGTCGACAGCAGCCAGGTCCGCAGCCACAGGAACAGCAGGAACAGCACCCACCCGACGATCATGTCGATGAGCGCGCCGAGGGCGCGCATGAAGAAGCCGAGCGGCTGCACATCGATCGCGACCGCTTCGCCGGTGAGAACCTCGTCGGCAGTGTCGATCGGCGTGGACATAGGTACAGTAAATCAGGTGGATGCTGATGCTCTCGCCGATGCGCGCCGCGCCGAGTGGGAACGACTGGAAGAACTCAGTCGCGCCCGGCTGGATGGCGACGGCGTCGATGAGCTGATCGTGCGGTATCGCGCGGCATCCGCTGATCTCGCCGAGCTGAAGACCTCGGTCGGCGACTCGCCGCAGGGCGCGTACGTGTCGTCGGTGCTGTCCAAGGCGCGATTGCGGCTGACCGGAGCATCCGACAGCATCCTCACCCAGCTCGCCCGGTTCTTCGCCGATCAGCTGCCAGCGGCGCTGTACCGACTGCGCTGGACGACGCTCGTGATCGCACTGGTGTTCATCGCCATCACCGCCGGCGTCGCGGCGTGGATCGCCGGGGATCCGGCACTTGTTGCCGCACTGGGACCGGCCGACTTCCTCGAGCAGTACGCGGAAGAGAGCTTCACCGAGTACTACACCGAGAACCCCGCGGCGGTGTTCGCGGGCATGGTCTGGACGAACAACGCCTGGATCGCCGCGCAGTGCGTACTGTTCGGCGTCACCGGAATCTGGCCGGTCTACGTGATCGTGCAGAACGCGTACGGGCTCGGCGTCTCTGCCGCTGTGATGACCGCCCACGACCGTCTCGACGTGATGGTGCTGTACATCCTGCCGCACGGGATGCTCGAGATGACGAGTATCTTCGTCGCTGCTGCCGCCGGTCTCCACCTGTTCTGGGCGTGGGTCGCCCCGGGGCACCGGACGCGGGGTGCCGCCCTCGCCGCGGAGGGCCGTGCGCTCGCCACCGTCGCGATCGGGCTGATCTTCGCGCTGTTCCTGTCGGGGCTGGTGGAGGGTTTCGTCACCGGCTGGTCACTGCCCTGGCCGATCAAGATCGGGATCGGGGCTGCGGCGCTGGGCGTCTTCCTCGTGTACATGCTGCTGGTTGGGCGCCGGGCGTACCGGCGCGGTGAGCGCGGAGACCTCCTCGAGTACGAGGCGGGCACCCCGCAGCTCACCGCCGGCTGAGCGACGCTCAGCCGTTCCACCGTCGGTCGTTGAGCGACGAAACCGCCACCCCGCTCGTCAGATCTTCTTCGTGCCGTCCAGCATCCCGCGATAGGCGTATCCGGCGATCAGCGCGCCGACGAGGGGGAAGACGATGAACACCCACAGCTGCGAGAGCGGGCCGACACCGCCGTAGATCGCCGCGGCGATCGAGCGCGCCGGGTTCACCGAGGTGTTGTCCACCGGGATGCTGATCAGGTGGATGAGGGTCAGCGTCAGACCGATCGCCAGCCCCGCGAACGGCGTCGGACGCAGCTTGTGCGTCGTGCCGAGGATCACGAACAGGAACACTGCGGTGAGGACGACCTCGATGATGATCGCCGCCCACATGCCGAAGCCGCCGGGGGAGTGCTCGCCCCAGCCGTTGCTGGCGAAACCGGCATCCTGGGCGGTGGTGAGCCAGCCGTCGGGACCGAACAGTCCGATCAGCACGAGGATCGTGGTCGCGATCAGGCCGCCGACGACCTGGGCGATGATGTATCCCGGCACGTCGCGCCAGGGCAGTCGGCCGGCCGCGGCGAGGCCGAGGCTGACGGCGGGGTTGAAGTGTCCGCCGGAGATCGGACCGAAGGCGTAGACGCCGACGACGACCGTGAGACCGAAGGCGAAGGCGATGGCGACGTAGACCGCGGAACCGGAGCCCGGGTCGGTGAAGTGATTGGAAGCGAACAGAGCGGTGCCCACGCCGCCGAGCACCAGCAGGAAGGTGCCGAGGGCCTCGGCGGTGAGTTTTGCTCCAGTGGACGGTGTCGGAGGTACTGCTGCGGCGAGCGATTCGCTCATGATCTTCCCTCTCATCGGTTCGATCCGAAGACGATCGAATTCACCGAAATGATAGTGGGGCCGGGTGCCGCAGCACCCGACCCCACGCACGAATCAACGATTCGAGGGAATCAGCGGATCACTCGCCGACGCCCACCGGGTCTGCCGAGGCATCCGCGGTGCTCAGCGCCAGCTCGCGCACCTTGTCGGCCGTGGCCTGGTCGACCTGACCCCAGTACCAGAAGAAGCGCTCCTGGATGGCGGGGACGGTGAGGGCCTGGTACTGGCCGGCGAGCGTCTCGATGAAGCGCTGGCGCTCCTCATCGCTGAAGACCTCGGTGACCAGCGTGCGGGCCTGACCGAAGTCGTCATCCTCGGCGTGCAGGGTTGCGGCGCTGCGGATGAGGGCGCCGTCAGACTCCCAGCTCGCCTCGACACCGCGCTGCGGGTCGGCCTCGGGGCCGCCGGCGGTGCCATACGAGTTCGGGGTGTAGACCCGGTGCTCGGCGGTGTTGAAGTGGTACTGCATGTTGCCCTCATGCATGTAGTTGCTCACCTCAGCGGCGTGCGGCTGGTTCACCGGCAGCTGGTTGTAGTTCGTGCCGATGCGGTGACGCTGCGCGTCGGGGTACGAGAACACGCGAGCCATCAGCATCTTGTCGGGGGAGATGCCGGTGCCTGGTACCTGGTTTCCGGGCGAGAAGGCTGCCTGCTCGATCTGGGCGAAGAAGTTCTGCGGGTTGCGGTTCAGCGTGAAGGTGCCGACCTTGATGCGCGGGTAGTCCTTCTTCGACCAGACCTTGGTGAGGTCGAACGGGTTGAACCGGTAGTCCTTGGCCTCGTCGTACGGCATGACCTGCACGTAGACGTCCCACGACGGGTTCTCGCCGCGCTCGATCGCCTCGTAGAGGTCGCGACGGTAGTAGTCGGCGTCCTCTCCGGCGATGCGCTCGGCCTCGTCGGCGAACATCGGCTCGACGCCCTGCTGGGTGAGGAAGTGGTACTGCACCCAGAAGCGCTCGCCGGCGGCGTTGACCCACTGGTAGGTGTGCGAGCCGTAGCCGTTCATGTGGCGCCACGAGCGCGGCAGACCCCGGTCGCCCATGACGTAGGACACCTGGTGGGCCGACTCGGGGGAGAGGGTCCAGAAGTCCCACTGCATGTCGGCGTCGCGCAGTGCGGAGCCGGTGAGGCGCTTCTGCGAGTGGATGAAGTCGGGGAACTTCATGCCGTCGCGCAGGAAGAACGTCGGGGTGTTGTTGCCGACGATGTCGAGGTTGCCCTCGGTCGTGTAGAAGCGCAGCGAGAAGCCGCGCACGTCGCGCCAGGTGTCGGGGGAGCCCTGCTCACCGGCGACGGACGAGAAGCGGATCAGCGTCTCACTCTTCGCACCGGGCTGGAAGACGGCCGCACGGGTGTACTGCGAGACGTCCTCGGTGACGACGAACTCACCGAACGCGCCGCCGCCCTTGGCGTGCGGGTTGCGCTCCGGCACGCGCTCGCGGTTGAACGAGGCGAGCTTCTCGACCAGGTAGCGGTCGTGCAGAGCGGTGATGCCGTCAGCACCGTTCGTCAGCGAGTGTGCATCGCTGGCAACGGGCGTGCCGGTCTGGGTGGTCGTGAAAGTCTTGTCTGTCATTTCACTTCTTCCTTTCGCAGTCGGAACAGATGGCTCGGTAGGTCACAGAGGCTTCGATGATCCGCATCCCGTGATCGTGGGACGGATGCATGCAGGGCGCTTCGCCGACGGCACAGGCGACGTCTTCGACGCGGCCGCACTCGATGCACTGCAGGTGGTGGTGGTTGTCGAACTCGTGCTGCACCTCGTAGAGGGCGCTCGCGGCATCGGGCAGGCTCACCCGGCGCACGATGCCGGCGCCGGTGAGGTCGCCCAGGATGCCGTGGACGGTAGGCAGTGCCACGCCGCTCAGCTTCTCGCGAAGCGCGGAGAAGACGGACTCGGCCGAGGCGTGCGGGCGGTCCGCGAGTGCGTCGAGCACGGCGACCCGCTGAACCGTGACGCGCAGCCCGGCGCCGCGCAGGCGTTCGGGAGCTTCGACGGTTGACATGGCTCCAGTCTAACCGTGTTCTGAACTATTCACAAAAAGGAATCGCTCAGTTTAAGCTCGCGGCCACCTCCCGTTCAGGTCGCGAATCTTGCCGGTCTGCGGGCGGCTGAGCGGCGGCATTTGCGACCCGAACGTCCGGATTGGGGCTGTCAGCGACGGAGCGCGCGACGGATGCGGGTGAGCAGCTCCTCGGGCTTCGCAAACAGCTCGCTGGTCACTTCGATCACGGTCCAGCCGGCCGCGCGCAGGGCTGCGATCCGCTCGACGTCCGCGGCATAGTTCGAGGCGTGGATGAGCCCGTGATACTCGAT
>NZ_JBQDVP010000079.1:0-8562 GCF_052102115.1 Microbacterium sp.
TTCGCCACGGCGGACTTCATGCTGCTGACGTCGAAGGCGGAGGGGCTTCCGCTCGTACTCGTCGAGGGGATGGCGGCCGGGTGCATCCCGATCGCCTATGAGATCCCGTACGGGCCCTCGGAGGTGATCGCGGACGGGAAGAACGGCTTCCTGATCCCCGCGGGCGACATCGATGCGGTCGCGCAGCGTATCGTCGACCTGCAGCACATGCCCGAGCAGGCTGTCGAGGCGATGCGGCGCCAGGCGCGCGCCACCGCCGAGAGATTCAGCGATGACGCCGTGACGCGCGCGTGGGCGCGGGAGATGGAGCGCGCGTTCGAACGCAAGCACTCCGGTGCCGGCGAGGGATCGGTGATCCAACGTTCGCGTCGCGCTGCGGGTCGAGTGAAGCGGCGCATTCTTCGGCTCAGCGGCGGGTACGACCGCTCAGATCCGTGACTGCAGGCGTTCGGATGATGCACCGACGAAGCGCGCGAGCCGGTGCCCCGGCCCCTCGATGAACCGGTGGAAGGCGCCCGCGATGAGCAGGCTCAGGGGTACTCCGACCACGGCGACCAGCGCCCAATTCTCGCTGCCCCACAGGTAGGCGAGCGTCGCGATCACGGGAACGTGCACGAGGTACAGACTGTACGAGACCTTTCCCAGCCACTGGTTGGCACGGGCCTCGAGGATGCGCCGCAGGCGCGGCCATCCCATTGCGGCGATGATGATGAGCACGGCACCGATGCCCGCAAGCCCCCACATCATCCGGCCCGTCAGGCTCCCCGGAGCCACGATCGGACGGGTGATCCAACTGGCGATCAGCAGGATCAGCGCGATCGCGGTGACGCCGGGCCAGAACGCCCGGTGACGCGGGCGTCGCACCCACTCCAGCAGATCGTCCAGCCGCACGGCCATCAGCGTCCCGAGCATGAAGACCGGCAGGTAGACGAGCGCCTCGACATCGATGACGCGCCCGACGACGGTCAGTGCGCACGCTACGGCTGCGGCGGCGATCGCGTGACGGCGCAGCACGACGGCGACGATCACGAACAGCGGCAGCGCGAGTGAGAAGATGAGCTCCCAGCGCAGCGACCACAGCACATTGTTGATGTCGTAGGAGTTCGTGATCAGCAGCGACTCTTCGAAGAACGACTCCCAGGTCACGTTCGGTGCTTGCGCCCGCTGCATCCACGAATCATCCGGCATGGTCGACGGGTCTCGAGGAACCAGCACGATGAGCGCGGTGGCGAGCACGATCGACGCCCACACCGGCAGATACAGGCGCAGGACGCGGGTGGGGTAGTAGCGCAGCCAGCTGAACCCGTCGCGCAGCACGGGGAGGGTGACGACGAACCCCGACAGGACGAAGAAGACCAGTACCGCCTCGGTGCCCGCGAACAGCACCTTGAGCGGACTCTGCGTGAGCCAGGCGGCGACGGTGTCATCGAGATGCGGCATCGCGATGAGACTGCAGTGGTACACGAGAACGATCAACGAGGCCACTCCACGGACCCCGTCAAGACTCGATATGCGCTGAGAACTCGCCATCGGCGCCAACGCTAGCGAGGTGTTCTGAGCCTAAGCTGGGGACTATGAGCGAGACGCGCGTGCACCTGTCCAAGACCGAGCCGGCGGCCTACGAAGCACTGGAGGGATTCTCCCGCACGGTCGGCGAGATCTGTCGCGCGAACGGCATCGATGATCGTCTCAAAGAGATCGTGATGATCCATTGCTCCCAGTTGAACGGATGCGCGTACTGCACCCGGATCCACCTCGACCGCGCCGTCAAGGCCGGACTCGACGCCGACACGCTGATGCAACTGCCGACCTGGCGTGAGAGCGGCGTCTTCTCCGAGCGTGAGCGCGCGGCGCTCGAGCTCGCCGAGGCGTTCACCTTCATTCACGACGAGGGCGTCTCCGATGACGTGTACAACCGGGTGGGGAGCGTGTTCACCGAGAAGGAGTACGCCGCACTGAGTTGGGCATGCGTCTCGATCAACGCGTTCAACCGGATCGTGATCGCCGGGCGCTACCCCGTCCCTCCGCGTGGCGAGAAGGCGGCGGCGTGACTGTTCTCGACGTCGAGGGCGTCTTCAACGTACGTGACGTCGGCGGTATGCCGGCATCGCAGGGGCGGATCCGCGACGGCGTCCTGCTGCGATCGGCGACCCTGGTCGCTACTGCCCCGGCCGGCATCGCTGAGCTCGAACGCCGTGTCACGCACATCGTCGATCTGCGGGACGGGCAGGAGGTCACGGAGTCGCCCTCGGCCGTGACGAGCATCGCGACGACGAATCTGCCGCTGTTCCTGGGGTCGGTCGCGTCGTTCTTCGACGATGATCTCGGGCTCGACGAGATGTACCGGCACCTCATCGACGAGAGCGGGCAGCGACTGGCGGATGCTGTGCGTGTGATCGCCCGCGAGCAGGGCACGCTGGTGCACTGCACAGTCGGCAAGGACCGCACCGGCGTCACCGTCGCCCTCGCGCTCGCGGCCGTGGATGCCGATCGGGATGCCGTCGTCGCCGACTACGCACTGACGGAGTCGCTGCTGCCCCCCGAGCGCAACCGCCGGATCACCGCTTTCCTGCGGTCGCAGCATCCGCACGCCGAGAACGCCGTCGCGCTCGCCACGCAGTCGCCAGCGGCCGTAATGCGCCGCTTGCTGGACGAGATCGATGCGCGCTGGGGTTCCGCGGCGGACTACCTGCGCGATCAGGGGGTCTCCGACGACGAACTCGCGGCGCTGCGATCCGCCCTCGTCGAGCGCTGAGGGGCCGCATCGGCGAGGAAGGTAAGGCAACCCTTCATCGGTGGTACGATGAAGGAATCATGACCACGTCGATCGAAGTGCGCCGCGGACGCGCCCAGCGCCGGGCCGCCCGTCTGCGCTCGCACCACCTGGTGACCGCTGACGAGAACTCGCTGCTCGAGCTCGAGACCTTCCTGGCGACGCTTCCGCTGTGCGCATCGGGGCGCGTCTTCGTGGAGGTTCCCGACGCGAGTGACATCGGTGTGATCGAGGCCCCCGCACGCATGACCGTGACCTGGCTCGCACGCTCTGCGCGCTCCGGTGCCCCGGGCAGCGGGCGTTCGTGCGCGCCCGGAGCGGCCCTAGCCCGTGCTACCTGCGCCTGGGCCGACGAGATGCTCTGCGACGACGAGTCGCCGACCCGCGTCACTCTGCTGGGCGGCTATCTCGGTACTGCAGACATCGTCGAACACCTCACCGGATCGCTCGACGTGCCGACATCGGCGATCAGCGCGCCGGAGCGCTTCGGTCTGCTGTCGGCCGGGAACTGACCTTCCGCGCGGAACCGCGCCGCACGTAGTTGCCGTCTTCGAGCCCGGCTTCGATCTCGAACCTGTTGCGCAGCGGATCGCGTCCGGCGAACAGATACAGCACCGGCATGAGGAACCCGTAGCGCAGCCATTGCGCCTTGTGCACGGCCTCGTGACGCATGACCGCGTCGCCGGGCTCTGCGTCGCCGGTCAGATAACAGCCGCCGACGCAGACGCCGCCGCGGTTGAACGTCCACTTCGGCATACCGCGGAAGACCCATAACCCCTCCCGGCGCTCCACCGGACCCGTGCTCCACAGCGAGCCCCACACCCAGCCGACTGCCGTGCCCCAGGCATAGCCGAGACGGCTGATCGGTGATCGGAGCAGGAACGACGGTATGCGGCGATCGAAGCGGCGTCCGCGTTCCAGCGCCGCTTCGGCCGCCGGTTTCCAATCCGCCGTCATGCCACGGCACCGACCAGGCGGAGGATCGCACCGAGGTCATCGACCGCATCCAGCGGCGAGCGGGGGGAGAAGCCGGCTATCGTCGCGCCCGCGAGAGGGACGCGGGAGCGCAGTTCCCGGATGCTGGCGGCCAACGCCTGCGCCGAAGCACCGAACGGCGCGGCGGTGGAGACCCCGGCGATCTCGGCGGGGTCGAGCACGTCGACGTCGATGTGGACCCAGACGCGGGCAGCCCCGGTACGTACGACGGCGTCGGCGAGCGCATCCGTATCTTCGAGGTCTGCGACGCTCACCCGGCTCAGGCGGGTCAGCGGCTCGTCCTCGGCGTCTTCGAGGACGCGCGCCCCCACGACGACGACCCGGTCTTCGGGAAGGCCGGGGGAAAGCGCCAACTGCGGTTCGCCCTCGCCGAGGGCGGCGCGCAGAGCCATTCCGGAGAACGCCCCTGACGGCGACGTCTGATCGGTGTGCAGGTCGCCGTGCGCGTCGCACCAGACGAGGGCGAGGTCGTCGCGATCGATGGCGTCGAGGGCGGCGACGGTCACGCTGCAGTCGCCGCCGATGACGATCGTGTCGGAGGTCATCTCCGTGGCGACCATGGCGCGGATGCGCTGCAGCGAGCTCAGCCGGTGCACGCCCGTGCCCAGCGACTCACCGGCCTCCAGCGGAACATCGAGCACGGTGGTGGCGTTGCGCGGCAGGTCGCCTGCGATCGCGGAGGCGCCGTCGACGAGAAGCATCGCACGCGCGGAGGGCGAACCCTGCCACTGTGGAACGACGAGGAATCGGGTCACGAGGATTCACCCCCCTTCTTGGTGTACGTGAGCCTCAGGACTCGAGCTGTGACTGCGACGACGACGAGCCGCCCGCCTTGAGCTCGGCCAGGCGGGCCTCGACCTCGGTCAGCTCGCCGATATCGCCCAGGCTCTCGAACTGCGCGTCCAGACTGGATGCTGCCAGTTCGACCTTGCCTTGGGCGAGAGCCTCCTGGCGTCGGACCTTGTCCTCGAAGCGGCCGAGCTCGCTGGTCGGGTCCAAGACGTTGATCGATCCGACGGCATCCTGAACCTTGGTCTGCGCCTCGGCGACCTTGGCGCGTGCGAGCAGCTCGCTGCGCTTGGCCTTGAGCTCGCCGAGCTTCTCCTTCATACCGTTGAGGCCGCTCTTGAGCTTGTCGACGACCTCGGTCTGCGAGGCGATGGTCGGCTCAGCAGCCTTGGCCTCGCCCTCCTCGCCAATCTGGCGCTGCAGGGCGATCTTGGCCAGGTTGTCGAACTTGTCAGCGTCGGCGGTGTTGCCGCTCGTGCGGAGTTCGTCAGCCTTGCGGCTGGCGGCGATCGCCTTGTTGCCCCAGTCCTTGGCGGCCTGGACGTCTTCTTCGTGGTCGCGCTCGAGCAGCCGGAGGTTGCCGATCGTCTCGGCGATGGCAGCCTCGGCGTCGGCGACGTTGTTCGTGTAGTCGCGCACGAGCTGATCGATCATCTTCTGCGGGTCTTCGGCCTCGTCGATGAGGGAGTTGATGTTCGCCTTCACCAGCGTCGAGATGCGACCGAAGATGGACTGCTTGGCCATGGTGTTTCCTTTCGATTGGAACGTTCGTGTACGTGTACGTCGTGGATGCTGTCGTGAGAACAGAGATCGGATGCTAGAACCGGCCCCCTCGGGATCGGCCGCCGCCGCGGGAGCTGCTGCGGGACCCCCCGCCGAAGCTGGACGGACGGCTGCTGCGGCTGCTGCCGCCGGAGCGCCAGCCGCCGCCGGAACTCCAGCTGCCGCCGCCTCCGCCGCCACCACCGCCGCTGAACAGTCCGCCGAGGATGCCGCCGAGGATGGCTCCGCCGAGATCACTGCCGCCGCGGCTGGGGGCGCCGTAGCCGCCCGACAACCCTCCAGACCAGCCGCCGGTGTTGAACGTGTCGACCTCGCTGCGCGCGGAGGAGAGCGCTTCGGAGGCGAGGTTGTAGGCGCGGGTCGCGCGCTCGGTGGCCAGGACGGGATCGCTCGGCTGCGCGGCGACGGCCTCGGCATAGGCGGCGTTCGCCTCGGCGAGGCGGGTGCGTGCGGTCGCCCCGATCACACCGCGCCGGGTGCTGATGAAGTCATTCGCCGTGGCGATCTGCGCCTGCGCTTGCGTGAGGCGCTGCTCCAGCGTTCGCTGGGCGCGCTGCGCCTGCTCGGCAGCCTGTCGCACCTGGCCGAGTGCGGCATCGATCTCGGTGTTCGCTTCGGTGAGACGGTCGAGCACCTGCTGCGGGTTTCGGGATGCTCCCTGCAGGCCGGCCAGGGCCGCATCGATGTTCGACCTCGTCCTCGCGATGATCGGGTCGAGGCGCCCCTGCGCGTCGGCCATGGCTCCCGCTGCGGCGATGTCTGCCTCGAGGTCGGTGATCATGGCACGCGCCTGGTCTTCGACCGCCGCGAGGTTCGTTCCGAGGGTCGTGACGGCGTCGACGAGGCTCTCGCTCTGCTCGACGGCTTCTTCCGCCGTGCGGATCGAGTACGCCGCCTCGCCATTGCGGCCTGCGGCGATGGCGGTGGCGGCCTCGCTCAGTTCTGCATCGGCGAGCGCAAGACGGTGCTGCGCCTGCTCGGGGTTGTCGGCGACGGTCGCCAGCGCCGCAGCATCGTACGTCTGCGTCAGCGTCGCGAGGGCCGGTGCTGCCGTTGCGACCTTCTGATCCGCCGCTGCCCGCCGTGCCGTGACGCGCTCGAGGGCCTGCGGCGCTTCTGCTTCGAGCAGGCGCAGTTCTTCGAAGGCCTCGATGTTGTCGTTGAGCAGATCGTCGGCTTCATCGCACAGCTGGATGATCTGGATGTGCCAGGCGCGGCGCTGCTGGGCCGTGTCGGGAATCTCGTCGTCGATCTTCTGCTTGAGCGCGAAGGCTTCGCCGACCTTCACCTGCGCGGCCTCGACCACCTGGGTGAATGTTCGCGTCGAGTCATCGCCGTACTGGGCGACGGCGAAGCCGACCTCTTGCCGGCTCGACGTGATCGCGTCGTCCGCCTGCACCAGCGCGCTGCCGGCCTGCGTCTCGAGGTCGTCGTCACTGACCGAGGCATACGGATCATTCGGGTCGGGGATCGCGGCCAGGCTCTGCTGCTGCTTCTTCTTCCGGGAGCGCGAGACCAGCACGATGATCAGGATGATGGCCGCGATGACCACGGCGGCCACGAGCACCCAGGTCAGCGTGCTGGTGCCGGCGCCAGCACCGCCTTGGCCGGGAAAGGCGTCTGCGGCGGCGATCACCGCACCGCCCCAGTCACCCGCGCGCAGGCCGTTCTCCATCGCCTGGACGACGCGATCGACCTCGCCGTCGCTGAGTGGGCCGTCAGTGTCTGCGGAGATCGCGTACTGTCCGGCATCGACGGCGATGGCGACGAGATACTGATCGGTCGCCAGGCCGTTGTCGATTGCGGTCTGATCCGTCCATTCGACGCTGTCGGAGGGATCGGTGAACTCGTCGACGAAGACCACGTAGAGATCGCCGCCCTCGGCATCGGCGAGGTCGGAGAGTCGGGAATTCACCTCGTCGATCTCGGTCGAAGTCAGCACTTGGGCCTCATCGGTGACGAAACCCGAATCGAGCGTCACCGGTGACGTCGCCATCGCTGCCGAAGCCACCCACCCGGACCCGAGCATTGCCGCGATCAATCCCGCGACGATCGTCATCCGAGTCCGCATCGTGCTCCCTCCGCAGGGCGGTGCGGCCCTGGCGATTCGAGTCTATTCATCCGTGTGGCAAGACGATAGCGACTCTAGGGAAACAGTCTGTGTCGCCGCAGGGAACCGGCAGCCGACGCATACGCTGGAAGGCATGGACGACATGTACGGCTCCGATGTGCTGGCTGCGGGGTGGCGCGAACGCGGAGCAAAGAAGGTTCGCGACATCGCCGCCGAGCGGGATCTCGTCGTCGAAGTCGCAGACGACGGTTACTGCGGCGCGGTGACGCGGGTGCAGGGCGGGAACGTCGAACTCGAGGATTACAACGGCCGCAAGCGCGTCTTTCCGCTCGGCGGCGGTTTCATGATCGATGGCGAGCCGGTGCGTCTGATGCCGCCCGGGCCGGTCAAGCAGGCCACCCGCCGTACGGCATCCGGGTCGTTCGCCGTTGCCGATCAGCGTGCACGCGTCGCCCTGCCCAGTCGCATTCTCGTCGAGGGCAAGCACGACGCCGAGCTCGTCGAGAAGGTCTGGGGTGCCGACCTGCGTGTCGAGGGCGTCGTCGTCGAGTTCCTGCAGGGGCTCGATCGGCTCGACGAGCTGCTGGCGGTCGAGCCGCCGAGTGCGGAGCGGCGGTACGGGGTGCTGGTCGACCATCTCGTCGCCGGCTCCAAGGAGACCCGGATCGCCGATGCCATCCTGCGCGGTCCGCACGGGCAACATCTGAAGATCGTCGGCCATCCATTCATCGATGTGTGGCAGTGCGTCAAACCGCAGACCCTCGGCATCCGGAGCTGGCCCGAGATCCCGCGCGGAACGGACTGGAAGACCGGCATCTGCCAGGCGTTCGGGTGGCCGCACGAGTCGCAGGGGGATACCGGGCGGGCGTGGCAGTTCATCCTCAGCAAGGTGACGACGTATCGCGATCTCGAACCCGCGCTGCTCGGCCGGGTCGAGGAGCTCATCGACTTCGTGACCGAACCGACCGCGTGACGGAATCCAGAATTGTGACCGCCAGCCGCATGACCGAGCCCGGCTACGCTTGATCCATGCCCGAACCCCGTACCTTCCGCGATGAACCGGTCTCCTTCGTGCGCCGGAGCGGGCGGATGTCGGAGGCTCAGGAGCGCGCCTTCTCCGACCTGGCGCCGCAGTACCTGCTCGATGTCC
>NZ_JBQDVP010000080.1:0-8547 GCF_052102115.1 Microbacterium sp.
CCGCCGCGAAGAAGCGCGGCGTCTACAAGGGCCGGCCGCGCAGCCTCGACAGCGACCAGATCCGAGCCATCCGCAACGCCACCCTCGCCGACATCCCCAAAGCCCAAATTGCGCGAGAGTATGGCATCAGCCGTTCAACGCTGTATCGCTACCTTGATCAGCCGACCCCCTCCCTGTGAGCGCCCGGGCAAACTGCGGGGAGTTGCGACACTGCAACTCCCCGCAGTCGGTCACGCGGCGTCAGAGGCTTCGCTCGGATCTTCCTTCGATGCGACGAAAGCCTCGAAAGCCTCGATGAGGTCTTCCTCGTTCTCGATCGCCCTCAACGTCCAACTCAGGTTGGTCGCACGTCCCTCGCGCAGATCATCTCGCTTCCGCAAGACCTTCTTCGGAGTCCTCAGAAGCTTCCCGTTCGAGTCGATCACTGCCTGCTCTAGCTGGGCGTACGACAGTACGGTCGTGCCGTAGAACCTACGCGCAGACATCAGCAGATACCGCCTCGCCCATCCGTCGGGGACGAGGAGGAGAGCCTTGCCGTCAGCGATTGGCAGCGTCACCTTGCGGGTCTGCCACGACAGGCTGTCGCGGTCCCACACCTGCCTGTCAAACGTTCCGACCTTGTGATGATCGGCCTGGAACTCCGGGTAGGACTGCAGCATCGAGGCGGTGAAGTCCGCCAGGACCGAGAAGATGATGCGCGTTGTGGTGTCGGACGTGATATCTCGATCGACCCCCTCAACG
The DNA here is from genome assembly GCF_052102115.1 of Microbacterium sp. Classification (GTDB taxonomy): domain Bacteria; phylum Actinomycetota; class Actinomycetes; order Actinomycetales; family Microbacteriaceae; genus Microbacterium. Next base: position 742 of record NZ_JBQDVP010000080.1, read on the forward strand.
AACAGGGGGAGGTGTTCGAGGTGGCGAAGGGCCCCGATCTGGACCACGGCTTCAGCGTCACCGTTCAGAACGTCCCAAATCCAGGTCCCTACAACCTCGCCACCTCCATGCCCGTGGAAGCCCTCCTTAGCCATGCCGAGACGGGTCTCCCACGGCTCCGTGAACTGCTTGAGCAGCTGGTGGCCCCTCGTGAGCGACTCAGGGGTGCCGTCGATGATGCTCTGCGTGACTTCGTGCAGGAACGTGTCGATACACGTCACAGCGTCCCGTGCGTACGGATCCAGGTACTGGTGGCGCCGGATCGCATGAGGATCGACGTACAACCTGTTGTCGCTCGAGATCTCGACGTCCAGGAATGGGACGGGACCGGTGATCCCGTAGTACTCCTTGATGGTGGGCATGTGCCCTCCTTTCGGTAGGAGGGCCCTGGAAGCAGGAGCGGACGCTCCTTGCGAACTTCTGTACGCTGTTACAGCGACCTACACAGTTGCTGTCAGCGCCTTCGGGCCCTGTGCATCGGCCCCAACCCATTGCCGTGGGTTGGGGCCGAAGTTCTCTATGCGAGGGGAAGCTGCTGCTCAGGAGCCTCCCCGCCGGACTTGGCGCGGCGATTGCCGCGCACCTCGGTTGAGGGTCCGTTGAAGTCGATGCAGAGCATTCCATCCTCCTCAAACGGCTCGTACCTCCGGCTCACCGACGTGTCGATGCCGTAGTTCTGCATGAACGCCGTCGCGGACAGCAGGGTCTGGCCCGACCGGCTCGGCTCACGAAGCTCATAGGTGCGAGGCGACGGATCCGCAGGACGTAGCGCCATCACGCGCCGCGCAGGGTCGAACAGGAGCTCCACCACCTTCGCGCCACCGATCAGCTTGTGTGCCGGAGCGTTGATCGAAACGATCCCCTTCCGCTGCACAGTCACGCTCGGGGCGCCCCTCATAGGCGCACTCCGCTTGTCGAAGACCTCGAACGACATCTCTCACCCTCCCTTCCCTGCCTGAGTAACGAGTGCAACCGGCGAGTGACCGCCGGGCGATGCTTCGAACTCAGGCCTCGCAGCATCCACCACCCCAGTATAGCGGATACTGGATCTCCTTGCACATACTTGAAGGCGGCACGAAACTCCCTAAATTTGCAGCATCGCCTCGAGCCTCCTTCATCTACTCAACGGGTGGTCGGCCGAGCTGTTCGAAGCAGTCGATGACTACCGGTGGCGGTGCCGACGACTGCGTCCTCTCGTAGAATCGCTCGAGGTGGAGAGCGCACGCCCCGGGTCGGCGACAGTGGGTAGTACGGGAAGTCGCTGAGGCTTGTCGGTGCTCGCCCCTACTGCGGACGCACTGCGCCATGTCTCCCGGGGGAGAGGGCAGGCGAAGATCAGAAGTGGTGCATCATGCATATCGCGATCGTTCCGTCCTCCGGCAGCGCTGCCGCGCGTCCGTTCGAAGTAGAGGGTGACCCGGCGATGGCCTTCGTCGGAGTCGCTGGAGTTGTACTTGGCGTACCGCATGCCGAGCAGCCGGTGGAACGCGTTGCCTACCGTCGGGTTCTTTGGTGCCTGCGGGACGAGCAGGGGGAGCCCTTGGGAGCGCTGCAGAGTCTGGAAGGTCAGGCCGCTGTTGTCGGTGTGGGAGGGCATGCCCTCGGCGCGGTGCCGTATCCCGAAGAAGCCTCGGTGCGTCTCCTCTAGGTACTCCTGCTGGTCGCGGTATGACCTCACCTGCTGAGTATCTCCCTCGCGCGCGCCTTCTCGAGCACGGAATGTTGCAAAGCGCAGATGAGGCGCTACGTCGTGGCTGATCCTCGATTTTCCTGCAGTGCTGTGCTGAAGTGCGGGTGCTTCACCGTTCCGGTGGGCGCTTGGCCGTTCTGCAGCACGGCCGAGCGCCCAGTGGTGACCCTTGCGTCACGCGATGCAGAGGTGGATGAGCAGCGTGAGCGCCAGGTATATCGCCCGCATGGTGCGGGGGTCGAGGTGCAACTCGACGGTCGTTGCTGTGGTGACCTTGTTGGTGACGGCATCGATGCGCAGTTTCATGGAACTTCCTCCTCTCTGGACGTGGGACCCTTGGCGCCGTCCCGTCCCGGGAGCTCGTGATGCGCTGATGGTCGATCTGTGGGTGTGAATCCACGATCGCCTGCCACGGAGCACTAGGTCAACGAGCTAAACAGCCCCTGTTTCAGCGGGCTAAGAGACCATGTCCATGCGCACTGGAAGCACAGCTATGACATGCTTGAGAGCCCCGGATCTAGCGGGATGAGGGGAAGGGGAGTGGCGGTGCGACATATTTATAGAAGGACTCTGTACCCCACTGCATGCCTCCGCATCACAGTGCACGACTGGCTAGTCCGCTCATACCGCCACCAATACTAAGAGAATGTGAGCTGCCGATGGTGTCCAGGCCCGCTGAAGCAGTGATGCAGCAACTGAGATCGGCGGCCAAGAGGTCCGGCCGAGCATCGGTTGCGCTGCCGCGAGAGTTCGCGCGCGACACCGAGAACCCTGAACCGGAACCTCCTCTGGTGCGGATCCTGCGGGGGAAGGGGGAGACGAGGCTGAAGGTCTACCTCACGACCCTAATGGCGGCGACTCGAGCTCCTCACGCGACACAGAACAGTGCTTACACGCTGGCGACCACACTGGGCCTTGGTGAGAGCAGGGGCGCTCGTCGCCGAATCGACGAGGCGTACAAGGGGCTCGTCGACCTGAATCTGGTCGCGCGGGAGCTCAACCCAGGAGCAATCGCCACCACCACGGTTCTGCACTGGTCAGGGAAGGGAGAGCAGTGGGAGATTCCGACGCCGGCATCGCCCTACATCTCCTTGCCCATTGAGCTCTGGAGGAACGGTTGGATTGTTGCGCTCTCAGGACGTGCAATCGCGATGCTCATCGTCCTGCGCGAGCTGACGAACGGCAGGTCGGGTGACTCTGCCTGGGCGGACGGGACGAGGAAGGCCGAGTATGGCCTCTCTGCTGACACCTGGACGCGAGGATGCGCGGAACTTGAATCTGCTGGACTGTTAACCATGTCGACAGTTGTCGCATCGTCCCATGGGCTGAGAAGGAGGCGGAAGTCCTACACGCTTCACATCGACAACCTCAAGGTATTTGAGCCAGGCCAGCACTGATCGGCCAGATCGATGACTGCTCCTAGGGCGCGTCTCCAGGGGCTGGTTGAGGCCGACTGGACGCGGGGGTGCGTCAGCGCGGTCCACTCTCGACGTTCTGGGAGCCGCACGCCCTAGTGCGCATAGTAGAAGTTATGCGCACTAAGGCGCTGTAGTGAGCGGAGATCGATCCCCAAGCAGCTTCGAGACTCGGGCCTGCCCGAGCGAGCATCCCCGTAGCGGGGCATCGCACGAGGGCTCGACTGTGGCTCGAAGTAGCTGCAGGTGAGCCAGCGTTGACGGGGCCTCTCGTGCCGCCGAGCGTGACCCCGCAGCCACCGACTGATAGGCTTTCGTTTATTGCGATTGAAGGGATCGGTGGCGGCGATGAGTACAGCGATGCACGATGCAGGGTCTGAGACCTACGTCGCACCGAACGACGAGGACTCGCGCGGGAAGATCCTCGACCTCGTCGCCGCGCTGCACGACCGTGGCGTGGAGCCGGCGAGCTCAACAGCTCTACTGACGCCCGACGGTAAGCGGCACGAGCTACCCCCGGAGCTAGCACGCGTCCTCCACGACGTTGCGCGGGCGCTTCTGGACGGGCGCGGAGTCACGATTACTCCACGCCACCAGCTGCTCACCACGCAGGAGGCTGCCGACATGCTCAACATCTCGCGACCCACGCTCGTCAAGTTGCTTGAGCGTGGCGACCTGCCCTTCGAAATGCGTGGAGCCCACCGGCGCGTACGTCTCGATGACCTGCTCACATACGAGCAGAGCCTTCGGCATGCACGCTCCGGAGAGCTCCATCGGATGCAGGAAGTGAGCCAGGAAGCGGGCCTGTATGACCTCGACGGCGAGCCCCCGGTCCGGCGCTGAGCGCTCGTGTTCACCGTGGTCCTGGACGCCTGCGTCCTCATCCCCCCGACCCTCAGCGACCTAGTGCTCCGTATCGCTGAAACCGGCGTGTACGACGTGCGCTGGTCTGCAGAGATCCTCGATGAAGTCCAGCGCCACCTGGGAGAGCGTGGGATACCGGCCGGCAGCGTCCGCTCTCGCGTCGAGGCGATGCGCCACGCCTTCCCCTTCGCCGAGGTCGAAGCGTACGAGCACCTCATACCTGTCCTACGAAACGACCCCAAAGACCGTCACGTGCTGGCGGTGGCGATTCAATCGCGCACCGAGACCATCGTGACCTTCAACGAGCGAGATTTTCCCGCTGACGCGCTTGCCCCCTGGGACGTTAGCGTGCTGGGAGTCGACGACTTCCTCAGCAGTCAACTCGACCTTGCGCCGGGGCCCGTCTTAGCCGCTCTCCACCAGCTGCAGATGAGCTACCGGCGGCCGCCGGTTCCCATGCAAGACATCCTTGGCCGCCTCGAGCGATCCGGCGTCCCACAGTTCACGCTGGACCTACGCCGACGCCTCAACACTCACTAGCAGCCGCTGCTGCCTCGTGCGTAACGACGAGGGAGGTTAAACCGCCCCTGATGCCCATAATCAAGGTTATGCGCACTAGGCGGGGTGTCGTCGCTGTGGAGCGTCGGCCACGGCCTAGCGTTATGGGATGAGCGAACTCTTCGTCGATGCGGCACGGGACTGGATCGCGGAACGCCGCGCCGTCGGGCGCACCATCAGTGCCGAGACGGCTAAGGCCTACCGCGCCGACCTCGCCTCCTGGCAGCGCTATCTCGGTGCCCAGACGGGCACTCCCGTGACGGTGCAGGACCTGTCGGGGCCGGTCATCAAGGCGGCGCTGGCGGAGATGAACAACGCAGGGCTCGCGCCGGCTACCCGTCGGCGGTTGCTTACCACGCTGCGTGGGCTATGCCGCTACCTGGTCCTCGAGTCACGCCTGCCCGGTGACCCCACGGCAGCGATCCAAGCCCCTCGTGCCCCCGGGCGTCTGCCGGTGGCCTTCACTGATGGTCAGATCTCCGACCTTCTGGAGACTGCTCGCGCGGAAGATCCGCAGGCGCGGCCCGCGGCGCCGCTGCTGGACGTGGCGATCGTGGTGATCCTGGCGGCCGGCGGATTGCGGGCCAGCGAAGCCGCCGATCTGCGACTCCTCGACTACCGGCCTGGCGAGGAGCCCTCACTGCGCGTGATCGGGAAGGGACGCAAGGCCCGTACGGTGCCGCTAGACCAAGGTGTCGCTGAGCAAATCGACACGTACCTGCCTTGGCGCGCAATGCACGCCGTAGACGAGGGCGACTCAAGTCCCCTGCTCGTGCGTCCGGATGGGCGCGCGTTGACACGTGACACGATCTCGTATCGCGTGAACCGGCTCTACGCGCGAGCTGGCATCGTCAAGCCAGAGGGCGAAGCAGCACACGCCCTGCGCCACACCTACGCTGTCTCGATGGTCGACGTTGGCGTCCCCGTCTCGGAGATCCAGCAGCTGCTGGGCCACGAGAGCATTGGCACCACCGGCATCTACCTCAAGGCCTCCGCCTCGCACCTCAGGGCCGCCTCCTCGGCGCCGTCCGCCGCCCGCCTGCTTGCCAGCAAGCCAGGACAGCAGCACGCCACGGAGGTCTAATGAGCGGATGCTCCGCGCTGATCGCCGTCCGCAGTTGGTCCCCTGTCGGCGCCCGGACGGCCCATCGTGGCGTCGTCAGCGCGCGGCGTTATACGCGTCGATCACGTTCTGAGCGATGCGTCCGCGATCACTGACCTCGTGCCCGTTCTCGCGCGCCCACTTACGGATCCGTGCGGTCCGCTCGCGATCGCCAGCTGAAGTGCGGCGTGTGCCAGTGGTGCGGCGTCCACCGACGCGGCGGCCGCTGGAAGTCCAGGTCTTGAGCTGCTCACGCAGCTGCGCGGCGTGGGAGTCGTTCAGATCGATCTCGTAGGCCACCCCATCGATCGCGAAGGACACCGTCTGGGTGGCATCGCTTCCGTCGATATCGTCGGTGAGAATTACCTGAGTTTTGCGCGCCATGATCGACCCTCCGGGTTCGTGTTCGTGAACTTGCTGGACAGTACAGCAGGAGTTCCTGATTACGTGGCTGCGATCCCGGGTGGCGAGTACGCTCAGCGCCACCAATGACGGAAGAGGCACCTCATGTGCGGAAGATTCGTTCTTCAACTCGATCTGAGTGCGAATGGTCAGACGCGCCGTTGCGGCAGACCTGCGGACAGGTTCAGGTCTGCCGCAGCACGGTCTGCGCTGGGTGCTTGCCCCGGGTCGTAGCGATCCGGGGCAAGCACGGTAGCGCTTCGCGCCCGACAGGTGAGTCTGCGTGTCTAGAAGTCCCAGTCGTCGTCGTTGGTGTGCTCGGCCTTACCGATGATGTACGACGATCCGCTTCCGCTGAAGAAGTCGTGGTTCTCGTCGGCGCTGGGGGCGAGGGCGGCGAGGATCTCTGGGCTGACTGACGTCTCCTCGGCGGTGAACCGTGCCGGGTAGCCGAGGTTCATGAGGGATTTGTTCGCGTTGTAGCGCACGAAGGCGGCGACGTCGCCCATCAGGCCGAGGGGTTCGTAGAGCTCGCCTGAGTAGTCGAGCTCGAGGTCGTAGAGCTCTTCGAGCAGGGTGTACGTGAACTCCTTCATCTCGTCGCGGCGGTTGGGGTGAGCCTCGAGGCCGCGCTGGTACTTGTAGCCCGAGTAGTAGCCGTGCACGGCCTTGTCGCGCAGGATGAGTCGGATCATGTCGGCGGTGTTGGTCAGGGTGGCGTGCACGGAGAAGTGCAGCGGCAGGTAGAAGCCGGCGTAGAGCAGAAGGCTGGAGAGCAGGGTGGAGGACACCTTCCGCTTTAACGGGTCGGGCCCGTAGTAGTACTGGAGCACCTTCTTGCATCGCGCTTGAAGCAGGTCGTTTCCGATCGCCCAGCGGTAGGCCTCATCGATCTCTCGGGTACTGGTCAGGGTCGAGAACACCGAGGAGTACGAGCGGGCGTGGACGGACTGCATGAAGGCGATGTTGGTGTAGACGGCTTCCTCGTGCTCGGTGCGGGCGTCCTGGATCTGGCAGATCTCCCCGACGGTGGCCTGCACGGTGTCGAGCATGGTGAGGCCGGTGAAGACTCGCATGGTGAGGGTTCGTTCATGGGGCGCGAGTGCTTGCCAGGCCTGGTGGTCGTTGGACAGGGGCACCTTCTCGGGCAGCCAGAAGTTCGCGGTCAGGCGGTTCCAGATCTCGAGGTCCTTCTCGTCGCTCACGCGGTTCCAGTTGATCGGACGCAGCGGTGCGCTGGGGTCGTGTCGGTATGCCGGAGGGGTGATGGAGCCTTCTACGGCTGTTGTGGCGGTCATGCTGTTCTCCTCTGTTCGTTGTTCTTGTCGTTCGTCGTGGCTGTCCGTTGCCAGAACAGGTCGAGCCCTTCGTTCACGCACTCAATATCGCGCTGGGTGCCCAGGAGTTCGAAGCGATAGAGCTCTGGGACACCGCACTTTCGGGAGATGACTGGGCCGGCGAGGCAGTAGTGCTCGCCGAAGTTGGTGTTGCCTGCGGTGATCACCCCGCGCAGCAGCGCACGGTTGGCGGGATCGTTGAGGAAGGCGATGACCTGCTTCGGCACGGCCCCGGCCTGCTCGCCGCCGCCGTAGGTGGGGACCACCAGAACGAAGGGGCGGCACACGCGGACCATCCCCTCGACACGGGGGCGGAGCGGGATCCGCACCGCAGGCCGCCCCAGCCTCTCCACGAAGCGCAGCGTGTTCTCGGAGACGCTGGAGAAGAACACGAGATCT
>NZ_JBQDVP010000081.1:0-7773 GCF_052102115.1 Microbacterium sp.
GATCGGGGTTCGCCGGATCTGCGAACGCCGCGAGCGGATCGCCCGGGATGATCCGAACCATCGAGAAGACCAGCACAGAGAGAACGAAGAGGACGAAGAGCGACGAGAGGATCCGGGTGAATACATAGCGTGCCATTCAGTAACTCATCTCTGTCTCCGGCGACATAGCGGCCACGGTAGTGCCGGCTCTGCAGGGAGATAACAGTGCTTCACCCCATTGCGCGGACTGCATCATGGGAAGATCCTCCATAGTCGGGTTCAGTGCGCCGCTGCGGGAGCGGCGAACTTCGAGACGTCGTCAGTGGACTCACCGTCAAGGGCGAGCTCGGCGAGGATCCGCCCGATGGCCGGGGTGAACTTGAACCCGTGGCCAGCCGCGAGCCCGACGATGATGTCAGGATGCTGATCGAGCGGACTCAGGATGAATCGGCGGTCAGGGGTGAGTGCGTACTGGCACGTCAAGGTGCGCAGTTCCGGGCCGGCATCGGGAACCAGACCGTGCACGAAATCGCTGAGCTGCGCGGTGAGGTCCGGAGAGGGCACATAGGTGCGCTCGGTCGGCGTCATCCGGTTGAACGACACATCGCGAGCGGCCTTGATCGTGGGCTCACCATAGGTCGGGAACCCGTAATAGCACTCCTCGTCTTCCCAGATCCAGACCGGGAAGGTGTCCCGGTCATGCGCCTCCGGGCGCGATGACTGGAAGTACGTCACCTGCTCCTGCATGACATCCAGTGGAATCGCGGCGCCGAGAGGCTCGAGCAAGTCGTTCGTCCAGGCATCCGCTGCGATGACGACCTTGTTCGCGCGCACGTCACCGCTCGAGGTGCGCACGATCACTCCGTCACCGTCGGGGGCGACGGCATCGACCCGCGTGCGATCGCGGATGTCGGCGCCGTGGACCCGCGCCCGCATCTGCAGTGTGGCGACGGTGCGGGCCGCGTGGGCGATCCCGGTGTCGGCGGTGTAGACGGTCTCGACACCCTCCGGAACGTCGAACTGGGGCCAGCGGCGGCGCACCTCATCTGGGGCGAGAAGCTCGTGCGGCACGTCGCACTCAGTCAGGGCGGCAGTGAAATCGGATGCCGAGTACGGTCCGGCGACGGGCAGGAAGATCACGCCGCCGGTGATGGTCAGCAGCCTCTCGCCGGATTCCGCCTCAAGGTCCGCCCAGTCACGGTACGCAGATTGGGCGAGGCGCACGTACTGCGATGCACCGTAAGACGTCCGCACAATCCGCGAAGTGTCGTGCGACGCTCCGCGTACGTGACCGAGGTCGTACTGCTCGAACGCGACGACCTTGGCGCCACGACGGGCGAGATGATAGGCGGCTGCGCTGCCGAGCGCCCCCATCCCGACAACGGCGACCTCGAATGTTTCCATGACGCCTCACTGCTCCTCGTTGGATGGGATTCACGCCAGTCTGCGTGAGCAGTGGAGGTCGAGGATATAGGTCAAGCGCCCACGTTATGAGCGGCGCAGTGTGTGAGCATCACGTATTGACGTCACGGCGATGCTGCGCTGGCGGCGACGAAATCAGCGGGCCAGTTCGCGGGGAGCAATTCTCCCGTACGGGCGGCGACTTGGCGCATCAGCAGCAGGGCTGTCTGCACGAGATGGCGCGCCATCTCGGCGCCTGCCGCGGCGACGTCGCCATCGATGACAGCACGCGCGATCGGCAGGTGTTCGGCATGCACATCGTCGAGGCTGCGTGAGCGTCCGAATGTTGACGCGTCGATCACGACGGTCTGCTCGCGTAGCGCACGAACCTGCGCGACGAGACGCTCGTTTCCCATGGCGTCGAGGATGCGTTCGTGCATAACGATGTCGCGTTCGACGAACGCGCTCGTGTCGCCGGAGCGCACGGCGGCGAGCATGATCTCCAGATCGCCTTCGAGCAGCCGCGAACGCTCAGGAGCCTGGTGCGCTGCCGCGAATCGGGTGGCCGGCACCTCGAGCAGCAACCGCAGCTCGAAGATGCGTCGGATGTCGTCGACGCCGATGCCGCGCACTCGAACACCCCGGTTGCGCTCGATCGTGATCAACCCCGCGTCTGCCAGTCGCAGAACGGCATCACGGGTCGGGGTGCGTGAGACGTCAAAGCGCTCGGCGAGCGCATAGATCGAGTGCAGGCTCCCCTGCGCCAGCTCACCTGAGAGGATCTCAGCGCGAAGCCGCTGAAACAGCCGATCCGAGATCGTCTCGTGTTCAGCCACTGTCACTCCCTGCTCCCGGGTGATTCCGGCATCCGACTCTATCGTGTGATAAAACACAGCTGCAGGCCCGGAACGACGTCCGAGCCTGCAGCTGTGTTGTGCAGGTGCAGCACCTGCCGGTCACCGGGTCAGGGAGTGACCCACGCGTTCGTGAGGTTGTAGCGCGAGCCGTAGGGGTCGGTCTCGTAGCCGTGGACGGTGTCGGAGTTCCACAGCTCGAAGTGCGCAGGAACAGCCATCGGCACGAGGATGAGCACCTGTTCGGCCACTTCGGTCGTCAATTGCTCGATGAGGTCGGCCTTCGCGTCCGGATCGGACGTCGCCTTGGCCTCGTCGAGCAGCTTCTTGGCGGCTTCGGCGTCGGCGTTGCCGTCCCAGTGGTTCATCGCTCCGGACTCTGACAGGAACGGGTCGAAGTAGAACGTCGGGTCGGCGCGGTAGCTCCACGGCAGAGAGACGAGGTCGGTGAAGGTCTCACCCGCGGTGAAGATCGGCGACATCTCCGACGACGGCGTCGCCTTCAGCTTCAGCGTGATGCCGGCCTCGGCGAGCTGCTGCTGCATCTGCTCGTAGATCGGATGCTGGTTCTGCACCACGTCGGCGAAGTACGACAGCTCGATCGTGGGGTTGGGCTGGCCTGCCTCTTCGAGAAGCTCCTTGGCGGCGTCGACGTCGCGCGTGTAGTTCGGCGTGTCGCCGTCCGCACCCGGGGTCGCCGGGTCGCCGGCGGGGACCACGAGCGAGACGTCGCCATAGCCGAGCATCGACACGTCGACCAGCGACTGGCGGTCCATCGCCAGCGAGACAGCCTGTCGCACCCGCACGTCTGACAGCGGGCCAGACTCGGGGTTGATGAAGATCGGCAGGGTCTGCGTGTAGGCGAGTTCGCCGAGCGTGAACCCAGAGTTGACCGCCTGATCGGCGATGTTGCCGTCGGCGAACCACGCGGCATCCGCTGTGCCCTGCTGGAGGGCGGCGAGACGCGTCGTGTCGTCCGTGATGATGGGCATCTCGATGGTGTCGAGGTAGGGCTTGCCCTCCTGCCAGTAGTTCTCGTTCTTCGACAGGGTGATCTGCACGCCATCCTTCCAGTCGGTCACCTGGAACGGGCCGGTGCCGAATGTGCGGGTCTCGCGCTCTTCGGCCGTGGCGTTGCCGTAGCCCTCTTCGCCGACAATCATGAACGTCTCGCGGTGTGCGGTGGCGTTCAGGAAGGTGGCGTTGGGCTCGCTGAAGGTGAACTTCACGGTGTAGTCGTCGACAGCTTCGACAGACTCGAAGCCACCGAGGTAGGCCTTCTTGCTCGTCTGGGCGTCTTTGTAGCCCTCGAAGGTGTAGACGACGTCATCGGCGGTGAAGTCGCTGCCGTCGGCGAACTTCACTCCCTCGCGGAGGGTGTAGATGTAGGTCAGGTCATCCGGCTGTTCGTATTCGAGTGCCAGGCCGGGCTGGATCTCGCCGTCGGCGTCGCGGGTGAGCAGGGTCTCGTATGCCTGGTCCATGATCGTCTGCGCCGCCAGCGCGGTGGCGATCATCGGGTCGACGCCACCGCCGAGGGGCTGCGTCTCGATGGCGTACGTCAGCGTACCGCCAGCGACGGGATCGCCGGCTTCTTCGGCGCCGTCGGGACCGGTGGTGGAACCGCTGCAGGCCGTGACCGCGAGCGTCATCGCTGCGGCGGCTCCGATCAGGGACAATCGCAGGGAGCGTTTCGTCATGATCTCTCCTTGGGTGCATTCTGGGTGGTGGTTCCTCGCCCACTGTCGGGCGAGGAGGGGGTTACGAGGACGTTCTCGGGTGAGGCTCCGGTGCCGACGCGAACGATCTGTTCGGCGACGATCTGGTGCAGCAGCGGACGCATGGCGTCGGTGTTTCCGCCGACATGCGGGGTGACGATGGCGTTGGGAAGTTTCCAGAGCGGATGCCCGGCAGGCAGCGGCTCCGGATCGGTGACGTCGAGGGCCGCCGAGAGTCGGCCCGATTCCAGGTCGGCCACGAGCGCGTCGGTGCGCACGACCGCGCCGCGCCCGACGTTGACGACGATCGCGCCGTCGGCCAGGGCAGAGAGGATGCCGGCATCCACCAGCCCCAGGGTGTCAGGGGTGAGGGGCACTGTGCAGATGAGCGCATCCGCGCCGGCCGCGACCTCGGCCAGCTCGGCGACCGGGTGCACGACATTGCCATCGTCAAGAGTGCGCGCGGTCCGGGCGACGCGGACGATCTGCGTCTCGAACGGCTGCAGCCGTCGCACGACCTCGCGCCCGACGCCGCCATGACCGAGCACGACCACGCGCTTTCCCCAGAGCCCCGGGGTCCGAGAGTTGGCCCACTCGATCTGTCGGGCGAAATGCGGGATGCCGCGGCTCAGCGCGAGCAGCAGCGTGCAGGCGAGTTCGGCGGTCTGGTGTTCCATGGCGCCGGCGGCATTCGCGAGTGCCGCGCCGGGCGGCAGATGATCAGCGATACCCTCGCTGCCGAGCGAGAGCAGCTGCACGAGCTGAGCGTTGCGCGCCCGTGGCAGCGCAGCGGCGATCGCGGGCAGGCCGACGTAGGTCGGGTTCGGCGTCGGGCTCGTGGTGTGAAACGGCGAAACGACGACATCCAGGTCGGCCGTATCGGCATCCACCGGTTCCTCGATGAAGTCCCAGCCCACCAGCCGTACCTGCGCGCGCCCGCCGATGAGCCGTTCGATCTGTGATTGATCGAGCGCGGGCGGCAGCGAGACGGTGATCATCAGACGTCACTCCACTGACCGTCGACGACGGTCGCCCGCACCCCGATGCCCGCGATCTCAGAGACCTCGACGACGAGCGGGTTGCGATCGAGCACCGTGAAGTCGGCGAGGAACCCGGCCGAGATGCGGCCGAGGCGATCTTCCATACCGGCAACCCACGCAGCGTGGGTCGTGACGGTGTCGAGCGCTTCACTGACGGTGAGCTGCTCGCCGTCGCCGATGATCGCACCGCTGTTGCTCGTGCGATCGGCGAGCACCTGAATCGCGCGCAGCGGCGTGCCGGCGAGAGGGCGATCGGTGCTGCCGACGACGCGGACGCCCGCATCGACGAGCGAGCGGCCGCGATAGAGCCACGGCGCCCGCTTCGGCCCCATCTGGCGGGCGAAGTCATCACCCGAGTCATACAGGAACGACGGCTGGCCGACGATCGCAATCTCGCGTGCAGCGAGCTCGGCGATGTGATCGGGGCGGATCAGCCCGCCGTGCTCGATACGATGGCGGCGGCCGGCAGTTCCGCCGTACGTGTCGGCCTGCCGAAACGCCTCCAGGGCGACATCGATGGCCTCATCGCCGATCGCATGGACGGCGAGCTGCCACCCGGCTCGGTGTCCGTCGACGATTCCGGCGATGAGCTCGTCAGGGTCAGTGCTGTACTGCCCGCGGTTGTCCGATCCCTCGTAGGGCTCGGTGAAGCGCGCGGTGCGCACCATCATGCCACCGTCGATCACGACCTTGAGACCGCCGACGCGGAGCCGGTCAGACCCGATGCCCGTCCGCAGGCCGACGTCGAGCCCGCGCTCGAAACCGTCGCCGTGACCGCCCTGCACCGCGTGGAGAGCATCGAGGCTTGGCATCAACTGCATCCGCACGGGGATGCGCCCCTGTTCGAGAAGTCGCTGGTGCGTGCTGAGGTCGAGCGGGTTGAGGCTGCCGATACGGCCGCCGGCACCGGCATCCATGCAGAAGGTGACGCCCTCGCGCCGCGCCTGCTCGGCCGCGATCTCGATCGTGCGACCGGCCTCCTCAAGCGAATAGGGAAGGCGCTGGGCCCGCACGAGGTCCTGTTCGACCTCCCGCAGCACACCGTGGGTGCGCTCGGCAAGGTCACGACTGGCCGGATCGGGGATGTCACGGATGACGGCATTGGAGATCACCGACGAGTGGCTGGAGATGTGCCGGGCCCAGGCCTTGCGGCCGCCGGTCGCCTGATCGAGCTCGGCGGCGGTGAGGTCACGGCCGATCGCGCGCTGGTCGTAGCCGCTGATCTCGACCCACTGGTCGGCGGCGAAGGTCTGTGACCGCTCGGCGATGATCGCCAGAGCCTGATCGACACTGTCCGCGGCGCTGATGTCGATCGCGAGCAGCCCCTGACCGGTCAGCTGCAGATGGGTATGCGCATCGATGAACCCCGGCAGAACGACTGCTCCGCCCGCGTCGATGACCTCTGCGGCGTCGAGCCCATCGATCTCGTCATCGACGCCGGCGACACGACCCTGCCAGAGCCCGATGCGACCGGCCGTGGGCCGTTCGGGATCGCGCGTGACGACGTGCGCGTTTTCGATGATGGTGTCCAGTCGCATCAGTGACCTGGCCTCCTCGGGTCTGGGGCGTCGACGGCATCGTCCATCCGCTCAGCGATCTCGCGATCTTCGGCGGCGGGCGATCGGTGCAGGTGCTCACGCGTCGCGACGCGATCGTCGTGCGAGCGGTTCTGACCGAACTTGGTCTTGGCCTGCGCAGAGTCGACCGTGATGCGAAAGCCCATCACGGCGGGCAGCAGGGCGTCGATGCGGGCATCGGCAACCGCGTCGATCTGCCACGGCCCCGCGTCGACGGCGGGCTTTGCCTCTTCGTGAACGCGGACGAGTTCCACCAGATGCGCACGCAGCTCGGCGGGATCGGTCATGGTCGTGGCCGCGCCTTCCAGATGCACGACGCTGAAGTTGTAGGTGGAGAGGCCGGGATCGTCGTACCAGCCGGCGCTCACATAAGCGCGGGCGCCGTGGACGATGCAGAGGATCCGCTCTCCCGCGTCGATCGCCTGGGCGACGGGGTCGACCCGCGGAATATGCCCGACGAGCCTCATGCTCTCGCCGTCGTCTTCGAGAAGCAGCGGAAGGTGGGCGGCGCGCAACGGCGACTCGGCGACGAGCGTGACAAGAGAGTGCGCGCCGAGCAATTGCGCGACCTCGTTGCGGGCGTCTGCCTGAAAGAGTGGATTTATCCACATGTGTTCTAGTACACTTTCTAACTGTGTTAGCTGATGATCTGCCCACCATAGCCTCTGCACGTGAGATCGTTCAAGCGCTCTCACGCGCGATCAGCAGCGGCGAGCTTCCCGTCGGCAGCGAGCTGCCCTCGATCCGCTCCCTCGCCGACGACATCGGCGTCAGCCCCGGAACGGTTGCACTCGCCTTCCGTCAACTGCGAGAACGGGGTGTGATCACCTCGGCGCACGGTAGGCGCAGCCGCGTCGCGGAGCGCCCGCCGATCCCCCGGCCACTGCGCCTTCCGCTGCCGGAAGGCGTCCGGGATCTCTCCACGTCCTCACCTGACCCGACACTGCTGCCCGACGTCGGTGCGTTCCTCTCATCGGATCTCTACGAACCGCGACTGTATAACACCTCCGCCCTCAACGAGGGACTTGCCGAAGTGATGACCACACAGTTCGCCGCCGACGGAATCCGCGGACGCCTGACGATCGTCAACGGCGCGCTCGACGGGCTCGAGCGAATCTTGGCCACCCATCTTCGCCCCGGCGACGCCGTGATCGTCGAAGACCCCCAGTGGGTATCCTCCCTGTCACTGTTCCGCGTACTCGGG
>NZ_JBQDVP010000082.1:0-7663 GCF_052102115.1 Microbacterium sp.
GGACGTTCTTCTGCAGTAGCGAGAAGAACGATTCCATCGCGGCATTGTCGCCGGCGGCACCGACCTGGCCCATCGATCCGATGAGGTGGTGACGGTTCAGGGCGTGCACGAACTTCCGTGACCTGAATTGGGCGGATTCAACTGGTCGTTGCAACACCTTGAGAGAAAGGACGACCATGGGACGACCAGCAGGGTGGCTGAAGGGGCTGACAGGCAGGAACCCGATGATCTCACCAGGAGCCCCGAAGAGCAGGCGCAGTGTCGAGCGCCAGTTCTGGAAAGAGGTCGCAATCGGTGCCTCCTCAGAGGATGCTGGTGCCGCGGTTGGAGTGTCGCAGGCTGTCGGGGCGCGGTGGTTCCGCCAAGGTGGTGGTATGGCAACGATCACACTCGTCGAGCCCGGTGGCCGGTATCTGTCCTTCGTTGAGCGCGAGGAAATCGCGTTGCTACGTACTCAGAACGTAGGTGTTCGCGAGATCGCGAGGAGACTCGGCCGTGACGCCTCGACAGTCTCGCGCGAACTGCGCCGCAATGCAGCAACTCGGGCCGGGAAGCTACACTATCGGGCATCCGTCGCGCAGTGGAAGTCTGAGCTGATGGCGCGTCGACCGAAGACCGCAAAGCTGGTGAAGAACCCCCGATTGCGCGCCTATGTTCAGGAGCATCTCGATGGTCGTGTGTGTCTACCAGACGGTACCGTGGTTGCCGGGCCGGCGGTCGCGGCGTGGAAGGGCCGGAACAAGCCCCATCGTGGAGACCGGGCTTGGTCGATCGCGTGGAGTCCGGAACAGATCTCGCAACGGTTGAAGCTCGAGTTCCCCGATGATGGTGCTATGCGAATCAGTCACGAAGCGATCTACCAGGCGCTCTACATCGAGGGCCGCGGCGCACTCAAGCGAGAGCTCGTCGCTGCGTTGAGGACCGGGAGGTCTCTGCGCAAACCCAGAGCCAGGGCCCAGAGCAAACCTCAGGGGCATGTCACCGCTGATGTGGTCATTTCCCAGCGGCCGGCCGAGGCCGCTGACAGGGCTGTGCCTGGGCATTGGGAGGGTGACCTCATCATCGGCACGAACCGTTCGGCCATCGGCACGCTCGTCGAGCGCAAGTCGCGCTCGACGCTGCTGGTGCACCTACCCAGGCTCGACGGGTACGGACAACAACCACGGATCAAGAACGGGCCGGCACTAGCCGGGTATGGGGCCCAGGCGATGGCGACAGCGTTGACGAAGTCGATGACGTGCCTGCCGCAGCAGTTGCGGAAGACGATCACGTGGGACCGGGGCAAGGAGCTATCAGACCATGCTCGGTTCGCGGTCGATACCGGCACGAAAGTGTTCTTCGCGGATCCGCATTCGCCGTGGCAGAGACCGACGAATGAAAACACAAACGGAGTGCTGCGGCAATACTTCCCGAAAGGCACAGACCTGTCGAGGTGGGAAGCCCAAGAGCTCGAGGCTGTCGCTTACTCGCTGAACAATCGGCCACGGAAAGTCCTCGGCTGGAAAACCCCAGCCGAAGTCTTTGCCGAGCAGCTAGAATCGATTGAAAGTACCGGTGTTGCAACCACCGATTGAATCCGCCTTGCGATCCGCGGTCCGAATGCACGATGCATCCGGCGGCATCACGGCGTCGAGACATCGCGTTGTCCAGGGCGTTCACCGCGAGACGGGCTTTCATTCGGTCCGCGATCGAGTAGCCGACGATCCGGCCGGAGAACACGTCTTTGATGGCGCAGAGGTAGAGCTTGCCCTCGTCGGTCCAGTGCTCGGTGATGTCGGTCAGCCAGAGTTCGTTGACGTCGTCTGCGGAGAAGTCGCGCTTCACGAGGTCGTCGTGGACCGGCGGTCCGGGGCGCTTCCCGTTCTTGCCGCGCTTCTTCCCGAACACGGACCACCACTGGTTGTCGCGGCAGATCCACCACGCGGTCCGCTCGCACATCGCCTCGCCCGCTTCTGCGGCTTCGCCGACCAGGAAACGGTAGCCGTATTCGGGGTCGTCGACGTGGGCGTCCAGTAGGGCGTTGGCGCGATATGCCTCGGTCAGCTCGGCTGTGGTGACCTGCTGGTGCCGCCAGCGGTAGTAGGGCTGGCGGGAGAGCTTCAGGACCCGCAGGGACACCGCGACGGGGATGCCGTCAGCGGCGAGCTCGCTCACGAGCGGGTAGAAACTTTTCCCGGCAAGTTCGCCTGGGAAAGGTAGGCGGCAGCGCGGCGGAGGACCTCGTTCTCCTGCTCCAGCAGCCGGTTGCGGCGGCGGAGGTCGCGCAGTGCGGTGGAGTCCTCCCGTGTCTTTCCGGGACGATTGCCATCGTCGATGTCGGCTTGGCGGATCCATTTGTGGAGCGTCATCTCGTGGACGCCGAAGTCCTTCGCGATCTGCGCGATCGTGACGCCGTCCTCACGGGACCGGGTCACTCGCACGACATCCTCGCGGAACTCCTGGGGGTAGGGAGCGGGCATGGGGCACATCCTTCCAGGCCGCCCAGAGGGCAAGCCAGATCAGATGTCACCTATTCGCGCGGCAGCCCCCGCCACCGTAAAATCAGGTGCTATGAGCGTGACGAGGACAGCCCAGTCGGCAGGCCGTCGGCGCGCTGCCCTCGCGGGAACGCCGTTCGGCCTGTGGGCTGAGCGGCATGCGACTCCCACCAGCATCGTGGTCGCGATGGCGTTGTTCCTGTACGACGCGATGAACCTTGCGGTCCAGCACTTCGGGTTGAACGTCCTCTCGGTCCCGCAGCTCATCGTTGCCCTGGTGCTGTCAGTAGTGCTTTGCGCGGCCTACGTGCTCCGGAGCAGAGGTCCGCGGATCACTCCGCTACTCGTCTACGTTGGCGCGTGGGGCTACGTGGTGCTCGGCGTCGGCCTATCGCCCGCGCCTCTGGTCCTTCTCGGCCTACTTCTCTACTTCGTGGGTGCGCGATTCGGATGGCGGACTACTCTCGTGGCGTCAGTTCTGGTGGGGGTGTGGGTCGTGGTCGCGGCCCAGCCACTGCTGGCGAAGGAATACGTACGGATCGGTGAAGTCGGGGTGATCGTCCTGACCGGATTCTTCCTCGCGACTATCGGGCTGCTGGCTCAGTCGAGGCGCGGACATATGACCGCCCTGCAGGACCGCGCCGACCAGCTCGCGCGCGAGCGTGATGCGCGGGAGGCGATCGCAGCAGCCGAGGAACGGGCACGGATCGCCCGCGAGATCCATGACATCGTCTCGCACAGCCTCGGCACGATGGTCGTCATGGCCGATGGCGCGGCGCAGACGGTGGCCTCGAGTCCTGAGCAGGCCGCGCACGCGATGGAGCGCGTGCGCGACACCGGACGCGATGCGATGGGGGAGATGCGGCGGATGCTCGATGTACTCCGCGACGATAGCAGCACGTCGCGGTCTCCACAGCCCGGCCTCGGCCGTCTCGACGGACTCGTCGACGAGGCACGGCAGACGGGCCTGCGTGTGGACCTCCATATCGAGGGGGAGCCGGTCGCGCTGCCGGCCGGTCTGGACCTGGCCGCCTACCGGATCGTGCAGGAGTCTTTGACGAACGCGCGCAAGCATGGTGGGCCGTTGCTGAGCGTGGTCACGGTGACCCTCTCGTATGCCCCGACCGAGCTCTCGCTGCGCATCGTCGACGACGGTGCGGCCACCGGCAGTACACCTGAGGTCCCCTGGACGACCGGGCATGGACTAGTGGGCATGCGCCAGAGGGCCAGCGCCTACGGCGGATCACTGGAAGCAGGTCCCCGGTCCGGTGGCGGGTTCGAGGCCCACGCCCTCCTACCGATCGAAGATGACCGATGAGCGATGACGCACCGATCCGGCTGATGCTGGTCGATGACCAGGAAATGTACCGAACCGGCTTCCGCATGGTGCTGAGCACCCGGCCGGAGTTCGAGGTCGTCGCCGACGCCGAGGACGGCCAGGCTGCGCTCGAGATGCTGACCGACCTCGAGGTCGACGTCGTGCTCATGGATGTGCGGATGCCGCGCATGTATGGCGTCGAGGCCACACGGCGGATCCGCGAGACCAGCGGGCCCCGTGTACTGGTGCTGACGACCTTCGACCTCGACGAGCACGCCTACGACGCGATCCAGGCCGGGGCCTCGGGCTTCCTGCTCAAGGACGCCCCGCTCGAGGAGCTCGCCGCGGCCATCCGCCACGTGCACGCCGGCGACGCCGTGGTCGCGCCGTCGACGACGAAGCGCCTGCTCGACCGCTTCGCAGCGCAGCTCCCTGCGACCGCGGGCTCTGCACCGGACGAGCGGCTCGGCGAGCTCACCGCGCGTGAGCGGGAGGTGCTCGTGTGCACGGGTCGCGGGCTGTCCAACGCGGAGATCGCTGAGGAGCTGGTCATCTCGGAGAATACCGCGCGTGTGCACGTGCAGCGCATTCTCACCAAGCTCCAGCTGCGCGACCGCGTCTAGGCGGTCGTTCTCGCCCACCGCCTGGGCCTGGTCCCGCCTGCGACCTGAGCCGGAACCGGCCCGACGTAGTGCAGATCGACTAGTCGAAGATAGTCGCCTCGCCAGACGACACCGCCGCCGATCCTCGCGAGAGTGGAGGCATGTCCTTCATCGTCGAATCTTCGAACCTCACCAAGGCCTACGGCGGCCGCACTGTCGTCGACGGTCTCGACCTGCGCATCCCTGAAGGCAGCGTCTACGGCTTCCTCGGGCCCAACGGCTCGGGCAAGTCGACGACCATGAAGATGCTGCTCTCGCTCATTCGTCCCACCGGCGGCGAGGTCGAGGTGCTGGGCCAGCCGATGAACCGGAGCACCCGACGGCAGCTGCTGGGCAGCATCGGCTCGCTCATCGAGTCCCCGCCCGGGTATGCGCACTTAACCGGCGCAGAGAACATGCGCATCGTCCAGCGCCTGCTCGGCCTCGACGACGCGCAGGTCGACTTCGCAGTCAAGACCGTGCGGATGCATGGCCAGATGGGCAAGCGGGTGCGCGAGTACTCGCTGGGCATGAAGCAGCGCCTGGGCATTGCCATGGCTCTGGCCCGGCAGCCGAAGCTGCTTATCCTCGACGAGCCGACCAATGGCCTCGACCCCGCCGGCATCGAGGAGATCCGCGAGCTGCTGCGCCGGCTCGCGGACGGGGGAGTGACCGTCATGGTCTCCTCCCACCTGCTCGGCGAGGTCGACAAGACCGCCACGGTCCTCGGCATCCTCAGCCAGGGCCGGATGATCTTCCAGGGCACCCGAGCCGACCTCTTCAGCGCTGCCACCCCCGACCTACTCATCGACTGCTCGGATCCGCGGCGCGCGCAGTCCATGCTCGCCCGTGCCCACGGCGCACGCCTGGAGGACACGACCGTCCGGCTGGCCGGCGTCGACAGCGATGAGGCGACAGCCGGCGTCGTCACAGGTCTGGTGGCCGAGGGGATCGGCGTCCACGGCGTCCGGCGTGATGAGCAGACGCTCGAGTCCGTCTTCATGGGCCTGACGGCAGGAGGCGGACTGTGAGCGCCATCGTCGTTAACGAGTTCGCCAAGATGCGGCACCTGCACGTCGTTCTCCTCGTCGCCGTGCTCTTCGCCGTCGTCACCGGCATCGGCCTCTACGCAGCCGTGTTCAACCCCGACTTCGACCGCACCAGTGCATCGTCGTGGAACACGCTGCTCATGGGGATGGGGTCGGGATTCACCCTCGCCGCACCTCTGTTGCTGGCGGTCGTCGCGAGCCGTCTCGTCGATGCCGAGCACCAGGGCGGCGGATGGCTGATGTCGGCGACGTCCGGTGTGACGCCCGGCGGTCTGTGCCGGGCGAAGCTGCTGGCCCTCGGGCTTCTCGTCGCCGGGGCCACCGTGCTCGTTAGCGCGGCGTTCGCCGCGGTCGGTCTCGCCGTCGGCATCGACGCCCCGTGGCCGGCTGGACGCTGGCTCGGTCTGACCGCGTGCCTGCTCGTCGTGAGCCTCGCGCTGCTGGCGTTGCACGTCGTGCTCGCAGCCCGTGTCGAGAACCAGCTCGTCGGCATCGGCCTTGGGCTGCTCGGTGCCGTCGTCGCGCTCATCTCGACGGCGGTGCCGACGTGGATCGCGCACCTGACACCGTGGGGCTACTACGCACTCTCGGCTGCCGCCGGCTACGTCGACGGACAGCTGGCCGGCTTCGCGCCGTCTTACCTCAATATCGGCGGCCTCTCTGCCGTCGCGGCCGCGATCTTCGCCCTGTTCACCCGCTCGTTCGACCGCCAGGAGGTCTGAGATGAACGCCCTCGCCGCAGAATTCTCGAAACTCAAGCGCTCACTGAGCTGGGCCGTCGTCGTCTTGCTACCCATCGTGCTGGTGGCCACCGGATTGATCATGACCCTCATCGACGGGCGTGGCCTCGAGGACGGCTGGCACACGCTGTGGATGCGCTCGATCGTCTTCTACGGCCTCTTCCCACTCTCTGTGGGCATCGCGATCCTCGCCTCGCTGGTCTGGCGGGCCGAGCACCGCGGCAGCAACTGGAACGCGCTGATGGCAGGACCCACGCCGTCGCTGCAGATCATCATTGCCAAGGCCGCAGTGATCTCCGTTCTGGCCGCGATCATGCAGGTCATCGCCGTGGTCACCACCGTGGCGCTGGGAATGATCGGCTTCGGACTGCCCGGCTTCCTGCCGCCGGAGTATCTCGCGATCTCCCTGCTCATCATCCTCGCCAGCGTTCCCGTCGCCGTCCTTCAGTCCTGGCTGTCGATGCAGATGCGCTCTTTCGCCGCACCGGTCGCTGTCGCCTTCCTCGGGGCCGGGTTCTCGGCCTTCCTGCTCGTCGTCGGTCTCGATGCCGCGATCTTCATCAGCCCCTACGCGGCGCTGTCGAGGGCGACCCAGCTGGGCACGGCGACCTTCGCCGACACCGGCGACATCACCGCCGGCGTGATCGCCGCGATCATCGCCGCCTGTCTGCTGCTGAGCACGCTTCTGGCAGCCGCGAACACCGTCGTGCTCGAGCGCGCCGACGCTCGCACCTGACCCGTACACACCACCAGCCCCACCGACCCAAGGAGATAACCATGGCCGACCCCGCACACGCCGAGACCAGGCGCGAGACGCCTGACTTCTGGAATGGCAAGAACGTCCCGAGCCCGGCCACCGCCGCGCCCGCTGCGCCCGTCGACGCCGATCAGCCCGACCGGCTGCGGCGCTCGGGCCGCGGCTGGATCATCGCCTCGTTGATCATGAACGTGCTCGCCGTCGTCGGCGCGATCGTGCTGCCGCACTTCATGGCGGTCCTCGCCATCACCGCCGCCGTCTGCGCCTGGAACGGGATCCGCCTCAGCCGCAGCACCGGGACGCCGAAGCTCGGCGTCGGCGCGCTCATCGCCTCGGTGGTCGTCTTCGTCGGCTGCGTGATCTACACGATCGTCATCGTCCAGTTCGGCTTCGCCTACTGGGAAGGTCTGCAGTGACTCGACGAGCGTTGACCCGAACGGATTGGCCGGTGCATCTGGCGCAGATACCGCAATCGCAGCACGTCGGCCCACCCGGATCAGCGCCGTGAGTTGCTGCGGCAGCGGTAGTTGCATCAGACGAGTAAATCGTAGTTTGAGCTGGGATTTCAGTTTGCCGAACTAGCCACTGAGGTGCCCAAGGGCTCGAACTGACACTAACGAAAACTATGCAGTACGTGCTGCGTCAGCTCGCGACTGCCTGATAATTATCAGGACTGATTGA
>NZ_JBQDVP010000083.1:0-7441 GCF_052102115.1 Microbacterium sp.
CGCGATTCGTCGCTCGACGGTCTCGGCGACCACCCCGTCGTGCACGTCAGCTGGTACGACGCCGTCGCCTACTGCGCGTGGGCGGGCGCGCGTCTGCCCACCGAGGCGGAGTGGGAGTACGCCGCGCGCGGCGGGATCGACAGCGCGAAGTACCCGTGGGGTCACGACGAGGTGGATGCCGGGGGCTGGCGGGCGAACATCTGGCAGGGCGAGTTCCCCCGGGTGAATACGCGCGAGGACGGCTTCCTCACCACGGCACCGGTGCGCTCGTTCGAGCCGAACGGCTACGGGCTGTGGCAGCCGGTCGGAAACGTGTGGGAGTGGTGCCAGGACTGGTTCGATCCGAACTACTACGGCACCTCCCCGGCGACCTCGCCGACGGGGCCCGAGCACGGACAGGTGCGGGTGCTGCGCGGTGGCAGCTTCCTCTGCCACATCTCGTACTGCAACCGGTACCGCAACTCGGCGCGCTCGCAGAACACTCCCGACTCGGCGGCGAGCAACATCGGATTCCGGACGGTCGCGCTGTGAGCGGCGGCAGAAGATTCCCGGCATCCGTCTATCGCCACGGCGACGAGCCCGATGCGCGCTTCACGCTGGCGAACGAGCGCACCTTCCTGGCGTGGATCCGCACGTCGCTGGCACTCATCGCCGCCGGCGTCGCGCTGGAACTGTTGGGGCTTGATCTGCAGCCAACGCTGCGGCTCGCGGCATCCCTCGTCCTCGCGGTCACGGGCATTCTCGTGCCGACGTTCGCGTGGATCGCGTGGTCGCGCACCGAGCGGTCGCTGCGCCGCAACCAGCCGCTCCCTGGTTCACTGCTGGGCGTGGTGCTCGGCGTCGCGGTGACGATCGCCGGAGTCCTCGTCGTGCTCGCGATCCTGTGGCGATGACGGGGCTGCCGTGACGACGATCTTCGACCCCGGACTGCAGCCCGAGCGCACCGAGCTCGCCTGGCGGCGTACCTGCCTCGCGCTCGGGGTCGGGTCGCTCGTCGCGCTGCGCGTCCTGCCGGAGGTCTTCGGCAGCGCCTGGTGGGCACTCGGTGGCGTGGCCGGCGTGCTCGCCTCGGGAACGTTGTGGATCGCCGCACGCCGACGCTACCGACAGGGCACGATCGCGCTCGAACGTGACGGTGACCGTGCCCGGCTGCCCGACGGCCGCCTCGCGATCGCTCTCACCGCGTTCGTCGTCGTGATCGGCATCGTCAGCGTCGCTCTCATCCTCGCGAGCGTGTGAACGGTCGCCGTCGCCCGGCCTCGATCCGCACCATCCGTTCGCCTCGATGATCTACCCTGGCCGCCGTGAAGCCGCCGAGGATCGAGTCGTGACCCGCTACCGAGATGTTGCCGATGACCTGCGCCGGCGCATCCTGCAGGGTGAGTTCGGTGCGGGGGAGCGGATGCCGGGGGAGCAGAGTCTCGCCGGTCAGTACGCCGTCTCGCGCGGGGTGGTGCGCAATGCGCTCGCGGCCCTGCAGCGTCGGGGGCTGGTGACCGCGCACCCGGGCTCGGGGTGGCGGGTGCGCGCGGATTTCCGCACCCAGGAGTTCGCCGAGATGCGCTCGTTCGCGCAGTGGGCGCTGTCGCGTCGGATGACGCCGGGCGGCCGGGTCGTCGGGCAGGAGTGGGGTCCGGCGTCGGCGGTCGATGCCCGCGTGCTGCGGATGCGCGCCGGCGACGACGTGCTGTGGGTGACCCGGGTGCGCACGCTCGACGGGCGGCCGGTCATGGTCGAGCGCACCACGTATCCGCCGCGCGTGGCGCCGGTGATCGAGGCGCTCCCGCCCGATGAGCCGTCAGTCATGGCCGCGCTGCAGGGCGCCGGGATCGCGATGGCGTTCGGGACGCACCGGATCGACACGGTGGCGGCATCGAGCGAGGATGCCGAGCTGCTGGGCCTGCGGCGATCGACCCGGCTGCTGCGTCTGCGCCGCGAGACGAAGGGCGAAGACGGGATGCCGATCGAGTACGGCGATGACAGATACGCGCCCGACACGATCACGTTCGAAGTGCACGCCTCGGGGTCGGGGAACCTCGTCGGGCGCGCCTGAAGGCAGCGTTTCAGAACAGCAGCGTTTCAGGACAGGTGCGCGCGGGCGGGCGCACCGGTATCGCTGTTCACGCAGGTCGGCCAGACGGATGTCGCCGGGTGTTCACCGGGATGTAACGATCCGCCGGTTCTGTCGAGAGCGGAGGTCAGCCTCCGCGGCGCCGATCCCCCTGCGGTGACCGCCTCTCTGCTCTGGAAGGAACCCGTTCATGCATTCGCCCTCAACGCCTGCGGCACGCCGTCGCCGGGGCGCGACAGCGGTCGGCGCCCTCGCCGTCTCCGGCGCGCTGCTGCTGTCGCCCGGACTCACGGCGGCCAGTGCCGCACCCGCTAACGCTGCACAGGCCAACGCTTCACAGGCCAACGCTGCTCAGGCCGACGCCGTCGCGGCCGCCGCGTCACAGCTGACCCTGGCCGACACGACCTTCGCCGTCGGCGACTCGATCACGGCGGAGTACGCCACCGATCGTCCGACGGATCGCAACTGGGTCGCCGTCTACCCGGCATCCGCCGAGACCCCGTGCTCGGGCTGCGGCTTCGCCTGGGACTATGCGCCGGGCGAGTCGGGAAGCGTCAGCATCCCGCTGAACGACCGCTCCGGAGACCCGCTGCCGGCGGGCGATTACCGCCTGGAGTACCTGTACGACGACGGCTGGACGCGCGTCGGCGAGCCGGTCTCTTTCACGATCGAGGGTGACGTCGCCGTGCCCGACCCCGAGCAGTCGCAGCCCGGCGATCCGGCTGCGCCCGTCGAGATCGACCCGGTCGCGACCGATGTCTCGACTGACGGTGTCATCCATCGCGAGGGCTTCAGCGTCGAGGGTGCACCGGAGGGATGGACGGTCGAATCCGAGACGGATGCTGGTGACTACAGCGCCTGGACCTTCACCACCCGTGCCGACTGGACCGGTGAGATCGACGAGATGCGCGGCCGCTTCGCCCGTCCGCTCGGCGTGCTCGCCGTCGCCGACGCGCAGCAGTCGGGCGGCGCGCTCGACACCACACTGACCTCGGCGCCGGTCTCGGTCGACGGCCTAGCTTCGGCTCGTCTCACCTTCGACAGCCACTACCGGGGAGCAGCCGGGCAGTCCGGCGTCGTGAGCGTGAGCTTCGACGGCGGGGCGAGCAGCGAGATCCTGCGGCTCGACTCCGAGAGCGTCGCCGACGACTATGACGCCCGTCAGATGAACTACGCGCAGGATGTCGTCGTCGAGGTGCCGGAGGACGCCGAAGAGGCCGTCTTCTCGTGGCAGTTCACCGCCGACGAGGGTGCCCGCTACTGGGCGATCGACTCGGTCGCCGTGCACGAGGTGCTGAAGGCGACGGAGGCGAGGCCGACACAGGCCTGGGTCATGAGCGACATCCAGGGTCACCCCGCAGACTTCGAGCACGCGCTCGGCGACTACTCCGAGATCGCACCCGAGGCCGACGGCATGCTGCTCGTCGGTGACATCGTGAACTCGGGAACGTCGGGCGAGTGGCAGGAGATCTATGACGTGATGGATGCCACGGCCGACATCCGTCCGCGTCAGACGGTCGCCGCCAACGGCAACCACGAGCGGTACGCCCCGGGTGGGTTCGACGCGAACATGGAGCGCTTCTTCGCATTCGCAGAGCGCGAGCAGCCGTGGGCCGAGTACGTCATCGAGGGACCGGCGGGCGACCTGCCCGTGATCGTCCTCGGGCAGGAGTTCGGATCGCCGACGGATGTGGCGATGTCGGACGAGCAGGTGGCGTTCTTCGAGGAGCGCCTCGCGCACTGGACCGCCCTGGACAAGCAGGTCGTGGTGATGACGCACTTCCCGCTGGGTGACACGGTCTCGGCATCCTGGATCCCCGGGTACCACGGCCATCATCAGATGAACGATCGGCTGACGAGCATCCTCGGCAACTACCCGAATGCGATCCTCTTCACCGGACACACGCACTACCCGGCCGACCTTGGCGACTGGGCCGTGCAGCGCCGTACCGATGACGGCCACCCCGACGGATTCCGGGCCATCAACACGATCGCGATGCACATCGAGTGGGACGCGCGTGGCGAGAACACCGCCGGGATCAGCGAGGTCACGACGCGAGACATCAACCAGGGGCTGACGCTCGACTCGTACGGCGACCGCGTCGTCGTGACCGCGTACGACTTCGCGACGGATGAGCAGCTGCGTCAGGTCGAGATCGCGAACCCGCTCGTCGCGTTCGATGCGGATGTGCGGCCGGCTCCGGAGAACCCGGACCCGGAGAACCCGGACCCCGGAACCCCGGAGCCCGAGAACCCGGAGCCCGAGGCGCCCGGCAACCCGGGTGGCGGCTCGGGCGACACCGGCGACGCTGAGAACCCCGCAGCTGACGACGAAACGGCCGCGGGCGACCTCGCCACGACGGGTGCAGACCTGCCGTGGGGCCTCGGCCTGGCCGCGGGCGCACTCGTGCTCGGCGGTCTCGGTCTGGCGCTGCGCGCTCGCCGCAACGCCTGATCCATTTCGACGCTCGGCCCCGTGCGCACCCCCCCGGCGCACGGGGCCGAGCCCTTCTCCCGGAGTGACACCATGAACGATTCCTCTTCTGCTGTGCGTCGCCGGCCGGCCGCGGTGCTGTGGGACATGGACGGCACGATCGTCGACACCGAAGCGCACTGGAGCATCGCCGCCGATGAGATCGCGCGGGCGCACGGGATCGAACCGTCGCCGGATGCTCTGGCGGCACTGGTCGGGACGTCTCTGACCGCCGGGGCCGAGCTCATGCGTGGCTGGGGTGTCGACGTGCCGGTGGACGAACTGGTCGATCGCCAGCTCGAGCTCGCGATGCGCAACACGGCGGCCGCCGGACTCACCTGGCGCCCCGGCGCGGTCGAGATGCTGTCAGCGCTTCGTGCCGACAGCATCCCGCTCGCGCTGGTGACCATGTCGTATCGGAGCTATGCGGATGCCGTCATCGATGCGCTGCCGGACGACACGTTCGACGTCATCGTCACCGGGGATGCCGTCGAACGGGGCAAGCCGTTCCCCGACGCGTATCTGCGGGCCGCGGAGCTGCTCGGCGTCGATGTGCGCGACTGCGTTGCCATCGAGGATTCGCTCATCGGGCTCGCAGCTGCGCGCGCCGCCGGTGCACAGGTCGTCGGCATCCCGCACCACGTCGCGATCCCGGAGGGTGCGGCGGATGCTGTCTGGCCGACGCTCGCCGGCCGTGCTCCCGAGGATCTCTGGGTGCCGCTGGTGTGAGGGGTGCGTCGCCTAGCATCGAGAGATGTCCCGGACAGCGCTGATCGTTGAGGCACCAGCGTCGGCCACGCTCGCCGCGCTGAGGCAGAAATTCGCCGCCGACGCACGCTTCGACGTGCCTCCCCACCTGACGGTCTTGTTTCCCTTCATGCCCGCTGAACTGCTCGACGACGGCGTGGACAATGTCCTCGCCAGAACGTTTCGCACTGTGCCCCAGTTCGACTTCTCCCTGACGCATACCGGATGGTTCGGCGAGGAGGTGCTCTGGCTTGCACCGCAGTCTTCCGCCCCGTTCCTCGACCTGACTGCTGCAGTCGTGCACGCGTTCCCGGGGTATCCGCCTTACGGAGGCCAGTACGACGGATCCGTACCTCATGCCACCGTGGGTGATTCCGGCAGTTACGAAGAGTTGAAACAGGCTGTGCAAACTATCGAAGAAGAGCTGCCGTTGAGTGGGACTGCGTCGGCCGTCGTCCTTCTTATCGAGGATTCACGCGGCCGTTGGCGCGAGGAAAGACGGTTCCCGCTCTTCGAGCGCGACGCTGCGCAAGACCGCACAACATAAACGCATAAACGCGCTGGAGTCGGCGGAGGGCTCCTCGGAGCGGCTGTAAGAAGCGACTATCGACTAGACCTTGCCAAGACAAGGGCGGACCGCCTTCGGCGCTGTGTCAAGGCGGTTCAGCCGTTGAACGAGTCGTCGATCAGAGCCTGCGCGGCCCGGTTGACTTCCTTCAGGCGGTCCTCGCGGATCGCGTTGATCGGAGTGTCGTAGTCGAGCCACGGGTTGGCGCCGATGAACCACACGCGAGCGACGTGCTCACCCTCTGCGTCGGTGACTCGCAGCCACTGCTCATAGGCGAACGCGAGTCGCTTCACAGCTTCGGGGCGAGGCTGTGGCCCGTCTTCCTTTGCCCACTTGTGTGAAGACTTCGTGTCCTTGGAGCCCGCGAGGACTGAGACCAGCGTTCCGCCGAGCGCGGCGTTGAGACGCCGGGTGATCTCACGGATATCCAGACGGACAGTGCGCTGGTACGCAACGTTCTGCGCTGGTGTCTTGGTGACCATCTCGCACCTCTTCTCTGTCATCACCTGTGGTTCGAGAATACGTGAGGTATCCTAATAAGTACAGAAAAAACCACGAAAATACCACTCGTATAGTGTCCTACCCCGGGGTAGGATCCCAGGATGGCGACGGAATCGACAGTCTCGGATCGCACGCCTGCTGCATCGCGAGCGATGAGGATCGTTGCAGGCGGGGGCGTACTCGCCAGCGGCCTCGTGGCAGTCGTCATGGGGCCGTCAACGGTGTGGCTTGTGCGAGATCAACTGCACATCAACTGCAGCATGGGGCAACCGGGTTCTGAAGGCGCCGACGCCTGGATGTGCAGCGACGGCATCGGATACCTCGGTGTCGCCGTGGTTCTCGGACTGATGTGGTTTCTTGCGATCGTGCTCGGAACTCTCGTGGCGATGCTCGTCCGTCGCGATCGAGCGGCGCGCCTGCTCCTTGTATTGCTCGCCGGAGCATCCACTGTCTGGATCCTCGCATGGACCTGGTACGGGTCCAGCGCGCTCGTCTACGACGACTACGCGCCGATGACGGGCCAGGAGTACTGGGTCGTCGCGGTCGGTCCGGCTGCGGTCGCCGGCATCCTCGGCCTGGCCGCCGGGCTGGTGAGCACCGTGCTGAGCGGGCCTCTCTCGCAGATCGCGGGTATCGTCGCGGTCGTCGGGCTGACGATCGCGACAGTTCTGCAGCCGGGGCTGAGCATCAACACGATTCCCGCTGTGGGGCTGCTCGCCGCGACTGCTCTTCGCGGACGCGCGTCTCTTCGATGACGATGAAGGAGAGTGTCACTGGTCGATCTTTCCGAACGTGACCGGATTCACCGGCTGTTTCGCTTTCGGCAGGTTCTCCACGACGAGCCGGTAAGACTCTGTCACCAGCTCGTCGACGAGGCGCTCGTGCAGGTCGCCGCCTGGGCGCAGCGTGATCCAGTGCCGTTTGTTCATGTGATAGCCGGGGGTGATGTCGTCGTGCTGCTCACGGAGCGCCTTACTGTCCTCCGGGTCGGCCTTGATGATCACGATCGGTTCACCGGTGACCTCGGTCAAGAGCATGAAGACCTTGCCGCGGACCTTGAACACTTCCCATTCTGGCCCGA
>NZ_JBQDVP010000084.1:0-7040 GCF_052102115.1 Microbacterium sp.
TCGTTATCTAGAGTCCCTGGATCGGTAGTGTGGCCTGAGCTGCATGTACGCATCGTGGACGGGTGTCCAGGACGCTGTAATCGTTGCCGCCTTGCGACGAAGATGGACGGCACTCGACGAAACTCGCAGACGAGATCGATCTCGGGGACGTCAGGGCGGTCAGTCGCCGGTGATCTGGAGGTACAGGACGGTGGCTAAAGCCGCGTTCGTGGCTTTGGCGGCGTTCATTGACGCGCTCAGCTTGCTGCCGGGGCCGGTGGCGATGTTCGCCAAGGCGGAACGTTGGGCGTCGTCGAGGTCAAGGACCGTGTCGATCTTCGCGCCGCGAACGAGGCCGGCCAGCGCCGCAGTACGTTCGGAAGGAGCGGTGGAGTCCTGGGTGAGCTCGGCGATGACCGTGGAGCGCACGGCCGGGTCGGGCACGCGTTTGCGATAAGGGATAAGCCCGAACAGTCGACCACGCCCGGGGCACAGTGCGCCAGCGTCGACGGCTGCGTCCTGCTGCACCTTCAGTGCCTGACGGCGGAGACGCAACCATGTGGCGATGTTGATCGAGCCGCTCCGGGCGCAGCTGCGGGCTAGGTCGGCGGTGACTTGGTCGCGCCAGGCGGGACCGTCGGTTGGAACTCGGGGGGCGACGATGTCCTTGTCTTCCACGGTGACGTCTCCGCGAACGGTCAGCTCAAGCAGCTCTGCGGCCGCAGTGACCTTTTGCGGTTGAAAGCGCTGGTAGGGCTGACCGTCCGCGGTGTGCAGCAGCGTTATCAGTGCCACGGGGATGCCCAGACGGTCGATGATCGAATCGGGCGGGGTCATCGTGGGGCTCCATTCCTCGTGGGCGGCAGGGATCGATCAGGCGTGTGCGGCGTGCAGGGCGGCTGACTCAGTCGTCCTCATCAGGAGGGGTAGTCCACGCCAGGAAGAAGGTTGGCAGGGCCGCGGGCAGCAGGAACGCCGCGAAGATGAGGTCGTCGGCGCGCAGAAGGACGCCTGGGTCGCCGTCCTGCGCACGGTTGGTCGCGACGCTGAAGACGAGGTAGAGCATGAGCGCGACGACCAGGGCAGTGACGTAGCCCACGTCGCGGGCTCGGGTGCGTCTAGCTGTCTCGTACTCGTCGATCGCTCCGGCGCTTCGTTCGGCGATGTCGCGGATCAGCACCCGCAAGGCCGCCCACATCAGCACGTAGCCGGCGAGGAGTGCCCACCGCCACACGGCCGCCGGGCCGTCCATCCCGATTACGGACACGACGCCGAAGGCCACCCAGGTGACGGCTCCAACGAGGACCAGGCCGCGACGGGCTCGCAGCGACATCCTTCTCGCCCGTTCGAAGCGCGTGGTGGTGGGTGTGTCTGTCGGGTGGTCAGCGGGCACGGTTCTCATCTTCCGGGGGGGGTTGGCGCCGCTGGGCCATGTGCGCGACCGGAGTAGGCCGCGGACAGAGGCGGGAACGGCTGGCGGCTGAAGACCGCTTCGACGGGTAGGTCGAAGACCTCGCAGATGTTCAGTGCCAGGGCCAGGCTCGGTGAGTGGTCGCCCCGCTCGATCGCGCCGATTGTCTGGGGATTGACCCCCACCCGCGCGGCGAGGTCGGCCCGCGAGAGGTCCAAGTCGGCCCGCAACACCCGAAGCCGGTTGTACAGAGGCTTCGGGTCACTCGCGCGCGGCACTGTGCCAACGCTACCAACAACGACGCACTATTGCAACGAGCAGTTGGACGAGCCTGCTATGGTGTTGTATAAACACGACGCTTCGTTGCACACGAGCCGCTACGCCGCCAACCACCAAAGAGGAGACGTCCCCGATGCTGATGATGTCCGACGTGAACAAGAGCTACGGGTCTCACCGGGTTCTGTCAGACCTGACGTTCTCCGTGCGTGAGGGGGAGCTGTACGGGTTCGTCGGTGGGAACGGCGCCGGCAAGACGACCGCGATGCGCATCATGCTCGGGGTGGCCCGTGCCGACTCCGGCAGCGTCACCTATGACGGGGCGCCGATGGATGACACCATCCGTGCGCGGGTGGGATACATGCCCGAGGAACGCGGCCTCTATCCGAAGATGACCGTGGGCGCGCAGCTGGCGTTCTTTGCCGAGCTCCACGGGATCGAGCGGCGTGGCGCCGCCTCGGCCAGCCGGTACTGGATCGAGCGTCTGGGCCTGGAAGAACTGGGTGGCTCAGCGCTGGAGACTCTGAGCCTAGGAAACCAGCAACGGGTCCAGCTCGCTGCCGCCCTCGTGCACGAACCGGGCGTCCTGGTGCTGGACGAACCGTTCTCGGGCTTGGACCCCCTGGCGGTCGATGTCATGTCGACGGTCCTGCGCGAGGAAGCCGACCGTGGTGCGCCGGTGATCTTCTCCAGTCATCAGCTCGACCTCGTCGAGCGATTGTGCGACCGGATCGGCATCATCAGCGACGGGCGAATCGTCGGCGAAGGTACCGTCGAGGAACTGAGCGCACAGTCCGGTCGCCAGCTCCTGATCCGCGCCACCGCTGCCCCGGAGGTCTGGCTCGGCGAACTGGCGCTGTGCCCCGCCTCGGCCGGCTGGTGTGAACGACTCCCCGATCTCGATGGTGCGGTGCGTCTGCGCCTGCACGGTGAGCAGGATTCCCAGCAGGTCTTGCGCACGGTCCTGCGTCATGGAGACGTCATCAACTTTCAGCACTGGCGTCCTAGCCTCACCGACCTGTATCTCGACGTCATGCAGGACGTCGAGGACCGCTCCGCCACCCCAGATGAGCAGGAGTTCTGATATGCCGGCCACCACCACGCCACGCACGGGACGCCCAGAGCTAACCTATCGGGCCAGCGGGAACAACCAGCCTGCGCCCCTCTCCACGCTCCGCGGGATCGGTCTGATCTTCCGACGTGAACTCCTCAGCCGACTGCTCTCCAAGGCCTTCCTGGCCTCGATGGCGGTCCTCGCAGCGTTGTCCTTCTTCTCTCCGTACCTATTCGGCTCCGAGGGGCAGCAGCAGGACCCGGCAGCGGCATCTCAACCTGTGAGCTACCTGATGCTCGCCCTCGCAGTTGGCCTGTCCATCGTCCTCATCATCATGCTGTGGGGGGCGACCCTGGCCACGGGTGTCGTCGATGAGAAAGCTAGCCGGGTTGTGGAAATTCTTCTCGCCTGCATCCGCCCCTGGCAGTTGCTCATCGGGAAAGTGCTGGCTGTCTCGCTGCTCGGACTCACCCAGATCGCGGCCCTCGCGGCCGCCGCCCTGGCGGGCCTCGCGGCCAGCGGCAACCCGATCCCCATGCCGGACCTAACGAACCCCGTAATCCCCGCCGCCCTCATCTCCCTCGTCTCGGGGGTAGTGCTGTTCTCCATCCTGATGGCGGCCCTGGCCGCGCGCGTGGCACGACAAGAAGACCTCAGCTCAGTTCTCCAGCCCGCTTACCTGCTCAGCCTCGGCCCCTTCGCCGCGGCCGTGATCTTGGCTTTCAACTCCCCGAGCAGTCCCTGGCTCGACGTGGCCTCGATCGCTCCCTTCTTCAACGTCTTCGCCATGCCTGTCCGCATGGCCATCGAAACCGTTCCTCTGTGGCAGCAAGGACTCGCCCTCCTGGTCTGCCTGGCCACGATCGCTGCAAGCAGCGCTCTGTCCGGCCGCATCTATGGCAACGCCATCCTCCGCTCCGGCGGCAAAGTCGCCCTGCGAGATTCACTCGCCGCGTCCTGACCGCTACCTCTGCCGACATACCAACCCGGCGCCCGAACGTCACCAGGAGACCCTCAGACATGAAAAGCAGTCCACTGCGCGTCGGCATCACCGTGATCAGCACGGTGGTACTCATTACATTCGTGGCCGCGCTCTTCTTGACAGACATGCCGACGTGGCCGCTGCTCGCAGGTGCCATGGTGATCCTGATCCCCGCGCAGATCTACCTCCACCGCACCAGAGCCCGCCGCTGATGCAGACTCTCGCAGCGCTCCGCACAGAGAGCTGATGTTTGTCCAGCGTGTGCTGTCGCCCGTTGATGGCGTGGAGTCGTGGACGGTGCTCGGCGGTGACGGTGCCCCGGTGGCTCCGGTCGAGCGGTATTTGGCGTACTTGACCCAGATCGAGCGGTCGCCGAATACGGTCAAGGCCTATGCCCACGATTTGAAGGACTGGTTCGTGTTCCTCGACGCCGAGGGCTTGGACTGGCGCGCGGTGCGATTGGAGAACGTCGCCGAGTTCGTCGCCTGGCTGCGCCGTCCGCCGGGGCTGCGCGATGGGTCTGTCCCGGTCCTGCCGTCGGTGGAACACCACTGCACCGAGGCGACGGTCAATCGGAAGCTCTCCGCGCTCAGCGCGTTCTATCAGCACGCCGCGCGCCACGGCGTCGACCTTGGGGAGTTGCTGAGGACGTGGCAGCCGGCCGGAGGCCGGGGCTCGGGGTGGAAACCGTTCCTGCACCACATCAGCAAGAGCAGACTACAGGCGCGGCGGGCAATCGCCCTGAGCGCACAGCGCAAGCTCCCGCGCGTGCTCAACGCCGCCGAGGTGCAGACGATCCTCGATGCCTGTGACCATCTGCGGGACCGGTTCCTCTTCGCGGTGCTGTTCGACACCGGGATGCGGATCGGGGAGGCGCTGGGCCTGCGGCACGAGGACCTCGCCGCTGCCGAGTCCCATATCACGGTCCAGTCACGGGTCAACGACAACGGTGCCCGCTCGAAATCACGCAGCTCGCGGACGGTGCCGGTGAGCGCGGAGCTTGTCCGGCTCTACGCCGACTATCTTCACCTGGAGTACGGCGACCTGGACTCTGACTACGTCTTCGTGAACCTGTGGGGCCGTCCCCACGGTCACCCACTGAGCTACACGGCCGTCTACGACCTGGTGAAGCGGCTACGCCGGCACACCGGGATCGACTTCGACCCGCACTGGTACCGCCACACCGCCGCGACCCGGATGCTGCGCGATGGTGTGCCGATCGAGGTGGTCTCGAAGCTGCTCGGCCACGCCGACATCACCACCACCGCCGCCGTCTACGGGCACCTGAGCGCCGAGGACGCGCGCAAGGCGTTGGAGGAAGCGGGCTGGTTCACCGGCCGAGAGGTACGACTGTGAGCGCGCCGAGCCCGCTGGTGCCCGAACGGCCATCGGCAACGGCGCGCGAGCGACGACGGACATTCCACCAGGCCAGCAGCTGGGACACCGAGTATCTCAAGGACGTCTGGCGGCTGCGTGAGCTCGGCATCAAGGACCGACGGCTCGCCCGGATCACCTTCGAGGACGTCCCGCAGGCCTGGCTCAAGGCCTTGGCCAAACGCTGGGCCCGCTGGCGCCTGG
Organism: Microbacterium sp.; assembly: GCF_052102115.1. Taxonomy (GTDB): domain Bacteria; phylum Actinomycetota; class Actinomycetes; order Actinomycetales; family Microbacteriaceae; genus Microbacterium. Next base: position 5,281 of record NZ_JBQDVP010000084.1, read on the forward strand.
CCACGGGTCTCGGAGTGGTCAGCGTCTCCTCCGGCACACGAGCCATCACGTACTTCGGGCAGTTCCTCGCGGATTCGGCACCTGCCTTCCAGGGGATGGCAGACCTGGACCGGGAGGTGTTGGAGCGCTACCTCGCTCACCTGCATGCTCGGTTCTCAGGGACCGTGAAGCACCGCATGCTGATCGGCCAACTGAACCTGTTCTTCACCACTATCCGGCAGCACGGCTGGGATGACTCGCTGCCTTCGACGGTGATGTTCTTCAGCGAGGACTTCCCCAAGGAAGCCATCCGGCAACCGCGCGCGCTGAGCGAAACCGTGATGGCTCAGCTGGAGAACCCGGACAACCTCGCCAAGTGGAACAACCCCAGCTACGAGCTGATCACGCTGATCCTGATGGGCTGCGGCTTGCGCATCACCGACACCGTCCGCCTGCCAACCGACTGCATCGTCTACGACGGCGAGGGAGCGCCCTACCTGCGCTACCTCAACCACAAGATGAAGCGCGAGGCCCTGGTGCCCATCGATGCCGACCTCGCCGAGGTCATCGCTGCGCAGCGGCGCCGCCTGCAGGAGCGGTGGCCGGCTGGTACGCCGGTGCTCTTCCCGCGAGTCACGGACAACGACGATGGCCGCGAGTCGGTCGGTGACGGGGTCTACCGCAAGGCGCTGCACAGCTGGCTCAAGCGCTGCGACGTCCGTGACGAGCACGGCCAGCCCGTTCGCGTTGTCCCGCACAGCTTCCGCCACACGCTGGGCACCAGGCTGATCAACCGCGATGTCCCCCAAGAAGTGGTCCGGCGGATTCTCGACCACGACTCCCACGTCATGACCGCCCACTACGCCCGCCTCAGTGACACCACGATCCGTCGGCACTGGGAAGCCGCGCGGAAGGTCAACATCAAGGGCGAGACGGTCACCCTCGACCCGGACGGACCCTTGGCCGAGGCGGCCTGGGCCAAGCAGCGAGTCGGACGAGCCACCCAAGCCCTGCCCAACGGCTTCTGCGGGCTGCCGGTCCAGCAGTCCTGCCCGCACGCGAACGCGTGCCTGAGCTGCCCGATGTTCATCACCACCTCCGAGTTCCTGCCCGAGCACCGCCAGCATCGTCAGCAGGTCGTGCAGATCATCACCGCTGCCGAGGCCCGCGGCCAGCAACGACTGATCGAGATGAACCAGCAGGTACTGGGAAACCTCGACCAGATCATCACTGCACTGGAGGACGACCAGGACGGCGAGGCAAGCACCTGATGCATGCCGACAACAGCCATCACCTGATCGCCGCCGCCCAGCGGCGCCACGAGACGACCCGCGCCAAAGCCACCCAGGCTCTTCGCGACCTCGACCGCGAGGGCGGGGCGGTCACCTTCCAGATCATCGCGCAGAAGGCGCAGGTGTCGCGGTCCTGGCTCTACACCCAGCCCGACCTCTGCGCCGAGATTCGGCGGCTGCGCGACCTCCAGCGCGGCGCCATCGGCGCACCGCTGCCCGCGTCCCAACGTTCCACCGATGAGTCCTTACGACGCCGTCTCGAAGTCGCCAACGCGCGCGTCCGCGACCTCACCGCTGAGAATCAGCGAATTCGGCAACAACTGGAACACGCGCTCGGGCGACTGCGGGCATCGACCACGGCACGGTGACGAGGTCGGTGCCGCTTGATGGACGGCTCAGGATAACCGTGTCCACCAGGAAGACTTTCGATCCGCTGAGTCTCGTGCTGGACGTCATGGCCACGTCTGACCGGACTCCAGATAACGATCG
>NZ_JBQDVP010000085.1:0-6424 GCF_052102115.1 Microbacterium sp.
CCTCGATCGGAACCGCCGACAGCGCCATCACACCGACCAGCAGGTACGGCGCCGGAATCCAGCGCAGCAGCAGCGCGATGACGAAGTACAGCAGCAGGTAGGCGAGGAACCACAGGTGCTCGATCGGGTCGTAGAAGATGCGCCACGTCACCTCCCAGCCGAATCCGATTCCGGTCACCTGGAGCAGCGTCCAGAAGAACGCGATCAGCAACACCGACCACAGCAGATACGGCCATGCGATGCGGCGCAGCTTGCCGGCGGCATACGGGCGGATCCCCTTCGCCAGCGACCTCGTCACGAACAGCCCCGACAGGAGGAACATCGCCGGCAGCCGCAGCGGCGTCACCACGATCGTCAGGGTCTCGAGCCCAGCGAACTCGTGGCCGGTGAACAGTTCCGTGCGCTGCAGAGCGTGCACGAGGATCACGAGGATCACGGCCGTGCCGCGCACGACGTCGATCCAATCCGCCCTCGAGCGCTGCACTGATCCGGCCATCCGAGCATGTTACGACGCGGAGACGACCAGCGGCGTACGTATGATTGGTACTTCGCAGTCAGCAACCCTGGGGAGATGTGTGCTGAAGCTGGAATCCGACCCGTCGTTCCTCGACTCCCATACGACCCTCGAAATCGCGCTGATCCTCGGCGGCGTCGCGATCGGCGCGCTGGTGATCGCGGCGGTCGCTTTCCGGATCCGCTCACGCTGGCTGCTCGCCGCGGCCCTCGTGCTCGGCGTCGTGCAACTGTTCGGCCCGTTCGGCTTCACGTCGGCAGCACTGCTCGTCACCTGCACGCTGCTGCCGGTCGCGTTCTGGCGACGGCGCGAGGATCTGCGCAACCTCCGATCCCCCGCGACGATCTGGGCGCTGCTGCTCGCGGCGCTCGCTGCGTGGCAGGTCGTCTCGGTGCTGTGGTCGGCCAAGGTCGGCGCGGCGGGCTACGGCGTGATCTTCAGCGTCGCGCTGCTGACGGCCTACTTGCTCGCGCGAGACGTTGTCGATCGTGATGCCCAGGGGATCCCCGCCGCGATCGCCGCGGCCTCGCCCTTCGTGATCGTGTCGGCACTTCTCGTCATCGTCTTCCGCATCTCGCCCACGCTCGAGGCGTCGTACCTGCTCTCCCCCGTCGCCCGACTGTTCTCCGAGCCCGACGTCGCGCTCGTGACGCGCAGCGAGATCGATATCGCGCTGGATCCGCTCGGATCCCTCGGCGTCTTCTCCGATGTCGCGCGCCCGCCGGGCGCAGCAGGGGGCCTGCTCGCGGGGCTGTTCGATTCGACGACCCTGACGAACTTCCAGAACGTGCTCGACCCGACGAAGGCCGGCGGTGTATTCCTCAACGGCAATACGGCGTCTCTGTTCTTCGCAGTCGTCGCATGTGTGTCGGCGTGGGCCATGGTGCGCGGACGTCTGCGCGTGCTGCACGCGATCACCGCCGTCTCGGCGATCGCGGCGATCGTCGCCACCGGCTCGAAGACCGCACTGCTGCTGCTCGTCGGCCTGCCGCTGCTCGCGCTGCTGATCGCGTTCGCGGTGCGCCGCCCGCGCGCAGGCGCGATCACCGGATCAGCGATCATCGCCGCGGGCGTCGCCGGCGTCATCGCCGTGCTCACGATCAAGCCGAGCCTCGTCAGTTCCGGCACCCTGAGCGACCGGTTCACGCTGTGGCGCATGGTCGCCGATGCCTTCCCCGACCATTTCTTCCTCGGCTTCGGGTTCGGCAACTGGCGAGATCACATTGTCGAGCAATGGACGTCGTACTTTCCGGGCGTCGCGACCCAGATCTGGCCGCCGCACAACCTCGTGCTGCAGGCGTGGGTCGATGCGGGCATCGTCGCGCTGATCCTGACGCTGGCGATCGTCGCGCTGCCGCTCATCGGATCCGTGCGCCGCATCGGCGAGGCGCGCCGGGATCCGCTCTTCGGCGGGCGTTCGATCGGCACCGGCATCGTGTTCGTCGCGCTCGCGTGGGTGCTGCTGCACGGCATGGCCGACACGACGTTCTTCGCGGGCGACAACCACACGCTGCCTTTCGTGGCGCTGCTGTCGGCGGTCGCGCTGACTCCGTCTTCTAAGCTCAAGTCATGACGGTCTATGTCTACTATCCGCGCGGCCTCGCGACGGGTGGCCCCGAGGCCCTGCACCAGCTCGTCGATTCGCTGAGGCGCCAGAATCAGCCGGCGTTCCTCGTGCCGATTCCGGGCACCGAGTCGGCACCTCGCGCCGAGCGTTACGACCAATACGATGCCCCGGAGGCCTCGGCCGCTGGCGATACGCCCGGCGATATCGTCGTCGTGCCCGAGACGCAGGCGCTGCTGCTGAAGCCATTGCGCAAAGCCCGCGGATACGTGTGGTGGCTGTCGATCGATTATGCCCCCCGTTTCGTGATCGAGCGCGATCGCACCTCCCTGCTGCCCATCGAGCGCACTCGCAACACGCGGTTCCCGCTGCTGCCGGTGCGGGCCGCCAAGCGCGCGCTGCGCGGGCTCGTGACGGGCGAGGATCGCGTGCTGCGCGGATCCGGGCACCTGGCTCAATCGCACTACGCGTGGAACCACGTGTTCGCGCACATCGGTCGGGTCGGGTCGATCCTGAGCGACTACACACCGGTCGCCCCGCTCGATGCCGTGACGATCGCGGGGCGCATCCCTCGCGTCGCGTACAACCCGGCGAAGTCTCGGCCCATCATGGCCGAGTTCGCTCGGCGTTGGCCGGGCATCGAGCTGCTGCCGCTCGAGAACATGACGGGCGAGGAGGTCGCCGCGGCGCTCGCGACCTCGCTCGTCTACCTCGATCTCGGAGCGCACCCGGGCAAAGACCGCATGCCGCGCGAGGCTGCGGCCATGGGCTCCGTCGTGCTCGTGGCGAACCGCGGCGCCGCGGCGAACGGCGTCGACGTGCCGATCCCGCCCGCCCACAAAATCGATGTCGGCCCCGACATCGTGCAGAACGCGAAGCGCGCGCTCGATCGGGTGTTCGCGGATCCCACCGCCGCACTTGCGGCCCAGGCCGACTACCGCGCCCGCATTCCCCGCGAGCGCGACGTCTTCGACGCTGAGGTGCGGCGCGTGTTCGTGGAGGGGCTCGAAGGAGACGACGGGGCTGTGCCGACGGCGTAGGTGTCGTTCGGGAGAAGTTTCGCGATAGCGACTTCGAGGAGGCCGGCGATCCCTCCGGACGGAGATGAGCCCCAACTACGGAGCAGATCCGGATTCTGGTCCGCCCGAAGGGGCTTTTTCCTCCCGAAGCGTCACGACTTCGGCGGCTCCATCGGAAGCTGGGGGCCGTGATTCCAGGCCAGGATCGCAGGCTGCTCGCGGTCGTATCCGAGCACGGAGACGGATCCGGCGCCGAAGGTGATCGACGCACCGAACCGCGGGGCCTGCCGGAGGAACACGGCGGCCAGGATCCGCAGGTAGTGGCCGTGCGCGACGAGGGCGACGTCGCCGTGCACCATCGCCGGCAGCACCCGCGTGAGCACGCGCGACGCGCGGGCGGCGACCTCTTCGACCGTCTCGCCGGGAGTCTCGCCGCGGATGACGCCGTGCCGGAAGGCCGACCAGTTATAGCCGAGCTCGGCCCGGATGTCCTTCGTGGTGCGGCCCTCGTACCCGCCGTAATCCCATTCGATCAGCAACGGATCAATGTCGGCCTGCAGCCCCGCGAGCTCGGCCGTGCGGCGTGCGCGCTCGAGCGGGGACGTGAGCACGAGCCGGAAATCGTAGTCGCGCACCAGTTCGCCCGCGGCTCGCGCCAGATCCTCGCCGTGCGCGGTCAGCGGGATGTCCGTGAGCCCGGTGTGCCTTCCCGTCCTCGACCACTCGGTCTCGCCATGCCGCAACAGCACGAGCTTGCCCTGGGGATTATCCGGGGCCGGCTGGTCGGGCAGAGGGTCGGTTGGGTTCACAGGGACACAGTATCGACTGGAGTGTTCACTCTTGAGTGACGTTCATTCTTAATGAACATCGTCTTAGGGTGAACGCGAGCGCTTCCGAAGGAGACTCGCGCCAGATGCCGCGCGCATCGCGGATCCGGATCTTCACGGCGAAGTCTCCTTCTGAAGCATCAGCTTTGGTTTGTTCGAACTTCGGTGGCGCCATTCCTCACGTATGAGCGGCCCAAAGGGCATCCATCGGCACCGCGGAGATCCGCTCTCCGACCGCTCGCGTCTCGGATCCGGTGTGTAGGACGTATCCGGCGATGAACCGATCACCCAACTGGTCCCGCAGCATGCCGAGGCCAGCAGCGTCCTTTGATCGCACCGTAGCCGCCGACTTCACCTCGATGCCGACGACGCGACCATCCGGCGTCTCCAGGATCGCGTCCACTTCGACGCCTCGACTGTCACGGTAATGATGCAGCGTGGTGCGCGTCGACGCCCACGTCTGCTGCCGTCGCAATTCCCCGACGACGAAGCACTCGAGCAGAGCGCCTGTCAGAGGTGTGGTCGGCCCCAACCCTTCGGGTACAGCCCCGAGCAGAGCGGCGGCGAGCCCTGAGTCAACCGGGAAGATTTTCGGCTGCTTCACTTCACGAGACGTCAGGTTCACCGCCCAAGCCGGCAACGTGTGAGTCAGAAAGAGCGTCTCCAGAAGGGCCGCGTACGGGTCAAGCGTTCGTCGGGGCATGCCGGCATCGGTCGCCAGCGCAGACCAGACCATCGTGCTTCCCATCCGGGCGGCGATAAGGCGAAGTAAACGCGGCAGGTCTGACATACGCTGCAGACCCGAGATGTCAACAGCATCACGCCGCACGATCTGCGACACGTACGCCTCGTACCAGTCTTGTCGACGCTGAGCAGATTGTCGTCCCAACGCCTCCGGATAGCCGCCCGCGCATGCCCGCTCGACGTAGTCTTCACAAGTCAACGCGCTGTGGTGAGTCGACAACGCACCTTCAGAGAACGCGAGGTCGACGAACGACTCGGGAACCGACTCGATTTCTCGCTGGCTGAAGGGATGCAGGCTGATGTGCTGAGCGCGCCCAGCCAGCGACTCATGTGTCGAGGAGAGCTCGAGGAGGTTCGCCGACCCCGTGACGAGGAAGCGGCCGGGCCGGTGATCCCGATCGACTGCGGCTTTGAGCGCGATCACGAGTTCGGGCGCCCTCTGCAACTCGTCGATGATGAGCAGCCTATCGGGCGCCTGTTCGACGAATCCGGTCGGATCCGCACGTGCGAAGTCCAGCGACGGGGGATCGTCCAATGTCACCGACAACCCCGGTCGATCGATGAGCGCCTGACGCGAAAGCGTGGATTTGCCGACTTGTCGCGCCCCTTGGAGCACGACGATCCGCGTATCGGCGAGAGCCTCGATAAGTCGTGGGAACACGAGCCGCTCGACAAGGGATGACGCATTCATCAGGCCACCCTATCGCCGTCTTCGCCGTTTCACCACACACATCTCGCCGTTTCACCACCCGTCATTCGCCGTTTCACCACCATCTGCTCGCCGTTTCGCCGGGTAGTTCGGTAGCTCGGCGCTCGGCGACGAGCCACAACTACGGAGATGAGTCAGATACGCGGGGCGGATCGGTGAGCTGGTCCGAAGGTGTGGCCCATCTCCGAAGATCCGGGTCAGTGCTTTCGGATCACGCGTCGCAGCTTGCGCATACCGCGCTGCTCGGGCGGGAGGTCGTGCGTCAGCATCGCGTCGATGTCGCGGGCGTGCGCGGTGCGGGATCCCTGGATGCGCCGACGCTCTTCGCGCCCGTGCGTGGCCGCGAGGCGCACGCCGCGGCGCAGACCTGACCAGGCGGGCCTCGCAGATCCGGTGAGCGTCGCCTTCGCCAGCATCGCGCCGTACAGCAGGATGAACCTCGGCACGATCATGCTGCGCAGGCCCTTCGGGACGTTCTTCGTCACGAGGATCGGCAGGTTCTGGAAGTTCTGCCGCACGGTGAATCCGGGGATCCGCCCGCTCGTCGCCCCGATCCTGTGGTGCGCGACGGCCGCGGGGTCGTAGACGATCGCATGGCCGCGCAGCCGCGCGCGGAATCCGATGTCGATGTCTTCGAAGTAGGCGAAGAACCTCTCGTCGAACAGGCCGATGTCGCGGAAGAGATCAGCGCGGAACAGCGATGCCCCGCCCGAGGCCGAGAACACCGGGCCCTGCTCGGGGGCGTCGTGGGCGGCGAGCCCGCGGAAGCGCGGGAACGGCATGCCCCAGGTCGAGACCGCGTCGCCGGCGGTGTCGATGGTGCCGTCGAGGTCCGGATCCTCGCTGCGCCGCACCATCAGCCCCGTCGCGATCGACGCGCCCGTGCGCTCGAGGGCGGCGTCGAGGGATTCGAGCCAGGTCGGATCCGGGGTCGCGTCGTTGTTGAGCAGCGCGATCGCCTCGTATCCCTCGGCGAGCGCGCGGCGGATCCCCACGTTCACTCCGCCGGCGAACCCGAGGTTCGTCGGCTCGGTGTGCAGGACGAAG
>NZ_JBQDVP010000086.1:0-3923 GCF_052102115.1 Microbacterium sp.
CGAAGGCGAGGCGACCGTTGTCGATGCCGTTCAGGCCGCCCTTCGGCCCGTCATCCTCGCTCGTGATGCCGGGCAGGTTCTCACCGTTGTCGTCGCGGATCGGCACGAAGAAGCAGTGCACCCCGTAGTTGACCCCGCCGGTGATGAGCTGCGCGAACACGGTCGCAGCGCGGCCGTGCACCGCGGCGTTTCCGAGATAGTCCTTATACGCCCCGCGAAACGGCGTGACGATGACGAATTGCTCGGTTTCCGGGTCATATGTCGCGGTCGTCGCGATCGATTGCACGTCGGATCCGTGCCCGATCTCGGTCATCGCGAACGCGCCGGGAAGCTTCAGGCTCGCCGCATCGGCGAGCCACTTGTCCCAGTGCTTCTTCGTGCCGAGCTGGTAGATGGCCGAGCTGAACAGCCCCCATTGCACACCCGACTTGATCTGCAGGCTCGGATCGGCGAGAACGAGCTCCTCGAAGCCGGCGAGGTTACCGCCCTGGGTGTTCTGTCCGCCGTACTCCGTCGGGAATGCGCGCGAGCCCGCGCCGCGCTCGGCCAGCAGCCGCGTCTGCTCGAACACGCGCTCGCGGTGCGTGTGGTAATCCTGGCCAGGAATCTGCCAGAACGCCTCGTCCTTGATCATCTCGCGCGCTTCGAGACGGACGTCCCTCCACTTGCCGAGCAGGTGTGGGGTGAGTGCGTCGACGTCGATCGAGACGTCAGCGGCCTGATCGGTCGGTTCAGCTGCGGCAGGGCGAACGGCAATGTCGGCCACGGTGCTTCCTCTCATCGGGGAGTCTGTCACGACAAAATCTATGCGGATCGTCAGCTCTCGAGCGATTCGTTTGTGCACCGACCACAAGCAGAGTCAGACCTCGGCGCGCTCCTTTTGGTCGGCCCACTCGGAGGGGCCGTTGCGGTACGCGCCGCGGGCGAGTTCCGCCATCCGCTTCCAGGTGCGGTCGCGGATGAAGATGAAGTCGATGCCGATCATGGCGAGCGAGAACCAGGGCAGCCCCATGAGCACGCCGATGCCGATGTGGAACGACATGATGCCGGCCAGGGCGAGGATGCGCGTGGGCCGCGTGAGCAGCATGAAGGGGAAGGCGATCTGCAGGACGATCGAGCCCCAGGTGATGGCGGTGACGGCTGGGCCCCACGCAGTGAAGAGCTCGCTGAGCACGGGCCACGTGCCGAACCGCTCGGTCATGAGGGGGTTGTACACGGCGTAGCCGCCGGACCAGGGATCGCCTCCGGCCTTATAGAGGCCGCCGGACACGTACACGAAGATCACCTGCGCCGTGAGGGCGACGAGGGCGAGGTTGTGCAGCAGGTTGCTGATCTCGCGCGGGAGGATCGTGCGGAAGCCGTTCTTCGCGCGGCGCCGCGCGTCGAGCGACCAGCGCGCAGCGGGATCCGCGAACAGCAGCAGAAGCAGGACGATGCGGTACATGTTGTCGCCCTGGTCGCCCAGCGCGTCGTTCATCTCGATGAAGCTGACCCAGAGAACGAAGTAGATCGGCAGCACGATCTTGAAGCGCCAGCCGAGCACGAACATGACCGCGAGGGCGAGCAGCACGACGTACAGCGTCGTGAACAGCACGTCGTCGTAGGCGACGCGGTGGAACCAGCTGAAGATCCAGATCTTCGGGAAGTCGCTGACGGGCTCCGCGCCTTCGCCGTTCCAGGCGGATCCGGATCCGAATGCGTACAGGCGGCTGGAGAAGTTCGTCAGCAGCAGCCCGACGCCGGTGAGGCCGATCAGGATGCGCGTGACCGACAGACCGTAGAGCGACACCTTGTTGTCGAGCAGCCACGACTCGGTCCACAGCCAGGTGTTCCGCGCGATGCCCCACAGGGTGCGCAGGAGAAGAGCGATGAGGCGACCGGCCGCCCGGATCGTCTGCGATACGGCCGCGCCGGCGCGTTCGATGACGGGGGCGCCCGTCGCGCCGCGCGTCACTCGCCCATCCGTTCGTGCTGTGCGCGGAAGACGTCGGTGAAGGCGTCCTGCGACTGTCCGTCGTTGACGACGAGTCCGCGCCATCCGGTGGGCGAGTACTGAATGCCCGGGCGCTCGGCGTCGGGGTCGTGCCGGTCGTTGAAGGGGATCACGTTCTGACGCGTCGCGCGGTACTGGAGGCGCTCGACGTCATCGCCCCACACGGCGAATGCGACCTGCGTGGCGTATGCCGTGGCGCGGTGCTCCTGCTCGATGTAGGAGGAAACGTCGGTCGTGTCATCGAGCTCGATCATGGCGTCGGCCATGCGCTGTTCCCACTCGGCCTTGAAGTAGTTGAGCTCCGCGACCTCCTGCTGCTCGGTCGTGAGGTCGCCCCAGGCTCCCTTGAACTGGCTCGAGACGTCCATTGCGGCGATGCCGGCGCGAGGCGTGAAGAGGTTGTACTGGATCATCGAGAGCTCGACGTCGCTGGCGGAGACCCACTCGGTCTCCTCGCCGTCGACGATCGCCCGCACCTCGAAGCGGTAGTCGCCGTTCACCGGCTCCGGGGCGAAGACGCTCCACGATTGCCCGAACATCGGGATCATGTAGCTCGAGAGCGTCTGCTGTCCGACGAGCTCGCGCATCGGTGCCCACGGGGCGATCCAGAGGAACGAGGCGAACACATGCCACGCGGTCACGAGCGCGGCCGCGCACATGATGACCCGGATGTATAGACGTCGGCGGGGGCGTGTCCGCTCTTTCATGCAGGGATCCTCATCTAACGCCCGGTGCTCCGGACGGGGTTTCCGTCCGGAGCACCGGGTTTTCAGCTAGTCAGCTCAGGCGTGTGCCCGACGACGTACGGCGAACCAGACGCCGGCACCCGCGAGCAGCATCGCCGCAGCGAGGCCCCCGAGCGGAAGCGCCATGTCACCGCCCGTCGGCGACAGCGCGCCGCCACCGGTGGAGGTGTACACCTCGAAGGTGGCGTCAACGCTACCCGAGGTCGCGCCCGTGAGCTCGACCACGTGGTTGCCGATCGTCGAGCCGTTCGGCACGGACCACGTGAACGTCACGTCGCCGTTGTCATCGGCGACCGAGGTGCCGATGTCGAACTTCTCGGAGTACTGCGCTGCCGAAACCGACTCGCCCGGCTCGAAGCCGTGGCCGTGGGCCACCTGCGTCTCGCCGACCTGGAGGCGGTCGTTCTCGAGCTCCATCGAGATCTTCTGGCCGTCAGCGGCACTCGACGCGTTCGCGTTCGAGGCCGACTCACTGTCCGAAGAAGAGCTCGAGTCGCTGTCCGAGGAGGACGTCGCGTCGTCGTCCGACGAGGCACTGGCCGAAGCCGATGCGTCACTGTCCGACGAGGACGTCGCGTTGTCATCAGACGAAGCGCTGGCCGAAGCCGACGCGTCGCTGTCCGACGAAGCGGCTGCCTCGGAGGAGGCATCCGACGACGAATCAGCGTTCGACGCGGCAGCGGACGCAGCACTTGCGTTCGAGTTCGCTGCCGAGGTTGCATCAGCGTTCGATGTCGACGAGGCGTCCGCCTGAGCCGCAGCCTGCGACGCGGCCTGAGCCGACGAATTGACGTCCGACGAAACATCCGTCGACGCGTCGCTCGATGCATCAGCGTTGGCAGCCGATGCGGCGGCGGCAGTTGCGTCTGCATCCGCAGCGGCCGAGGCCGTCGTGGTCGCGTCCGCCTGTGCGGCAGCCTGCGCTGCGGCCTGAGCCGAAGCGTTGCTGTCATCATCTGCGTTCGTCGATGCCGAGGCCGACGCCGACGCGTTGGTGTTCTCGTCACCATTCACGTCCGCGCCGGCGTTCGCAGCGGCCGTAGCCGAGGCATTCGTCGACGAGTCAGCGTTCGATGCCGCTTGCGATGCGGCCGCAGCGTCTACGCTCGCATCAGCCGCGGCCGAGGCCTCAGCGTTCGATGTCGACGAGGCGTCCGCCTGAGCCGCAGCCTGCGACGCGGCCT
>NZ_JBQDVP010000086.1:4023-4419 GCF_052102115.1 Microbacterium sp.
ATGCCGAGGCCGACGCCGACGCGTTGGTGTTCTCGTCACCATTCACGTCCGCGCCCGAACCCACAGCAGCCTCAGTGATCGTCAGGTCGTCCGTCGCAGGAGTCTGCGACGTCTCACCCTCCGCAGACACCGTGACATCACCAGGAGTCGCATCAGCCGGAACCTCGTAATCGAACGAGAATTCACCGTCCGCGTCCGCCACAACGGTACCCACCTCGACGCCGCCAACAGTGATCGTCACCGTCTCTTCCGGCTCGAAGCCCTCACCAGTGACCGTCGTCGTGCCACCCTGCTCAACCCTGTCCGGATTAACCACGATCGACGTGTCATAGACCGGAGCGGCCTCAGTGATCGTCAGGTCGTCCGTCGCAGGAGTCTGCGACGTCTCACCCTCCG
>NZ_JBQDVP010000086.1:4519-6307 GCF_052102115.1 Microbacterium sp.
ACGCCGCCAACAGTGATCGTCACCGTCTCTTCCGGCTCGAAGCCCTCACCAGTGATCGTCGTCGTGCCTCCCTGCTCAACCGAGTCAGGGTCGACCGCGATCTCGGGCGTGAAGGGCGCCTCGTCGAGTGCACGCACAGTCGACGACGCCAACGAAACGTTTGCGACGTTCAGACTCGGCAGCAGTGCAATACCGATCGCGTTCACGGTGAACGACTCATCGCCCAGGTGTCCAGGAGCGGGCTGCTCGTTGATCGTGATGTTCACGACTTCATTGAGCCCAGAGAACACCGGTGAGAGCCCATCGAGAAGCGCCGAGAGTGGCGTCGAGATCGTCTCTTCGAGGCCATCGAGGAGCGGAACAACAGCCGTTCCCAGAGTGCTGCCGACTGCATTCAGTACGCCGTTGAGGACCGGCTGAAGGAGTGTGCTGACCAGACCATCGAGAGTGACACCGAGAGCTGAGAGCAGCGCGCCGACCAACCCTCCCTGCTCCACCTGAATATCAATGAGGTCGGTGTCAAAGTCCTCTGCTGTTCCGAGCAGCTGGCCGAGCGGAGCGTTGATAGTGACATCGGCGCCAACCGTTGCAACAAGCGGAACCCTGAGCTCAAGTTCCAGTTCGAGGTCCACCTGTAGTGAGTTGACAATGTTCTTCACAGGGTCAACAACGCTTGACACGATGTTGCCCAGCAAGTTAGCGGCCGCATCTGTAATCTGCGTGGCGGTGTCGCTGTCGATAAGCAGCGTGTTCGCTTCGAGATCGTTCAGGCTGCCACCCGCAACGAGTTTCGAAAGATCAATTGCGATCGTTCCCGCCCCGAGGTCAATCGAGAGCAGACCATTGTCATCGGCGATCGTGCTGGTCAGCAACCCGTCGATCTCATCGAGAGCTTCAGGAAGCCCATTGACACCCACACTCCCGCTTTCGACCGTCGTCTGAAGCAACCCGAGATTGACGTCGAGATCAATATCGTTGAGCGCGCCCACGAGCACGCCGTCGGAACCGAGCGCTTCGTTCAGTGCCGTACCAAGGCCTGACGAGATGCCGCCAAGTGCCGTCGTCAGGTCGCCCGCGAGCGGGCTCGAGAGGTTGAGCTCAGCGCCAGCGACCACGTACTCCGAAGACGTCGTCCCTGCGTTCTTTTCAGCCACGGAGGCAAGCGCGCCGAGGTTGAGCGAAAGCTCGTCGATGACGGCGTCGGATACGCCATCCAGGTTCAACTGGCGCAGCAGGTCGATGAGGTCCACCGATGCGAAATCGGTGCTGCCTTCGTTGATCGCGTCGACGTTGATCGCACCATCCGCGGTGACGACGCCGGACGCAGCCTTTGACTCTGTCGGCGACGGCGAGTGGCCGAATGAGTTGATAAGGCCAGCGTTTCCGAGATCGAGCAGGCCGTTGGGCTGCTCAGGCGTACTCAGCAGCGGCAGGTTGATCGTGGGAAGCGACACGTCCAGAAGCCCCAGAGCTTCGACGTCCAGCGGGTTGAAGTTCTCACCCTCGTCGCTCGGGTTGCCGGATGTGACGACGCCCACGTCGAGCAGCTGCTCGCCCGTGAGGCCGCCGATCACGTCGTTGAGCAGGTCAGATGAGATGACCTGGGCAAGCGATTCGGACTGATCGGAGTCGGCAGCGGTCGCCGCTCCGATGCCCGTGAACGATCCGACGACCGCGAGAGTGGTGACGACACCTCCCGCCGCGAGTGTCTTTTTGGTCAGCCGCCGCGCTTTAGCCTGGATCCACCGATTGAGGGTGAGTTGGGGTCGGCGCGTTAAACGGAGAATG
>NZ_JBQDVP010000087.1:0-5972 GCF_052102115.1 Microbacterium sp.
TCCGCCGTCGGAGGCCCGCCCATCAGCAGACTCAACAACCTGCCTGGACATCACACCTAGGGCTCCGTGGTCGGCTCGGGCGTCGGCGGGTGCAGCGTCTGCGTCACGAGGTCATGGATGTACGCGTAGTCGGGATCGTGCTCGGCGACACCGTTCTCGGGCACCAGTTCGATCGTCGTGACCGGCTGCTCCTTCGCCTTCATCATGAGCCCGAAGAACTCGCTCAGCTTGTCCCTCGGAAGGTCCGTGTCGACCAGCACGGTTCCGGCGGCGGCAATGTCGTTGAAACGGGTGAGGACGTTCTGCGGGGTGAACTGTTCGAGGATCGCGACCTGCAGCTGCCGCTGGCGCTCCATGCGGTCCCAGTCGCTGGTCGTGTAGCGCGAACGCGCGTACCACTGCGCCGTGTCGCCATCCATGTGCTGCTGGCCGGGCTCGATCCATCCGATCGCCCACTCATTGACGTCGGTGCCCGTCCATCCCTCGGGCGGGCCGCCCTTCGGCAGACGCTCGGTCGCCTCGATGTCGACGCCGCCGAGCGCGTCGATCATGTCGGCGAACCCGTTCATGTCGATGAAGACGTAGTACGGGATCTCGATGCCGAGAATCCCCTCCGCGGCATCCTTGGTCGCCTCGATGCCGGGTGCGGAACCGTGCGCGGCAGCATCCGGGTAGAGCTCGACGCCCTCGTCGTCACGGCACACCTCAGCGGCGTACCGGATGTGGTTCATCCACGGATTCCATCCGCACGTCGAGGAGGAGTGCCCCTCGAACCCGTTCGGATACTGCGCCTGCATCGGGCTGCCGTCGCTGAACGGCGCGCCAGGCAGCTCGCGCGGGATGCCGAAGATCGTCACCGCCCCCGTGTCGGCGTTGACCGACACCACCGAGAGGCTGTCGAAGCGCATCGAGTCGCGCCCGTCGCCGCTATCGGCGCCGAGCAGCAGAATGTTGTAGTAGCCGTCGACGGGCGCGACACTCGGCCCGCTCTGCCCGAAGATGTTGTCGAGCGCGCCTCGGCCGGATGCGACGACCGTGGAGGCGTATGCCGCTCCCCCGCTGAGCAGGCTGACGACGAGCACGGCGACCACAGGAATGGCGATGCGCGAGATGGGCGGCACCTTCACCAGGCGCACCAGACGCAGCGTGTCGAACGTCAGCACGACCCACAGGATCGCGTAACCGATCAGAAGCACCTGCGCGAGCGTCAGCACCGGCCACGAGAACGGACCGGTGGCCAGCCAGATCATCGCCGGTCGCGCCACCAGGGCCAAGATGCCGACGGCGATGATCAGCAGCCAGCAAACCAGCGTTGCACCGAGCCCGAAGCGGCCGAGCCGACGGTTGCGTCCGGAGAGCACCTGCGCCGATCCGGGGACGAGCACGTTCATCACGACCAGCCACCAGCCGCGTCGGCCCATGACCGCCGAATCGCTCGAGTCGGGGTCGCGCAGCGGCCTCGTCTCGATCAGCGGTCGGCCTGCGCGCGCCGTGGCGCGCGGTGCGGCAACGCTCACAGGGAGCCCTTCAGCCGTTCGTTCTTCTCTGCGACCTGCCCCTCGAGCGACCGCGCATAGTCCTCGATACGGTCGGCGATCGCGGCATCCGATGCCCCGAGAATGCGGGTCGCCAGGATGCCGGCGTTGCGTGCACCGCCGATCGACACGGTCGCCACGGGGATGCCGGCCGGCATCTGCACGATCGAGAGCAGCGAATCCATGCCGTCGAGATACGCCAGCGGCACCGGAACGCCCACGACCGGAAGCGGCGTCATCGAGGCCAGCATGCCCGGGAGGTGCGCGGCGCCGCCGGCCCCGGCGATGATGACCCGGATGCCGCGCCCACGCGCTTCGCGCGCATACTGCATGAGCTTGTCGGGCGTGCGGTGTGCGGAGACGACCTCGACCTCGTGCGGGATCCCGAACTCGGTGAGCGCCTGGGAGGCGTCGCTCATCACGCGCCAGTCGGAATCGGAACCCATCACGACACCGACGACGGGCACAGCAGAAGAGTGCAGTGGCTCAGTCACCCACCCAGAGTACGGTCTGAATCCCGGGGTTCCGCTGAACGGCGCGCGAGATCTGGGGTGCGGCTCAGCGGAAGTGATCGACGGCAGCACGGGCGGTGTAGACGACATCGTCGAGATCGTCGCCTGCCGCATTCACGTGCCCGACCTTGCGACCGGGGCGCGCCTGCTTGCCGTATGTGTGGATCTTCGCGTCCGGATGCTCGGACATCGCCGCGTCGAAACGACTCTCGAAGGAGCCGTCGGCGGGCCCGCCGAGGATGTTCACCATCGCCGCCCAGGCCGCGCGCGGCGACGGATCTCCCAGGGGCAGATCGGCGACCGCCCGCAGGTGCTGCTCGAACTGGCCCGTCACGGCGCCGTCCTGACTCCAGTGGCCGCTGTTGTGCGGGCGCATCGCCAGCTCGTTGACGAGAACGCGCTCGTCGTCGGTCTCGAAGAGCTCGACAGCCAGCATCCCCGTCACCCCCAGCCCCTCGGCGATCTGCCGGCCGATGCCCTCGGCCACCTGCACGAGGCGGTCGCCGGCACCGGGCGCCGGGGCGAAGACCTCGGCGCACACGCCGTCGCGCTGCACGGTCTCGACCACGGGATACGCGACGATCTGACCGCTGGGGCGCCGAGCCACTTGCTGGGCGAGCTCTCGCCGGAACGACACCAGCTCTTCGACGAGCAGGGCGTCATCCGCTGCCGTCTGCTCGAACCAGTCGGCCGCATCGGCTGAGGTGCGCACGAGTCGCACACCCTTGCCGTCGTACCCGCCGCGCGGCGTTTTCACGACCGCCCGGCCGCCGTGATCGTCGAGGAACGCCTGCAGCTCGTCGGCGTTCGCCACTCGCGCCCAGTCGGGCTGCGGGATGCCGAGCTCAGCCAGTCGGGCACGCATGGCGAGCTTGTCCTGGGCATACCGCAGGGCGTCCGGGCCAGGGTGCACGGCGACGCCGTCGGCCACGAGTGCGCGCAGGACGTCCTGCGGCACGTGCTCATGGTCGAACGTGACGACGTCGACGTCTGTGACGAACGCCCGGACTGTCTCGAGGTCGCGGTAGTCTCCCACGGCCGTCGCCGCGAGCTGTGCCGACATCCCCTCGGACTCGGCGAGCACGCGGATGTCGAGCCCGAGTTCGACCGCCGGGGCGATCATCATCCTGGCCAGCTGTCCGCCGCCGATCACGCCGATGCGCAACGCCATGTGGTTCTCCCGTTCGTCGGGTTCCATTCTTTCGTATGGCGGCGAGGGTTTCGAGTCGAGTGGGTGGCGGATCAGGAGCGGTCGGTGTCTCCCAGCGACTGGGCGTCGCGGTGGGCGAGGATCTGATTGACCTCGATCTGGTCGGCGAGCGCCTCGTGCACCAGCGTGACGTTCGGCACGTTCACGAGCTGCAGCGCCGTGTCCATGCCGTTCGAGAGCGTGATCGTCCCGGCTCCCTGCATCCGCTGGAGGATGCCGCGATGCACCCCGATCGTGTAGCCCCGCACGTGCGAGATCTCACGGCGCTTGCGCGCACCCATGCCCTGGCGGACGATGACCCGCCGCGTCGTCACCGTGTACGTGCGGGAGAACCACACGAAGTACGGGATCACGACGCCCACGACGATGAGCACGGCCGCGACGGCGAGCAGCATCCAGTTCTGGAACCCGTCGGGAAGGTTGTCGTAGAAGAACGCCGTCGCACCGCACACGGCGATCAGCAGCAGCGACGACCACAGCAGCCCGCGTGCCTGACTGCGGAAGCGCGCGATGAGTCGCTCTTCGGCTGGCGCGCCCGGCGGCGGCATCATGGGCCGTCCCCCCAGACTCACGGGCTGTGTCATGGCTCCATTGTGCCCTCAGCCGCCGACAACGCCCGCGCACTGACGGCGTGTCCGGTGTCACTACCGGTCATAGACTTCCCGGCGATGCGCAGCCCGCACGATCGTGACGGCCAACTGTGCATCGAACACGTCATAGATCACTCGGTAATCACCGACCCGTATGCGCCAGGCTCTCTTCTCGCCGACGAGTTTCTTCGCACCATGGGGTCGAGGGGTGTCAGCCAAGGTATTGATCGCATCGAGTACGCGATCGCGTGCAGGTCGTGGCATCTTCTTCACTTGCCGCGCCGCGGCCGCGGTGAAGTCGACGCTATAGCTCATGAGGCGAGGTCGGCCCGCAGCTCATCCAGCGTGACGCGGGAGCCGTCATCAGAGGCTTTAGCCTCACGGTAAGCGGCGACGTCCTGCACCATCTCGAACTCTTCAAGCGCTTCCAGATCGGCCACGCTCACCATCACAGCGGCGAGCTTTCCGTTTCGAGTCACACCGATGCGCTCACCTGCGTACATCGTGCGTCCGAGTACGTCTGAGAGCTGACTGCGCAACTCGCGCGTCGATACCTCGCTCGTCACAGTATCCATAGTGTATATGGTAGCACACGTAGCCTTTGTGTACACACTTGCACAAGCAGATCGGGCTCCCGGCCGACGAAGCGTCACGCCAGCCGGGCGTGCACCACGTCGCCCGCAGCGACGATCTGCTCCGAGCCGTCGCTGTCGACGCAGAGTCGTCCGTCGTCTTCGAGCCGGGTCGCGGTGCCGCGCAGCGTCGACCCGTCCGGCAGGGCGACCTCGACGTCGCGGCCGAGGGTCGCGCACCGCGCCGAAACCGCCGCGTGCACGCTGCTGCGGTCGGCGTCGTTCCCCGCGGCGAGCGCGGAGAGCAGCCCTTCGAGCCGACGCAGATAGTCGGCGACGAGCCGGCCCTCATCGGCGATCTCTCCGAGGGCTGCGAAAGAAGTGGCGGTCGGCACCGGCAGCTGCTCGGCCGTCATCGCCGTGTTCACACCGGCACCGAGCACAACGGCATCGCCCGTCGACTCGGCGAGGATGCCCGAGATCTTGCGCCCGTCGACCAGCACATCGTTGGGCCACTTGACGCCGACGTCGTGACGGGCGAGCTGGACGGTGACGGCATCCGCCATGGCGAGCCCCGCGACCAGCGGGATCCAGCCCATCGCGCCCGGATCCGTCGGCAGGTCGCGCAGCAGCACCGAGACGGCGAGCGCCGAGCCGGCCGGTGTCTCCCACGACCGGTCGAGCCGCCCGCGCCCCGCCGTCTGATTGTCGGTCACCAGCACCGACAAGTGGGGCCACGCAACGGCGTCCGCTGAGAGCACCCGCAGTGCCGCGTTCGTCGATCCCGACTCATCAAGAACCTCAAAACGGGATGCCACGGCCTGCGCCTCGGTGAAGTCCATCGCGCCAGTCTACGCCCGCACCACATCCTAGCCAGACTTAGCTAGACTAGACGCATGATCCAGGTGAACGTGCACGAAGCCAAAAGTCAGCTCTCGGCGCTGATCGCCAAAGTGCTCGAAGGCGAGACGGTCACGATCGCACGCGCGGGACATCCCGTCGTCGACCTGGTCGCCCATCGTGAGCTGACCGTCGTCTACGGACTCGCCGCAGGTGAGGCCGAGCACGATCCGGCGGTGTTCGACGGCGTGGATGAAGAGATCAACGAGCTCTTCTACGGCGAGCGCGTCTGATGCTCCTCGATACGAACGCTCTGATCTGGCTGGTCCACGACAGCCCCCGCCTGGGGATGCGCAGCCGCAGACGGCTCGAGGCAGAGCCGCGCGTTCACTATTCGTCGATCTCGGTCACGGAGATCGCGATCAAGCACATGCTCGGCCGTGTTTCGCTGCCCGGTGGCGATGCCTTTCCGGAGATCTTCCGAGCGTCGGGGCTGACCGAGCTGCCGTTGCGCTCAGAGCACGCCGCCAGCGTCTTGACGTTCGATTCCCTCGTTCGTCACGACCCGTTCGATCGGTTACTGCTCGCACAGGCCAGCTGCGAGCGGATGTCTCTCATGACCACAGATTCGACACTGCTCGCACTCGAACAGGATTGGATCGTCGACGCTCGTCTGTGAATCAGAGCTCGTCGTCCTTGTCCTCTTCGTCGTC
>NZ_JBQDVP010000088.1:0-5892 GCF_052102115.1 Microbacterium sp.
CAAAACCACCCTCGCCGCGTTGATCGCGGGCACTCACCAGCCGGACAGCGGCACCGTCACCCGGCAAGCACGCACCGCAGTAATCACGCAGGAAGTACACGTGTTCGCCGGCACGCTGCGCGACAACCTCACCCTCGCAGCACCAGACGCCACAGACGAAGACATCCACACCGCGGTGGCCGCCACCGACGCTGAAGGGCTCCTCAACCTGCTGCCCGACGGGCTCGATACGGTCGTCGGCACCGGCGGGCAGGAACTGACCCCCGCACAGGCCCAACATGTCGCGCTTGCTCGACTCATGCTGGCAGATCCCGAGCTGGCGATCCTTGATGAGGCGACCGCCGAAGCCGACAGCGCTGATGCCGGAAAACTTGACCGCGCCGCCGACGCCGTGCTGGCCGACCGCACGGGGCTCGTCATCGCGCACCGACTCTCTCAAGCCGCCGCCTGCGACCGCATCCTCGTCATGGCCGCCGGGAGGATCGTCGAGGACGGCAACCACGACACCCTCATGGCCGCTGGGGAAACGTACGCCACTCTCTGGAATGCCTGGCGAGGCGTTCATGGCGGAAAGAACTAAGCCGCGAACGAGCCGCCCTGCCGCACAGGAGCTGCCGTCTTCGAATAAAGAACGTGCCAGTGAGACTACCCGCGCGGCGAGGGATCCCGACCCGGGACGAGAAAATTCCCACCTGCCACCGCGGATGCGTGGACTCCATCGCCCCGTATCTGTGCAAGAGCGAGTCTCCGTGCAGCGGACCGAACTGGTGTGCGTCGATCAGGTGAAGGTCGTATTTACTCTTTCAGGCTGGGCCTGCATTACGTCCGCCGAGGATTGTGTTCCTATTGGACCGGGCACGATCGTGACGATACCCGCAGGCTTACCGTCCAGAGGGCATCCAGAGGGGCACACACGGACCATCACGATCTACTTTCACGCGGACTATCTAGCTGCACAGTTGCGCTGGCTCCCGGGAGTGCACCCACTGGTGCATGCGCTGCAGCAAGCTATGCGCCGGGACCGTCGGCTTGGTCGGTTGCAGTTGCCCGCGCAATCGATGGATTGCCTGGGTCCGCTGCTAGTGCAGATGGCGAAGCTTCCGGAACACATACACGCTGAGTTCACATTGCTGTCCATCGTGGCAGAAGTGTTCGCTCTTGTCGGGACTCTTACTGGTTCGCCAGAGAGGTCGGCAGGTGACGCTCTGGCGAGATTGCAGAAGCCCCGGCACGAGGTCGTCGCGGCGATCAGTCTCATGCGCCAGAACCTTGAGCGTGCGTGGCGCATCGAGGATCTCGCCGCGGAGGTTGCTCTCTCAGCCTCCCAGTTGCGGCGCTCATTTCGTGAACAGGTTGGGCTTGCTCCCTCCACATACCTGAGACAGTTGCGGGCAGAACGGATGGCCGAATTGCTAGTCACGACCAGCGTCAGCGTCAGTGAAGCCGCGTTGGAGGCCGGATGGCCGGATCCGTCGGTAGCGTCCCGGGCGTTCACGCATCGGTACGGGGTGAATCCGAGCCGTTTCCTCCCCACTGTCCGAAACCGCTCAGCACGTGAAGATCCATGACGAGATCGCATCAGGTGCGATTCGTCATCGTCCGGCGTTGATTGCCGATCGTGTGTGGGAGAAATCTGGCGCTGAGCTCCACGAGGCACAGGCACCTCGTGGAGCTCAGATCCGGCTCGCCGGGATTGGCTTCCGCGCGGCGGCGGCGGTGGGGCTGTGTCGGCTCGTCGTGGTCGGTGTGGCCCGTACCTGCTGAGTGAGCCTGTTCGTCGCACACGAGCGCGGACGGGCCCCGAACAGCAGGGAGCCACCGTCATGTCCGACCCCACTCCGCCGACCAGAGCGCCGCTGACCGAACTACCCGAGCCGGTGTTCACCGATGACCGGGCGACGCTTTACCTCGGTGACGCTGTGGAGCTCCTCCCGCTCCTGCCCGAGGCCAGCATCGACGCTCTCGTCACCGACCCGCCCTACGGGTTGAGCTTCAACGGGCAAGCTTGGGACGACGCCTCAGGGTTTCGGGAGTCCCTCCCGCACATCGACACCAGTGCGATGAGTGCACCGGAGGTCTTCGAGACCTGGTGCACGGCCTGGGCCGCAGGCGCACTGCACGCGCTGAAGCCGGGTGCGCATGTTGCAGCGTTCGGCGGTGCACGCACCTGGCATCGAATGGTGCGTGGGATCGAGAATGCGGGGTTCGAGATCCGCGACCAAATTGCATGGCTGCACACCACCGGGATGCCCAAGAGCATGGACCTCTCGCACGCCATCGACAAGCACCACGGTATGCAGCGCACCGACCGGATCGTGCAGACCACCGATCATGACGGGGTGCTCGGCGCGACCCGCACGGTTCTGTCGAAGGGCGCCCCGGTGACGGAAGATGCACAGCAGTGGGAGGGATGGGGTACGGCGCTGCGGCCCGCATTCGAGCCGATCATCATCGCCCGCAAGCCACCCGAAGGAAACCTCGTCCGCAACGTTCTCGAGCATGGCGTCGGTGGAATCAACATCGACGACGGCAGGTTCGCTGACGGCCGGTGGCCGACGAACGTCGCGTTCGATCCGGGTCAGGCGGATGCGTTGGATGTTTTGACGGGGACGTGGCAGGGCGAGTCGTTATCGCGGAAGTTCCCGATCTTCCGTTTCGACCGCAAACCCAACGCCGCCGAGCGCCCTCGAGCATTCGGCGTCTCGCACACGACCGTGAAGCCCTTGGCGTTGATGCGCTGGCTGGTCACGCTTGTGACTCCACGGGGTGGCATCGTGCTGGAGCCGTTCGCAGGATCGGGCACGACGGCAGAGGCTGCAGTCGAGGCGGGATTTCAGGTGGTCGCGATGGAGAAGAACGCAGAGTACGCGCCGTTACTCCACTCGCGAATGGATCGGTCATCTCAAGCATGACTGGCTTAGGAGGGTGGGACTCACCGACACGGAGGTCTCTCCTTGCGCAGTCCCTCGGGTCGTGCAGACAGCCCTCTGGAATGCGTGTCATTGGCAGTTGGTTTTGCGCAATGGGCGGCCGTCGTTCATGTTTAGGTGGCGCTGGCGGGCAGGGTGAGAGTGACGTCGAGTCCGCCGGTGTCTCTTGCTGAGAGCGTGAGCGTTCCGTGATGTTGCTTGGCGATTGCGTCGACGATGGGGAGCCCAAGGCCGGTGCCGGAGGTAGGTGTCGCGGTGTGTCGGGTGTGGTGTCCACGGTTGAACGGCTCGATGAGCTTGGCGGCGACTTCTGGCGCAATAACGTGGCCACCGTTGGAGACGGTGAACACGGATGTTCGGTCGTTCGTGCTGGTGGTCACGATGATCGGTTCGTTCGTGGTTCCGTGGAGGATTGCGTTGGCGATGAGGTTGTGGACGGCCTGCATGATGAGGATCTGGTCGCCAGTGGTCTCCGCATCGCTCAGGTTGGTATGCACTCGGTGACCAATCCCGGCGATTTCGTCACGCAGCGCCTCGAGGGCGATCGCGACGGTGGCGGCGAGGTCGATGGGGTGTGCTTCGTCAGAGGCGAGGTCGCGGGATCGTGCGAGTTGGAGGAGCGCGGTGAGGATGCTCTCGGACTTCTGGGTCGCATCGATCGCTCGGGTCATCGCTTGGCTCGGTTTCTCGGCTACTTCGTCGTGGAGGAGTGAGCTTTCGAGTACGGCGCGGATTCCTGCGAGCGGCGTGCGGAGCTCATGGGAGGCGTTGGCGACGAAGCGGTCTTGCTGCTCGAAGGCGGCGTGCAGCCGGCGGAGCATGTCATCGATGGTGTCGCCGAGGACTTTGATCTCGTCTTCCGGTCCGGGCAGGTCGAGTTGCTGGTTCAGGGTGGAGCCAGTGATCTGTCGAGTGAGGTGTGTCACATCGGCGACCCGGCCAAGAGAGCGGCGGGCGACGAGCCAAGTCGCGAGTCCGGCGAGGATCACCATGATCCCGGCGATGACGGCAGAGACAAGCATGACCGTGTTGGCTAGTTCGTTCGCGACTTCGAACACAGCTCTGCTCGCGGCGTCATGTTCCTCGGGATAGTCACCCTGGGAGGAGGTACCCGTGGAGGCGCCGATGGAGACCTCGACAACGTAGTGGAGGAGGAAGTACTCCGCGATAAGCAGGAATGCCGCGGCGAGCGCGAAGGCTGCCGTGGACCATGCCGCGAGACGGAGAGCAAGCGGACTTCGCCTGCCGGATGTTGGCGTGCTCATGGCTGCCTGACCCGGTAGCCATGACCGGGCTCGTGCTCGATGAGGTCCGGGCCGATCTTCTTCCTGAGTGAATGGATCAGTACCCGGACGACGCCTCGGCTGAGCGTGTCGGGAGTGTCCCAGGCGATGTCGAGCAACTGTTCCGAACGCAGCGGTGCGCCGTCCGCGCGGAGCAGGGCTTCGAGGACCTCGAACTCTTTGGGCGAGAGACGCACCGACTCGTGGTTGAGCCATACGGTGCGTCTGATGGTGTCGACGCGGAGTGAACCGTGTTCGATGACGGGAGCGACGACCGAGCGTGTCCGGCGCCCGAGCGCTCGGATTCGTGCGACGAGTTCGACGAACGCGAAGGGTTTGGTGAGGTAGTCGTCTGCGCCGAGGTCCAGCCCCTCGACGCGGTCGGTGACGGACGACGCGGCGGTGAGCATGAGCACGCGGGTGTCGTCGTTGAACTCACGCAGGTTGCGGCAGACCGCGTCCCCGGACATCCCGGGCAGGTCCCGGTCGAGGACGAGGACGTCGATGTCGATCTCGCTGAGCCGCTCAAGGGCGGTGATGCCGTCGAGGGCGATATCGACAGTGAAACCCTCAGCCGTCAGCCCGTCCCGCAAGGTGTCAGACAGGAGAGGGTCATCCTCTGCGACCAGAATTCGCATGGGCTTACCTCCTCCGTTTTGTTGCCTTCTCTGTTCATCAGAGTATGCCGACACCCCTGTTAGTTCCGCGTCAGGAGCGCGCTAACGGCCCGCGAACGGTGACCTCCGTAGAACTGGTGTTGTCCCGATCACACGGCACAGGAGGCAGAACCATGAGACGAACGATGAGAACAGCGATTGCGTTTACGGGGGCGATGGCGGTGATGGTGCTGATCGCTGGCTGCGTCACAACGGAGGGCGAGTACGACGGCGGCAGCACTGGCGAGGAGAAACTTGCGGGGAGTCTGAGCGAGCTGTTCGAACAGGCACTGGATGACGAGACGAACCCGTTCGTCATCGACGTGCTCGATCGGGCGATCGAGACGGGAAAGATCGCCCAAGAGGACTATGACGAGGCGCATCGCCTGTACCGGGTGTGCATGAGCGATGCCGGCTATGAGGAGAGCTACGAGCAACTTGCGAACGGCAGTTACAAGATCGCGCCCCCGGCTCTGGACGGGCAGGAAGCGGTCGAGGAGTACATGTCGGTGGGATCCGATTGCTCCGATGAACTCGCGCCGGTTGAGTCGCTGTTCATTCTGCAGCAGGGCAACCCGGATCTTCTTGCCGACCCCGAACAGGTCGTCGTTCAGTGCCTCAATGAGGCAGGGCTTGTCGGGGCCGACTACACGGCCGAAGACTTCCGCGAGGACCGAGATGCCCGCTTCCAGCAGGCCCCGTACGACCCGATGTCCGCGGAGGCACAGGAGTGCTTCAGCAACGCCGGGTTCAGCATTTCGGTCGGTGAATAATGAGGCGAGCACCCGGGGCTCTGGGCATCGTCTGCACCGTCGTTCTCGTTGGTGCGGCTGCCGCGACGGGCTACTTCCTGCGGCCTGTTGACCCGCCGGAGATGTTGCAGGCGTCGCAGCCGATGATGAGCGCCCCTGCCACGACGCAAGTATTCGATGACGCACGGCGGGTTCAGGTGAGGCTCGTCCCTGGCCCCGATGTGACCCTCACCTCGAACTTCTCCGGCGTTGTCACTCACACGAGTTGCAC
>NZ_JBQDVP010000089.1:0-5866 GCF_052102115.1 Microbacterium sp.
CTCCTGAAACACGGCACCGGAAGACGGGATATTAGTTCACGTGAAGAACGACTTGCCCTCACTGCGCACCTCTCGGCTGTGTCTCGACCCACCGCAAAAGGAGGATGCTGCACAGATTCTTGAGATCGCCGGGGACCCGAGCACCGTGGTGCATAACCCTTCAGATCTCCTGTCTGGTTTGCCTGAGGCCGAGCAGCTCGTCGGTCGTTGGATCGGGCATTGGGGGCGTAAAGGGTACGGCTATTGGTGTGTGCGGGAAAGGGGCCATGCACGGGTCGTGGGATATTGCGGCGTCAAAAGTATGTCTGCTCAGGGGCACAGCGTGCTGAATCTCATCTGCCGTCTTCGCCCTGAGGTGTGGGGGCGCGGGTATGGGACCGAGGCGACCGGAGCCGTTCTCGACTGGGTTCAGCAACGTCATCCCGATGAAACGGTTCTCGCCCGGATTCGCCCAAAGAACAGCGCCTCTCGCAACGTCGCGCTCAAAGCGGGCCTCGAACGCGATCCAGTGCTCGACGAGCATGGCGAAGACGGACTCGACTTGAGCTTCAGCAACCGGCGAAATGCGGAAGGGCAGTCGGGCGAGGCGTGATCTCTGCCGCAGCCCACCGTTAGCGGAGTCTTATTCATGCTGACGACGGAGCTTCGAATCGTTTCATGGAGGTCGGCCATGAGCTTCCAGAACTCTTGCGAAAGGTTTCTCTCGACTAGCAACGGGGCTGGTACGGGATCGTGGCGCAGAGCGAAGGTTATGATCGGGCCTAGATCTGTTCTTGGAGCGGCCCCAATCGGAGTGTGCGCAAGGTGGTGTCGGCGATGTGGCGATGGCCGACAGCGTTGGGATGAGTATTATCGTCCATCCACGCGGTCGGGGCTTCTGCACCGAAGTGCTGACGCCAGTGCTGTTCATGGTCGACGAGGATGGCCCCCTCATCGTTAGCAATGGTGCGGATTACCTCGGCATATGCAGGGAGCCACTCGTGTCTGGCGGGCGGTGCGTGGCGCAAGACAAGGACGGGGGTGTGCAGGACGACAGTGGAATGGATCTTGGTTCCCCGCCGCACGATCTCGGTGAGCCGACGCCGGAATTTGTTGAGCCCAGACTCGCCGTCAAGGGCATCGTTCGTTCCGAGCGAGACGCTGAGTACCTGCGGTGCGAAGCGGCCGATGAGGTACTCGAAATCAGTGTTGATCTCTTGGGCGGTCCAAGCGGAGACACCGGAGTTGATTACGATGTCCTGCGTGCGGCCGAGTTCCCATCGCACACGCTCGCTGACCAGCTCAACCCAAGAGCGAAACCCATGCGTGTGGTAGGCACCCTGGGTGATGCTGTCTCCGGTGAACACCCAGGTGGCGCGGGAGGCGAGGTCGAAGTCGAATTCATTCATGCTGAGGTCCCCTGAGATGCAGAATCACTGGCGCGTGCAGCCGGTTCTTCCGTCTCGTGCCTGACCCAGATATTGGGTTCGACGTAGGTCGCAATGCCGTGCTCAGCGTCGCAGTGAACTGGGGCCAGTGCTCGCGGTACGTGGACCGGCCCGGTGGTATCGAACGGCAGGGCCGTCCAGGACCGCCATTCGGTGAGTGTGCCGACGACAACCATCGATCTCTGCGCAATAGCTTCGATGGTTCCGCCCGCGCGCACGTGCACACGTAGCCAAGGGTCAAGTGGCAAGGCATCCTCGCGGGTACGCAGAGCGTACGTTTCCATAGCCTCGCGTGGATCCTTCCTGCCGGTTGGCCGCACCGGAACGAGGAGCTGAGAGAAACCTAAGCGCCGGGCATTGGCACGCATCGCAGCCAGGACCTGCGAAGAGATACCTCTGCCCTGTGCATCAGACCGTACGGAGATCTCCAACGCAGAAACGGCGTTTGGTGTTGCTCCCGTGAGTACACACTGCACTCCGCGACGAATCACTCCGTCCCAGCCGTCTGCCGGAAGCTCTGCGTTAGATAGCTGGAACGGGATGGAGTGTGCCTTCGCGACAATCTGACCCTGGTCGTCCAGCGCGAGCAGGGTGTACTCACCGAGCTGGATGAGAACTTGTGGGTTGTAGTACAAGCCACCGACAGGGTCTTGGCGGATGAACTCCGGCCAAGAATTCTCCATATTCAGGAGGTCATCAAGCAGCTCTGGTCGATTCTTGAGTGTGCTAAATGTCAGTTCCATGCGCCCATCCCTCTCGGGTGCAGCGAAACAACATCCGGACCGTTACCCACATGGACTATGTGGCTGGGTCCGTCGTCGGTTGGCACGGCGAGGTGCTGTAGTGA
Organism: Microbacterium sp.; assembly: GCF_052102115.1. Lineage (GTDB taxonomy): Bacteria > Actinomycetota > Actinomycetes > Actinomycetales > Microbacteriaceae > Microbacterium. The sequence continues at coordinate 2,275 of NZ_JBQDVP010000089.1, forward strand.
AGCCATGCCCACCAAGATGCCACACCCCTTCCTTTTTGACAACCAAGGTGTCATAATTCGGGGGTGACTGATAATGATCAAAAAGCTTTGGATCTTTCGGAAGTGATGAAGGTTGTTGGGCTGCTCTATCGACGTGCCACCCGCAGCCTCGAGCGAGACGGTACTCAGCTGACCGCCGGCACGAGGGCCGTGCTTGAGTTTCTCACGCAGACAGCACCCCAGCCCGTGCCGAGGATAGCCGAAACCCTCCAATTGAGTCGTCAGTTCGTGCAACGCAGTGTGGATGCCGGAATTGAGGCGGGTGTGCTCGAACTTGTAGACAATCCGACGCATCAACGCTCCAAGCTTGTGCACGCCACCAGTGCAGGACGAGAGCTCATGGCTTGGACTATCGAACGCGAGCAGCAACTGCTCCTCGCAGGCGCACGGAGCCTCACCGCTGACGAGACAGCTACCTGTTTGCGCGTGCTGCGAACCGTTTACACCCAAACCACCTGGAATCAGGCACCATGAGATCCGCATCGGTTCCTGCCGTGAAGCTGGCGGGCGTCACCAAACGCTTCGGAGACAAGGTCGCGGTCGACGCAGTGGACCTGGAGGTGCCTGCGGGATCATTCACTGGCCTGGTTGGGCCGAATGGTGCGGGCAAATCGACCACCCTCGCAATGATCGCCACACTCCTCGCCCCAGATTCCGGGAGAATCTTTGTCGCAGGGCACGACCCTGTGCACCAGCGAGAAGAAGTGCTCAGTGCCCTCGGGATTATGCTCGAAGGGTTCTCTCTGCCAGAACGTCTGACGGGCAGCGAACTGCTCGAATACACGGCGCGACTTCGCGGCCTCGGTGAGCAGTGGCGGGAGCGATCCGCCGACCTACTGGAAGTGTTGGAGTTGGATCACGCAACTTCGACGCTGATCGTTGACTATTCAACGGGTATGCGCAAAAAGATTGGTCTCGCGGTGGCCCTGCTCCATCGCCCGCAGGTGCTCGTGCTCGACGAACCATTCGAGGCGATCGACCCCGTTTCTGCGCGCGCAATCGAAGACCTGCTTTCTCAGTACGTGGCGGGAGGTGGGACGATCCTGCTCTCAAGCCACATCATGGACGTGGTGGAACGCAATTGCGACCGAGTCGCTGTGATCAACGGTGGTCTGATCGTGGCTGAGGGAACGCTGGAGTGTGTGACGGGAGGGCGCACCCTCAACGACACGTTCCTCGGCCTGGTCGGCCAAGCCCCTCACCGCAAAATCAAGTGGCTCGAATGAGTTTGCGTCGAGATCTTGCAGCCCTGAGGTGGCGCGTCATCCGGAATGGGCCGAATGATGAGCGCGGTTTTAGTCTCGTGGCGGGACTTGTTGCAGCCGCGGGAGTGCTGACTGTTGCGGTTCTCGCTCGTGACGGTGTCGTGGATCGCAGTTGGCTCACAGTGGCACTCACCGTGTTTGGTATGACTTGGTTCGTGGGGCCGATTCTTGTGCCAGCGGCATCGCTGATTCTTGATCCGCAGTGGTTTCGAACACTTCCGCGGCGACCGAGGAGAATAGCCGCAGCAATGGCCGCGAGCGAAGCGATGGGTGTTGGTTCGGTAATCACTGTAGCCGCGTTGACGAGCCTGCTCGTGGTCGCAGCACCTCACGGTGCCATCGCAGCCTCAGTGGGACTCGTCGGAATCATTGCACAACTGTTTTTCCTTCTCTGGCTTGGTCGGTGTGTTCGCGCGATCATAGATCTCCTGCTGCGATCAAGGATCGGGGAATGGCCTGCCGCCTTCCAAATGTCGGCCCTGCTCGCGGTTGCCTTCGCCGGCTGGGTACCGATTATGGCTCATGTACTACCCGAACTCGGGGCAGGCGAAACGACGATTGTCGTCCCGTCAATGAACATCGCCGTCCCGCAAACGATAGAGAGTGCGCTGCTGTTCCTTCCTACCGGGTGGGGCCTGGCCGCTGTGTTCGCTGCTTCGGCCGGTGGTGGAGTACCTGGCGTCGTGCTTCCACTCTTTGGTCTCGTGATCGGCGGAACACTGCTGCGCGCAGCCTGGATCTCGCTTACCGCGCGCGCACTCCGTGAGCCTCCTGCGCGAGACCAGAGCCATCTGAGGGTCAGGGGAGTTCCGGTTCCCAGAGTGATCAGACGGCACACTGCGGTCTCGGCGGTGACCGTGCGCGAACTCAAAACGTGGGTCCGAGACCCGCACCGGAAGCTCGGGCTCGGACACGCATGGATGACGCCGCTCATGATGATATTTTTGGTAGCGCCAACGAACTGGTCCTGGGCGCTCCCGTTCATTGGTGTGATGGCGGCAGTGCTTGGAGCAATGGTCGCGGTGAATACGTACTCGCTTGATGGCACGGCACTGTGGCAGCTCATCACGACACCTGGGGCGCTCAGCGCCGATGTGCGCGGCCGTCAACTGGCCTGGCTGATACTGATCGGCGGGCCACTCATCGCGGGAACGGTGGTGCTCTGCATCATCAGTCACTCACCCTTCTGGGCAGTGGCGCTCGGGATGACGCTTACGGCCACGGGCACGGCATGCGCAGCCGCGCCGCTCATGAGCGTGGTCATGCCCTCTCCCGGCCGCGACGCGAGAGAACGTGTCTCCTCAGTCCAGAGCGCAGGAAACTCTGCTGGAGCGGAGTGGACCGTTTTCGCCGTCGTCGCGACAGTCACCGCAGGAGCAGCAGCCCTCACGCAGGTTCTTATTCTCCCCGGAATTGCTGGCGTGTTTGGGGTACACGGGACGGGGGACACCGTTGTGGTCGCTCTGACCCATCTCCTGATCGGCGCGCTGTTCGGTCTTGTTGCGCTGGTTCTGCTGAGCGCTGTGCTGAGAGGCCACCTGGAGCGGGCTGCGCCGACACTGCTGTCAGCATTCGTTTCAAAAGATATCACCCGCCTTCGGGCTCCCAAGCCAGCCAACAGGGGGAAACAGCGCCGATGAAACGAGGAAGTAAAATGCTCAGCAGTTCCAACTCGCACACAAATCAACAACAGCAGCCAGCAAACAACGATGCTGCCCAGCCCAACTTGTTTCCGGCGACAGGTGGAACGCGCTGGGGAATCCTTGCTGACGGTGGCTTCAAGATCCTCTTGGGAATTGCGTACGTTATTGCCTGTGTCCCGATTAGTCTCGCGTTAGGTGTTGAGATCATATTGACCGTAGCAACCGGGATGGCTGTGTTGTCAGTTGGGGTGGCTGAGATCGCTTACGCGAATGTTCGAACCTCACGAAGCTATCTGCTGTCGTTAGGAATTTACGACGGCGGGTGGTTACTTGTTTCTGCGGTAGCGGCCGTAAGTTTCTTTTCAGGCGGCCCAAAACTGGGCTCTCTGTGGCTTGGATACCAAGCGATCGCCGCGATTGTACTCACGGCTTTTCTCTTGTCCCGTGTCGGTCAGGTTCACCGCGGAGAGGGCCACTCAAAGGCTTGAGCGGAGCTGCAGCGCATCTTCAAGCATGTATGAGCGTACAAAAATGCGACTCGGGCAGTAAAAGAAACTAAAGTCGTGCCTCACACCGCGGGAATCATGAAATGAAGCGCCCTGAGTTTGTTGGAGACTCCTGACCTTGGAAACGAGGATGGAGTCA
>NZ_JBQDVP010000090.1:0-5778 GCF_052102115.1 Microbacterium sp.
AGACAGACCAGCAGCGCCACGAGCACCGTGATCGAGGCGGGGCTCGCCGGGTAGGAGGCGATGGGATTGAGCGTGAGGGCGACCGTGACGAACACGATCGACAGGGACGCAAGCAGGATGTTCAGCGCGATCTCGTTGGGGGTGCGCTGCCGGGCGGCCCCCTCAACCAGAGCGATCATCCGATCCACGAAGGTCTGGCCCGGCGTCGAGGTGATGCGTACGACGATCCGGTCGGACAGCACCCGCGTGCCGCCGGTGACGGCGGACCGGTCCCCTCCGGACTCGCGGATCACCGGCGCGGACTCGCCGGTGATCGCGGACTCGTCGATGCTCGCGATGCCCCAGACGATGTCGCCGTCACCGGGCACGAGATCACCCGCCGTCACCACGACGACATCTCCCTTCTTGAGATCCGCGGAGGAGACTTCCTCGAGGTCCGCGGTCTCCGCCGAAGCGTCAGCGGTGGCGTCGTACTCGGCCACCACGTGCGCGGGAGTATCGGTGCGCGTGCGGCGCAGGGTTGCGGCCTGGGCCTTGCCGCGCCCTTCCGCGACCGACTCGGCCAGGTTCGCGAAGAGCACGGTGAGCCACAGCCAGACGGCGATCACCGCGGAGAAGATCGGCGGCACTGCAGTGCCGCCGGAGGGGGCGGGCCCGTTGCCGAGCAGCTCGACGACGGTCATCACGCTGGTCAGCGCCGCACCGACCCACACGATCAGCATGACGGGGTTGCGCCACTGGGCGCGGGGGCTCATCCGGCGCAGCGCGCCCGGCAGGGCGGCGCGGAGCTGCGCGAGGGCGAGGGTGCGGCGCGGCGCAGGGGGCTGCGCCGGCGACGACGAGGTCGTCGGCCCATTGGACGGGTCGGAGTGTTCGGAGTGGATGGTCTTGTCGATGGTCGACATGGTCACAACAGCCCTTCAGCGAGAGGACCCAGGGTGAGGACGGGGAAGAAGACGAGGGCGGTCACGAGCAGTGCCGTGCCGACTGTGAGGCCCACGAACAGCGGGCGGTGGGTGGGCAGGGTCCCGGAGGTCGCCGGGATCCGGTCCTGCGCGGCGAACGAGCCGGCCAGAGCCAGCACCAGCGCGATCGGGAGGAACCTGCCCAGCAGCATCGCCACGCCGATCGCGATGGTCAGCCACGGCGTGCTGGCGGTGAGCCCCGCGAAGGCGGAGCCGTTGTTGTTCGCCCCCGAGGCGAAGGCGTAGAGCACCTCGGACAGGCCGTGCGAGCCGGTGTTGGTCAGCGAGACGTTCTCGATGCTGGCGCGCAGCGCGGGGATCCCGAAGCTGAGAGCGACCCCGCCGAGCACCAGCAGCGGCATGACCAGGATGTAGAGGCTCGCGAGCTTCATCTCCCGGGGACCGATCTTCTTCCCGAGGTACTCGGGGGTGCGGCCGACGAGAAGGCCCGCCACGAACACGGCGATGATCGCGATGACGAGCATTCCGTACAGCCCGGCTCCCACACCGCCCGGCGCGATCTCGCCCAGGAGCATGTTCACCATCGGCACCATGCCGCCCAGCGCCGTGTACGAGTCGTGCATCGAGTTCACGGAGCCGGTCGAGGTGAGCGTCGTCGTTGCGGCGTACAGCACGGACTGGGGCAGCCCGAACCGGGTCTCCTTGCCCTCCATCGCGGCGCCGGCGAGCTCCGGGGCGGTGCCCTGCCCGGCGAACTCGAAGGCGGTCAGCGCGGTCACCGAGGCGAGGTAGAGCACGCCCATCGTCGCGGCGATCGCGTAGCCCTGACGGTGATCGCCGACCATCTTCCCGAAGGTCCTCGGGAGGGAGAAGGGGATCAGCAGGATGAGGAAGACCTGGAGCAGACTGGTCCAGCCGGTCGGGTTCTCGAAGGGGTGGGAGGCGTTGGCGTTATAGAAGCCGCCGCCGTTGGTACCGAGCTCCTTGATCGCCTCCTGAGAAGCGACGGGACCGCCGGGGAGCGTCTGCGTCCCGCCGGCCACGGTGGTTACGTCAACGTAGCCCTGGAAGTTCTGCACCACGCCGCCGACCATCAGGACGGTCGCACTGAGGATCGAGATCGGCAGCAGCACCAGAAAGGTGCCGCGTAGAAGATCGACCCAGAAGTTGCCGAGCGTGCCTGTCCTGCGCCGGGCCAGCCCTCGCACCAGTGCGACCGCGACGGCGATGCCGGTGGCGGCCGAGACGAAGTTCTGAACGGCGAGGCCGGCGAACTGCACCGTGTAGGAGAGGTCCTCGCCGGAGTACGCCTGCCAGTTGGTGTTGGTGACAAAGGAAATCGCGGTGTTAAACGCGACCCCCGGGTTGATCGGCTCATTGCCCAAGGAATAGGGCAGCAGGGACTGGAGGCGCAGGAGACCGAACAGCGCCAGGACGCCCACTAGCGAGAACAGCAGCACGGACCGCAGGTAAGCGGGCCAGGACTGCTCCCGAGAAGCGTCGACGCCGAGGACGGTGAACAGACGCGCCTCCAGCCGTGAGGAGACGGGGGTGGTGAACACCCATGCCATGTAGTCGCCCATGGGGCGGTAGACGACCGCGAGAGCGACGACGAGTGTGAGGACGCTTGCAATGAGATAGAGCCAGTCCATCAGAAACGCTCCGGTGCAAGCAGGGCGATGAACAGGTACACGACTGCGGCGAGACCGAGGAGGAGGGCGAGGATCTCGAGCACGATCACAGCTTCTCCACCCCCCGCGCGATGAGGGCGACGACCGCGAACAGGGCGATCACGCCGGCTACGGAGAGGACGTCGAGCACAGCAGGACTCCGTTCGGAGGAGGGGCGACCGCCGTCCGGCGGTCGCGTGCCGAGGTGCGGCACGGTTCCCGAGCACACACCCTCCGCCGCACCAGGGCGAGTGTCCTCACGGAATCCATACGGACCTTGAGCCGATCCTCATGGATTGCTCACGCCGGCCGTCTACCCTCGGAGGCTCTGGTCACAGCTCTTGCTCAGCATGAGGCACCCCGTGTCCCGTTCCGACTCCCCTTGCTTCGAACCGAATGTGGTCTTTCGGTCTAGATGTTGCGGGTCATGACGACGCTTGGAAGGCAGCGCGCGGTCGCCCAGGTGCTTGAGCGGAATCGTCTGGTCGCGCACGTCGCCGCGGAGTTCCGCATCGCCCGCGCCACGCTCTCGAAGGGTGTCTGGCGCTACCGCGACCTCGGCGGGGTCGGCTTTGAGGACCGCTCCTTCGCCCCCGCGCACCGCCCTGGCCACCTGGAGGGATGGGTGGTGGAGCTGATCGAGCGCTGGCGGCGGACGATGAAGTGGTCTGCTCGTCGGATCACCCGCGAGCTCGCTGACGGCAAAGGGAGCTAATGCTGCGTGCGGACCGTGACCCGCTGGCTGGACCGCCTGGGCCTGAACCGGATCCGCGAAATCATCCCCGACGGGGAGAACCTGTGCCGGTAGGGGCCGATCACCACCCGCTATCCCGGGTGCATGATCCACGTGGACGTGGAGAAAGTCGGGACGGTCCCCGAGGGTGGTGGCCAAAAGGTCCAAGGTCGCGACAGCCACCTCGGGCGAGCGTCGAAGCGGGGGAAGGGCCGGCGGGTCGGCTAAACCTACCTCCATTCGGTGGTTGACGGCTTATCGCGCCGACCCAAAGATTGCGGCTCATCTACTTACAGCTTTACGAGACATGCGACCGAGCCGCGGTGGGCTCGTCTCGAACTGGGCCGATAGCGGCGCAGAGCGTCTCGTGAAGTCGTCGCACCGCGTTTCGTCTCAGATCTTCCGGAGCAGCGAGTTTGTGAGGCATCATGTGGTGATGAGGCTTCTGGGGTACACGCGGGTGTCGACGACGGGGCAGGATCCGGCGCTGCAGCTCGATGCTCTCCTTGCCGCCGGGGTGCAGAAGCGGGATGTGTTCTCGGATGTGACGTCCGGGGCGAAGAGTGCAGCGGAGCGTCCGGGCATGAAGAAGCTCCTGGCCTACGCCGAGCCTGAGGACACAGTGGTGGTCTGGCGGATCGACCGACTGGGGCGGTCGCTGATTGATGTGCTCAACACCGTGAACCTGCTCCGGGACCGCGGGGTAAAGATCCAGTCGGTCTCCGACGGGATCGATCCCGAGACTTCGTCGGGCCGGCTCATGCTCGGGATGCTGGCAACGCTGGCGGAATACGAACGAGAGCTGATCACCGAGCGCGTCAACGCGGGAATCGCCGCGGCCCGCGCGCAGGGCACCAAGTTCGGACGGCCGCCCGTGAATCCCGAGGTCGTGGATCGCAAGCTCGCGATCGCCGCCGAAGAGAGAGCGAAGGGCCGCACTGCCGAGGAGGCGGCGCGCCTGGTGGGGTGGTCACGGGCGACGCTCTACCGCCACCAGCGAAACGCCGCCGCTCGCGAGAGCATCGCGCAGGCGTGACATGGACGGGTCGCAGAAGTGGAAGATCCTGCGGCTCCACGTCGAAGACGGCATCCCCTGGCGAGCCTTGCACGCGAGACCGGCATAGGAGAGCGAACGCTCTCGCGCTGGCACAGCCGCTACCGAGCCGGTGGCGTCTCGTTTCTCGAACGATCGCAGCGCGCCGACGCCGGAACTCGGCGCACAGCGCCAGAGCTGGTGGCCTTCGTGGAGCACCTGGCCCTGACCAAGCCCCGCCCGAGCATCGCGACATTGCATCGCCTGACCGCAGTCGAGGCCGCACGAAGAGGCGTGAGTATGCCGAGCTACGCGACGGTGCGGTCGATCGTGCAAGCACTAGATCCCGGGATGGTGACGCTCGCGCTCGAGGGGCCAGCGTCTTACCGGGACCGCCACGAGCTCGTCTTCCGTCACCGCGCAGAGCGGCCCAATGCCCTGTGGCAGGTCGACCACACCGAGCTCGACATCCTCATCAAGGACCCCAGCGAGAGACCGTCCAGACCCTGGCTGACCACGGTCATGGACGACTACTCACGGGCGATCTGCGGATACATGGTCTTCGAGGGCGCACCCTCGGCGATGAACACCGCGCTGGCGCTGCGCCAAGCGATCTGGCCCAAGAGCGATCCCGCCTGGCCGATGTGCGGCATCCCGGACGTCCTCTACGTCGACCACGGCAGCGACTTCACCAGCCATCACCTCGAGTACACCGCGATCGCCTTGAAGATCCGCATCATCCACTCCACGGTCGCCCGCCCCCAGGGCAGAGGGAAGATCGAGCGGTTCTTCCACACCGTCAACACCGAGGTGCTCGCGACCCTGCCCGGGCACCTCACCCCGGGACACCGGCGCCCCGTGCCGGTGCTGGACCTTCCTGGTCTCGACCGGGCCGTCGGGGAGTTCGTCGGCCAGTACAACCAGCGCACGCACACCGCGATCCGCACGAGCCCGAAGGCGGCCTGGATCGCAGAGGGATGGCTGCCACGACTACCCGAGAGTCTCGAGGAGCTCGACGGGCTCCTTCTGCAGGTCTCCAAGCACCGCACCGTCCAGCGCGACGGAATCCACTTCCAAGGCCAGCGCTACCTCTCGCCCACGCTCGCCTCGTTCGTCGGACGCACGGTCACCATCCGCTACGACCCCCGCGACCTGTCCGAGATCCGGGTCTACGACCACGACACCTTCGTCTGCACAGCGATCGACGAGGCCCACCCGAACCAGCGCTACAGCCTCCACGACATCGAAACCGCCCGACGAGCCCGCCGCCGGCAGCTGCGCAAGGACATCAACGACCGCATCCCCACGACTCCACGACCCCACAACGACCCGCCCACGCCCCCGCCGGCACGCCGGCCCAGGAAGCGCCTGAAGACCTACGAAGAGGACGAGTAGATGAACCGCGACTTCATCGTC
>NZ_JBQDVP010000091.1:0-5696 GCF_052102115.1 Microbacterium sp.
CATGGCTTATGAGACAGCTCGGCCTTCAATGCGCGGTGGTTCGCATCGACCTACCGCGCATCGTTGCGATTTCCTCGGGGTAAGAGCTAGAGCGCTCGGCACGGTCAGTTTTGGCACTAGGCCGTGTTGATTAAGTCGGCTTTGGTCCAGATCAGGGTGCTGGCGAGGGTGATCGCGGTGCAGTTGGCTATACCCCTGGCAAGAGTCGCCCGCACGGTGTAGCGTCGCTGGCTCATGTGAAAGCGAAGGAGAGATGATGAAAACGAAGCTGAGGCTCACCGCTGTCGCCGCCCTCACTCTGGCGTTGGGTGTGCTGTCGAGCACCCCGGCTCTAGCGGCATCGAACGATGCCGCACCACCGGATGGTCAATGGGTCGCATATGAACAGATTCCAGAGGTCGCAAGTTCTCTGGGAGAGGTTGCCGCGCCGTCAGCACAAGATGCCTCCGGTGTGAGCGCGCTGGCAAATGGATGCGCAGCGGGTACGGAGAACTACCCGTCCGCCCCGAGATTCAACTGTTTGAGTGTCACCCTGGACGGCTCAGGAGAGAAGGTCGTGCTGCGGCAGGGAGCGAGCGGCGCGTTCGGCTACCTACATGCCCTCCTGGATCACAATGCTGACCAGCAGACGATTGAACACGTCATCAGCAACAACGCGGGCGGCTACCTGCAGCCCAACGGTCGGTACCTCTACGGCATGGGATACCTGAGCGAGGACGGTATCGAAATCCTCGTAGAAGTGATTCAGGAACGGGATTCCAGTGCCGATAGCCCGGATCCCTACGAACTCGGGGTTATCACGGCGTACTGCAAAGACTCGCCTGGCGCACCGACACGAACCTGCCCTCAGTGGGTCAACGATCAGCTGTGATCCCTAATGAGCACGCCTCCCCAGGCGAGGCCTTCGTCTGGTACGCGCTGAATCACTGGGGCACGGGCCCGGGCAAGCTCCTCCCGGCAGACGCCTCGCCGGGGTGGCACTCATACTCCGATCTGGGACAGGCCACTTTCACTGATCGGTTGCAACTCGAGGCAGCGGCCGAGGTCGCCACCGTGGTCACGTTGGTGTTTGTCCAACGAACACGGCGGCTTGTCGTGGTTGGCACGGTCGAAGCGGGAATGCCCGCCTCGACCGTGCTCGAATCCCTATGGCAAGCCCTTACGCCACTTGCGGAGAACCAGACGGAATGGAACGTACAAACGACCCGCGTCGATGCGGACACCTATCTCCTCCACCCCGACATTTGGCCAGCAACGGCATGAACCCACCCGCAAGCTAGGAGAACCCGCGAATCGCTCGAAGGCGGGTCGGGACTCCGTACCAACCTGACGCCGAGGGACCTGCGAGCAGCGACCAGGAACTGCGGGATTGGTACGCCGGGCAAACCGCTACACATGGGTGGACCCGTGGCACGCTTGAGCACCACATCAAGACCACCGAACACCTGCGCTTCGGCGGAGCGCCAACGAACTTCGATCGCATTCTGGCGCCCGGAGCGTCCGAGCTCGCACAGCAGATGACAAAGGATCCTTACGTCTTTGACTTCCTCCGCATTGAGCCTGGGCACGCAGAGCGCGAGCTCGAGCAAGCGCTCGTGGAACGCATCATCGAGACGCTCGGTGAGTTAGGCAGTGGGTTCAGTTTCGTCGGGCGGCAAATTCCCTTCGACGTGGACGGCGACGAGTTCTTTGTCGACCTCCTGTTCTTCCACGTAGAGCAGCTGCGCTACGTCGTCGTCGAGCTGAAGGTCGGTAAGTTCAAACCCGAGTACGTCGGACAGCTCGGATTCTACGTCGAGCTTGTAGAGGACCAGTTGCGCCGGCCCGCGCATGCAGCGACCGTCGGTCTCTTGCTGTGCATTGATAAGAATGACCGAGTGGTGCGGTACGCCCTCGCAGGCAGCAACCATCCGATCGCGATCGCCAGCTACGACCTCCTCCCTCCAGCTGAGCAGGCGGTACTTCCATCTGAGGCCGAGCTGCAGCGTGCGCTCGATAACCCCTGAATAACTCACGCAACAACCTGTTGCGTGTACGGCCGATGGTCGCGAACGGTCTAATGGCGCGCGGCGGTTCGCTCATTCATATGAGATCCCATGTCGGCGTGGGTTCGCTCTATCGAGGCACGGTGCGGGCACCTTCCAACACGGGATCTGGGAGAATACACACCTGTGCCGTCGTCGCCGTCGAGTAGGTGAAAGTCGTGTGATCCCCGATATGAGTTTGCGTGTGGAAGTCGTCGATCGAGCGGATGTCCGCCAGCTCCTCCAGTGGAATCGCGTGCTACGCGATGGGTATGCGGTCGGTCGTCAGCAGGTCTGGTTCCGTAGCGATGATGCAACGCTTGCTCAGTTTCAGGATCCGCACCCGGCACGCACCTCGGCACTACTTATTGCCAAAATCGGCGACGTGCCGGTCGGCGCGGCCGAAGCGAGCGTCGATCCGGACGAGCCTGCAGAGGTGGAGGTCGCTGTCCTGGACGGCTTCCGACGACGTGGCGTTGGCCGGATGCTGCTTGATGCCGTGCGCGACACGCTACGAGGCACGGCCACCATCTTGCGTACCGAAACCTATTCCGATGCTGGCGTGACGTTCGCTCGCGCCGAAGGGCTGAACATCGGTATCCGAGAAAGTCGACAGATGGTTGAACTTCCTCTCTCGACAGCACAACTTGCCGCGTTTCCGGACGCGCCTGCCGGGATCAACCTCCGCTCCTGGTGCGGGCGCTGTCCCGACGAGGTTGTAGAGGACTGGGCCGAGCTACGGGCGCGAATGTCTGACGACGTTCCGATGGGCGACCTGAGCCGGAGTCCGGCGAGCGTAGATGTTGACGCGGTGCGTCGCAATGAGCGACGCATGCACGATCAGGGCTACCTCCTGGTGCGAAGTCTGGCATGCACGAACGGCGACGGTATCGGCTACACCGAGATTCTCCTCTCGCGTTCAGATCCGGAGATCGTGAACCAGGATGACACTTTCGTCGACAAGAACTTTCGCGGTCGAGGCATTGGCCGAGCGCTGAAGGCTGCCAATCTTCGGCTGCTCATGAGCGTGCCCGAAAGTGCGGAATCCCGATCCCTGCAGACCTACACAGCGCTGACCAATGAGCCGATGCTCGCGCTCAACAGGTCCGTCGGCTTCCACGGAGTGGACACACTCACGGTGCTGGAGGGGCCGCTGGGCTGAGGAACTCGGGTGCGTTGGCATGTCGCCCGTCCGTCGGCGAGGAGTTACACGATGTGTCTCGTAACCTCGGTGTCTCGTAACCCATGCGTTATGAGGCGGCTTGATCTTGCAACTGCGGGTGAGCTACTGGTTCGATCCCTGCCATGCGCGGTCGACTTGGGCAAACTCTTGCGCGTAGCAGCGCCCTTCGGCACCTGATGTGACGGAAGCGCCGGAATTGACGTACGTGATGATGGTGCCGGACGTGTTGATAGCGTCCACCGGGTATCCGGCCGCGACCATGCAATCGGCATAGCGATCGAACTGTGCGCGGTATTCCTCTTCACTTACTTCGCCGTCCGCCATTACCGCGACCTGCTCGGGTGACGGGTCTTCAGGGATGGGCGGGGCTGTCCATGAGGCCCAGGCGATGTACCGGTCGCTGTCCTCGGCGGAGACGGCCAACGTATGCTCGGGGGCGGCCTTCACGCTAAAGATTCCTCCCCCGATGGAGGCGGCCGCGGAAGCGGCATCACAGGCGATGGTCATCGCTGGCTGATCATCGAGTACGAGGTTGTAGGTTCCCGGATCTTTGCAATGGAAGGCGACCGTCACTTCCACAGCGCCGGCGGGTTGCGCACCCAGAGATTCAACAATGCTACCTTCGTCCTCGATGACCAACGGCTCGCCGAACAACTGGGTATCGCGTTGGACGAGAACATCCATCAGATGGTCGATCGTTACTGGCGGGTGGTCGTCGGGAGCGGTGAGTGCGGCGGCGGAGACTGCTCCGGTGAGTGCCCCTGCGAGAGCGAAAGCTCCGATCGGCGCGAGGAAGTTCCGACGGCGCTTGGGTTGCACGGGGGCAGCTGTCGCGGTGGCGACGAGCATGCGGCGCAGTTCAGCGTCACGTTCGCTTGAGGGCATTTCAGAGGACATTGTTCACACCTTCCGGCCGTAGTGCGCTGGCTGATTCGTCGATCGCGGCGCGTAGTCTCTCTTTGGCACGTGACAGGCGCGATTTGATCGTGCCGACTCGGACACGCATCAGTCGGGCTGCGTCTTCTGTGCTGACGTCTTCGATCACGCAGAGTGTGAGAACTTCCTGGTCGAGCGGAGAGAGTTCTTTCATCGCAGTCATCGCTTCGCCGTCATCGAATAGGTCGGCGTGATCCGACTGAACTGGGCCGGCAGGAAGCCGACGTAACGCTGCGTTGTGTCGGCGCGAGGAGCGTCTGAGGTTGTTCGCTGTAAAGGTGGCCGTTCGAAGGAGCCAGGGCAACATCGAACCGTCAACAAACGTGATGTGGTCCCTTTTGCGCCATGCCTCAAGGAATGTCACGGCCACAACATCGTCGGCATCAGACCACGAAGGAGCCAGACCGCGAGAGTGCCGATAAACACGCGCACGATGACGATCGAAGAGCACCCCGAAGGCGTCTCCGTCGCCGCTGAGTGCCGCGGCCCAAACGTCTTCGTCAATGGCGCTCATACTATGTAGTGTCCGCGACAGACGAAAAGGTTCCCGCCGACACGCACTTACCGTTATGTCCGAGCTAAAGCAGACCGAACAGCTGCTCGCACGGTTGCGGAGGGCACCGGGTGACGGGCATGAGACGATTCCGCGTCCCATCTTTTCGGGCAGGTAGAGTCCGACCATGGACGACGTGGATCGCAGGAACCTGTTTCAGCGCGTACAGATCATGAAGGCTCTGCTGGCCGCAGTGGAGAACCCCGCGAAGCTGCTTGAGGTGTGCGCCGCGATAACTGGCGATCGCACAAGTGCCGTTGAACACATTGCTGACGCGTTCCAGTTCACTGAGCTCCAAGCATCGGCGGTGCTCGACATGCAGATTCGCCGGTTCACACCCCAACAGACTCAGCTGCTTCGCAACGAGCTTTCTGAATGCGCGGAGCATCTCGCCGAGCAGCTGATCGTCCACACAGGTGCTCGAGTCGCCGCATTCGGACACTTGGAAAGAGGCGCACCTGACCGCCTTACTCTCTGGGTAGCGTTTCCCTGGGATCCGCTTCGCTGGCCGTATCGGACGACCGGCGGTGACATACCCGTCGAACGTGCGGACCCATCCAACAGCGAAGTCACTGCCGGACTGGTGCGGGTGGAAGGTGTCTGGACTGGAAAGTCGATCACCCAAGCAACGGTGGAGTCGGTCGGTACCGCCCCGGTTGCAGCCTTACCTTTTGGCGTCGGTGAAGCGACACCTGCGGAACTCGGAGCAGATAAATTCGTCGAGATCTCAAGCAGGCTCACGCAAACGGGCGCTGCACCCTTCCTGGGCGGAGGCGGCACCGCCGAGGCGATGTGGCAACACGTCCTGTATATGACACCTGAGCTCGTCGACGCGTGCAAGGGCCTTTCTGCGCGAGCCAACGTCTTCCCAGCTATCTCGCCGGCGTAGCAGCGGCCTCTGTTAGCTTCATCAGCGCGGACGACCGATCAGCGTCAACGTCACCGGCATGTTCCGATTCCACAAAGTGTCTCGTAACCTCAGTGTCTCGTAACCCATGGG
>NZ_JBQDVP010000092.1:0-5430 GCF_052102115.1 Microbacterium sp.
TACGCAGCCTCAGAGCGGCGGTTTCTGCGACCTGAACGTGTCAGTCGCGGTCGCGAGCAGCCCAGAGGAGCCCGCGCGTGATCATGGCGGCCGTCTCGGGCACGTCGAAGTCCGAGACCTGGTGGCCGAGCGTGCACACGAACACCCGCCCGGCGCCCCAGCGACGGGTCCACGTCACGGGCATCGTGACCGGCTCTGACCATTCCGCATCGGGCGCCTCCTCGAAGACGCTGCTGGCGAGCACCGTGCTGTAGCTGTCGGAGAGCACCCAGTACTGCTCGGTGTGCACGGTGAAGTCTTCGAGCCCGAACGTGATCTCACCGTCTGCCACCGGCGCGGGATCGAT
Source organism: Microbacterium sp. (assembly GCF_052102115.1). GTDB lineage: Bacteria > Actinomycetota > Actinomycetes > Actinomycetales > Microbacteriaceae > Microbacterium. The sequence continues at coordinate 347 of NZ_JBQDVP010000092.1, forward strand.
GGTGACGGTGTAGTCGTGGAATCCCGCGGGGTGGAACAGGAATCGCCCGCCCACCATGCGCAGATAGGCCGCATTCGAGACGTTGGTGCCGATGGCACCGCCGTGCCAACCGGCGAAGCCCGTGCCGGCACGCACCGCGGCGACGAGGTTCGCCTCCTGATCGGCGGTCAGGGTGCCCATCGACCAGCAGTGCACGATGAGGTCCGCCGCCGCGATCCGGTCGGCCTCGCCGTAGACGGCGAGGTCGTCGGCGGTGTCCACGGCGAACCCGGCATCGCGCAGCGCGGGAATGAAGCGGTCTGTGGCGCCGACCGGGTCGTGGCCGTCCCAGCCGCCCCGCACCACCAGAGCCCGACGATTCTGGTTCACAGCAGCACCTCCGGGTAGCGGAACGGTGCACCCGCGACGAACCGGCGCACCTCGTCGACCGCGTTCTGCCCCATCCGGTGCAGCTCCGTTCCCAGGGAGCCGGCGATGTGCGGCGTGAGGACGACGTTCGGCAGCGCGCGCAACTCGTGGTCGTCGCCCAGCGGTTCGGGATCGGTCACATCGAGGATCGCACGGATACGGCCGGTGCGAAGCCGCTCGACCAGCGCCTCCTGGTCGATGATCGCGCCCCGCGCCGTGTTGAGCAGTGTTGTGCCGTCGCGCATCAGCGACAGCATCCTGCCGTCGATCTGTCCGCGGGTCTCGGCGGTGAGCGGCTGGTGCAGCGACACGATGTCGCTGCCGGCCATCACCTCCTCGAGGGTGCGCATCCCCACCCCCAGATCGTCCGCCATCGCCGGAGTGAGCTCGGGGCTGTAGGCGATGACGTCGAGGTCGAAGGGGCGCAGGAGCGCGATGAGTGCGCGAGCGGTCTGCGACAGCCCGACGATCCCCACGGTTCTGCGGAAGTTGCCGAAGAATGCAATCGGCGACTGGCTGGATGCCGCGGCCGGATGCTGCGAAGCGCGGGCGGTGGCGAAGGCATCCTTGCCGTCGAGAAGGATCATCGCGAGTGCATACTCTGCGACCGGACCGGCGTTGATGCTGCGCGCGTTGGCCGCCGTCAGCCCTCGCGCAGCCCAGCCGGCGAGGTCGTCCAGGCACATCGCCGCGACCCCGCCCAGATAGACGATGGACTGCAATCTCGGCGCATCCGCCGGCGCTATTCGCGGAGCACCCCATCCGCCGATCACGATGTTCGCGTCGCGCAGCGCGGCTCGTCCACGATCATCGAGTTCGGACACGACCTGGTCGTCCAACGACACGATCGCGCGCAGCTCGTCGAGCATCGCCCCCGTGAAGAGCTCATCGGCGAGCGAAGCCGGATCCATCAGCAGAACGGCAGAAAGACGGATGATCAACTCCTCTCGCCGCCAGTCTGCCATCGCGCCCGCCGTCACGCCTCGCGCGTGCTGAGTCGTTCGATCAGATCAGTCGCGATGAGATGGGCGCCGGGAGAATCCGACGGCGGAGACGCCGGGCCTTCGATATCGGCGACCAGTGTCGCGACGGCATCCGCGGCGAGGGTGCTGAAATCCTGCCGGATCGTCGTGAGCGGGGGGCGGTAGTTCGCGGCATCCGGCACGTCATCGAAACCGATCACGCTCACGTTCTCAGGCACCCGACGCCCCTGGTCTTCGAGCGCGCGGATGAGTCCGAGCGCCATCTGGTCGTTGGCGCTGAAGATCGCCGTTGCCGGTGTCAAGGGCGCACCGGCGGCGTGGCCCGATTCGGCCGACCAGTCTCCGCGCACGACCGGCAGAGCGTCGATCCCGGCAGCCTGCAGAGCCTCTCGCCAGCCGCGCTCGCGCTCGGCAGCAGCGAACGAGCCCGCGGGGCCGGCGAGATGATGCACAACCGGGTGACCGAGCTGCAGCAGATGTCGCGTCGCCGCCGCAGCGCCGCCGGCGTGATCGCTGCTGACGACACGGAAGCCGTTGTCCGGTGCGGCGTCGACGACGACCAGTCGCAACCCTTCCGGCAGATCCGATGCGCGCGTGAGCGCAGAAGCCTCGTTCAGCACGATCGCCCCGTCGACGCCCTGCTCCTGCAGCCGCGCGAAGGCCGTGCCGATGTCGTCGACGGCCGTGATCAGCGTGAGCGCGTAGCCGCGGCGTTCTGCCGCCTCAGCAGTGGCCTGCAGCATCCGCGAATTGCCGACCGTTGCCAGTGTCGTCACGACGAGACCGATCGTCTGCGTGCGACCGGTCCGCAGGGCGCGCGCGGCGCGATGCGGGCGGTAGCCGAGCTCGGCCATGGCCTGCTCGACGCGTGCACGCGTGGACGGGTCCACACGCGGGCTGCCGTTGACGACGCGGGAGACCGTCTGACCCGAGACTCCGGCGCGACCGGCGACCATCGCCATCGAGACGCGCCCGGGCGGAGCGCCGCGGCGGGGGCGGTCGCGGCCGAACAGATCATCCTCGGTCACCAGCATCTTCCCTTCGCGGCTCTGGTGCTCACAACTCCGGAATGTTGACGCTACCACCGCTCGAACGTTAGCGTGTTGACGTGAACACGCAAGATTCTCCGGAGTTGCGCACGACCAAGCTCGGCGCCGGGGTCGTCAAGCGGGCGACGAACCTCGCCGACGGCCGCGAACTCATCTACTACGACGATCCGGGCACGTCGCTCGGGCCCGACCGAGCCATCGACACACGCACGCTCGACCCCCGCCCCGACACCGCCAGCATGCGCCTCGACGTGCTCACCGGCGAGTGGATCACGGTCGCTGCGAACCGGCAGAACCGCGTCATGATGCCCAGCGCCGACGCCGACCCGCTGGCGCCGCAGACGGCGACGAATCCGTCCGAGGTGCCGTCGAACTACGACGTCGCGGTGTTCGAGAACCGCTCCCCCGCGTTCGGACCGGCACTCGCGACTGCCACCGGGGCCGCGGCCGACGGAGCAGCCCCCGTCGCCGCGAACCCTCCGCGCGGGCTCGACGACCTCGCGGCGCTCGGACTCGGCCGCACCCGCAGCTCCGTCGGCCGGTGCGAGGTCGTCTGCTTCAGCCCCGACCGCTCCGGGTCGTTCGGCACGCAGAGCGTGACCCGCGCTCGCACGGTCATCGAAGCCTGGGCCGACCGGACCGCTGCACTGTCACAGCTGCCGGGCATCGAGCAGGTCTTCCCGTTCGAGAATCGCGGTGAGGCGATCGGTGTGACCCTCCCCCATCCCCATGGCCAGATCTACGCCTATCCATTCGTCACGCCCCGCACGACCCGCCTGCTCGACAGCATCGATCGCACGGCTCCCGAGCTGTTCCAGCACGTTCTGGATTTCGAGCGCGGCACCGAGCGCGTCGTCCTCGACGGCGAGCATTGGACGGCGTTCGTGCCGTTCGCCGCGCGCTGGCCCCTCGAGGTGCATCTCATGCCCCACCGCCACGTCGCCGACCTTGCCGAGACGACGGATGCTGAGCGCGACGAGCTCGCCCCCCTCTATCTGCGCCTGCTGCGCGGTATCGACGCGCTCTACGCAAGCACGCCACCGTTCAACAGCGGCACGCCCTACATCGCCGCGTGGCATCAGGCCCCGGTGCATGTCGGCCGCGACGCGGTGCGCCTGCACCTGCAGATCACGAGCCCCCGGCGTGCCGCGGACAAGCTCAAGTTCCTCGCCGGCTCGGAGTCAGCGATGTGGGCGTGGACGGCCGAGGTCGCCCCCGAAGACGGAGCCGCTCGCCTCCGCGACGCCATCGCCCGCGCCGACCGCGCCGCTGACGGAGCGCTCGGATGACGGCGCAGGATGCCGCGGCACGACTGTTCCAGGAGCTCACCGGGCATGCTCCCGATGGCGTCTGGTCTGCGCCGGGCCGCGTGAACCTCATCGGTGAGCACACCGACTACAACGACGGGTTCGTGCTGCCGTTCGCCATCCCGCACCGCACGTATGCCGCGGTCGGCATGCGCGCAGACGGGCGCATCCGGGTGACCTCCGATCATGCAGAGCACCCGGTCGAAGTCGCCTTCGCAGACCTGACCGCGCTGTTCCCGAAGCCCGGCGATACGTCCCTGCGGGTGGCCGACGCGTGGGCCGCGTACCCGCTCGGCGTCGCCTGGGCCCTGCGAGCCGCCAGTACAGATGCGCACGGCGTCGCCGATGCCCACGGCGTCGACATCGCCATCACCTCTGATGTTCCGGTCGGTGCCGGCCTCTCCTCGTCCGCCGCGATCGAGGGGGCCACGGCATCCGCTCTGAACGACGCGTGGAATGCGGACCTCGACCGCAAAGCGCTCGCCCGCGTCGGCCGGCGGGCAGAGAACGAAGCGGTCGGTGCTCCGACAGGGATCATGGATCAGATGGCATCGATGCTCGGCGAGACCGACTCGGCGCTGTTCCTCGACTGCCGCACGCTCGATGCCGTGCCGGTCGCACTCGGCATGGCAGATGCCGCACTCGAGATCCTCGTCATCGACACCCGTGTCACGCATGCGCACTCGACGGGGGGCTATCGCGATCGCCGCGATGCCTGCGAGAGGGGCGCCGCGATCATGGGCGTTCCTGCTCTTCGCGATGTCGCTGTCCACGATCTGGAACGTGCGGAAGGTCTCATGGACGATGTGACCTTCCGCCGCGTGCGCCATATCGTGACCGAGAACCAGCGCGTCCTCGACACGGTGCGCATGCTGCGCGAGCACGGTGCCCGCGGGATCGGCGACCTGCTCGTCGTCTCGCACGTCTCGATGCGCGATGACTTCGAGATCTCGACCAGCGAACTCGACGTCGCGGTCGAGGCCTCGCTCGCGGCCGGGGCACTCGGCGCCCGTATGACCGGGGGCGGCTTCGGCGGCGCCGCGATCGCGCTTGTCGAGCAGGATGCCGCACCCGCTGTGTCTCAGGCCGTGACCGCTGCTTTCGCAGCATCCGGATTCGCGGCCCCGCACATCTTCCCCGTGACGCCCGCCGCGGGCGCCCGCCGCGACGCCTGATCCGGGCGCCCGGGGCAGGCCACCACCGTCCAGGTCGCGATTTCTGCCGCTCTGACGCCGTCAGAGCGGCAGAAAACGCGACCCGAACCGGGGGCGACGGGGGCCCCCGACCCGCGCCCGAGGCGGCCGGCGCCCCCGCCCCGGACCCGAGTCGGCGGGCGC
>NZ_JBQDVP010000093.1:0-5301 GCF_052102115.1 Microbacterium sp.
GGTATACCCCAACGCGACACTCTCAAGGGTCGCGATCCGGCCGCCATCGCCACAGCCACCGTGAAGCGGTGCGAATATTGCGGGGAGCCCTACAGCCAGTACCCACCGAAAGAATCCGCAAACCGGGACACCTGCACTCCTCCGCCAGGATCCGGATTTGAAGCGTACGAGTTGAGGGCGCCGTCGAGAACAGCAACGACCTTCTCCGCGAAGAGCGCACTGTCGACAAAACGTCTCGGCTCCCTCTCGCCAACACCGAGGGAGAGCGACCACCTGATCCCATTAGCAAGATCCGCCGCATCAACAGCGCCAGCAACACCAAAGCCATACTGAACGAGGACGTCCTCGTTGAACGCGTCGTGCCGCCAAGCCCCCTTAACCCAGTAGGCGTTACTGTATCCTCGAATGGCCTCAGGCTGACCGGAAAAGTCTGTTGCGATAATAGGTAGACCCACCGCTGCACCTTCACCCAACGTGAGCCCGTAGCTTTCTGCATGGGAGTTTGTGGGGTGTACAAGCGCTCGCGCACCCCAGTACAGATCCCACTTATCTCTCTCGGATACGTCCGGCATAACCAATAGTTGCGCGCCAGGGGCATGCTTCGCGAACATCTGCGCGATCGCCGCAGTGGACGCCTCGTCGCGCTCCTTCCCAGCAATGACGATCGCCGGAGCACTCGCGGGACCGCCGCTGGCAACGAGAGCACCAACCGCTCGAGCATAGGACTCGAAGTCGAACTTGTCGTGCGGATCTAGGCGTCCAACCGTCAGGAGGTACCCATGATCACCAAAGTTTGGCGGATCCTTTGGTGGGGCCATGGGTTCGTTAATTCCGTACGGGACTACAACGCGCTTTCGTTCGCGCATCGAGCAGCCCGACAGACGCAAGAGCTCACGTTCCATCGATCGCGATGCCGTGCGAGCAGCAGAGCTTGGAAAAATCTGCACATCCCCCCGCACGGGTTTCCAAAAAGCATCGGATTGAATCCGAAATGCGGAGGGGCCATAACCGATGCTGTGCCCCATTGTAACAATGGGCGCCCTAAGTTCGTGCATGCATCGAAAAATAGAGAGCCTATCGGCATACTGCCGCTGAGCATCGAACAGCACGAGTCGCTCGGCATCCGAGGGCAAATTCTGTGACGCAAGAGGCGCACCAGTGAACACGTTGTACATCCCGCGTGGAGTCAAGATGCACCACTGCCCAACCCGTCCCCCTTCGCGCCATTGGTCTCTCAGTGCGCCGGCGACACCCTGGCGGCCATTGTTTGGGTTTCCGGCGTCGCCACCGAGGAGAGCCTCAGCGTCCGTCATGTTGTCCGCGATTGAGAGCAGCTGCAAGTCGTTCCTCCTGAGGGCAACGGCCCGCCCTTGCAAGTGGAGGGCGGAAGGGTTGTTTGCCAAACACGACCCCCCGACGCCCGGATCTATGTACGGTGCAGACCTAGCCTACGTGGCCTGAGTCACACAGGGTACGACAACTGAAGGAGTTGCGATGTTCATTCAGGATCAGACCGAACTGGTGTCGTGGGGCGGCAACACCGAGGAGCGACGCAGGGGGCGTACCCCTGTCGCCGAGTCTCAGGTGACCATCTCCCTCAAGGACGTGGAGACGATGGACCGTTGCCTGGACGCGATCGAGGAGTCCGACGGTCGCCTTGCTGCGCCACCCAAGGATGGGCGAGAGCTGCCGGCCTACGACTGGACGATCGTTTGGCGTGAAGAGAACAAGTCTGGAGGCGGTAAGGTTCATTTCGGTGTGGTCTGGTACGACGAGGACTACTACCAGAACCACAAGAACACCTTCGAGGGCAGGTTCCATGGGCATCTCTTCGAGAAGCTCGGAGTGTCGGTCGAGGACTTCAACGTGACCCACTGGAAGAAGGAACCGGTCGGCGCCTGACCAGCACATGCTCACTTCCCGTACGCGTTTCGCGAAGGCCGCCCTGCCCATCGTCTACGGCGTCAACGCCTACACGACGACCGCTATCACAATCGCCGTCATGGTTCTCGCGGCGACGCATGGGCGGGGCGGCTGGACCGTCACTCTCGCGCTTCTTAGCAGGGCTATCCCGCAGATTGCGCTTGCACCGCTTCTAGCCCCATTGCTCGACACAATCAGTCCTCGCCGCATCGTGCGCATATCTTTGGCCGTCCAGGCCACCCTCGCCGGCACCTGCGGGCTCATCGACAGCACCTGGGCAGCCCTCACACTCTTAGCCGCGATATCTTTGGTCGGGATCCTCGACGGGCCCGCGCTCCTCCTCTTAGCCGAGAGCAACCAGAATCCAGGTGACTCGGAGAACCACAGGGTCAGAGCGTTCGCCCGGATGGACACCGCGCGATTGATCGGATCGCTCGCTGGCCCCGTCTCGGGGGGAGCCCTAGTGGCCTGGGTGGGCCCGCAAAGCGTCTTCCTTGGCGCCGCAGCGGCTCTCGTGCTCACCGCAACGCTCCTCGGATTCGTCGGCAACACTCGATCGAGCAGTGCAAAGAAGCCGCGATCGTGGTGGGCGCAAGTTAAGGAAACCCCAACAGCTCTCTTCTCTGGCCAACTGCAGAGATATGCGCTTATCGGGCTCATGGCTTCTGTAGTTTTCACATCGATCTATTCTGTAGCCGAGGTACTCTACGGCCTAAAGACCTTGGATCTCTCGCCGTTCTGGTACGCTATCCTCGGTCAATTTTTTATCTTTGGACGAATCGTCGGGTCGTGGATAGGTGGTCGCATAACTCCGAATTTCGCCGTCCGCACCCTTGTCCTGTCAACTGTATTGATGGGTGCAGGGCTGACCCTTCCCGGTTTATGGGTGTCTTCAATTGCGGCAGGGATCGGTTTCGGCTGCGCAGGCATTGCCAACGCAGTGCAGGTCATTGCGATCCGGTTGATTGTCTTTAAGAGCGTGGCTGAATCACTTCGGGGGCGCGCCCTCTCTGCCATCGGGTCACTAAACCAAGCTGCTGGCCTGATTGGCATGGCCACGGCCGGTGCCGTAGTCGCGGTCGCCAGCCCCCCAGGAGCGTTGCTGCTAGCGGGGGGAGGCACCTTGGCTGTGGCGCTCGTTGTGAGCCTGGCACTCCGCAGGGCCGCCGTCGAGGTAGACATGGATGCTTTCGTCACTGACGAGCACCAAGAGCGTCAACCAGCGGACTGACGATACCGTTAGCCCATTGGGCGAGGTGCCTCCTCCCTCGTCGCTCTCAGATGCGTTGCGCCAACGGAACCGATGCACCTTACTAGGGATCTTAACGACACACTTCTGTCGCGTTGAGGCACACCCTGCGCGACAGTTACGCGACCGTAGTCTTCCCTGTTCCACAGGGTCCAAAACGGCCGTTCTGAGACAGATCTGCCTCGTGGGGTATACCCCACCGTTACGGGCCGTTGAGGCCAACCAAGCTTCCGGCGGCCCCAAGGGTCGGAGGTACGATGGGGGGCGAACCAAAGACAGGAGGCGTCATGCCGGACGAGTGCACCCAGCCCACGGCCCAGGAGATGCGCCTAGCCGATGTGCTCGCGGCTCTCGCAGACGATCATCGTCGCCATGTGGTGCGCGAGCTCGTGCGCAGCGAGGATGGGACAGGGCGAACGTGCACGAGCTTTGGCCTGCCGGTCTCAAAATCCACACGCTCTCATCACTTCAAAGTGCTGCGCGAAGCGGGCCTCGTTCACCAGGTGGACCGCGGAAACATGAGCGGAGTGACACTGCGCCGCGACGACGTCGAACGCCGATTCCCAGGCCTGCTCGCCTTAGTGGAAATCGAGGACGGATCGGCGGGTTGAGTCTGGCGCGACCGCTCACAGATGAGAGGTAACCCAATCACAAGGTTCGATTGACATCGCACCTGCTTGCATGCTCCCATAGGTTCGTCATGTATCGAACCTATGGGACTGCTATGAACAACACCGCTCGTCAACCCCGCCTTCTCGCCCTTCCCGTCATCCTGCTCGCGCAACTGGTGATCCCCCTATCCATCGCAGGAACAGCGGTAGCCCTGCCAGCGGTGAGCGACGACCTCGGAGCCGTACCTTGGCAGCTGCAGGGCGTGGTCAACGGATTCAACCTGGCCTTCGCGGTGATGACCCTATTTTGGGGTTCCCTCGCTGACCGTGTGGGCCACGACCGCACCTTTCGCGCAGGGGTGGCCATCGTCCTTGTCGGGGCGCTTGGCAGCGCTCTTGCCCCGAGCCTGCTGCTGCTCGATGCCGCTCGCATCGTAGCCGGGACTGGTGCCGCCGCTGTGCTCACCGGCGCATCCGCGACTATCTCCGGCGGATGGAAAGGAACGGCGCGCACGCGAGCGTTCGCATTTTTTGGGACGGCGAACGGAATCGGTCTCGCTTTGGGCCCCAGCGTGTCCGGGTCACTCGTTGACTTGGTGGGGTGGCGCGGGGTATTCGGAGTGCAGGCGCTCATGCTTGCGCTCGCACTGATCGGCTCAGGCAACGTGCCCCGAGTGCGGGCAGAGCGGCCGGGAGGACGGGCACCTCTGCTGGATCTCCGTCTACTGCGTCACCGGGGATTCACCGCAATGCTCCTCGTGCCGGTAGCGGGAGCGGTCGGTTTTGTCACGCTACTGACCTACCTCCCCAACGCCCTCGGGGCGGTCCGGGGCATGTCGGCGGCGGCGTCAGGAGCATTCATGTTGCTCGCGACTGCGCCGGTCATGGTGTCCCCGTTAGCAGTGGGCGCTCTCATGTCTCGGACGCGACTGAGTAGCACTGCCGTGCTCGTGACGTCTTTTCTAACTCTGATCATGGGGGCCCTGGGGCTACTCTTTCTCAGCCCAGGCGGATCGATCGTCCTGATCCTCGCGCCGATGCTACTGCTCGGCCTCGGGTTCGGGCTACCTCTAGGGCTCGTGGACGCCGAAGCGCTCGGCCAGGTTCCCGAGGAGTCAAGCGGAAGCGCGGCGGGCCTGCTGAACTTCGTACGCATCGGGTCAGAGGCGGTGGCTGTGGCTGCCTACTCAGCGACCCTTGCCGCCCTCGTCACCTCTAGCCTGGCCGACGACCCTGAGCTCGCGGCGCGAGTAGCCGCTGGCCACCCCGGTGCTCCCGCCGCCTACGCTGAAGCTCTCCATGCAGCGCTACTCATGATCGCCGGGATCGTCCTCGTCACGGGGATCGCCTGGGTGGGCCTGCGGAGCAGCGCACGCCATCTCGAGAGCGCAAGCGTGCCGCGCAAGAAAAGTAGACTGGCTGCACGAAACTAGCCACCTCAATGCGACAGATCTGTCGTCTTGAGGACCACCCTGTAGGACAGTTACGCGACCGTAGCTTTCCTCGTCACGCAGGGTC
>NZ_JBQDVP010000094.1:0-5041 GCF_052102115.1 Microbacterium sp.
CTGCTCGAGGTGCACGACCTCGGGCGATCCGAAGCGGCGATACACGGCGGCGCTCATCGAGGGGTTCGCGGTCATTCGTTCATATTCGCAGTCGCCGGGTGCGAGCGCATCGGCCGATCGGCCGATCGTCACCTGCCGTCCGCGCTCGCACCCCGGCGAGCCGAGGCCTCAGCCCAGCGTTGCCGCGAACGGGTCGAATTCAGCGGGCACCAGCGGCACAGCCCCGACCGTGCTCTCGATCTCGAGGTAGTGGCCCGTCGCGGCAGAGTCCTGCGCCGACAGCAGCACGTCGAGCACGTGATAGCCGAGCTCTCCGGTGGCGACGTGCGGACGATCCTCGGCGATGGCACGCGCCATGTCGAGCACGCCGAGACCGCGGCCGACCACCGTGCCCTGCTGCTCGACCTCGATCCACTCCTGCTCGACAGACATGCCGTCGCGCAGCACGCCGAGCGGCTTGACGTACGCCGTCCGTCCCGAGAACGCATTCGGATCCGGCATCACGAGCGTTCCCTCGCTGCCGTGGATCTCGATGACGCCGTGACGCTCGAGCGCCGAGTCGAAGCTCAGCAGATGCGTGCCCTGCTGCCCGCCCTCGAAGGTCGACAGCACCTGAACCGTGGACGGCACTTCGACCGCGAAGCTCTCCCCGGCACGCGGCCCGGTGTGGATCTGACGCTCGGTGCGCCAGCGCGATCCGCGGGCCGCGACGCCCGCGATCGGGCCGAGCAGACTCACCAGTGCCGAGAAATAGTACGGCCCCATGTCGAGGAGCGGGCCGGCACCGGCCGCGAACAGAAAGGCGGGTTCCGGATGCCACAGGTCAGGGCCCTGCGTCTGGAACGCGGTGTGCACGAACTGCGGAGTGCCGATGACGCCCTCGGCGATCGCGCGCTTGGCCGTCTGGAAGCCCGGCCCGAGGATCGTGTCGGGTGCCGACCCGATGCGCACCCCCGCAGCATCCGCTTCACGGAGGAGCGCGCGTGTGCTCTCGCGGTCGAGGCCCAAGGGTTTCTCGGTCCAGACGTGCTTGCCCGCCGCGACAGCGCGTGAGGAGATCTCGACGTGCGTGGCCGGGATGGTGAGGTTCACTACGAGGTCGACGTCGGGGTTCGAGAGCACAGCATCCGCGTCTCCCCACGCCGGTACGCCATGCTCGTCAGCCTGCGCGCGCGCACGCTCGGGGATCAGATCGCCCACGGCGACGACACGGACGTCGGGGAACGAAGTGAGGTTCTCGAGGTAGGTCTGGCTGATGACACCGGCCCCGATGATGCCGACGCCCAGGGGCGCGCTCATGCGACGAACCCGCCGTCACGCAGGAAGGCGAAGCCGGCCGCGATGTCGTCGAACACGTCGCCGGGCGCGTGGTCGTACTCGATGACGGCGAACTCGATGTTGTCGTTCGCGCGCAGGCTGTCGGCGAGCGGGACGTCACCCGTTCCCGGATGCCGCTGGTCGAGGCTGTCCGACGAGAAGGTTGCCCCGTCCGGGCCCCACGGGTTGACGTCGGGGATGACGCCGTCCTTGACGTGCACCGCGGTGAGGCGGCCGCCGAGGCGTGCGGCCAGGGCCGTGACGTCCTGCCCACCGGTCTGCGCCCAGAAGAGATCGAGTTCGATCTGCACACGATCCTCAGTGAGCTCGATGAAGCGCTCGTACGCCGTCTGGCCGCCGAAGGATGCGACGAACTCCTGCGCGTGGTTGTGGTACCCGACTGACAGTCCGAAGGTTGCGGCGACGTCGGCTGCGCGGTTGAGGCGCTCGGCGATGTCGGCGACGCCGTCTTCGGTGAGCCAGCGGGCAGGGTCCACGAAGGGGTCGAAGACGGTCGTCATGCCGATGGCTGCGGCGGCCTCGAACACGACCTCGGGTGCGGGCGTCGGGATGGCGCCGTCCGGCGTCCAGAGCTCATCGGACAGCAGGGGTGCGTGACCGGTGGATGCGGTGATGCCGGTGGCATCGAAGGCGGCGCGGATCTCGGCCGGACGTCCGACGAAGTCGAACGCCTCCACGGTTGTGAATCCGATTGCGGCGAGCCGTTCGAGCGAGCCGTGCATATCGGCGGAGAACTCGCTCGCAAGCGAATACAGCTGCACTGAGGCGAGGGGCAGAGCCATGAATCGTCCTTTGTACGTCGTTGTGGAGGAACCGCCGAGACGGAGGTGTGACGAGATTATCACAAAACCTCCAGATGGAGGTTAATCGTTGGCGACCTCGGATAGGTTGTCCCTATGGAGTCAGAGCCGCTGATCGGTCGTCGTGGAGCGCACGCCAAAGGCGTCGCCAGACGACAGGAGATCTTGGATCGAGCAATCGATGTGTTCCGCGAGCGCGGGGCTGACGGCACCTCGCTGCGGCGCATCGCCGAGGCGATCGGCGTCTCGCACGCGGCCCTGCTGCACTACTTCGATTCGCGGGAGCAGCTGCTCGTCGCTGTCTATGCGCATGCCGAGACGCAGCGCGCGGCCGCGGGAACTCTGGACAAAGAACCCGGTGTCGAGCGGATGGTGGATGCCGCGATCGCGAACGTCGAGGTGCCCGGTCTCGTGCAGCTGTACTCGACGCTCGTCGCCGCATCCCTCGAAAGCGGGAGCGAGGTCAGTCGCGACTATTTCTCCCGGAGGTTCGAGCGCCTGCGCGCCGAGTTGACGGCGAGCTTCCGCGCACAGCAACAGGATGGCCTGATCCGTGACGACGTGCCGGCCGAGCAGCTCGCGGCGCTGGTGATCGCAGCATCCGACGGTCTGCAGATCCAGTGGCTGCTGAATCCGTCCGTCGAGCTGGAGGGCACACTGCGGTCGATCGCGACGCTGCTGCGGCCAGCGTGAGGTGCGGAGGCGAGGACGGGATTGACGTACTAGCGCGGCCTGGAGCCGGAGGACCTTGTTGTTGTGGAGTTATGCCCAGCGGCCGAGTGCACGCAACAGGTCTACGGCGAGGATGCTCGACGAGACGCTCACCTGCTCCGGGTATCCGATAGTCCGCTCGGCGCGACCTGCCATGACCGCGCCGGGTGCTTCGGGGCCGGACGCGAACAGATCCGCGAGCATGTCCAGGGCGTCCGACGTCACGGTTCCAGAAACGGGCCGCACGAGCAGCCTTCGAATCGCGCCTGCCAGGTCATCAGTGCTAACGGCGACGAGTAGCCGGTAAATGTCATGGGAATCCTTGTCGTCGCGCCGAAGTGGCGTGTCGGCTCGCTCGCTCACCTTGTGAAGCTTGGCGATGAGCAACCCTGCAGTACCGGCGACACGCACTTCGATTCGCCGATCATCGTCCTCCGCGAGGGCTTCGACAGTGAGCGGCCCGTTGTCTTCGAGGACGGCCTCGAGGCCAATCGTTCGCCGTATTGCGCCACGGTGGTGCTGGCCGGCAGTGACTCCACGTCGTCCCTTGCCTGCCACTGCGTCTGGCACCATCAGATCGACCGGGATGCCGTCCTGTGAGATCCACGCACCCGGATTGATGTTGCTGGGATCTCTGACGAACCCGCCACCCGTCATCGCCTCTTCGATCAACGGATCGTCGGCCAGTTCGCGCGGATCCAGCACGAGATCCGCGTCAGTCGTGAACTCCGCCAGCGCGACTTCTGCCGCCCCGGTGCGCAGGTAGATCGCCTGGGCTCCCACCAGGACGATCGAAGCGAGGTGTTCATCCAAGGCTTCGAGTGCGTCGAGGAGCACTGCACGGGCGAGCACAGTCTCAATGGTCACGACAGCCGCCAGACAGCCTCATTATTTGCCATCCAACGGATCAGCTCATCACCCTCCTGCGGGTCACGACCGGGACCGTTCAGAAGATCGGCAGCGATCTGCGCGGGCGCGACACGATTCACACCATCCGTCAGGTTTCCTGTGCGCGCAAACGCGACTGGGTCTGACCCGCGAGGTTCAAGGAGAACGACGTTGACCCCGGCATCGGTCGGGCGGAGGCTCCACTCCTCGGCGTCACGGGCGGCGTCTTCGACGTACACGAACATCGACCGAGTCGGCGCCACCGCGGCCCACTCCTCCGACGCAGCCGCCGCCGTGATCGCATAAGGACGATCAGAATTCGCCAGGACGCCGCGAAACGATGCGAGACCTCGAGGCGCAACGAACTGACGACCCTCATTCTCGGCAAGAAATGAGTAGTCGGCCGCCCATGCACGCAGAAGGCGTTGCCAATCGGGCGCACCCCATAGCCCGTCATCACCTCTATCAGCGAGCCCCGCGTCGTTAAGATACTCGAGCACTCGATAGGTCGCTCCGGTCGATGCTCCGGAAGCCGCAACCAGTTCGCGAACACGCCAGCGGCGCGAGAAGTCGAGTAGCGCCCGCACCACGCGTGCCGCCGGATCGCCCTTGAGCGTACCCCGCGGTCTGCCTTTGCTTCGCCAGGGATCTCTGTCGGCGCCGCGATCAGACAGAAAAAGTCCGGGATCTACCGCCGAGATCAGCAGGTTCCCGGTCGCATCGATGAATGACACACCAGTAGGCCGCAGCTCTTCACGCACTTGTGGCGACAGGTATCGCGCGATGAGAATCGGGACCGACTTCGACTCGACTGCCCGTGCGCGGAGGTCCTGAGCCAGCGAACGCGCTTGTCTACCGGCCAGTGCACCCGTCTTTGCTTCGACCATGGCAGAGGCAGAGCGCCCGTCTGGCGCAGAGAACAACCACACCGCATCAGGCCCCTTCGATACCGCACCCTTGTTGGCCTCGACGACAGCCCATCCCGTGGGTAGACGATTCTCGACGTTGCGGATGGCCTCGCGCAGCAATTGCCGGGGTGACACCGGCTCCGTGTTCTGCACTCTCACTCCGTTCGGAATAATAGCTAGATCCGCTACGAACGGAATATCGCTATTACCCGAACACTCTACTCGTACTCCGATCCCCCCACAAGAGCCGCAAGCCCGCAGCACCGGCGCCAACGAAGGGCGACTGCCCGCCGTGTTTCAAGGATAAGTGAATCGGGGTGCGCAACGGATCCTCGCGTCGTCGCCCCGGATACGCAAAAACCCCCGATTTCCCGGGGGTTTTCATCTGTAGCAGGA
>NZ_JBQDVP010000095.1:0-4909 GCF_052102115.1 Microbacterium sp.
GCCGGTGACGCGTTCCTCATCTCCGAAGCCGTGCGCGGCGAGGGGGCAGCGCTCATCGACGACGAGGGTCGCCGGTTCGTGTTCGACGTCCATCCGGACGGTGAGCTCGCTCCGCGTGACGTCGTCGCACGTGCCGTCGCACGACAGGCTCCCGTACAGGGGTCGCCGGTGCGATTGGATGCCACGATGATCGGCGCTGCGCGCCTGGCCGAGCGCTTCCCGACGATCGACCGGG
This sequence comes from Microbacterium sp., assembly GCF_052102115.1. Taxonomy (GTDB): domain Bacteria; phylum Actinomycetota; class Actinomycetes; order Actinomycetales; family Microbacteriaceae; genus Microbacterium. Next base: position 236 of record NZ_JBQDVP010000095.1, read on the forward strand.
TCACGCGCGAGCGCGGCTTCGACTGGGCGCGCGAGCCGATCCCGGTCACGCCGGCCGCACACTATCTGATGGGCGGCGTGGCGACGGATCTCGACGGGCAGACGTCTGTTCCCGGGCTCTTCGCCGCCGGTGAGGTCGCACGCACCGGCGTGCACGGCGCGAACCGGCTGGCGTCGAACTCGCTGCTCGAAGCCGCGGTCTTCGGCGCGCGGGCCGCGGATGCTGCGGGACACCGGGCACGGCTTCGACTCGTTGCGGGGAGCCGGGTTCGACTCGCTGCGCTCGCTCAGCCCGTTTCGTCTGCGGCGGCTGCGCCGCCTCCGCTCAACGACCCGCACCAGCGCAGTCACGGGTCGTTGAGCGACACCGCTACTCACGGGTCGTTGAGCGGTACTCCGACTCACGGGTCGTTGAGCGAGCGGAGCGAGACGAAACGCGTTGAGCGAGGAGCGCAGCGACGAGTCGAAGCGTCACGCACCGACCTCCAACTCCTGATGTGGGACGACGTCGGCCTCCTCCGCTCCCCCGGCCGCCTCACCGATGCCCTCGACACGATCCGCTCCTGGCGCGCGGCCGCCTCGGCACCCACGACCCGCGTCGAGCATGAGGCCGCTAATCTGCTCCTGCTCGCAGAGGCCACAGCATCTGCCGCTCTCGCCCGCACCGCATCGGTCGGCGCACACCATCTCGACCACGAACCCGCCCTGATCGGAGCTTGATGCTCACCGCAGCCACCCTCACCCGCGTCGTCGGTGCCGCTCTCGAAGAGGATGCCCCCTGGGGAGACCTCACCAGTACGACCCTGCTCCCGGCCGATGCCACGGCGACCGCCGACCTCACGGCGCGTGAGCCCGGGGTCTTCAGCGGCGGCGACGTGTTCGCGACAGCGTTCGCACTCACTGACCCGGCGATCACCGTCGATCTGCACGTCGCCGACGGCGACGAGTTCGCATCGGGCGATGTGCTGGCTTCAGTGTCGGGTTCGGCGCGCAGCATCCTGACCGCTGAGCGGGTTGCACTGAACTTCACCCAGCGTATGAGCGGCATCGCCACCCTCACCGCGCAGTACGTGCGTGCCATCGACGGCACTCGCGCTCGCATCGCCGACACCCGCAAGACGACGCCGGGACTGCGCGCCTTCGAACGTCACGCGGTCGTCTGCGGTGGCGGCAACAATCACCGGTTCTCGCTGTCGGATGCCGTGATGGCGAAGGACAACCATCTCGCGGTGCTTCAGTCCTCAGGCGCCGATCTCGCCCCCGCGTTGCGCGAGGCACTGTCGAAGCTTCCCCACACCACGCACGTCGTGATCGAAGTCGACCGACTCGACCAGATCGAGACCGTGCTCGCCGGTGGGGCGAACACGGTGCTGCTCGACAACTTCTCACTCGACGACCTGCGTGCAGGCGTGACCCTGATCGGCGACCGCGCCACCGTCGAGGCATCCGGCGGGGTGAATCTCGACACGGTCCGCGGGATCGCCGAAACCGGCGTCGACGTCATCTCGGTCGGCGCACTCACCCATTCGGCACGTGCGCTCGATCTCGGGCTGGACGTCCGGATCGGCTGATGCCGGACCTCGACTGATGCTCTACCTCGACCACGCGGCGACGTCTCCGGTGCGTCCGGAAGTGCTCGAAGCGATGCGCCCGTACCTCACCGGCGTCTTCGGCAATCCGTCGAGTCACCACACGATCGGCGAGGCCGCGGCGAGCGCGCTCGAAGACGCCAGGGCGCGCGTCGCACGGGTATTGGGCATGCGCGCGGGGGACGTGATCTTCACCGCCGGCGGCACCGAGGCGAACAATCTCGCTGTGAAGGGCATCGTGCTGGCGGCTCTCCAACGGGGAAAGCGGCACCTGGTCACCTCCCCGATCGAGCACGAGTCGATCTTGGAGTCGGCGGCGTTCCTCGAACGGTTCCACGGGGTGGATGTGTCGTACGTCGAGGTCGACGGGTTCGGCCGCATCACACCGGACGCACTCGCGGAGCAGTTGCGCGACGACACTGCGCTGGTCTCACTCGGACACGCGAACAACGAGATCGGCACGGTTCAGGATGCTGCGGCTCTTGCCGCAGTGACCGGGAAGGTACCGCTGCATCTGGATGCCGTGCAGTCGGCCGGGTGGCTTCCGCTGACTCGCCTCGGTGCCGACGCGATCTCGATCGCGGGGCACAAACTCGGCGCCCCCAAAGGGACCGGAGCGCTGGCGGTGCGCGGGCGGGTTCCGCTGGAGCCTCTGCTGCACGGCGGGGGCCAGGAGCGCGGTCGCCGCTCGGGGACGGAGAACGTCGCCGGAGCCGTCGGGCTCGCGGCGGCGCTGGAGATAGCGGAAGCAGAACGAGAGCGTCTCGCGGCGCAGGTCGGAACGCTGACCGCGCGGTTCATCGCGGGCGTCCTGGACGCGGTGCCGCAGGCGCGCCTGACCGGCGACCCCGAGCATCGGCTGCCCGGGACGGCGAGCTTCACCTTCGCTGGCACGAGCGGCGAAGCCGTGCTGCTGGAGTTGGAGCGGCGAGGAGTGGTTTCGTCGAGCGGCTCGGCATGTGCGGCGGGCATCGATGAGCCCTCACACGTGCTGCTGGCGTGCGGCATCGCGCCGGATGTCGCGCAGACTTCCGTGCGGTTCACCTTCGGTCGTGAGCCTGTGCCGGATGAGGCGCCGGCCCGCCTGGCCGCATTGGTGGCGGATGCTGTCATAGCCGTGGCGGGGTGAGGTGAGGCGGAGCGGGTCGTGGAAGCGGCTTCGTCTCGCTGCGCTCGCTCAACCCGTTTCGTCTGCGGCGCTGCGCGCCTCCGCTCAACGCCCGGGCTGCGCGGCTCCGCTCAACGCCCCGCAGCAGACCCCAATTGCACCGCGCGGGTCGTTGAGCGAGCGGAGCGAGACGAAACGCGTTGAGCGACGAGCGCAGCGAGGAGTCGAAACGAACCCTCCCCATAGACTCAGACCGTGCCAGAGCCGATCGTCACGCTCATCGTTCCCGGTCGCGACGTCGAGTCCTTCGCTCCGGGGGCGATCGCCTCGCTGCGGGCGCAGACCGAGACGCGCTGGCGGGCCATCCTCATCGATGACGGCTCCGTGGATGCCACCGGCGACGTATTCGCTGCCGCCGCGGCATCCGATCCCCGATTCGAGATTCTCCATCACGAAGCATCCCGGGGTCTTGGTGCCGCACGCAACATTGGTGTCGAGCGGGTCGACACGAAGTTCATCGGCTTCCTCGATGCCGACGACGAGCTCACCCCGACCGCCCTCGCGCGGCTGACCCGCACGCTGGCCGAGACGGGCAGCGACTTCGTCGCCGGCGCCTACGTCCGCACCCGCCCGCACGGCGACGGCTACCTGCCGGGCCGCGTGCAACCCTGGACATCCGCGGCGACGGACCCGGCACGCCTGCGCACGAACATCCTCGACCACCCAGCGGCGTCGTCGAACGTCGTCGCGTGGTCCAAGATGAGTCGCACCGAGTTGTGGAGCGATCTGCGGTTCACCGAGAACGTCGCATATGAGGATCAGATCGTCGCTCAGCAGATGTATGCGCGCGCCCGCGCCTTCGACGTCATCCCCGACGTCGTCGTGCACTGGCGCGTGCGTCCTGATGGCACCTCGATCACCCAGAGCAGGGATCAGCTGCCGGTGCTGCGCGACTATCTCGCCGCCCTCCGCGGCGGCATCCAGGTCCTGCAGAAAGCCGGTGCGCACACCGCGGTGACCGCGCGACTGGATCTCATCCTCGCCATGGACATGGCACCCCTCCAGGAGGTCGCCGCTTCGCACCCTGACCCTGATTACGCGGCCGAGGTCGCGGCGTTCCGCGACGAGCTGTACGCTCTGCCGGAGTTCGCCGCCGCCCGCCCCGACCCCGACCTGGCCACCGCGCTGTCCTGGTGATACGCGCCCTCACCGGAGCATCCATGAACCCCCACATCGAAGTACTCTTCTCCCTCGACGGCCGCACCGCTATCGTCACCGGCGGCAGCTCGGGCATCGGCCGCGGCATCGCGACGGCGCTCGCCCGCGCCGGTGCCGCCGTCGTCATCGTCGCGCGCGGACGCGACCGCGTCGACGAAACCGTTGCGTCGCTGGTGGACGAAGGATGCCGGGCCGCCGGCGCTGTCGGCGACCTGAGCACCCGCGCCGGCATCCGCGCAGCGGCTGAGGCCGCAACCGAACCGTTCGGCGAACCGGACATCCTGGTGAACTCCGCCGGCATCAACATCCGCCCGCCCTACGCCGAGATCACGGAGGACGACTGGGATGCCACGATGACCGTGAACGCCCTCGCGCCGTTCCTGCTCGGGCAGCGCTACGGCGTCGGCATGGCCGAGCGCGGCTACGGCCGCCTCATCCACATCAGCTCGCAGCAGGCGCACCGCGCGTTCGTCGGCAGCGGCGTCTATGGAGCGTCGAAGGGTGCCGTCGAATCGCTCATGCGGTCAGAAGCCGAGGCGTGGGGGCACCACGGCGTCACCAGCAATACGCTCGTGCCCGGTTTCGTGCTCACTCCCCTGAACGCTCGACTGCAGGACGACCCTGCCAAGGTTGCGCAACTCGCCGAACGCACCATGATCGGCCGCAACGGACTGCCGAGCGACTTCGCCGCGGCATCCGTCTTCCTCGCCGGAGCAGGCTCGGCGTACATCACCGGCCATTCGCTGTTCGTCGACGGCGG
>NZ_JBQDVP010000096.1:0-4894 GCF_052102115.1 Microbacterium sp.
GTCGCGATGAGTGACAATGCTCCGCCGAGCAGTCTCAGGCTGGGAGCCGACCACGCGCTGTCAGTGTGTGCCAGCGTGTGAGCTTGATCGATGAGGGCGCGGCGGCACTTAGCAGGCGGTCTGATCGGAACGATATCGCCTGCACCGTCAGCGGCCGAGTTGAGGAGCGCGGCAAGCGGCCCCTGTCGGCGAGTCCAGGTCAGCTGTTGACGTAGATAGCTGGGGTCGAAGTAGAGTGTCACGGTCTCGGTCTTCGGTAGCGGCTCGCCCCCGACATGCGCGCCCGACGGCAGGATCGCGAGGTCTCCTTCTGCGAGAGGTACAACATAGTCCCGGTGGGTGAGGTGCGTCCAACCAGAGGTGACAAGAACGATCTTGGTCTGCGGGAATGCCACGGGCTTTACTGGCGCATGGTGCAACGCTCGAAGTACCCTGAGTGGCTCTCCCTCTTGCATTTCCGATCACACGATATCTATCAGGGAATCGGCGTACCTGAGTAGGGGTCGCCGTTCAAGGTGAACTGGCTTATGTAGCCGGGGAGGATGATCGCGGACGCGGTGATGTTGACCACGATCAGCAGAATGCTGATCGCTGCCGCGATCTTCCAATGGCGGTCACGGTTAGTGAGCGGGCGACCTTGTGCGTCATGCGTGCGTCCGGTGAGTGTGAGGATCACGTCAATGAGGGTCCAGATCCCGAAGCCGCCGAGGGTCAACAGCTTGATGATGGCGGTGCCAACCTTCCCCAAGTAGAAGCGGTCAGCGCCAAATGCGCCGAGGAACTGGCCCAGCGCCCAGGTGGTCAAGAAGCTGCGGGCTTTGTCCTCCCGGAGAGGCACTTCGTTGGTGTGGATGGTTTGCGTGTCGGTCATGACGTCGCCCTTCTTTGGATGGTTGGTGGTACTAGCGGATGATTGAAGGCAAGGTGTTGATCGCGACGATCGCGAGAATCGCAATGCCGAGGGTGATCACCATTGCGGGGTTTCCGAAGTTAATCGCCCATCCAATGCCCACTCGTCTCGAGACGAACCATGCGGGGTCATTCGGGTTCAGGTAGAGCAGGCCGCCATGCCAGTACCGATCGTTGTCGGGTTCGTCGGCGAACGCTTTGCCGTCCAGGTACTCGCGGCGGAGGGTGCGCATCTGAACCAGGTAGGTCACGAGCTGATAGGCGAGCACCAGCCCGAAGCAGATGAAGAATGCGGCCGTCGCGGACACTAATGGCAGTGGCTGATCAGGATTCGCCCAGCGTGAGAGAGACAACGCGGAGGCGAGGATGGTGGTCAAGAGTGCGACCGTTCCGAGCAGACTTTGTCCGATCTGATGCTGCTGGTCCGCGCGGAACCGCGCCTGACTTTTCGTATCGTTGGGGTGGAGTCGCCGTGGAACGAATCTCACCACATACGCGAGCCCAAGTATCCCGGTCGTTGCGATGGCGCTACCCCAGACGCCGGAGAACGCGAGGCCGAGAGTCTTCGGTGCGTAGTCAGTAGGTATCCCAGCGTCGTTCCATGACACGGGTATCTCGCCGGGAAATGAGCCGTAGGATAACCAGCCGACCAGCCCCGTCGCAGCGATGACGGTATAGCTGACCAGGTACGGCCACAAGTGCATCGGCGGCCGGGCGATATCCCGTGTGGCTGCGGAGGCGACCAGTCGTACCTTCGCATCCTTGAACCAGTCGCCCTCATGCTTCGCCTGCACGATCTGCCTGCGGAAAACAATGAACGCGGCCACGGTAGAGGCGACGAAGACGATCGGCGGGGCAATCCGTGTCGCGTCCTCCGCGACCACAGCGAGAAGAGCGGCAAGTCCGATACTTGCTGCGCCGATGCCACCCACAGCAATACGAAAGCGTTTCGCCGCCGAATGTATGACGGGCTCATCGACGTAATCACCGGGAACACTCACGCCCATCGGCATTGTTGGCCGCGACAATGAGGGCATCGCGAGGAACACTGCGATCAGCAGGAACAGCTCTGCCAGCACAGAATGGAAGGCCCCGGCTGCGAAGTTCACGGCGCACCTTCCACGTTCGCCCGCGCATTCGCGTACTGCGCTTGGAGAATTTTGGCCACGATGCCCGCGATATGATCCATTACTTCGGCGTCGGAAAGGCCCTGCGCTATGGCCTCCGAGAGCAGGGTACGCGCCCGGTCCTGCCAGTCATCTACGAAACTCTGGGAAGCGTCTTGCCCAGGGCCGCGAGCGATCACGGAACCGGACTTATGGTTCGTGCGAATAAGTCCGTCCTGCCGAAGAGCGTCATACGCCTTCGCCACCGTCGCGCTATTGATCCCGAACATCCCCGCGAGTTGCCGCACGGACGCAAGGCTGTCCTCCGGCCTCAGCTCGCCACGCGCGATCGCCTCTACGATCCGATCCCGAATTTGCTGATAGATCGGAACCTCCGAGCGCGGATCAACCTCGATCACGAAACCCCTCCTGTCTCATCTGTATCACAACACATCATACAGAGGATGATGCCTGCATGGAGGATCAGGTCGAGAGCAAGCGCTGGAAAGTGTCAACCCTGGCGCAGCGGCCCGCATCATCACCAACGTTGCAACAAGGAAGGCTGCAAAAGCGGAGCGATGCTGATGTAGGGAGGTCCTCGGTAGCATCACAGCATGTCGAAGCTCGATGTCTGGTCGTTTGAGAAGGCCGTCCGCGATGCCGAGAGTAAGAGCACGCGCCGATCGATTCTGCTCGGCAACGGGTTCAGTATCGACTACGATCCCGAGACGTTCAGCTATCAATCGCTGGCAGCGGATGCCGAGTTGAGGAATCTCTCCGTGACAAAGGAACAACTGTTCAAAGCAGTAGGGACACAGGATTTCGAAGTCGTCGTCGACCGACTCCGGGTCGCGGCCAAACTCGCTCGAACCTATGGTGGAGCGCTTGAGGAGGCGCGCCGATTGCGGAAGGATGCTCTCATCGTGCGAAACGGGCTCGCTGATGTGCTCGCGCACCGGCACCCGCGGGACTCACTCTCGCTCACCGAAGAGGAGGTGCAGCACGCGCGCGTGTTCCTCCATGGCTTCCGCGATATCTACACGCTTAACTATGACATGCTGCTCTACTGGGTGATCAACAGACCTTCAGCACGGCCGAGTATTGCTTGCAGGGACGGGTTCTGGCCTGCAGAGGATGGGTTGGAATGGAACTCGAAAAATATGCAGCGGGTGCACTATTTGCACGGTGCACTGCACTATTTTGTGGAGGACAGGCGCCTGCGGAAACTGCGATACGCGCAGCACGGTCCGATCGTGCAAGAAATCAAATCGAGACTGCGCCGGAATGAGTACCCACTCATAGTGGCCGAAGGCTCACACCCCGAAAAGGTGAAGCGGATCAGGCGGAGCAGTTATCTACGGACAACTCTCCAGCGGTTCGGAGAGACACAGGGGGCGCTGTTCATTCACGGGGTGTCGATGTCGGAGAACGACGACCATGTCTTCGAAAAGGTCGAGGCTGCGGAGAGCAAGATAAATGCGCTCTACATCGGCATCTATGGCACTAAGAGGGAACGACATGTGCGGGCGATTATGCACCGCTCGGAGCAGATGAAGGAGCGCCGAAAGGAAAACGGTGGTTCGAATCTTAGGATCCGCTTTTACGATACCGTGACCGCGAATGTCTGGCGAGGCTAACCCAGCCTCCCAGCCCTGAGGGATGGTTCTTCGTTGATTGCCGATCGTGTGTGGGAGAAATCTGGCACGGGGAATCGGCGAGTCGCGGGCCCCTCGTGGAGCTCAGATTTGGCCCGCCGGGCCTGACTCTGACGTGGCGTCGACGCTGGGGCTGTGTCGGCTCGGGCCTGTCGGTGTGGCCCATACCTGCTGGGTAGTCCTGTTCGTCGCACACGAGCGCGGACAGGCCCGAACAGCAGGGAGCCACCGCCATGCCCGACCCCACCCCGCCGCCCGCCGCGCGCCTGACCGAACTTCCGGAACCGGTGTTCGTCGATGACCGGGCGATGCTCTACCTCGGGGACGCGGTCGAGCTCCTCCCGCTCCTGCCCGCAGCAAGCATCGACGCCCTGGTCACCGATCCGCCGTACGGGTTGAGCTTCAACGGCCAGGCCTGGGATGACGCTTCCGGGTTTCGCGAGTCGCTGATCCACATCGACACGAGCGGGATGAGTGCGCCGGAGGTGTTCGAAACCTGGTGCACGGCGTGGGCTGCGGGAGCATTGCGCGCGTTGAAGCCAGGGGCGTATGTTGCAGCGTTCGGTGGTGCACGCACCTGGCACCGGATGGTGCGTGGGATCGAGAATGCAGGGTTCGAGATCCGGGACCAGATTGCATGGCTGCACACCACCGGGATGCCCAAGTCGATGGACCTCTCGCACGCGATCGACAAGCACCACGGCGTGCAACGCACCGATCGGATCGTGCAGACCGCCGATCGTGATGGGGTGCTCGGCGCGACCCGGACTGTTCTGTCGAAGGGCACTCCGGTGACCGAGGACGCGGCGCGGTGGGAGGGGTGGGGCACAGCGCTGCGGCCAGCGTTCGAGCCGATCATCATCGCCCGCAAACCACCTGAAGGAAACGTCGTCCGCAACGTTCTAGAGCATGGTGTTGGTGGGATCAACATTGACGGGGCGAGGTTCGCTGATGACCGGTGGCCGATGAACGTCGCCTTCGACGCTGGTCAGGCGGATGCGCTGGATGTGTTGACGGGGACGTGGCAGGGCGGGTCACTGTCGCGGAAGTTCCCGATCTTCCGCTTCGACCACAAACCCCCCACACTGGAACGACCCCGCGCGTTCGGGGTATCGCACACAACCGTGAAACCGCTGGCGTTGATGCGCTGGCTCGTCACGCTGGTGACACCGCCGCACGGAGTGGTGCTGGAGCCATTCGCTGGATCGGGGACGACGGTGGAAG
>NZ_JBQDVP010000097.1:0-330 GCF_052102115.1 Microbacterium sp.
GGGCGCTTAGCTGGCTGGCGCTCGGCCGGGCGGCGCTGGCGGCGCTGGGCGCTCGGCCGGCGCCGGGCTGGGCCGGGCGGCGCTGGGCCGGGCGACGCGGGGCGCTCGGCCATGTCGGGGAAATTGCGGGTCGCAGGCGCCGGCACCCGCATCTTTCCGGACACGCTCCAGGGGCATGTCGGGGAAACGGCGGGTGCGACGCGTCCGGTCCCGCATCTTCCCCGACATGCTGCCGGCGGTGCGGATGCCGGACAGCGCGGATGCCGGACAGCGCGAAGGCCGGACAGCGCGAAGGCGCCCCGGATGCTGGATCCGGGGCGCCTTCGGGGC
>NZ_JBQDVP010000097.1:340-4775 GCF_052102115.1 Microbacterium sp.
GGAAATTGCGGGTCGCAGGCGCCGGCACCCGCATCTTTCCGGACGCGCCCCAGCGGCATGTCTGGGAAATGGCGGGTGCGACGCGCCCGGTCCCGCATTTTCCCCGACATGCCGGACAGGGCGGATGCCGGGGGGCGGATGCCGGGGGGCGGATGCCGGACGGACGAAGGCGCCCCGGATGCTGGATCCGGGGCGCCTTCTGTGCAGCTGCTGTTACTTGATGCGCGCGTGCACGTTGTCGGCGTCGAACTCGTAGACGCCGATCGCGGCGCCTTCGGGGTCGTTGTCGTCATTGAACGTGATCTCGCCGGAGTAGCCGTCGTAGTCGGCCGTTCCTCCGCCGTTGATGATCTCGGCGCAGTCGGCGTAGCTGGTGCACTTCTCACCTTCGCCGGAACCACCGGAGACCTGCTGCATGGCGGCGGCGATGTCCTCGCCCTCGACCGATACGCCCTGCAGCGCCGCCAGGGCGATGAGGATCGTGGCGTCGTACGCCTCGGCGGAGTAGGTCAGCGCGTCGATCGGCTCGTTGCCCTCGGCGGTCCAGACCTCGTTGAGCTGGTCGATGAAGTCGTCGGGCAGCTCAGCGCCTGCGCGCGTGCCCTTCGAGCCTTCGAGGTTCACTCCGAGGTCGGGCCAGTCCTTCAGGTTTCCGTCGACGAGGTACAGCGCACCTGTGTCGACGCCGGCGTTGCCCAGCAGCGGAGCGACCGTGGCGAACTGGTCGTACGACACGATGGCGACAGCATCCGGGTTGGCGGCGGCGATCGTCTGCACCTGGGCGTTGAACTGTCCGTCACCCTGGTTGTACGACGCGTCGGCGACGACCTCGCCACCGGTGCTCTCGAAGGTCGACTTGATGGCATCGAACAGACCGGTACCGTACGGGTCGTTCTGGTAGATGATGCCGAGGGTCTTGTGCCCATCCTCGGCGATCTGGTTGCCGAGGACCTCACCCTGCAGGTTGTCGCTGGGGGCGGTGCGGAAGTACAGCGGGTTGATGCCGGTGAACTCCGCCGAGGTGTTCGACGGCGACACGGTGACGATGCCGGCACCGGCGTTGCCGTCGAGGATCAGCTTCGTGACGCTCGACGACGCGGCTCCGACCATCGCGGTGACGCCGGCGCTCTGCAGGTTCGTGATCGAGGTCTCGTAGGCCTTGTTGTCGAGGTCGCCCTCGTCTTCGGAGGTGAGTTCGACCTGGACGCCGGCTGCCGCCTCGTTGATCTCGGAAACGGCGAGCTGGACGCCGGCTTCCATCGGAGCGCCGAGGAACGACAGGGTTCCTGTCGAGGGAAGAAGGGACCCGAGCTGCAACGTCAGGTCGACGTCAGCGGGACGCTCGGTGTTCGTTCCTTCATCGGATTCCGGTGCGGGCGCGTTGCTTCCGCAGCCCGTGATCACAAGCGCCGATGCGCTTGCCAGGGCGAAGGCGGCAAGCCACTTCGTGCGCGACTGTGTGCGGTTCATAGTGCTCCTTTGCGACGACGAGCATGGCGGGCATACTCGGGGTGATCCCACTTTATGGCGCAGGGGGTGCCGGTGGGTATCGGTGCGCTAACGATCTGGACGATCTGGCCGCCAGTAGCAGATCGACGATGAAGATGCCGACCGCGATCCAGACGATGATGAATCCGATCCAGCGTTCCGCGGGCATCGGCTCGTGCAGCAAGAGCACGCCGGTGAGGAACTGCATGATCGGCGTGATGAACTGGATCATCCCGATCACCGCGAGGTTGATGCGCCGCGTCCCGGCGGCGAACAGCAGCAGCGGGACGGCCGTGGCCACCCCGGCGAACAGCATGAGCACGGTGTGCCAGACGCTGACCGTGCCGAAGGTGATCCCCGTGGTCTGGGCGACGATGATCAGCTGCACGACGGCCACCGGGATCAGCCAGAAGGATTCCAGGGTGAGGCCGCTGACAGCATCCACCGCTGGTCCGATCTTCTTCTTGACCAGCCCGTAGAGCCCGAATGATGCCGTCAGTCCCAGGGCGATCCAGGGAATGGAGCCGTACGCGACGATGATGACGAGGACGGCGACCACGGCGACGCCGATCGCGATCCACTGCAATCGGCGGATGCGCTCGTGCAGCACGAACACGCCCAGCAGTACCGTGGCGATCGGGTTGATGAAGTAACCCAGCGATGTCTCGATGACATTGCCGCTGAGGGTGCCGATGACGAACACCTGCCAGTTCCCGTAGATCAGGACGCCGGCGAGCGCGGTCCAGGCGAGCAGTCGCGGCTGCCGGATGATCGCCAGGATGCGGCGCCAGCCCCGCATGACGGTGAGCAGCAGCACGCAGAACACGAGCGAGAACAGCACCCGGGCGCCGACGACCTCCCAGGGGCCGGCGGGCACGAGCAGCAAGAAGTACAGCGGCAGAAACCCCCAGAGGAGGTAGGCACCCGCGGCGTACGCTGCGCCTGCGGCCCGCGTGCGCGGCGTGGATTCGATGCTCACTGCTCCACACTAGGTGTCCCGGCGCGCGAGGCGGGCCCCCGCCCCGCAGCATCCGCTACACCTTGTGACAATCGCGGCATCGATCGATGGGGCGGATGCCACGGAATGCCGCGCGAACGGGCCTCAGCGCCAGACGGCGCCAGCGGGCGGACGGCCCTTGCGCGTCGGCAGCCCGGCCGCGACGAGGATGTCGTACAGCACGCGCGGATCCTTCAGGGCCGGAGTGCGCCAGCGCGACAGCTTCGAGACGACCCGCGCGAGCCCGTCGGCGCGGTCTTTTTCTGCCACCAGCGCCTGCGCCGGCGTGCGGCCGTTCAGCAGCGCCGGATCGAGGTACTTGCCCACGCCATCGAACTCTGCCGCGTGGTCGAAGTCTGCGAAGTAGAAGTCGGGATAGACCCACCGGCCGTCAAGGAGCTGGATCGGATGCCGCGGGCCGGAGCCGATTCGCGCAGCACCCTCTCGATGTCGACGGGGGTCGCGAGTGCACCGCCCCCACGCCGCGCCCAGAGCACCTGGTCCATCACGATCACGGCCGAGGTATAGCTGAGAACAGAGGCGAGATCCACAGCGGTCTGGGCGGGTGTCGTGACGAGATGTCCCTCCCACGGGGTCACATCGACTCCGTCGATCCCCCAGGCGCGCCGGCGCAGCCGCCCGCTCGCCCGTCCCCCGGTCGCACGCTCGACGCGGGTGTCGACCCGATCCGGCCAGGAGCCGAGGATGTCGATGCCCCAGCGGGCGGCTGCGGCCAGATGCGAGAGCACGAGCGGTCCACGTGAGCGCTCCATCGCCTCTCGCACCCGGACGAGGTGTCGATCGATCGGCTTCAAGGATTCCCAGCTGCTCGCGGTCGCGTAGGTGCCGGGGGCGACTCTGACGACCGTCTCCGACGCCAGGTGACGGCGCACCTGCCGGTAGTCGAGCGGATCGGCACGGCGATCACGCGCGCGCACCAGGCGGATGTCTTCGGGCTTGGTCATCAGCACAGCATCCACTCCCGTATCGTTCCGTGGACCGCTCTTCACAGGCGGCGCCCGCACCCCACACCTGTGCAGAACGAGTCCACGGGCGGCTCGCTCGCAGCATCCGTTGCATGTTGTGGCAGACGCAGCATCGATCGATGGGGCGGATGCCACGAAATGGCGCGCGAAGAAGCGTCAGCCGCCGGCCCCGCAGAAATAAGTCCTTCGAATTGAATATCTCTCTGGTGCTCCGCCTCGAAGGGGACTATGGTAAGCACCACCCAGCAGTGACGAATCACCCGATCACGGGACTGTGCCCCCGCTCCGCGATCATCAAATGACGTGAGAGACACTCCTTTCGCTCTCGCGATTGATGTCGGCAACAGTCGTGTCACAGCGGCGGTCGCCCACGCGACGCGAGGCCCATACGACACTCCAGTTCTGTTCTCGCTAAGCGCTAGCGAGCACAGCGCTCCCTCATCCGCGCTCATCGACGAGACCGGATCGCTGGTCTTCGGCACCGATGCCGAGCGGCTCGGCACGTCGGATCCGCGGCGGCTCACACGCGAGTTCGCCCAGGATGTCGGCACAGAGACTCCCATCGCCATCGGGGTTCACGCGGTGCCCGCCGAAGACCTCGTCGCGCGCCTGTGCGCCTGGATCGTCGACGAGGTCACCGCGGCGGAGGGGGATCCGCCGGAGTTGGTCGCGATCACGCACCCCGCATCGTGGGGCGGGCACCGGCTCGAACGACTGCGCGCGGCCCTGCAGCGTGCAGGCATCGACGACCCCGCGCTCATCAGCGAGTCCGAGGCTGCGGCGGCCCAGCTCGCGGCATCCCATCCGCTGGAATCCGGTCGACTGCTCGCCGTGTACGACCTCGGCGGCACGCGATTCGATGCCCGTGTGCTGCGCACGCGCTCGGGCGGCCGATACCAGTCGGTCGGCGAGCAGGTGCGCATCGAGCACCTCGGCGGCGCGAACTTCGACGACGCGCTGCTGC
>NZ_JBQDVP010000098.1:0-4586 GCF_052102115.1 Microbacterium sp.
GGCGTGTCGCGCGCTTGATGGTCCTCGTCGGCCTGGTCGCCAGAAACGATCGTTTTCGGTGGTAGCCCGGGCACGACATCAACAGCGAAGTCGAGGATGATTGAGTCGTGGAGATTGAGCTGCTTTATATCGCCGGTTGCCCCAGCTGGGTTGAGGCTGGCCGTCGTGTTTCTGAGGCGCTACGAGAAACAGGCCACGACGAATCGGAGGTTCACTACCGACTCATCCGGACGGAGGAGGACGCGGGCGCAGTCTCGTTCGCGGGCTCCCCCACGATCACCCTGGATGGCAACGATCTCTTTCCGGGGTCGGGGCGAAGCAATGACCTCGCCTGCCGTATTTACAGCACCCCTGCTGGGCTGGCCGGGATGCCAACGGTTGAACAGATTCGAGAGGCGCTCTCCGCTCATGGCGACTGACGAGGACGTTGCGTGCACGTGCTGCGGGCGACATCTGCCACGCAAGAAGCTGCACGCACTCGGAGACGATCGCGCTTTCATCTGTCGACGATGCGGCTGGTGGGTGGCTCTGCGCCTACATCGCGGCCGCCCGCCTGCCTAAGCGTGAACTCACTCAACGGCTGCCCACGGCGATCGCGCCGATGTAGAGGGCGAGTTGATGGGTGTCCCACCACCGCACAACGGATCTCACTCGGTGCTCTCATCCCCGGCGCGGATCATGAAAACTGCTCCGGTGATCGCTGCGGCGAAGATTACGATGTCGGCGATGTTGCCGATGAACCAGTTTCCGTAGGCGAGGAAGTCCACGACGTGACCACGGGCGAATCCGGGGTCACGGAAAAGGCGGTCGCCTGCGTGTGAGGCGGAAGCGCCGCCGAGCGCGCCGATGACGATCGCCCATCTCACGCGTTGCACTCGGAACGCGAACACGATCGCTGTGACCGTGGCGGCGACAGCGAGCAGCGCGAACACCCAGGTGAAGCCTTCCCCGAAGGAGAATGCCGCTCCGGGGTTATAGGCGAGCTGCAAACCCAGCAGGTCACCGATCAGCGGGATGCGCTCACGGTCGGTGAGGGTCGCTTCGGCCCACACCTTGGTTCCCTGATCGATCAGCACGACGACCACGGCGATCAAGAGCGCTCCACCAGTGAGCTGCCGCCGCCGGGTCGACGACAGCTTGCGCGCAGCGGGCGGATGAGCCTCTGACTGGGAGGAGGTCATGCGAGCACCTCGATCAGACGGACGATGACCCCAGATTCGATCAGGATGAACAGGCCCAGGCCGATGAACACGGCCGGTACGAGCCAGTGCTCGACGCGCTCCAGCCCCTCGGTAACAGCCTTGTTGGTGCCGATCAGCCGGCCGGCCGCGCACCAGACCGCGACGAGGATCAGGAATACGACGATCATGATCGCGACGTCGCTGGGGGCGCTGGTGCGGAAGATCGGCGTGTAGAGGGAGATGTTGTCGGCCCCGTTGGCGATCGTGATCCCTGCGACGCCCCATAGTCCGACCGCGGTGATCTTGGAGTCGTCATCATCGTCATCGCTGTTACGGCGCAGGCCGCGAATGAGCGTCCAGATGCCGATGCCGAGCGGGATCAGACCCAGGAAACCGACCCATTCGTCCGGAACGATGGTGAGACCGAGAGCGGCGATCACGCTGATCACGACGAGGGTGATGAACCCGAGATACTGGCCCGCGACGATCTGCCACGGCCGGGGCTTCCCTCGACTGGAAGCCAGGAACAGCACGGTGAGCACGACAATGTCGTCGATGTTGGTTGCCGCGAACAGGCCGATCGCTGAACCGATAGTTGCGAGCATCAGCTTTCCAGTCGTGGCGTGCGGGTGCGTGCGGCGCGCAGACCGTTGAGGATCACGATGACCTCCGCGACCTCGTGGACCAGGACGACGGCCGCGAGCCCCAGGACGCCGAAGAGCGCGAGCGGGAGCAGTGCAGTGATGATCAGCAGCGACAGGATGATGTTCTGGTTGATGATCCGTCGACCGCGGCGGGCGTGATCGAACGCTCGCGGGATGAGGCGCAGATCATGGCCGGTGAAGGCCACGTCGGCGGATTCGATTGCCGCGTCGGAGCCGGTGGCGCCCATCGCGATACCGATGTCTGCGCCAGCGAGGGCCGGTGCGTCGTTGATTCCGTCGCCGATCATCGCGACCGGCCCCGCCTTTGACAGCTCGCCGATCGCGGTTGCCTTATCCTCGGGACGCAGTTCCGCGCGCACGTTGCTGATCCCGGCCTGCGCGGCCAGTGCACGAGCGGTGCGGGCGTTGTCTCCGGTGAGCATCGTCACGCCGACGCCTTGGTTGGTGAGCGTCCGGACTACCTCGGGGACTTCAGGGCGCAGTTCGTCGCGGACGCCGATCGCGGCGACGGGGGTTCCGTCGCGGTGGACGATCACGACGGTCATGCCCTGCTCCTCCAACTCCGCGACCTGCTTCCCGAGGTCGCCCGCGTCCAGCCAGCGAGGACTGCCGACGGTGATTCTCGATCCGCCGACAGTGCCGTCGATGCCGTGCCCGGCCTGCTCGGTCACATCTGCAGCTGCCGGTGTGCCCGGGGCCGCGGCGGTGATCGCAGAGGCAAGGGGATGCGTGCTGTGCTGCTCCAGTGCGGCCGCCCAGGCCAGCGCCTGTGTCTCGGTCACGCCGTTCGCAGTGAGCACCGCGGTGACCGCAGGTTCGTTGCGGGTGAGGGTGCCGGTCTTGTCGACCGCGACGTGGCGGACCGTGCCGAAGCGCTCGAAGACGGCGCCGGACTTGATGATCACGCCGAACTTGCTTGCTGCGCCGATCGCGGCGACGACCGTCAGCGGCACCGAGATCGCCAGCGCACACGGAGAAGCGGCGACCAGCACGACAAGCGCGCGGGTGATCCACACCTCTGGATGGCCCAGCAGCGACCCGATGATCGCGACGAGCGCTGCGAGGATCAGAACGCCGGGTACGAGCGGGCGGGCGATCCTGTCCGCGAGACGTGCACGCTCGCCCTTCTCGGTCTGCGCCTTCTCGACCAGCTCCACGATCGTGGTGAGCGAGTTGTCGGTGCCCGCAGCGGTCGTTTCGACCTCCAGCGCGCCGGCGCTGTTGATCGCACCGGCCGACACCGCATCGCCGGGCTCGACCTCGACGGGGATCGACTCCCCGGTGATCGCCGAGGTGTCCAGGCTGGAGCGGCCAGAACGGACGATCCCGTCGGTTGCGATCCGCTCGCCGGGACGGACCACCATGACCTGGCCGACCGTCAGCTCTCTCGCGGGCACCTGCGCAGAGACGCCGTTCTGCAGCACGGTCGCTGTCTCCGGCACGAGCTTCAGCAGCGCCCTCAGCCCGCCCCGGGCACGGTCCATCGCCTTGTCCTCGAGCGCCTCAGCAATCGAGTACAAGAACGCCAGAGCTGCAGCCTCCTCCACGTAGCCGAGGATGACCGCGCCGATCGCGCTGATCGTCATCAGCAGCCCGATACCGAGCTTGCCCTTGAACAGTTTCCGGATCGCGCCGGGCGTGAACGTCGACGCACCGAGGAGCAGACCGGCCCAGAACAACACCAGCGCCGGGGTCTCGAGGCCGGACCATTCAAGGATCAGACCGGCCAGGAATGCGACACCGGAGAAGACCGGCACCATGATCCCACGGTCCCTCCACCAGGGCCGCACCACCTCTTCGGTCTCATCCTCCGCCGCAGTGGCAGGCTGGGCAGGCTCGTGCTCGCAGCCACACGCCGCGCTCACGCGTCCGCCCCCGTCCCACAGCAGCCAGCCACCGTGCACGCAGAGTCCACGCACGGCGCGTGCTCATCGACCGCCAGCGTCACGTCCACGAGCGCGACGAGCGCAGCCGTAAGATGCGGGTCGGCGATCTCGTAACGAGTCTGGCGACCCTCCGGCTCGGCAACGACAATCCCGCAGTCACGCAGGCAGGTGAGATGGTTCGACACGTTCGAACGCGTCAGCTCCAGCTCACGAGAGAGCACAGCCGGGTAGCTCGGTCCACCGAGCAGAGACATTAGGATTCGGGAACGCGTGGGATCGGCCATGGCCCGGCCGAGCCGGTTCATGACATCGAGGCGTGAGGAAATAGTCAGCACACACTGAACTATACAGTGATTGATGACCTATTGGAACGGCTTCACCCCAGGCGCGACATCTCTGGGGCCTGGGTGTAAGTACATCCGGCTCACACCCCACCGAATACGCCTACCGAAACCCGCTTACGGCGCACGTTTCTGGCATTCGATCTGGTGTGCCTTCACTCACCGCGCCGCAAACGATCGTTTTCGGCAGGTCCACTCCCACAACCTGTGCCCAGGCTGGCTCAGGCCGCGCCGTAAAAACACCCCGCCATTCTCTTGTTGTCTTTTGTAGAGTATGCGACTAGTATCTATGTTGTATTCAGAAACAAGGGGGGGGCAAGCGTGACCGAATCTGGTGCCGCTAGCCATGCATCCGCGTCCGAGGTTGCCTACCACCATTTGCGTGCCCAGATCTTGGATGGCGCGTTACTTGGGGGAAGCATGATCAGCGAGGGGATGGTGGCCAACGAGCTTGGTATGAGTCGCACTCCGGTGCGTGAGGCGTTCCTGCGACTGCAGGGCGAGGGGTGGTTG
>NZ_JBQDVP010000099.1:0-4541 GCF_052102115.1 Microbacterium sp.
GGTAGGCGTTGTAGATGCCGTGCTGCCGCACCGATTCCCGCAGCTGCGCCCAGTCGCCGCGGGTGGGGATCGCGACGCCTGCCTCGGCGAAGAGGGCGCGGACGCGTTCGGTGGCGGGCTGCCAGTCACGCTCGGTGTACTTATCGAAGTACGTGCCGTCGGCGTAGGCGGAGGTCTCGAAGCCGGCGAAGGCCGTGCCGCGTTCGATGGCGATCCGATTGGAGGCGCGCAGAGCGTGGTAGGTGACGGTGAGGAAGTAGATGTCGGTGAAGTCGATGCCCTCCTCGCTGCCGTAGCGGATGCGTTGTGAGGCGAGGAACCCGTGCAGGTTCATCTGCCCGAGCCCGATCGCGTGCGACGCGTCGTTCCCGGCCGCGATCGAGGGGACCGCGTCGATGTCGGTCTGATCGGACACGCTCGTGAGTGCCCGCACCGCGGTCTCGACCGTCGCGCCGAAGTCCGGTGAGGCGAAGGCCTGCGCGATGTTGAGGGAGCCAAGGTTGCAGGAGATGTCCCGGCCGACCTGCTCGTACCCGATCGCGGCGTCGTAACGGGACGGGGTGTTGACCTGGAGGATCTCGCTGCAGAGGTTGGACATGTTGATCCACCCCTGCAGCGGGTTCGCGCGGTTGACGGTGTCCTCGAACAGCACATAGGGGTATCCGGATTCGAACTGCAGCTCGGCGAGGGTCTTGAAGAACTCCCGTGCGCTGATCGTGGTCTTCCGCACCCGCGGGTTCGCGACCAGCTCGTCGTAGTGGTCGTTCACCGACAGATCCGACAGCGGCTTCCCGTACTCGCGCTCGACGTCGTAGGGGCTGAACAGGTGCATGTCCCGGTTCTCCTTCGCGAGCTGGAAGGTGACGTCGGGGATCACGACGCCGAGGGAGAGCGTCTTGATGCGGATCTTCTCGTCCGCGTTCTCCCGCTTCGTGTCGAGGAAGCGCAGGATGTCGGGGTGGTGCGCGTGGAGATACACGGCTCCGGCTCCTTGCCGGGCACCGAGCTGGTTGGCGTAGCTGAAGCTGTCTTCGAGGATCTTCATCACCGGCACCACCCCGGAAGCCTGGTTCTCGATCTGCTTGATCGGCGCCCCGGTCTCACGCAGGTTCGTCAGCAACAACGCCACCCCGCCCCC
Organism: Microbacterium sp.; assembly: GCF_052102115.1. Taxonomy (GTDB): domain Bacteria; phylum Actinomycetota; class Actinomycetes; order Actinomycetales; family Microbacteriaceae; genus Microbacterium. The sequence goes on from NZ_JBQDVP010000099.1 coordinate 1,139, forward strand.
ACGCTTGGACAGCTGCAGCGCGGAGTTGACGCTGCGTCCAATGGATTCGAGGTTGTCCTCCAGGCGGAGCAGGAAGCAGGAGACGAGCTCGCCGCGCTGCGCTTTGCCCGCGTTCAGGAATGTCGGTGTCGCAGGCTGGAACCGGCCGGAGAGCATCTCGTCCACAAGCCGGGTCGCAAGGGCCTCGTCGCCCTGGCCGAGGAAGAGCGCGGTGGCGACGACACGCTCCTCAAAACCTTCCAAGTACGTGGTGCCGTCGAGCGTCTTCAGGGCGTAGGAGGTGAAGAACTTGAACGCGCCGAGGAAGGTCTGGAAGCGGTGCCCGGCCCTGTGGGCGCGCTCGTGCAGGTTGGTGAGGAACTCCGGGGCGTACGCGTCGAGGAATGCCCGCTCGTAGTAGTCGTTCGCGACCAGCCACTCCAGGCGCTCGGCCACGCTCGGGAAGGTTCTCGTGTTCGGGATGACGTGCTGGCGCAGGTACTCTTCGGCGGCTTCCCGGTCCTTGTGGAACTGGATCGACCCGTCCGGGGCGAACAGGTTCAGCTGCGCGTTGAGGGCGTGGTAGTCCTTCCGCGCGCCGATCCCGGTGCGGGCGGGGGCTTCTGGGGAGATGATGGTCATGCGGTCTTCCTCTCAATGGATGTCAGATTGTCGGAGGCCTGCTCCCAGAAGCGGGTCAGGCCGTTGTTCACGTGTTCGATATCGCGCTGCGTGCCGAGCAGCTCGAAGCGGTACAGCTCCGGGACCTGGCATTTCGCAGAGATGACGGGACCGGCGAGGCAGTAGTGCTCGCCGAAGTTCGTGTTCCCCGCCGTGATCACCCCCCGGATCAGTGCCCGGTTCGCGGGGTCGTTGAGGAACGAGATCACCTGCTTCGGCACCGCCCCGGCACGTTCCCCGCCGCCGTACGTGGGGACAACGAGCACGAAGGGCCGCGCGACCCGGATCAGCCCCTCCACCCGGGGCCGCAGCGGGATACGGACCGCGGGCCGGTCGAGCCGGTCGACGAAGCGGCGGGTGTTCTCCGACACGCTCGAGAAGAACACGAGATCAGGCGACTCGGCGGCGGCGAGCTCGCGCACAGAGGGCGCTGCGCGCCGGGACTCGGGTAGGGCAGGCATGGCGATCCTCCTCGCTCTCTCTGGCTGTGACGCGACACGCCACCGACCACTACATGTTGTGCCTCACCGATGTTTGGAGTGGCGTATCTAGTAATAACATCGATGTACTTTGTTTGTCTACGCCACGCCCATGTTTGGAACTACGGCATGCCGAACACTATGCTGTGGGGTATGGGACGAACGCACGTGGACGAGCGCAGTGAGGGTGCGTGGCTGGAGGCCATCACCTTGTTTCAATCCGTGCGAGACGCCGACCATGACGCTGCGGCTCGCCTGTTGCGAACGTCTTCCGACCCCGAAGCGGTGATGCTGAACCTCCTGCGCATGCTCGGCGTATACCTGCGCGGAGAAGCACCCGACAAGCTCGACCACTTCATCGCCGCATCCCATCGCGCTTGCCCGCCCCCAAGTCCTCCGCTTCCACCACTCACGTGAACTTCCACCCGCACCCCGTCACCCGTTCAGCTAAGGAACCATCCATGCCACGAAACTCCCGCTTCTTCTCCCGCCGTGCCGTGCCGCTGCTGGCAGCGTCTGTGCTCGCGCTCTCTCTTGCTGGATGCGCGACATCCGGCGAGAACGATGCGGGAGCTGACGATGAGCGTCCGGTGGTGTTGACGACGTTCACCGTTCTTGCGGACATCGCCGAGAACGTCGCCGGTGACCATCTGCGGGTGGAGTCGATCACGAAGGTCGGGGCGGAGATCCACGGCTACGAGCCGACTCCGGGAGATATTCGCAGGGCGTCGGAGGCGGAGCTCATCCTCGACAACGGGATGAATCTCGAGGCGTGGTTCGGACAGTTCGTCGAGGGCATGGACGTGCCCCATGTCGTCGTCAGCGAGGGAGTCGAGACGATCGACATCACCGAGGACGCCTACGCGGGGATGCCGAACCCGCACGCGTGGATGAGCCCGTTGAACGTGCAGATCTATGTCGACAACATGGTCGACGCGTTCAGCGACCTCGACCCCGAGAACGCGAGCGCGTACGAGGCCAACGGTGAGGCGTACAAGGCCGAGTTGCAGACCGTGCAGGACGAACTGGTCGACGCGCTGTCGGTACTCCCGGACAACCAGCGGGCACTGGTCACCTGCGAGGGTGCGTTCTCCTACCTCGCACGGGACGCCGGGCTCACCGAGAAGTACATCTGGGCGGTCAACGCCGAGCAGCAGGCCACCCCCCAGCAGATCACCTCCGCGATCGAGTTCGTGCGCGACAACGATGTGCCAGCGGTGTTCTGCGAGTCCACCGTGTCTGCCGCCCCGATGCAGCAGGTCGTCGAAGCCACCGACGCGATCTTCGGCGGCACCCTCTACGTCGACTCCCTCTCCGAAGCCGACGGCCCGGTCCCGACCTACCTCGAGCTGATCCGCCACGACGCGACCACCATCATCGACGCACTGACGGCACGCAACTGATGAAGACAGCGATCTCGGTGCACGACGTCACCGTTCACTACGGCGAGGTCCTCGCCCTCGACCACGCCACCCTCGACATCCAGGCCGGCCGGGTATGCGGACTCGTGGGCATGAACGGATCCGGGAAGTCCACCCTGTTCAAGACCATCATGGGTCTGCTGCGCCCTGACTCCGGCACCGTCCTTGTCAACGGCCAGAACCCGACCAAGGCACGCAAGTCCGGGATCGTCGGCTACGTGCCACAGAGCGAGGACGTCGACTGGGCATTCCCGGTGACCGTACGCGATGTCATCATGACAGGCCGCTACGGGCACATGGGATTCACCCGCCACGCGAAAAGATCCGATCACGAAGCCGTCGACCACGCCCTGGAACGAGTGGAGCTCACCGAGTACGCGAACCGGCAGATCGGACAGCTCTCCGGCGGCCAAAAGAAACGCGCCTTCGTCGCCCGGGGCATCGCCCAAGGGGCGACGATCCTGCTGTTGGATGAGCCGTTCGCCGGAGTCGACAAACGCTCCGAGGCCACGATCACCCGACTGCTGCGCGAGCTTGCCGACGACGGGGCCACCATCCTCGTCTCCACCCACGACCTCCACGCCCTGCCAGGCCTCGCTGACGAGGCCGTGCTCCTCATGCGCCGCGTGCTCATGCACGGCGACCCGAACGAGGTACTCCAGCCCGACAACCTCGCCCTGGCCTTCGGCCTCGACGTCCTGAACCGAGGCGACAACTGATGAACCTGATCGACTTCTTCCTCGACCCCCTCAGCTACGACTTCATGGTCCGCGCCCTCGCGACCACCCTGATCGCCTCGATCGTGTGCGCGGTGCTCTCCTGCTGGCTCGTCCTGATCGGCTG
>NZ_JBQDVP010000100.1:0-4459 GCF_052102115.1 Microbacterium sp.
TTGGGGCCTCTGAGTCGGTGACGGCGTCACGGATGATCCGCGCGAGCGTTGAGGGTCTGGGGAAACTGAAGATCTGCCGCGATCGCGGGTCGGGGTCGAAGCCGTTGGTAAAGTGTGTCTCGGATCCGGATGCTTCGAACGCGAACGGGAGCCGCCCGTCCCGGAGGTCTGCGCGTTGCCGATGCGACTCGGGAAGCCCACCGGCATACATAGCGGACTGCCACTCCACCCCCGAAAGTGGTGTGCCCACAGGCTTGGCTTCGATCACTCCCACGACTCTCTTGTTAACATACAGCAAGTAGTCCACACGGCCATGGCCAGGAGCCATCACCGCCTCGCGAATTGCGACCCCGTCTCCTGCGAATAAGTTCGTCGCTTTGCCATCTTGCACGACCCACCCTGCCGCACGGAGCTGAGAGTCGATCAGGACACGCGCCTGCTGCTCAGCGGGGAGGCGTGGGTTTTCGGACATGCCAACGAGTCTATCGCTCTCTGAAGCTGGTGATGCTTCTATGCTTCCTTTACCCGATGGCTAGTTTTCAATGCTCCGCTGCGTCTCAGGTTTCGTGGCGGCGAGGTTGTCGTATAGGCGTGACGACGCGTGTGCGGTCTTCGCCGCGTAGGAGCTGATTTTCGATGTGAAGCTCGGCGGTCGCGGTTGCTGCGATGGTCAGCTGCTCTTCGAGGCCCTGGATCCGCTCGCGAAGACGCCGGGCGTCGGCCCGTTTCTCGCTCAGCTCGCGCCGTAGTGTTTCGATCTCTTGGTCACGCGGTTGAGTGCCGTCGACGCGGCGTGACCATTCTTCGAGAACAGAGCGGGCGCGGTTCATAGTCGCTCGACTAACACCTGCCTCTCGGTAGAGGTTCTCCTTGATCAGGCGCCCGTCGGTCCGTTCGGCGTTGCCGGAGAGCAGCTGTTCCATGGCGGCGCGTAGCTTGATCTCGGAGTCGGACTGTTGGGTACGGTCAGTCATCGGGGAACCTCCGGGTGATCTTCTGGACTTCTGCGAGTTCTGACTCGAGTTGCTCGCGGCTGTGCGGGGCCATTTTGCGGTCTTCGAGCTTGTGGAGGAGGTCCTGTTCCTCTGCGATCCATATCGAGGCGTGTTCGTCGGTGACCACGGAGTTCCTGCAGGTGGCTGGTTGGCAACGGTTAGGCATGACCCCGTCGGCGGCGACAGCGGCCGGGAGGTCTTGGAGGCATGCTGCCTGTTCGCGGATGCCGAGGCAGTGGTTGAGCGTGCCCCAGCGCAGCGTGCTGAAGTGGTCGCGAAGGAGTGTTCGGAGTGTCCGCTCGTCGCCCACTTTCACCTCGTTCTCCATGACATTTTCTACCTGAGCGATCTCGTCACGGAAGCGCTGGGCACCTGCGCCACCGAGGCGGATCTCCGCGTCGCCCTTGGTTGCCCACAGGCCGACCAGGCGTGCCGCGACGGCGTCCTGAAGCTCGTGCTCGAACTCGGCGGCCCATTCCGGAGTCTCGGTCGCGTATCCCGAGGTCGTGGCGTTGGAGACGGCACGACGAGCTGCATGCTTGAGCTGGATGCCCAGGGCGATCTCGCCGTCGGGCTGTTGGGCGGTAATCACGGCCATTGTCCGGCGGAACATGTGCGGCGCCAAGTGGGCCTCTGGGATGTGTTCGAGTCCGGCAGCCGGGCCGAGTGCGTTGATCTGCGGGATGAAATAGCCCAACTGCTCATGGCGATCGAAGCGTGCGAAACGCTCGTCGGGCTGGTGATTTTGCCGGGTCGATCCGAAGACGTCGTCACTGAGTGCGAGCCGTTCTGCGACGACGATCGCTTGCGCGACGGGTTCGGTGATCCACCAGTTGCGACGCCGCGTTCCATTGCGCCCCTTCCGGAGCAGTGAGGTGACGGCGGGGGCTCCATGGAATGTCGTGAGGGAGCCCTTCTTGATGCTCAGCAGTTCGGAGTCGCGCATCATCGTCAGCGCCGCGCAGAACACGTAGCACGCGTTGCGCAGGATCTTGATCTGTTCTCGGATCGTGGCCGGGTCGAATCCGTCGATCCAGGGCCCGCTCGAACCGTCGAGGCGTTCGACCTCTGCCGGACGGGTGAGGAGACCACCGCGGATGGATGTGATCGTGCCGGTATTCAATGCATTCCGGATCTTCTGCCGCCTTGATCCGACGGCGGGATTCGCCTTGTCGGTGAACAGATGCTTGCTGTGCCCGTCGGAGATCAGCAGCGACAGAAGCGTCCAGTGGATCTCACCTTTTGTGAATCGTCCGTAGGTCAGCCGATGCAGGGGCACACAACTGTCGGGAGCTCGCAACCATGCCTCGAGCATGGCGTCGGAGTCGGTGACGCGTCGACGTTCACCTCGAGGTCGGTCGAGTGCTGCCCATTCGTCAGAGGCGTTGAAGATGTCGTGGGAGAACACGTCGATGTACTGCCAGCAGGCCCGTAGAAGCGGCCACCATACCGCAGGGGGGATCACCGGGGTGCTGAGTTCTGCGCTGACTCGCCGACCGCTGAGTACCGCTGTTGTCTCATCGCCCCAGGGCACGAACGAGAGGCCACCGCCGGTGAGGAGCGCGCCGTAGGTGTGCAGATCGCGAATAGCACTGACCGCGGATGTCACGGCGGAGGTGGCCGCGTGCGCCTTGGCATCGATCAGGAAACGGTCAAGGTCGGTCTGGCGAAGCTCTCGTAGCGGGATCTCGCCGAGGTTCTCGGAGTGCCAGGCAGCAAATCGCCGTAGTCCGTCGAGCTTGGCTCGGATGGTCTTCACATGCACGGGCTGAGCGGACAGGTGGATGCGTTGGCGGCGCACGATGCTGTGCACCGGGTTGAGCTGCGCGATAGCGAGCTCTCGAGCGCGAAGGTTCCACTCGGTGTCGAACCTGTCGAACAGCAGCACCGCAGAGTGGCGGCCAGCAGCGGGGTTCCACCCCAGTGAGCGAAGATCCCATCTTTTCGACTCGCCGAACACGGGCACGGGAAGGTCATGCTCGAGGTGGCGGTGCTGAAGGACCGGCATCTCCGGGGACCAGTAGTCGCTGTCTGGTCCAGGTTGGTCCGAGGCAAGCAGGCGGTGTGTGGTCATAGATGGGCTCCTCGCTGGGCAAGCGGAACGTGAACGCGCTCGGCGACGTCCTGGATGTCTCTGGAGGCCTGGTCGCGTTGCTCTTGCGAAAACATGTCTAGGACCTGTTCGATGTTCGCTACCTGCTGGCCGTAGACCGAGGCGAACTGCGCCGGGGACATCTCGTTCTCGTAACTTCGCAGCACCTCGCGGTAACCAATAATCCGGGGCAGGTGGTCTGCGAAAACTATTGCGTTCGGGCACGCGAAGCACATCGAGGGTCGATGCTCACACAGACGCCCCGCGGGGCTGAACGGGGACTCGTACGGCGACGCGCAGTGTGCAACGTTCATCTCGCGATCCGTCGAACTCGCGGTGACCTCCGCGGCTGCGGCTTCCGCCAGTGTGTCATCGGCTTCTCCATCGACGGAGTGTGCATGAGCGTTCACGAAGATGGGACCACGCTGTATTCGGGTGAAGACTTGCTGCTGGGCAGCGTTTACGGCGGCGCCTGCCAGCACGTGGACCGTGGTCGTTTGGGCGTAGTGGCGTTGGTAGACCTCGACGCTGTGGTCGTCACCGGCCGCGACATCCGCGCTGCGCAGCACTGCGGCACGCACGCTCTTGACGGTCTTGCGCAGGCGACGCGCATCGTGTGGGTGAGAGATTGAGGGTGATATCGAGGTCAGTATGGAGCTGAACGGTCTACGGGAGAAGGACTCCGCGCGGGCAGCGAGATGCCTGGTACTTGTGCGGTTCACGGTCAGGAACAGTGATTCGGCATCCGGTGCGAGATTGGCCGTCATCTCGTCACGCGCGTGCTTGGTCACAGCAATTAGCCGTCGCAGGAGATCACCGGCACGCCAGCCTGTGCGGCCGTCGTGGGTAAGCGCACAACGGACCGTGCGACTGCGACGAGCACGCGCCTTGTGCAACCGCACGTGGATAGCGTCGGTCGCAGTTTCGATGTCACTGAGCGTGACTCGTGACCACTCTTCGGGCGCCGCCCCGGTCTCCAGCTGAAGGAGGGTGCGGAACGCTACGAGATCAGTGTCCGAGGGGTACAAGTACGACATGAGTCGCCGCATCACCCGGGCGCCGCCGCCGTATGTCGTTGCACGGTCGAATGCGAACTCCTCACTCAACTCATTGAGGACACCCTGATCGCAGGCCCGAACGGCAACGGCATCGATTGACACTCCCGGGTAACGGCCCTCGTGGCGAACGGCCCAGATCGCGTCGTGGGCGCGCACCCACCCGTCGGAATCAGGAGCCGAGCCGTGGCAGAGGCCGCGCTGGCCAATGGCGAGGCGATCTTCCAGCGTCCGAATACGTCGGCGACATTCGTCCCGGATGGCAAGGCGCTCAGCATTGCTGAACTCGTCAAGTGGGGTCTCTTCGCCGCCGCCGT
>NZ_JBQDVP010000101.1:0-4359 GCF_052102115.1 Microbacterium sp.
ACACCCGCAGGCTGACCCGCAGCGGGCAGTTCGCCGCGAGAGCGTCGCGGATCACACCGGCCGCCCGCTGGGTGCCGAGGATCAGGTGCATGCCCAGCGCACGACCGCGAGCGGCGATGTCGGTGAAGACGGCAGCGAGATCAGGATGCTCCTGCACGAGCGCGGCGAACTCGTCGACGACGATCACCAGGCGTCCGAGCCGGCCGCCCGACTCGGTGATGTTGCGCGCACCGAGCCCCGCCAGCACCTCTTCGCGCCGCCGCAGCTCGGCTGTCAGGCTCTCCACGCCGCGTCGTGCACCCTCGTCATCGAGGTCGGTCATCACGGCCGAGACGTGCGGAAGGTCACGGAGCGGGTCGAACGCCGTACCGCCCTTGAAGTCCGCCAGGACGAAGGCCACCTCTTCCGGGCTGTGCGTCCGCGCCATCGAGGCGATCCATGTCACGAGCAGTTCGCTCTTCCCCGATCCGGTCATGCCGGTGACGATCGCGTGCGGTCCGTCCTCGACGAGGTCGATCACGAGCTCGGTGCTCTCCGTGCGCCCGATCACCGCGCCGAGCCCGGGAAGCGCGCCATCGTCGGTGATCTCACCGAGCGCGACAACGTCGGGCAGCTGGGCGACGTCCCCCTCGCGCTGAACACTGGATGCCGCCACCGCCACCGCTTGCGGACGCGAAAGGCATTCGACGGTGATGTCCTCCGTGCCGCTCGCCGTGCGCAGCCGTCCGTGCGAGGGGTCGTCGCAGTCCACGACCGTGGTGATCCCCTCGGGCACCTCTCCGTCGGCACTGCGCAGTCTGATCTGCGATGCGGCATCCTCGGCGTCGCCGTCACCGACCACGACCGCCAGCCGCCAGGCGCCGCGCCGCGGCCGTCCGGCGTGCGGGAAGCCGGCGACGCCGAGCGCCTCCAAGCCGTCTCCGGTCAGAGCGAGCTGGGCGGGGGCGTGGCGCAGGCAGAGCTGCACGATGAGCGCCCGTGCCGCGGCGGCGACCACCGGCAGCGGTCCGCGCAGGCACACCCCGCGCCCGATCGGTACGACGATCGGAGTATCCGACACGCGGGACGATCGCTCCCGGAACGCGCGCCCACGCTCGCCACCGTCTCCGGTCACCCGCAGTTCGCTGCGGCGCACGCCCGTCCCGACGACGATCGGCGTCGCTTCATCGACGGGCTGCAGATCGCGCAGCGGCGGGTCCTGCACGCTGACCGCGGCATCCGGATGCGCCCGCCACAGCTGGCGACGCTCCAACCGATGACGACGACGCAGCTCGTGCTCGGCCCGGCTCCATCCCTCGCGCTCCTGCTCGGCCGACTGCCGGCGAGCGCGGCGACGCGTGCGCAGACCGTCCAGCAGCGACGCACCCATCATGAGCGGCCCGAGGGCGGCGAAGCACAGCGAGAACACCGAACCGGTGATGAGCCACAGCACGACCCCGGCCGCCATCGGTACGACGGCGGCGAGCACGGGGATGGGCTGGCGGGGTGGGTCTTCGGCGGCAGCCGGAAGAGTCAGTGGTTCGAGATCCATGCTCCCATTGCACGGGATCGAAGGTCAGTGAACGGGGTTGTCCACAGCCTCGCGGGCTATTCGGCGTCGGCCTCGGATGTGGAGGACGAGTCCGACGTCTCGTCGATCGTGTCGACCCTGGCCGTCGTGGCATCCGCTTCGGCATCGTGACCGGAGCGCTCGATCTTCACGACGATCACCGTGACGTTGTCGCGGCCGCCGTTCTCGAGCGCGGCGGCGATCATGGCGTCCACGGCGACCGCGGGGTCGTCGTGCTCGCGCAGGAAGTGCTGGATGCCGTAGTCGGTGAGCTCCTTCGTCAGCCCGTCCGAGCAGACCACGAACCGGTCGCCGTCCTGCACCTCGATGCCGAGGTAGTCGGGTGGAGTGAGCTCGCTGGCACCCACGGCGCGCGTGATCACGTTGCTGTACGGGTGGCCGTCGGCTTCCTCGGGGCTGAGCCGCCCCGAGGTGATGAGCTCCTGGACGACGGAATGATCGGTGGTGACCTGCACCAGGCGCTGCTCGCGGAGCAGGTACACCCGCGAATCGCCGATGTTCATCGACACCCAGCGCGGCTCACCATCGACGACGTCGAAGAACACACCGGTGAGCGTGGTTCCGGTGCCCTCGTCGGTGGTGTCCGGATGCGAAGCGATGTCCTCGACGGCATGCTCGAGCGCATCCTCGATGGCATCGGTCGTCACAGTGCCCGACTCCACGACATCCTTCAGACGCGTCACGGTGCTCTGGCTGGCGATCTCGCCGCCGGCGTGACCGCCCATGCCGTCGGCGACGACGAAGAGCGGGAACTCCGCGAGGAAGGCGTCTTGGTTGTTGTCGCGTCGGAGCCCGGTGTCAGTGACGCCAGCCCACGTCAGCACGATCTCATCGTCCTCGGAGACGGCGACGCGTTGCGTATGCGTGTGCGTCTCAGACAAGTGGGGCCTCCGGAGTGGGTGCGGCAGGTCGGGCCATGTATCTACGTTATCGGAGCCACGGCGTGCAGATGACGAAGGACCCTCGATTCCTCGAGGGTCCTTCGTCACGAGATCAGGCCGGCGGGTTGTTGGGGTCCGCGGGCGGGGCCGGCGGTGCCGGGGGCGCAGCCGGAGGAGGCGTGGTCGGCGGGTTGGTCGGCGCAGCCGGAGGAGGCGTCGGAGCCGCAGGCGGGTTCGCCGGAGCAGCCGGGGGCGGCGTCGGCGCAGCGGGCGGGTTCGCCGGTGCAGCCGGAGGCGTCGCGGGTGCGGCCGGGGGCTGGTAGCCGGGAGCGGGAGGCTGGTAGCCGGGGGCCTGCTGACCGCCTGCCGGGGGCTGGTAGCCCGGGGCCGGCTGCTGGTAGCCCTGCGGTGCGCCGAAGCCGGGCACCGAGCCGGGCGCCGCTGCGGCCGAAGACTGTACGGGGATGCCATCCCAGACCGTGCGGTCACCGAAGAAGCTGTTGCCTGCCCAGCCAGCGGGGGCGAGCTGGGTGTTCCAGCGCGACTTGTCGAAGGCGTTGATTCCGAGCCAGACGATGGCGAGGAAGATGTAGAGGACGACCCAGGCGCCCTCCTTCTGCAGCTTCTGTCCCACGCGGTACGCGGCGAGGACCATCAGGACGAATGCGGCGAGGCCGACGATCTGACCGATCACCGGGATCCAGCTCAGCAGGATCGTCGCACCGACGGCGTACAGGATCAGCCACGGGCTCAGATCACCCAGCTTGAGGAAGATCATGCTGTTGTACACCGGGATCCACGCGCGCCACTTGCCCTGGACGCCGGCCTTCTCGAAGATCTTCATCAGGAACAGCGATGTCAACACATAGCCGGCGATCGCGATGATGAAACTGAAGAGCACGATCATGCCGAGGAAAGCCGCGGCACCTGTGTCGTAGTAGTAAGAGTCCATTTGCCCCTCCATGGAAAGAGCGACGCTTTCCGCATCGCGTGAAACACACTAGCGTGCCCAGAGCGCAGAGCAACAGGCACACGCGGTCGGAGTCAGGACGCGACGACGAGCTCGATCACTCCGGCGTCGCCGCCGTCACGGATTTCGATCCCCCGCTCGTCCGCCCAGGCGCGCAGTCCGGCCAGGGACCGAACATGCGGGCGGTCCTCGGCGAGGGCTCGAACGAGCTCACCCTTCGCCTTCTTGTTGAAGTGATTCAGCGCACGCCCCTGCTCCGTGACGACGCGCACGTAGGCCGATGCCACGGATGCCGGAAGCGGTCCGAGAGCGACATAGGCCTCGCTGCGCAGATCCAGCACGAACGGCGGCGAATGCTGCGCAATGGCTGCGGTCACAGCATCCGCCCAGTGCCGGCGCAGCGGCGCGATGCCGGGCAGCGCGGTTCCCGCTGCGAGCCGGTACGCCGGGATGCCCTCGAGCGCTCCGACCGGACCGAACGGCGCCGCGTGCACCCAGACATGCCGTCCCAGCCACCTTCTCGCGGCAGCATCCAACGCCCCGGTATCCAGCGCGTCGTAGAGCACCCCGGTGTAGCGGTCGATCGCAGGCATCGTCGGCGATGTCCGCAGCGCACGGTTGTGATCGATATCGCCGCGCTGCCGGTCGCTGAGTTTGAGCACACGCTGTGCGCGGGCAGGGTCGTCCGCCAGCGCGACGAGGGCGTCGATCACCGCCGTGCGCTGCACTGTCAGCGCGGGCAGAGCAAGCGTCTCGAGATTCAGCGACGCACCGGATCCGCCGGCGTGCTTGGTCTCAGAAGGAGGAAGGAGGATTTTCATGAATACCCGTACCGCGAGAACGCGCCCGCCGCCACCGGTCAGGTGACAGACGGGCGCGTCCGAGGTGAGTCGTGTCAGGCGATGAGCGCCGCGTTGCCGGCGACGATCGTCAGCTGG
>NZ_JBQDVP010000102.1:0-4356 GCF_052102115.1 Microbacterium sp.
CCGGCGGCTCCTTCGTCTACGACCCCTGGACCCTCTACGCCCGCGGCCTCATCACTGCCCCCAACATCGTCCTCGCCGGGATCGTCGGCTCCGGCAAATCCTCCCTCGCCAAGTCCCTCTACACGAGGTCGATCCCGTTTGGTCGCCGCGTGTATGTGCCCGGCGATCCAAAGGGTGAGCATACGGCTGTCGCGGAGGCGGTCGGCGGGCGGGCGATCGTGCTCGGGCATGGGCTCCGTAACCGGCTCAACCCCCTTGATGAAGGCCACCGCACATCCGGGGTGAGCGATGCGGAATGGGCGGCGCAAGTCGCGTCCCGCCGCCGGGAACTCATCGGCGCGCTCGCAGAGACCGTCCTGGATCGGGTGCTGTCACCGTTGGAGCACACCGCGATCGACCTCGCCCTCCAAGACACCGTCCGCACCGCTGACGTGCCAATCCTGCCGATGGTCGTCGACCGTATCCTCGCCCCTGACCCCGCGACCGACACCGACGGGAGGCTGGCAGAGGACGGCCGGCTCGTCGGCCACGCCCTCCGCCGCCTCGTCGCCGGCGACCTCGCGGGGCTGTTCGATGGTCCATCGACGGTCAGGTTTGACCCGTCGCTGCCGATGGTGAGCCTGGACTTGTCGCGGGTGGCGGAGAACAGCACGTTGATCTCGGTGTTGATGACATGCTCGTCGGCGTGGATGGAGTCGGCGCTGATGGACCCAAATGGCGGGCACCGGTGGGTGATCTACGACGAAGCCTGGCGACTCATGGCCCACCCCGCCCTCCTACGCCGCATGGACGCGCAATGGCGACTCGCACGGCACTACGGCATCGCGAACATGCTGATCTTCCACAAACTCACCGACCTCGACAACGTCGGCGACTCCGGCTCCGCGATGCGCGCACTCGCGAACAGCCTGCTGGCGAACGCGGAGACCAGGATCATCTACCGACAAGAACCCGACCAACTCGGAGCCACCGCCGCAGCCCTCGGACTCACCGGCACCGAACAGAAACTCCTCCCAGGACTCGGCACCGGACAAGGACTCTGGCGCATCAAAGAACGCTCCTTCGTCGTCCAGCACCAGCTCCACCCTGCCGAGCTCGCCGCGTTCGACACCACAGCACGAATGAAGGGCAACACCTAGAAGTTCCGATGAATATTGACGGTTTTGGCGGGAACTTCAAGGTCCAGGACGCTGCGGCGGTCTGTGGTGGTGGAAGTTCGGCGAACATCCATTCTGGCAGCGGCAGGTGCTGCTCAGATGTCGAGGTTTTCGACGGCAGGCTCGGTGAGAGCGTTGCGGATGGCGTTGAGAACTTCGGCGGGGAGCTCGGCCGCCGCCGCATCGAGGTCGGGGAAGACTCGGAGGCTGCGTTCGCCGGTCGACCACCAATCAGCGTCCCAGGTCCGCTCGTCTTCCCAGACTGGGTTGTCTTCACTCGGCGAGGACAGACGAGACCAGTCGGGGTCGTTGCGCGTGTGAATGGCAATTTGCTCCCGCGCAGTCAGGTAGACGCGAAAGGTCACGACTCGCAGGCCATCGCGCAGTTCGTAGCGGAGCAACTTGCGACCTGTGAAGCGCTTGGTCGTGACGACCGGGCCGTCTTGAACGTCGAGTTCGATCTGGGTCATTCGGGTGCGCTCCGTCTCCTTGTTGTGCCGCTCCACATACAGGCGCAGCCCGGCTACGACAGCGGCGGACATGCTTCCCGCGCAATCCGCAGCCGTATCGAAGAGTTCCACGTCGCTGTCTGCGACATAGATGTTCTTGGTAGCCATGAACATAAGTATGCGCATAGTGCGCTTCAGTGGTCAACCCGCCGATCCGAGGTCGGGGTGTTCGAGGGTGTCGAGGTAGCGGTTGGTGCTTCCGATGTCGAGGCCGAACAGGTCGCTGATGCGGCGGGCGTCGCCGCCGGTGGCGTGGACCTCGGCGAGGATGCGATCCTCGCGCAGCTTCTGTGGGCGAATGCCGGCCTGCTGCCACGGGTAGGTCCGGCTGGCGGGCATGAGCCGGGGCGCGGAGCGCTGGTTGACGATCAGGTGCGGGTTCTGCGAGTTCGGCCACTTCGCCTGGCGGTAGTCGAGCCATCGGGTCAGGCGCTCGCGCACCGGGTCGGCGAGGGGGATGCTGCGCCCGTCGAGGGTGAGGCGTCCGTCGGCTATGTCGGTGAGCAGCAGTTCGGAGACCTGCTTCGCGGTGAGCGCGTGGAACGCGACGAGCGCGACGGCCAGAGCGACTGCGGGGTGGGGCGAGTTCAGCTTCTCGCGCACCAGGGCGGTGTCCAGCGGCATCGGCACGGTGCTGTTGTGCTGGGTGCCCTTCATGCCGCGCGTCGGGTTGGCGAAGATGAGCTTGCGGGCTTTGAGGGTCTTGAACAGCGACCGCAGGCCTTGCTCGGTGAGGACTCGTTGGGCTCCGGCCTCGGGGAGTGCGGCGCGCACTTGCGCGGCAGTGATCTCGGCGAGGGACTGGTGGCCGGCTTCTGCCCAGGAGGTGACGGCGGGCACGACGGAGCGGATGCGGATGCGGACGGTCAACGGGTCGCGGGATCGTTGCCGGGGCGCGGTCGTGGCTCCGTCGAGCAGGATTCTCATCCAGACCTCGAGTTGCTCGCGCATGATCGGCGGCAGGCCCGCTGCCTTCTTCGTGAAGTAGGCCTCGATGGGGCGGGGCCGGTCTTCGATGAGGAGGTCTGCGGCGGCGAGCACGTCGATGGTGGAGACGATGTTGCCGTCGTAGCGCGGGAGCTGGAGCACATCAGTGGCCCTGATCTTCGCGGTCGGAGAGTCGCGGAGGGTCTGGAGCAGGCGCAGGGAGCGGATCACGTCGTTGCGCTGGCGGACGCTCCAGCCGAATGTCTCGGCGTGCTCGTTGACGATCGCGGCGCAGTATCGGGTCAGCTCGCTGTTCTCGATGAGCGCCTTCTGGCGCAGCATCTCGGGGTCGGGTGGCACGTCGATGAGGACGGGCTGGACCCATTCGGTCAGGATCAGCTTCTTCGGCGGCGGTCCGGGCCGGCCCCAGCCGCCGGGCGTCTTCCATCCGTTCGCGGGCTTCAGTCGCCGGGTCTTGGGGCGCTGGAAGATCATGTTGGCGAAGAAGAGCTGCTGCCCGTGCTTGTTCGCCCCGGCCAGGTCGAGGGCGCGGCCGGGTTCTTGCAGCATCCGCGCTTGTTCGAGGCAGAGGCGGCAGGCGCCCTGGTCACCGACCGTGGTGTCTCGACCGCAGTAGTCGCATACGCCTCGCGGGTAGTGCTGCCGCCACCAGCGGCACGTCCAGCACAGGAAGTTGTGCTGCGGGAACACGCCCCACGCCAGGCAGTCCTTGCAGGGACCGATCCTCTCGGGGCTGCGCGGGTGGCATCGCTGGCACAGCCCCTGACTGAAGTAGTCGCTCGCCGTTCCGCACCGCGAGCAGCGCGGCGGGGTGAAGGGGCCTCCGGGCAGGCAGTCGTAGCAGAAGTCCACGCGGGGCTTGCTCCACGCGACCCGCTTGCTCTGGCAACTGTTACACAGCGGCGGGACGCGCAGCGCCGCATCCTTGCCCGCCGCTGGACTCACAGCGGAGGCTCGGAGCGGGGTTTGCCGAACCGCGGCGTGATCTTGGGCGGCGCGCCGTTCTGGCCGTTGATCGTCTCGGCCTTCTGCGGGCGGCGGGCGGCGACCTTCTCCGGCTCGGGCACCATCAGATCAGACGGGGTGCAGTCCAGCACCACGCAGATCACATCGAGCTCGTCCAGCCGGATCGTCGGCGGGGTCCCAGCCCACCACGACGACATCTTCCCGGCGCTGATCTCCAGCCCTTCCGCGGCGAGGCGGCGGCGCATCTCGGCGGACTTCCAGATGCCGCGCTCGGCGGCTCTCATCCTCAGATTCCACTGCACGGGCGGCTCACCTTTCTTCCGCGAAGCGGGCCTCGACCCGCTGGTTGGCGTTGCGCCAGGCCAGCTCGACGTGCTCGCTGCGCACGTGGATATAGCCCGACGTCGTGGACAGCCACTGATGCCCCAACAGCTCCTGGATCGCTTTCAAGTCCATCCCCGACCCATACAACGAGGAGGCGCAGTAATGCCGCAGCACATGAGGCGTGAGCCGACCCGACCACGCCGGCAGGAACCGGTCAGTCTGGACCGACAGGCCCCGCCGCAGCGAGAAGTCGCTCACTCGTCCGCAACGGCCCAAGTCATCATCGAACCGTTCAGAAGGGAGCATCGGCGCGTCCGGGTTGTCCCAGTCCTCGCCGAACTGATGACGCACCTCGGCCAGCCACCAGTCGATGAGCTGGTCAGCACCGTTGATCGCAGGGACCAGGCGGGCCTTGAAGCCGCGCCCACGCGATCCCTTCCCGAACCGCACAT
>NZ_JBQDVP010000103.1:0-4334 GCF_052102115.1 Microbacterium sp.
GATTTCTGCCGCTATCACGCCGTCAGAGCGGCAGAAATCGCGACCCGAACCGGGGGCGACGGGCGCCCGCGACCCGAGCCCGAGTCGACCGGCGCCCGCGACCCGAACCCGAGTCGACGGGCGCCCGCGGCTAAGGCTTCGTCTTCGCGAGCACCCGGCGCAGGTCGTCGCGCGTGCGGATCTTCCCGGTCTTGATGGCGTCGGTGACGACGACCTCCTGCGAGGCTGTGACGACCGGCACCTCTTCGCCGTCGGCGTCCAGAACCTTGCCGTCCTTGATCGTCGCACCGTCGAACAGCGCCTCATCGGCGAGAAGTCGGGCGAGGTCTTCCTCCCTGATGACACGACCGGTCCCGGGGATGAACGCTGAGCGTTCACTCGACTTTCCGCCGATGTGGTTGAAGAGGAGGTTCAGCACCACGGCCATGAGCGCTGCAGACGAGATCCCGGAGTGCAGGATGATGCCGACCCAGCTCGGGAATGCGTCGTAGAACTCGGGAAGGACCACCGGGATGATGCCGAACCCCAGCGACACCGCGACGATCACCATGTTCATGTTGCCCTCGTAGTCGACCTTCGCGAGGGTGCGGATGCCGGCGGCGGCGACCGAGCCGAACAGCACGATGCCCGCTCCTCCGAGCACGGGCGGCGGGACGGCCGCGACCAGTCCTCCGACGATGGGCAGCAACCCGAGCACCACGAGGATCACGCCGCCCGCGCTGACGACGAACCGCGACTTCACCCCGGTGATGGCGACCAGCCCGACGTTCTGCGCGAACGCGGACTGTGTGAACGAGTTGAAGATCGGAGCGACGGCCGACGAGATCATGTCGGCGCGCAGGCCGTCCGCGATCCGCTTGGAGTCGACCTTGGTGCCGACGATCTCACCGACCGCGATGATGTCGGCAGTCGTCTCGGTCATGGTCACGATGATGACGATGAACATCGAGATGATGCTGGCGATGCCGAACGTCGGCAGGCCGAACGCGAACGGCTGCGGCAGGGCGACGATGCCCCCGTCCGCGACGTTCGAGAAGTCTGCCCACCCGAAGATGCCGGCGAACGTGGTCCCGACGACGATCGAGATGAGGATCGCCAGGCGCGAGACGGTGGGAGACGCGACCTTGCTCAGCACCAACACGAGGACGAGCGTGCCCATCGCCAGTCCGATGTTCTGCACGCTGCCCCACATCGGATCCTCCGGCGATGTTCCACCCATCGCCCACTGCGCCGCGACCGGCATGAGCGTGAGCCCGATCGTCGTGATCACCGTGCCGGTGACGACGGGCGGGAAGAACCGCACGATCATGGCGAAGAACGGCGCAACGATGAGCCCGGCGACGGATGCTGCGATCACGGCGCCGAATACGCCCGGCAGCCCCTCGCCCGCGGCGAGGATCGCCGTCATCGTCGCGACCCCCGAGAACGAGACGCCCTGCACCAGAGGCAGCTGCGAACCGAAGAACGGCACACCCCACGACTGCAGGATCGTGGCGAGCCCGCCGATGAACAGGCAGGATGCGATGAGCAGGCCGATCTCGCCCGGAGCAAGGCCCGCGGCGTTGCCGATGATGAGCGGCACGGCGATGATGCCGCCATACATCGTCAGCACATGCTGCAGTCCGTAGGCGAAAGTGGGGCCGAGACGGAGTCTCTCGTCCTCAGGACGGCGAATTCTGGGCGTTCTCGACATCGATATCTCTCCATTGAGGTGCATCCGTCATGTTCACCGCTGACCAGCGGTTCCCACTGATTTCACGATGCGGAATTGCATTTCCGCGTACTCGATTGGGGCGATGCTAGCACCGCATGGACGAGACGCGCCATGGTTGTGCTAATTTACGAACGCCGGTCATCGAAGACCGGCCGGCGGAACAGCAGACGCCGAGAAACCTGAGCTGGCAGCCCGAGCCCCAGCCTGTGTCGCCAGAGGAAAGGCGACACCATGGCAAGAATCTGGCTCCGCGACCCGCTCGCAGTCCACCTCGGCGCAGGCGCAGACCCGCGTCTGGCAACGCGCGGCATCGTCATCGATACGCAGTCCGGCACGATCGCAGAACTGGTCGCTATGGGCGAGAATCCCGTGGCAGACGAGGTCTTCGACGCGAGCGCGCACGTGATCACACCGGGGCTGATCAACACGCACCATCACTTCTACCAGACGCTCACCCGCGCCTGGGCGCCGGTGGCAGACCTGCCCCTGTTCGGGTGGCTCGTAAACCTCTACCCGGTGTGGGCGCGGCTCACCCCGCGTGCCCTCGAGCTCGCGACGACTGTGGCGATGGCCGAGCTGCTGCAGTCCGGATGCACGACGGCGGCCGACCATCATTACCTGTTCCCGACCGGCATGGACGAGGCCATCGACATCCAGGTCGACGTCACTCGCCGCCTGGGTATGCGCGCCATGCTCACCCGCGGATCGATGTCGCTCGGGGAGGACGACGGCGGACTGCCGCCGCAGCAGACCGTGCAGGATCCGGACGTCATCCTCGCCGACTCCGAGCGCCTCGTCAGCCGGTACCACGAGCGGAGCGTCGGCGCGCAGGTGCAGATCGGGCTCGCACCGTGCTCGCCGTTCTCGGTCACGACGTCGCTGATGGCAGACTCCGCAGCGCTCGCGACCAGGCTCGACGTTCGACTGCACACGCATCTGGCCGAGACGCTCGACGAGGAGCAGTTCTGCCGTGAGCGCTTCGGCCTGCGCACAGTGGAATACCTCGACTCCGTCGGCTGGCTGTCGGATCGCACCTGGCTCGCACACGGGGTGCACTTCAACGACGACGAGGTCGCCGCGCTCGGCAGAGCCGGCACCGCCGTCGCGCACTGTCCGACCTCGAACATGCGCCTGGCCAGTGGGATCGCGCGGGCCGTCGAACTGGAGGATGCCGGAGTGCCGCTCGGCCTCGGCGTCGACGGTTCGGCATCCAATGACGCCTCGAACATGATCCGCGAGGTCCGTCAGGCGCTCTATCTGCAGCGGCTGCGCTACGGCACCGAACAGGTGACGAGTGCGCGGGTGCTCGACTGGGCGACCACGGGGTCCGCTGCGACGCTCGGCCGGGCCGACATCGGCAGCATCGCGCCGGGGATGCAGGCCGACCTGGCGATGTTCCGGCTGGACGGACTCGCCTTCTCGGGTTCTCACGATCCGATCGCAGCCCTCGTGCTGTGCGGAGCCGAACGCGCCGATCGCGTGATGGTCGGCGGGAAATGGCGCGTGCTCGACGGACAGGTCGCCGGCCTCGACGTCGAGGGCCTGATCGCCGAGCATCAGCAGGCCGCCCGCACCCTCGTCACCGCCAGCTGATCACTTGTCGAGATGAAAGGATGGATGCACACATCGAGAGGGAGACTATGTCCTGGATCGTCACCGGCGGCGCCGGCTACATCGGATCGCACGTCGTTCGCGCACTCGCACAGGCCGGGCTCACACCCGTCGTCCTGGACGATCTCTCCTCCGGCTCCCCGTCGTTCGTGCCGGAGGACGTGGCGCTGGTGCAGGGCAGCATCCTGGATCGCGACCTCGTCGAGAAGGCGCTGCGCGACCACCGGGCCGAGGGCGTCATCCACGTCGCCGGTTACAAGTACGCCGGGGTCTCGGTGCAGCGCCCGCTGCACACGTACGCGCAGAACGTCGACGGCACGCGCGTGATCCTCGAGGCGATGGCGGCTACGGGCGTCCGCAACATCGTGTTCTCCTCGTCGGCGGCGGTGTTCGGCACCCCGGACGTTCCGCTGGTCGTCGAAGAAACCGCCAAGAAGCCCGCGAGCCCCTACGGCGAGTCCAAGCTCATCGGCGAGTGGATGCTGCGCGACCAGGCGATTGCGACGGCGGAGTCGGATGCTCCGCTGCGGCACACCTCGCTGCGCTACTTCAACGTGGTCGGCTCCGCCGACCCGACGGTCTACGACGTCAGCCCGCACAACCTCTTCCCGATCGTTTTCGAGAAGCTGCTCGCCGGTGACACACCCGCGATCTTCGGCGACGACTACGACACGGAAGACGGCACGAACGTGCGCGACTACGTGCACGTCGGCGACATCGCCGCAGCGCACGTCGAGGCGGCGAAGCGCCTGGCCGGTGGCGAGAGCATCGAGCCGGCGTACAACCTCGGCTCCGGCGACGGCCTGTCGGTGAAGCAGATCATGGATGCCATGGTCCGGGTCACCGGCATCGACTTCGTCCCCGAGATCGGACCGCGCCGCGCCGGCGACCCCGACCGCATCGTCGCCACCGGAGAGCTCGCCGCCCGCGACCTCGACTGGAAGATGCGCTACACCGTCGACGAGATGGTGCGCACGGGTTGGGACGCCCGCCGCAGCGCGGGCTGAGG
>NZ_JBQDVP010000104.1:0-4208 GCF_052102115.1 Microbacterium sp.
TGCGTGGAGTACGAGGTGCCCGTGGCGGTGAACGCCGCGGTGGCGCCGGCCTCGTTGATGCCCACGTGCATGATCTGGCCCTGCGGGCTCTCCTTGTACGCCAGGAGCAGCTCGCGGTCGACGGCGGTGTAGTTCTGGCCGTTCGGGTTGTAGATCTTCGCCGAGGGGAAGTACGAGTCCATGCCGAAGGTGCGCGCCTCGTCCGGGATGATCGGGACGATCCGCTCGCCGAAGCCCTTCACCCGCAGCAGGTCCTTGAGCATCCGGACGAACGCCATCGTCGTGGCGACCTCCTGGTTGCCCGAGCCCTTCTTGGGGAACGCGTAGTCCTTGTCCTCGGGGATCGCCAGATCCACGTGGGTGGTGCGCCGTTCGGGAAGGAAACCGCCGAGGTCGCGGCGCCGATCGAGCATGTACTGGATGGTCTCGTCCTGCTCGCCGGGGTTGTAGTACGGCGGCTGGTACGGGTTCTCCTCGAGCTGTGCATCCGTGATCGGAATCTGCATCGTGTCGCGGAAGAGCTTGAGGTCCTCCAGCGTCATCTTCTTCATCTGGTGCGTCGCGTTGCGCCCCTCGAAGTGCGGTCCGAGACCGTAGCCCTTGACGGTCTTGGCGAGGATGACGGTCGGCTGGCCCTTGTGCTCCATGGCCGCCTTGTACGCCGCGTACACCTTGCGGTAGTCGTGGCCGCCGCGGCGGAGCTTCCAGATCTGGTCGTCGGTGTAGTCCTTGACCATGGCGGCTGTGCGCTCGTCGCGACCGAAGAAGTTCTCGCGTACGAAGGCGCCGTTCTCGGCCTTGTAGGTCTGATAGTCACCGTCGGGGGTGACGTTCATGAGGTTGAGCAGCGCTCCGTCGGAGTCGTTCGCGAGTAGCTCGTCCCACTCCCGGCCCCAGACGACCTTGATGACGTTCCAGCCGGCGCCGCGGAAGTACGACTCGAGCTCCTGGATGATCTTGCCGTTGCCGCGCACCGGCCCATCGAGGCGCTGCAGGTTGGCGTTGATCACGAAGGTGAGGTTGTCCAGGCCCTCGTTGGCTGCCACCTGCAGCTGGCCGCGGGACTCGACCTCGTCCATCTCGCCGTCGCCGAGGAACGCCCAGACGTGGGAATCGCCGACATCCTTGATGCCGCGGTTCTCGAGGTACTTGTTCGTCATCGCCTGGTAGACCGCGTTGATCGGCCCCAGGCCCATCGACACGGTCGGGAACTGCCAGAACTCGCGCATCATGCGCGGGTGCGGGTAGGACGGGATGCCGTTCGGCGCGCCGGACTTCTCCTGGCGGAAAGCGTCGAGCTGGGCCTCTGTCAGACGCCCCTCGAGAAAGGCGCGGGCGTACATGCCGGGGGAGGCGTGGCCCTGGTAGAAGATCTGGTCGCCGCCGGACGGGTGATCCTGACCGCGGAAGAAGTGGTTGTGACCGACCTCGTACAGCGAAGCGGCCGATGCGTAGGTCGAGATGTGGCCGCCGACGCCGATGCCGGGGCGCTGCGCACGGTGCACCGTGACCGCGGCGTTCCACCGGATCCAATGCCGGTAGCGGCGCTCGAGCTCCTCATCGCCGGGGAAGTCGGGTTCGTTCTCAGAAGCGATCGTGTTGATGTAGTCCGTGGTCGGGACCATGGGCACATTCAGATGCAGCTCCTTGGAGCGCTTGAGCATGCTGAGCATGATCTCGCGACCACGCCCCGGACCCTTCACATCGACGAGCTCGTTGAGCGACTGACGCCACTCGCCGGTCTCCTCCGGATCGCTGTCGAGGGGGCCCTGGGAGTACGGATCCTGATCGTGGACAGTCACGTGGAGCCTTTCGTCAAGCTGGCAGGTCTTGCCAAGGAAACGGGAAGCGACGCGGGGAAGCCTTGTCGGCTCTGCACAACGCGCGCCGTATTCAGCCTAGCCCCGATCGACGGTTACGTCGCGCACCGCACCCCTGGATAGAATGACGGGACCAGGGCCTTTAGCTCAGCTGGTAGAGCGCCACGTTTACACCGTGGATGTCGTCGGTTCGATCCCGGCAGGGCCCACCCAAGTGTCGATGTTCAAACACGCGACGTCCGCAGGTTTGACATCTTCCCCCGCGCGCACGCTGGCCTCGTAGGCCAGCGCTGCCGCGTGGATTGCCGGGTCGAGCAGCGTGTCGAACGGTTCACCCGGTTCCGCTTCCACCCGGTCGGCGTTCTCGATTTCGTAGACATGGATGCGCTCGAAGAATGCTTGGTTGCAGATGCGTCGGAGTGAGTCGTCAATGCTCATGTAGATCGCGTGCATGTCGCCGGCAAGGGCGAGGCAGTCTTCAAGGTGCGCTTTGGCCTGGTCGTACTCGATCTGCCCCGCGTCGATCTGCGCGTCGAGGAACGCGAGCCGGCGCGCGATGCGGTCTTGTTCTTCTTTGAGGAGGTCCAGCGGGACGGCTCCGGCGTGGTGGGCGTGGAGCAGGCTGCGGCGTTCGTCGCGGAGCCGGTCGCGCTCAACGGCGTGGGTGTGGCGTTCTGCTTTGTTCGCGGTGTGGAGGTCATCGAACTGGCGCACGAGCATGTGCCGCAGCGCGGTGACGATGTGCTCGGGTATCTGCACGCGCCGGTAGTAGTCCTCGACCTGTCGTTCGATGTGCTCGATCGGCATGGCCTGACGGACACAGTTCGTGCGCTTGGAGTGCCGGCCTGCGCAGATGAAGTACGGGTAGACGATGCCCTTGCCGTTCTTCGCATGGGTGACCATCAGGCGGGAGCCGCAGTCGCCGCAGTAGACGGAGCCTTTCAGGTAGTGCTCGTGGGTTTGGGTTTTCTCCCCAGACACCTGGTGGGCGGTGAGGACGTTCTGCACCCGGTACCAGAGTTCCGCGCTCACGAGCGGTTCGTGGAGTCCGTCGTAGCGGGCGCCGCGGAAGATCACGTCGCCCTTGTAGTACGGGTTGGAGAGCATCTGCTGGATCGTGGACAGCCCCGGCGCCTTCGCGGGACGTTTCGGGGTCGGCACGGTCGTGAGGCCGCGGTCGACAAGTTCGCTGTGCAGCATCGAGGTCGAGTAGTTCCCCGTCGCGTACGCCTCGAACGCCCACCGCACCAAAGCTGCACGATCCGGGTCCGGGATCACGGTGGGAACGTCGCGGCCGAGCTCGTCACGCTTGTGGACGTTGAGGTAGCCGATGGGGGCACGACCGACGGTGCCGCCGGTGGAGGCTTTCTGCGTCATGCCCTTGGCGACCTCGTTGGCGAGGTTGCGGGAGTAGAACTCCGCGATCGTGGACATGATGCCGTGCAACAGCATCCCCGACGGGGTCTCATCAATGTTCTCCGTCGCAGACACGAGCATGACGCCTGCTTCTTTGAGCGCGAGATGGATCGCTACGTCGTCGGCACGGTTGCGGGCAAGCCGATCGACCTTGTGGACGATGCAGTACGCGACCTGGTGCGTCTTGACGTACTCGATCATCCGCATCAGCTCTGGCCTGTCGGCCTTGCGCGCGGACTCACCCGCGTCGATGAACTCCTCCACGACAATCGCGTTCAGATCGCGAGCCTTGCGCAGGTTCGCATCGCGTTGCGCGGGAATCGAGAATCCCTCGTCACGGCCGCCGCGCTCTGCCTGTTCCTTGGTGGAGACGCGGAGGTAGGAGACAGCGAGGGTTGTGGTCTCGCCGAGCCGGTCGATGCTGGTGGGTGGCGCTGGGCGTGCCAGGGTCATGAGTCGTGTTTCCTCTCACCGGAAGGGTGGGAGCCAACGCGACGGCGAAGCGTCACGCGGTGCGACTCGTAAACGGGAAACACGTCCGCCGGAAAGAAACCGGGGTAAGCCACAAGGGCAAAGAGACTGCGCACCCGGCCCGGTGAGGCCGTGGCGTTGGGTTCTATTCTACGTTGTCGGGCTCAGAACGCCCAGGATCGGCGGCATCCGGCGCGGTCTCGCCGTTCGTCTTCGATCTACTGACCGCCATGCCGAGGAACACCTGCGCGAGCTTGTGCAGGTCAGGTTGACTGCGCGGCACAGCTTCGACGGTGAAGCGTCGATCCTCACCCCGCCTGCGCTCACGCCTGCTCATGGCACTTCCCCCGTGCTCAGGACGAGACCTGCGATGAACTGGTCCTCGGCACGTCGCCGCGATTCCACGTCGGCGTGCATGTATTCCACGAAGTCTTCCTCGCGGTTCTGGATGACGATGTCTTCGATGGGGTCGGTATCGGGTTCTCCGGGCCAGGCGATGCG
>NZ_JBQDVP010000105.1:0-4152 GCF_052102115.1 Microbacterium sp.
CGATCTATCCGCATGCTTCCACCACTGGGTGGTGCGTTGACCGGTTGAGACCGCCGTCGCTCGGGGTGTGCCTCAACGCAACGTATCTGTCGTGTTGAGGTGTCTGGAGTCGTGTGACACCTGCTCGCGCATCAGTCCCACAGGTCGATGATCGGGAGTGGCGCGTAGTCCAGGGACAGAGCATTCCTCACAGCGATGATATAGACACCAAGGGACACAAGAAACACCAGGGAAACCATGACCATCCCTGTGACGTGACGAAGCCGCAAACGGGACATCCGGATTCGAAGAACTCGTGGAGGTCGCCGATCTGAAGTCTGGGATGCGACCGATTTTGGATGTTCATTCGCGAGGCCACCCAGCGAGCCGACCTGCTCCCCGACCGTATCGACTAGCGGGTCGTGCCTCGCGGAGCTGCTCGCCGGCGCGGGGTCGCTACGCGCGCCTGCATCATTCTTCATAGTGGAGCAGGTCGCCGGGTTGGCACTCGAGGACGCGGCAGATCGCATCCAGTGTCGACAACCGCACAGCCTTCGCGCGCCCGTTCTTCAGGACCGCGACGTTCGCCGGTGTGATACCGATGGCGTCTGCGAACTCGCCGACGCTCATCTCGCGCTCGACCAGCATGCGATCGATCGTGATACGGATCGGCATCACACAACCTCTTCCAGCTCATCATGCATGTCGATGGAGCTCCGCAAGAGTGAGCGCAGCACGAGGGCGACCCCGGCAACTGCCACCAAGCCGAGGAAGGCCATGACCTCGACGATCACGAGGAAGGGGCTGCCGGCCTGCCCTCGACTGATCACGACGGAGGCCGCGATCACCACCACAGCGGCGCCCGCCAGCGCGCCCACGAGCAGGTCGACGCAGACGAGGGATGACCTCACCAGCATCGCGCCTCTGTAGACACGGTGAACGAGCAACGCGATCGAACCCAGGGCGATAAGGCCGAGAACGATGAAGGCGATCCCGGTCGCGAGGAGCGGTCCTCGAAGTGCCGCGTACTCAGGGAAGTCCTCCGCGACAGCCGCGGAGAAGGCGGGCAGTAGGGCGGCGGCGGCGAAGCCGACGACGAACAGGATGGCCACAAGCACCTCTGTGGCGACAGCAAGGCCGAGGGACGGACGAGGAAGCTCTACGTTCATGCATCGAGTATCGATCGATATCTATCGAAAGTCAATAGCGATCGGCGGTTGCCTCCGCCGGTCGGAGACCGCAATGCGGCGATCGCGACTTCCTTCGGGCAAACCGAGCACTCACAGCCGGGAAGGGGGCGACTGACCGGGGGCAACCTCCCGGGTCTGCGTCGTCGAGCTGCCCCGGCCTCATATGGCAGGCCGCGGACCAATGGACGCTCCGAGACCCGCTGGCAGGTCAGCCACCAGGGTTAGCGGTGACCTCAAACGGGAGTGGCCCATCCTTCGGCGCGGGTTGCACACCGTCCAGTGGCGTCACCGTGGACCACGGTGTGCGGCCAGCCGGCTGGGTCAGGAAGAGAAGCAGATCATCATCTGCGTCCAAAGGATCACCGCTCGGGTAAGGGGTACCGGTGGTGCATGTCTCCGGGGTCGCAGCGACGGCCACACTGGCACCCAGGTCTCCCTTGAATACCTGCAGCACTTCCACGTCGTGCACAGCGGCATCGAGCCCGTACATGCTCGTCACGTTGGTGGAGGCACGTGCTCGACCGATGATCACGGCATCTGCCTCCTCGAACGCTGCCCGGGGATCTGAAAGGTCTGCCCACGAGACACATGCTTCAGCTTCAACTCCACGCCCGGGATAGCTCGCGCAGGCAGACGCCGCAGTGAGCACGAGGACTCCGAGAGCAACGATCCGCGGGACACGGCTGGCCATGAGGGTCAGTATGCACCGAATCCGGTAGTGACCGGATATGTCCTGCTGGGGTATACCCAGTGCGACAGATGTGTCGCAAAACCCCATTTTGGGACCCTATCGGGAACCGTAAAAGACCGTCCAGTAGCTGTCCTGCTGGGGTGCCCCAGTTCGCGACGCACCTCGCGACGCCGCGCGTGACACCTTTCTGTGCGTCAGTCCCATCAGATGTCACCTATCCGCGCGGCAGCCCCGTCCGCGCCACTGCTTGACGTCGCTTTAGCCGGTTGCTGGTCGGTTGCCTTTCTCGGCTGGTGGGGATCGGAGAGAGCGGCGTGCACGGCGTGGAGGATTTCACGGTCACTGTGGCCAGTGGCGCGCGCTGCAGCTACGTGGGCTGCGGACTTTGCCGCCAGGGTCTCATTCGAATCAGCTGTCGTGAGCCGTGCGTCGTCCGCCGCGGTGGGGACCTGGGTGCCGTCACCTCTGCTGGCAACGGTGGTGCCGGCTCCTCGTCGGGTCGTGATCAGTTGCGCTTCCTCGAGGAGCTTGTAGGCGCGAGCGACGGTGCCGGGGGCGAGCCCGAGGTCGCTCGCCAGTGCTCGAATGGTGGGTAAACGATCGCCGGGCCGCAGTCTGCCGGAGACGATCTGGGTGAGCACTCCGCGTCGGACCTGCTCGTAGGGGGGCGTCGGGTCGCCAAGGTCGACGACGATTTGGCTCATCAGTGCCCCCCGTGCGCAGGTGTGCTCGCGGCACCGGGCGCTGAGGGCTCCGGCGTTCGAGTTGAGGGCATAGAGCTATAGCGGGCCAGCACTTCCGGGAACACCACCATGACGAAACCGACTGGAAGAGCCACGAGTCCGGTGACGACGCCAATCGCTGCGACAGCGATGCAGACCTGCTCGGTGGTTGTGGTTCGCGCGAGCCCGTCCGAGGTCAATAGACGCGCGATGATGAGGGAGGCTACCGGCAGCATGCTCGCAGCAGTCGCCAGAACCACCGCCCCGATCACGGAGGTAGAGGAACGGCGTCGCAGCAGAATGTCTCTGGTGTCATCGCTCGGACGGCGCAGCAGGATGGCGCGGATAGCGAGAGCGCTGCAGAGAAGCAGAACAATGATCCCGCCCCACATCGGGAGTGTGTAGTGATACCCCGGGAAAGGGGTGGCGCCCGACCGCGTCACCTCGCCCGTTGGCAGATGCCGCACAGCTGTGTATGCGCGCCCGCCGTCGGACAGTGCTGCGCCCAGTAGAGAGAGGATCGCAAGCATTACCAAGGATGCGATCCCGATCAAGAGTGCGCTGCGGGGGACTACCGTGCCTGTCGTGCGGCGTACCAGTGAGGCGCTACGCACGTTGACGTGGGGTGCAGAGAACGTGCGCTCACCGATGGTGATGGCGAGGACGAGCACTGCCGCTCCGATCCCTGGTCCGAGCGTGGCGATCGCCCCGTAGCCGAGGGGCCCCGACGCCGACTGTCCGCCGATACCGAGCACCAAGAAACCGGTCGCCACGACGATCCCGAGCAACGACCCCACGCAGCGCGCTACCTGAGCCCCAACATGCAGGCCAGTGCGTTCCACGCCGAGGACCCCCGTGACAACAAGAACTCCGACGATGACGAGTACCAGCCCCGCAAGGCAAGGCGCCGCGAACAGGACAAGGATCGACATGAGGTGCCTCCGACAGTTCTTGTATCGACAGAACTACACAATGACCCAGACGCCATCTTGTGTCAAGGTAGAAGTACAAGCGAGGATCGGGCGTGGAGTCGTGCGTCAGGCTGGGGTATACCCAAACGCGACAGTCAACACCGAGACATCGTCACTGTTCCACTAGGTCCAATCCCGCGTTTTGGCACATGTCTCGGCTAGGGTCTAAGACATGAAAGAAGCACATCGAGCCCCCGGGCAGCGCGTCGCGTACCTCCGGGTGTCATCGGCCGGCCAGAACCTCGCCCGGCAGCTCGAGGCAGTGGGGGAGTGCGACCAAACCTTCACCGAGAAGCAGTCCGGCAAGAGCGCGACGGACCGTCCGCAGCTGCAGGCACTCATCCGGCACGTCCGCCGCGGCGACCATGTCGTCGTCGCCTCCATGGACCGCTTGGCCCGTTCGGTCATCGACCTCAACGACATCGTTCAGCAGATCACCGGCGATCCCGCCGAGCACACCGAGCAACGCCCCCGGAAGGGCGCGAGCGTCGAGTTCCTCAAGGAGCGGCTGACCTTCGAGCCTGGGCATGCGGATGCGATGGCTGCGTTCCAGCTGAACATGATGGGCGCCTTCGCGCAGTTCGAGCGCGAGCTCATCC
>NZ_JBQDVP010000106.1:0-2523 GCF_052102115.1 Microbacterium sp.
CCGGTCGCGCACCTGCCGCAACCCCCGCCGGAATCTGCTGCGCCGAAACTGTCCGCCCCACGATTTAGGCAGGCGCGGGCTAAACGCGGTTGCCGACACGTGCACGCGTGCTGTGCGCTCGTCCCGGCGCCGAAGAGCGGAACATTCTGCTCGACCGCACCGTTGATCGTTGGTGTGGCGACAGATCGACGAGGAGCATGAGAATGAAGAAGTGGTTGTTCCTCGCGGGAGCGATCGCGCTTGAAGTGACAGCATCCCTGTCTCTCAAGGCTGCTCTCAGCGCGCCGTGGCTCTTTGCTGTCGTCGCGATCGGGTACGTCGGAGCGTTCCTGCTCCTCGCCGGCGCGCTGAAGGAAGGTATGCTTCTCGGCGTCGGATACGGAATCTGGGGAGCGAGCGGGGTCGCCCTGACCGCGGCCCTGTCTGCTGTCATCTTCGGCGAACCATTGACCGTACTCATGACCCTGGGTATCGCCGTCGTCATAGGCGGAGTGCTGTGCGTTGAACTTGGCCACCAGACTGCCATCGAGAAGCAAGAGAGCGCCGCCTGATGGCGTACCTGCTTCTCGTCATCGCGATCGTCGCCGAGGTCGGTGGAACGCTCTCTTTGCGCATGGCGACGTCCGAATCGAAGAATGTGCGCCGCTGGCTTCTGCTGGTGATCGGCGGTTACGGGGTTGCGTTCGTGGGCCTCACGCTGGCCCTCGCAGAGGGGATGCCGCTCGGAATCGCCTACGGCATCTGGGCCGCATCCGGGGTGGCATTGACCGCCGTCCTCAGCAAGCTGCTGTTCAAAGAGCCGCTCACCAAGGTCATGGCTATGGGCATCGGGCTCATCGCCGCGGGCGTTCTGCTGATCGAACTCGGCGCCGCTCACTGATCCGCAGGGCCGCTTTGACCGTCGCCTCCGTTCCACCTGCGCGACCCGCTGCGCAGACGGGAATGCAGGCCTACTCAGCCCCCGCACAAACTCGATTGACCCGCCGTCCAGGTCACGCTGTTAGCGTCGCTTCCCGACGAAAGGACATTTGAGTGAATCGCAAACTATGGGTAGGGCTGGGCGCAGCGGTGACGCTGTTCGCACTTGCCGGATGCAGCGGCGCCGGTGAAGAAGCCCCCAGCGAGGGAAGCCAGCAGGAGGGTGCATCTCAGAAGCCGGACCTGGAAGGCATCCCTGACGTCGTCGCAGAGGTGAACGGCGAAGAGATCACTAAGGACGAGTTCGTCACGGTCTACGAGATGCAGTACACGCAGATGCAGGCGCAGTCCCAGCAGACGGGCCAGG
This sequence comes from Microbacterium sp., assembly GCF_052102115.1. GTDB lineage: Bacteria > Actinomycetota > Actinomycetes > Actinomycetales > Microbacteriaceae > Microbacterium. The sequence goes on from NZ_JBQDVP010000106.1 coordinate 1,286, forward strand.
AGCTCGATCAGAATCAGCTGCGAACGCAGACGGCCGAGTCGATGATCGACATCGAACTCTTCATGCAGGAAGCCGACGAGCGCAAGATCGAATTCAGCCAGAAGGAGATCGACGCCACCCTGGAGGAGCTCGCCGCGTCCAACCAGATGGAGACGACGGACGACCTGCTCGCGGCTCTGAAGGAACAGGGCATGGGTGAGAAGGAAGTGTTCGCCGAGGTCGAGAAGCAGGAGCGGATCGACCAGCTCCTTACTGAGGAGCTCGGTGACGCGCAGCCGACCGAGGAGGAGCTCGTCGCGCTCTACGAGCAGGCGACCGCGCAGCAGAAGCAGGCCGGTGGCGAAGAGCCCCCGCCGTTCGAAGAGGTGAAGCCGCAGCTCGTCGAGCAGGCGCTGAACGCCAAGAAGACCGAGGCTCAGCAGGCGCTGGCGTCGGAGTTGCGTGAGGACGCCGAGATCACGATGAACCTCAAGTAGCGCAGCAACGCGGAATCAGCCCAGCACGAATCGCACGGTGTTGCCCCACGAGTCGGCGGTGACGACGACGTCTCCGTGTGCCTCGTGGGCGGTGCCCGATTCCGTGAGCCGAGTGACGAGGGAATCCAGATCGGATGCTGCGGGCACCGCGACCGTGATGCCTTGAAGCCCCGCGCTGTCCGGGCGCGCACCCGCACCCTCGCTCTGCCAGGTGTTCGTCGCGAGGTGATGGTGGTAGCCGCCGGCTGAGTAGAACAGCGCCCCGGGCGACTCGGCGGTGACGTCAAATCCGAGCACGTCGGAGTAGAACGCGCGAGCGCTGTCGAGGTCACCGACGCGCAGATGCACATGGCCCATCGAGGCGGCACCGGAGGCGTCGCCGTCGAGGTTCTCGTGGATGAACTGGTTCGGGTCGAGCGCCGCGCTGCCCATGACGACCTGTCCGTCTTCCCATACCCACTCGTCGCGCGGGCGGTCGATGTACAGCTCGACGCCATTGCCCTCGGGGTCGCCGGCATAGAAGGCGAGACTCACGGCGTGGTCGGCGCTGCCCTGGAACGATTCGGGTGCGTTCTCGGCGATGTTCAGCAGCGTCTGCGCCAGGCTCGCGGCATCGTCGAACAGGATCGCGGAGTGGTACAGGCCTGCGGTGCGCGGGTCATCGGCCCCGGCATCCGTCTGTTCGAGACGGACGAGCGGGCCATCGATCCCGAGCACGACGGAGCCCTCTGCCTCCTCGAGCACAGCCAGGCCGATCACGTC
>NZ_JBQDVP010000106.1:2623-4063 GCF_052102115.1 Microbacterium sp.
ACGACGACGGCGCTCAGGCCGATGATCCAGCGGGCGGTCGGGGAGAGCGGGGAGCGCGTAGATGAGGTCACACTCCACGGGAACAGTATTCAAACGAATACTGTTCCCGTGGAGGCAGAATTTCTCAGTACCAGTTCACCGACTGCGAGTGGCCCCAGGCCGCGCACGGGGTGCCGTAGACGCTGGAGATGTAATCCAGACCCCACTTGATCTGCGTGGTGGCGTTGGATGCCCAGTCGGAGCCGAACGTCGCCATCTTGTCGCCGGGAAGCGCCTGCGGGATGCCTGTGGCGCCGGACGGGTTGTACGCCTGGTAGTCCCAGCCGGACTCCTTCATCCACAGCGAGTCCAGGCAGGAGAACTCGCCTTCACCCCAGCCGTACTCGCTCGCGGCGATCTTCGCGGCGACCGAACGTGCGCCGTCCGGCGTGTTCGCCGACTCGAGCGCTGCGGCCTGTGCCTCGGCTTCTGCCGCGGCCTTCTTTTCGGCCTTCTTCTTCGCCTCCGCAGCTTCCTTCTTCGCCTCTGCGGCCTTCTTCTCCGCGATCGCATCGTCCAGCCGGTCGCGCAGTGCGGAGGTGTCGGCCTCGACGATCTCGGTCTCGACGATGGTGTTCGCGGTGAGGGTGGCACGGGCGTCGCCGACAGCATCCTCATCAGAAAGGTCGTTGAGCGACTTCGCGAGCCCGGTCGTGTCGATCGTGGCCGAGTCGAGGTCGAAGCCCGACCTCTTCACCTTCGTGACGGTGGCGGCGGCCTTGGCGACCACGGACCGGCCGTCCTCGACAGCGGCGGCCGTCGCGGCGAGATCCGCGCGCAGGGCGCTGCGGTCAGTGACGACGGAGCGCCCCGAGACATCGGCCGCAGCGGGGGCTGCGGTCGTGAGACCGGCGGTGGTGAGGAGGCCGAGCGCGGCGCCGGCGACGAGGGTCAGCGCGATGACGCGGCGGCGGGCTGGGGCGATCAAGTGAGTTTCGGGCATGACGAACGTGACGATCCTTTGAACTAGTGGGGCCGCTTCGGGGGCGGCGCGTGCACTCTCGGGTCGAGCGCAAGGTTACGATTCTGCAACACCGAGGCTGTGTGCGACCTCACCATGGCCTGGATGCCCGGTGTGAGAAGGCGCGCCTTCATCCCCAGCGCCGCCCGGCCCGGCTGCGCGATGCGAGAAGGACTTCGTCGGTTCAGGTCGCTCTGAACGGACGAAACTCTTCCCGCATGGTCATCGGGTTCGAACGCGGCCTCGCGCTGCGCGCGCACTACCCGCGCGGCACATTCGCGGTGGTGGATGACTGGCTCGCCCGCATGGGTGCCTGAGCGCGAGCGACTCCAAGCGAGAAGGATTCTGCCAACCCGCGGCATCCAGAACCGGCAGAATCCATCCAGCATCCGGTCGCGCGCCGGTCACAACGCCAGGATCAGGCGAACGAGTCCTCGATC
>NZ_JBQDVP010000107.1:0-4013 GCF_052102115.1 Microbacterium sp.
GATGCCGAGCGATCGGATGCCGGCCAGCGACAGGCGCGCGACCATCCACGGCGGAGTCGGCCGGGACGGGTCGACGTCACGCACGACGCGGGCGACGAACTCCTGAACAGCAGGATTCTCGCGCAGCGGTTCGGCGTCGACGGCCAGCGCGAAGCCCTCGCCGGGCTGCACGTCATCCCACTCGTGCTCGGCAGGGTCGCGGAAGTCCGCACCGGTCGCATGCGCGTACTCGCGCGCGACGCCGCGGATCGAGAACGCGTAGCCGCGGTCAGGAGTCACGTTGATCTCGACGGCTTCGTCGTCGAGCCCGAGCAGAGCGATGGCGTCCGTCCCAGCGGGCGCGTCGATGCCGAGCGTCGCGAGGACCAGGATGCCGTCGTGCTCATCCCCGAGGCCCAGCTCACGGGCCGAGGCGATCATGCCGTCGGAGACGTGACCGTAGGTCTTGCGCGCGGCGATCGGGAAGGGGCCGGGCAGCACGGCGCCGGGCAGTGTCACCACGACCTTGTCGCCGACAGCGAAGTTCGATGCGCCGCAGACGATACCGCGCGGCTCGCCCTCGCCGACATCCACCTGGCACCAGCGGATGGTCTTGCCGTTGGACTGCGACTCCTCCTCGAAGGAGAGCACGCTGCCGACGACGACCGGGCCGGAGAGTTCGAAGCGGTGCAGCTCCTCCTCTTCGAACCCGACCGAAACCAACGCCCCGAAGATGTCATCGGCCGTGGCATCCGCTGCCACATCGACGTATTCACGCAACCACGAAAGCGGGACGCGCATCACACCACCATCCCGAACTGCTCGCTGAAACGGATATCGCCCTCGGCCATGTCGCGCATGTCCTGCACGTCGCTGCGGAACATCAGCCCGCGTTCGACGCCGATGCCGAACGCGAAGCCGCTGTAGATCTCTGGATCGATGCCCGCCGCGCGCAGCACGTTGGGGTTGACCATGCCGCAGCCGCCCCACTCGATCCAGCGCGCGCCGCCCCTGAAGGTCGGGTGCCACAGGTCGAACTCGGCAGACGGCTCGGTGAACGGGAAGAAGTTGGTGCGCAGGCGCGTCTTCGCCTCAGCTCCGAAGAGCTGGCGGGCGAGGTGATCGAGTGTGCCCTTCAGATGCGCCATCGTGATGCCCTTGTCGACGACGAGGCCCTCGACCTGGGTGAACACCGGCAGGTGGGTCGCGTCGAACTCGTCGGTGCGGTACACCCGGCCGGGGCACAGAACGTAGATCGGAACCTCGCGGTCGAGCATCGAGCGCACCTGGACGGGGCTCGTGTGCGTGCGCATGACGAGGTGCCGATCGACGGGATCGACGAAGAACGTGTCCTGCATCTGGCGGGCCGGGTGATCGACATCAAAGTTCAGCGCGTCGAAGTTGAACCACTCGTGCTCGAGCTCCGGGCCCTCCGCGATCTCCCAGCCCATCCCGACGAAGACGTCGGAGATGTCGTCCTGGAGCTGCATGAGCGGATGCCGCGCCCCCATGCGCGTCCGCGAGGAGACGGCCGTGATGTCGACCCGCTCCTCCTCGAGGCGCGCGGAAAGCTCAGCCTCGGCGAGCTCAGCCTCCTTCGCGGCCAGCGCCTGCGTGACGCGACCGCGCCCCTGACCGACGAGCTTGCCGAAGGTCGCCTTGTGCTCTGGGGCGACCTGGCGCATCGACGCGTTCAGAACCGCGAGCGGTGATCCCTCAGCGACGTGCGCGGCGCGAGCCGCTTTCAGCTCTGCGGTTGTGGCGGCGGCGCCGATCGCTTCGAGCGCTGCGGCGACGGCGGATTCCACCGCCTCTGGGGTGATTTCGGGAGCGTCAGACACGAGACCTGAGTCTACCGGCGCTGCGCGGCGATCATTCTCCGCTCAGCGGCCGAGCCCCTGGTCGAACTTGCCCGCTCCGGTCTGCGCCGCGATGAGTTCGGTGTCGGTGCCCTCGTGCATCACACCGGCTTTGTCTGCATCGAGCGCCTTCAGCTTCGGCGAGCGACGAGTCTTCACTTCGGCCCATTTCGCGATGCCAGACAGGATCAGACACATGATGATGTAGATGCCGCCGATGATGAGCGCCGACTGCAGGATCGGCCGCCCCGGCTGCGAGCTGAGCAGCTTCGCGTAGTACAGCAGCTCGTGATAGGTGATGAGGAATCCGAGCGCGGTGTCCTTCATGACGACGACGAGCTGGGCGACGATCACCGGCAGCATGGCCCGCACCGCCTGCGGCAACAGGATCAGCGTCATCACGCCGCTCTTGCGCAGGCCGATCGCGTACCCGGCCTCTTTCTGCCCGCGCGGGAGCGACTCGATGCCGGCACGGAGCGCCTCGGCGAGGACCGACCCGTTGTAGAGCATGAGCGCAATCACCACGGCCCAGTACGGCTCGACCTTCATGCCGAGGGTCGGCAGACCGTAATAGAGGATCATCATCATGACCAGCACTGGGACGGCACGGAAGCCCTCCGTGATCACGGCCACGGGAACGCGCACCCAAGCGTGGTCGGACATCCGCCCGATCGCGAGCACGAACCCGAGTGCGAGACTCAGAACGGCGGCCAGCGCGAACGCGCGCAGCGTGTTCAGCAGCATCTCGCCGATGGCTGTCCACACCGTCGTGAAGGTGAAGACGTTCCACTTCGCGGCACTGAACTGGTTCGTCAGCGACAGCCGCCAGACGACGAAAGCGATGACCGCGACGACCAGGATGACGGTGATGATCGCGAGGATCAGATTGCGACGACGGGCACGAGGGCCCGGGACGTCGAAGAGGACAGAGGTCATCGTGCGATCCTCCATCGGTTCTCGAGAGTTCGCTGCAGCCAGGTCAGGAGCATGACCAGAGCGATGAAGACGACGGCGACCCAGAGCAGGATCTCCATCGGGGTGCCTGAGCGGGTGTGCGAGTTGGAGATCGCGGACTGCAGCTGCGGGAGTACTGCGATGGAGAACCCGGCGGCGACCGTGGTGTTCTTCAGCAGCGCGATGAAGACGCTCATCATCGGCGGCACGACCGAGCGGAACGCCTGGGGCAGCACCACCTGCGTCATCACCTGTCCGAACGGCAGACCGATGGCGCGAGCCGCTTCGGCCTGGCCGACGGGCACGGTGTTGATGCCGGCACGCAGCGTCTCGGCGACGTAGGTGGCCGTGTAGACGCCGATCGCCAGAATGCCCAGCACAGTATTGGAGAGTGTCGGCAGCGCCAACGCGCTGTACCCGAATACGAAGAAGAAGAAGACCAGCGTGAGCGGGGTGTTGCGCACGAGGGTGACGTACGCAGTGCCGACGGCGCGCGCGATCGGCACCGGTGAGACTCGCATCGCCCCGACGATGGTTCCCAGCACGAGCGCGATGATGGCGCCGCCGAAGAAAACTAGCAGGGTGTATGTGATGCCCTCGCCCCACAGGTCGAGGTTGCCGAAGATGGCGTCCACGCGCCCTCCCCTTCTCAGGTATCGGATGATGCGGGGCGGCCGGTGGGCCGCCCCGCATCATGGATCAGTCGACGGCTGGCTGCTCGACGTCGATGCCCGACTGACCGAGGGTCGCGTCGAAGATGCCCTGCCAGGTGTCGCCGCCGTCGGTGAACAGCGTGTTGATGTGGTCCATCAGAGCGGTGTCGCCCTTCGGGAGTCCGACGCCGTAGCGCTCTTCGGTGAACAGACCGTCGAGGACCTTCAGCTCGTCGGGGTTCTGCGCCGCGTAGCCGATCAGGATCGCAGCATCGGTGGTGACCGCGTCGACCTTGCCGTTGAGCAGGTCGTCCACGCACTGGGAATAGATGTCGTATTCCTCGGTGTCGATCTCAGGGAAGTTCTCCTTGATGTTCTGGATCGGCGTGGAGCCGGTCGCCGAGCAGACGGTCATGCCGTTGAAGTCCGACACGTCGCTCACCTCGGTCATCTCGCTGTCGGCACCGACGAGGAAGCCCTGGCCCGTGACGAAGTAAGGACCGGCGAAGTCGATCTGCTCCTTGCGCTGATCGGTGATCGAGTAGGTGCCGACGTAGTAGTCGATGTC
>NZ_JBQDVP010000108.1:0-1872 GCF_052102115.1 Microbacterium sp.
TCTGCGACGATGCGTGCGGCGACCTCGCCGATCTCGTCGACCTCGGCGCCGGCGCTGGCCGCGATCGTCCGCGCGTGCAGCGTCATGTGCCCGCGCTGGATGCCCTCGGCCGCGAGGGCGCGGCAGGCGGCGAGGTTCTGGGCGAGTCCGACGGCGGCGATGATGCTCGCGAGCTCGCGGGCCGTCTCGACACCGAGGAGCTTCACGCCGGCCTGGGCTGTCGGATGCGCGCGGGTCGCTCCGCCGACGAGGCCGACGGCGAGCGGCACTTCGAGGGTCCCGACGAGATTGCCATCGGCATCCTTCTCGAATTGCGAGAGCGCGGCGTACTGACCGCTGCGGGCGGCGTGCGAGTGGCAGCCGGCTTCGACGGCGCGGGTGTCGTTGCCCGTGGCGAGGACGACGGCGGTGATGCCGTTCATGATGCCCTTGTTGTGCGTTGCCGCGCGGTAGGGGTCAGCCTCGGCGAAGGCGCTGGCGGCGACGATGTCGTCGACGACCTGGGCACCGCCGAGGAGTTCAGCATCGAAGACGGCGCGGGCGCGGGTGAGACGCAGTTCGGCCTTATTCGTGAGGATGCGCAGCAGTGTGCGCGTGCCCGCGATCTCGGCGACGCGCGGCGCGATCGCTTCGGCCATCGTGTTGACCGCGTTGGCGCCCATGGCATCGCGGACATCGACGTGCAGATGCAGGATCACCTGCGTGCCCGCGCGGGTGGGCAGGACTCGGACGGAGATGTCGAACGCGCCACCGCCGAGCGAGACGAGCATCGCGTCCTGCTCATTGGCCAGCGCCAGCAGTTCGTCCTTCGCCTCGAGCAGCGCAAAACACGTGCCGTGCGGGTCGACCGCGTCGAGCGCCTGGATCTGCGCGATCATGACGTCGCCGGTGTACGAGGTGGTGAACCCGCCGTGCCCGCGCGCCATACGTGCGGCGTTCGAGGCCGCCGCGACGACACTGGGCTCCTCGGTCGCCATCGGGATCAGCCGGTCTGCTCCGTCCACGCGGAAGTTCGTGGCGACGCCGACCGGGATACTCAGGAGACCGATCACGTTCTCGATCATGTGATCGGCCTGCGCGAGGGAGAGACCCCCTTCGCCGCTCAGCGCGTCGAGCGCATCTGCTTCGAGACCGGCGCCCTCGGCCACGAGCGCGAGCCGGTCACCGGGGGTGTGGTCGCGCAGGCCGGAGATTCGACTGTTGATCGGCATCGGTCACCTTCCTTCAGGGCAGCGCCGGCCGGCGCTGCAGTCACCATCGACACTATGAGCGACACGCGCGGTCGACGATGGGTGGATCACTCACTGAGAGCACAACGGCATGGGGAAATGACACATCATCTCAGCATCGGTGCCGATCTAGACTCACAGGACGCAGCAACGACTCGAGCCCCGAGGAGACCCCGATGCCCTACACCGACTCCGCACCCGTCCGGCTCTACTACGAAGTGTTCGGATCGGAAGCAGATCCGGTCCTCGTGCTGGTTTCCGGTGGCGGAGCTCAGCTGCTGAGTTGGGACGAGGAGTTCATCGCCCACCTCACGAATGGGGGGCTGCGGGTCGTCCGCTTCGATAACCGCGACACCGGGTTCTCTGAGCGCTTCGGCGGAGAGGACGACATCGACGGCGGCTACGACCTGGCCGACATGGGCGATGACATCCTGCACATCCTGGATCACCTCGGCGCGCGCTCGGCGCACATCGCCGGGCATTCCATGGGCGGCATGATGGCGCAGATGGTGGCGATCCAGCATCCGGAGCGGGTTCGCAGCCTCGGACTGCTGTCGACGATTCCGGGGCGGAGCCCCCGCTATGTGCTGCACGGAGAGCGCCCTGAACTGCTGAAGCCACCGGTGCGCGTCACCCGCGAACA
>NZ_JBQDVP010000108.1:1972-4009 GCF_052102115.1 Microbacterium sp.
GCCGAGGAGCAGCGCTGAAAGCACTCCGTCCATCCGGGAAGCTGGCATGCTCGACACGGGGGATGTACGCACTGTCGCACATGCCGGCGAGGAAGGAGCCCGGATGAAGGAGGATGCGGAGGCGATCGCCGCGCTGCTGGATGCCGCTTACGATCCCGATCTCGTGGGACCCACCGCCGCGAGCGATGCTCTGCGATTCATCGGCGCTTCTGGAGCAGATGAGTCTGCCCTCGCCGAACGCGTCGGTCGTTCGCAGCGTGAGCTCTCACGCCTGCGCCGCAGAGAGCATGAGTTGTCTGCCCTGTTCTCCAGCGCGCGTGAGCTCGCCGAACTGCGTGACATCGACGCCGTACTCGCGCGGCTGGTTCAGCGTGCACACGAGATGATGGGCGCCGACTTGGCGTATCTGTCGGAGTTCGAACCCGACACGCGTGAGCTGCGCGTGCGCGTGACGAGCGGCGCCGTCGGCGAGCCGTTCCGGCACCTGCGGGTCACTCCGCGGCACGGTCTGGCGAGCGCGATCGTCGAGTCGCGGGCACCGCACTGGATCGCCCGCTACGACGATTACGCAGACGAGCACAACGTTCGCTACGCCCCGCCGCTGCACGACGCTGTCTCATCCGAGGGGCTCGTATCGCTGCTGGGCGTTCCCATGCTCTCGCGCGATGACGTGCTCGGTGTGCTGTTCGTCGCGACCCGCGAAGAGACCAATTTTGCTCCCGAACAGATCTCGCTTCTCGCTGCCCTCGCCGACCACGCCTCGGTCATCCTGCAGACGACCCAGCTGCTAGCCGACTCCCAGAGGTCGGCAACCGACGCGCGGGATGCTCTGGCCAGACTCACCGACCATCTGAAGGAGCGCGATCGATCGAACACGGTGCACCAAGAGCTCGTGCAGGCCGTGCTCGCCGGCGGTGGATTCGGGCCGGTCGCCGAGACGCTCTCGTCCGCGCTCGGACGGGCCGTGGCGATCCTCGATGACCAGGATCAGATCATTGCCGCCGCGGGACTCCCCCTGGCTCCCGACATGCTGGAACCGGATGCCGAGGTTCACGATGCGATCGCCGAGAGCCGCCGCTCCGGGCACTGCGTCGCCGTCACCGGGTCGGGGGTGCGTGCGGTCGCCGCGCTCACTGCCGGCAAACGGCACTTCGGCGCGATGCTGCTCGGCGACGGCGAGTTCGACCTGGGATCGGTGGACTTCCGCACGATCGAACGCGCGGCGCAGGTTGGTGCCCTGCTTGAGCTGCAGCAGGAGGCGGCATCGGGCGCGGATCAGCGCGTGCGCAGCGAACTGATCACCGATCTTCTCGACGACATCCCCGAGCGCCGGTTGGATGTGGAACGGCGGGCGCGCCGGCTCGGCGTCGATCTGCAGACGCTCGACACGCTGCTGCTCCTGGCCGTCCCCGGGGATCAGCAGACTGCTGCCGCACGCGCCCTCAGCCGCGATCTCGACGAGCACACTCTGGTCGGTGAGTACCGCGGCTACATCGTCGTGGCGCACTCCTCTGCGCGGGACGCTCTCGAACCCGAGCGACTGCGTCAGCGCGTGGAGGCGTCGATCCAGCATCCGGTTTCGCTCGTCGTCCCGCGACCCGAGACAGCCTCACTGCCGGACGCGTTCCTCTCGGCGATGCGCACCGCCCGATTGCTCACGGCGCTGGAGGTCACCGGCATGACGGTGCAGGTCGACGATTTCCTGCCCTATTCGGCGATCCTTGACACGGACTCGAAAGCACTGGGAACGTTCCTGCGCGACACGATCGGGGCCGTGCGCGCCTACGACGCCGAGCGCGGCGCCGACCTGCTGGGCACGCTGCGCGCTTTTGTGCGGAACAACGCCAGCCCGACCCGTACCGCCCGGGCGCTGAACTTCCACACCAACACGATCCTGCAGCGGCTGGACCGCCTTGATCACGTGCTGGGCGCCGATTGGCGGGAGGACGAGCGCATGTTCCGCCTGGGTATCGCCGTGCGTCTGGACGAATTGCGCGAGAGACTGCGACGCCGCTGACCCGTTCAGCGATCCGCTTC
>NZ_JBQDVP010000109.1:0-3944 GCF_052102115.1 Microbacterium sp.
CCGCACCAGGCGAAGGTCGTCACCGACTCGCAGGGCACCGAGCTGTTCCTCGAGTACAAGGGCCGCAAGGTCGCCGACATCTGATCACGGTCTCACGATCGTGACGGACGTCCCCGCCGGGACAGCGCCTCTCGCAGCGAAGCTCAGGGTCGATATCGACCCTGAGCTGCTTGCGTTGGCGCTGACTCATCGGTCCTACGCCTACGAGCACGGCGGCATCCCGCACAACGAGCGTCTTGAGTTCCTCGGCGACTCCGTGCTGGGGCAGGCTGTGACGGTGATGCTGTTCACCACGCATCCCGATCTCGACGAGGGACAGCTCGCCAAGCGCCGTGCCAGCGTCGTCTCCACCGTCGCACTGGCCGAGGTTGCGCGGGCGATCGGTCTCGGCGAGCACCTGATGCTCGGCCGCGGCGAGGAGCAGACCGGTGGCCGCGACAAGGACTCGATCCTCGCCGACACCATGGAGGCCGTGTTCGGCGCGACCTACCTGTCAGCGGGACCTGATGCCGCCACCGAACTCGTGCTGCGGTTGACCGCGCCGCTGCTCGACGATCCGGAGCGCTACGGTGCGGCAATGGATCCGAAGACGAGCCTGCAGGAGCTCGCCGCTCGCCTCGGCGCGGCGCCGCCGAGTTACACGGTCTCTGCCGCCGGTCCCGACCACGACCGCCGTTTCACGGCGACGGTCACCGTGGGCGATGTCAGCAGGACCGGTGACGGCACGAGCAAGAAGACGGCTGAGATGGCCGCCGCCCTCAGCGTGTGGCGCACCCTGAGCGAGCGTGCCTGAGCTCCCCGAGGTCGAAGTCGTGCGCGCCGGACTCGCTCCGGCCGTCGCCGGCGCCACCATCACGAGTGTCTCAGTCTTCGACGATCGGGCTCTGACACGGTATCCGGCCGGTGCCGCGGATTTCGCCGGACGGCTGGAGGGCGCCTCGGTCATCTCCGCCGCGCGACGGGGCAAGTTCCTGTGGCTGCCGCTCGCTCATGCGGATGCATCGCCATCGGGCGAAGCGCTCACCGCACATCTCGGGATGAGCGGGCAGATGCTATTGCGCACTCCGGATGCGCCGCTCGAGCGTCATGAGCGCATTCGCGTGGGGGTGCGGCATCCGCAGCACGGCGACCTCGCGGTGGTCTTCGCCGATCAGCGCACCTTCGGCTCGCTGGCCGTCGACGCGCTGATCGCCGACGGTGCCGACCTGGTGCCGACGCAGGTGCGGCATATCGCGAGGGACCCATTGGATGCCGCGTTCGACGATGCAGCGTTCGTCGCCGCTGTACGTCGCCGGTCCAGCGCGATCAAGCGGATCATGCTCGATCAGACGCTCATCAGCGGCATCGGAAACATCTACGCCGACGAATCACTGTGGGCTGCGCGCATCCACCCCGAGACGCACGGCCGCGCGCTTTCGGCGCAGGCGGTCCGGCGCCTGCTCGGCGAGGTGCGATTCGTACTCGAAAAAGCGCTCGCTGAGGGCGGTACGAGCTTCGACGCGCAGTACGTCAACGTGAACGGGCAGGCGGGCTATTTTCAGAGAGAACTTCAAGTTTATGGACGTGAAGGTAAACCTTGCTCTCGCTGTAATTCAGCCATAAAAAGAATGGCATTTATGAACCGCTCTTCACATTGTTGCCTGGTCTGCCAGCGAAAAAGATAGTTTCCGCAGTCGCCGACTACACCGGAACACGAATTCTCCCGCGCACATGACCAAAGCCAGAAGCGTCACGGCGGGCACCAGCGGCTGACGAGTCGATGCCCGCGCCGATGACGACCGTCGCTATCTTGATGTCAGTGGTGTCGAGTCCGAAGTCGCGGGGGAACCAGGAACGGGCACGCTGACAGTCCGATATTCTGAAGAGCATTCCGATCCAGATACCGGAGCAGTGAATCAGCGACACCGACAGCGGATCGCCGACTTCGATGGCGAAGGAGGATCCTGTGACTGCCACCCCGCCGCACGACGAAGATCGATCCAACGCGGTCCATACGGAACCCGTTGAGGCAATCCGTGCGCACGAGATCGGTGAGCCCCACGAGCCGTGCGAATCGAGCGATCCGCACGGCGAGTGGTGGATCGACGGGCCGATCTTCTCGACCGAGCACAGGGGTTCGAGCATCACGTCCCTGAGGCCAGGCGCTCAACCAGGGCGCTTCACCGCGAGCATGATCGCCCGGCTCTCCTTCACGTTCTTCTTCTGGATCGGGCTCGCGTTCCTTGCCCTTCCGAGGATCGTCGTTCCCATTGCAGCACCCGCCGTCGAAGACCTTGCCACGCACTGGGGGTGGTGGGTGATCGTGGTCCTCGCGGTCGTCTTGATGGTCGTCCTTGGCCCGACCTTTGGGTTCACGAGGCGTGCCATGGCGCAGTACGGACAGCTCGGGCTTCCAGCAGTCGTCACAGCGGCTGTCATCACCACGGCCTTCTTCATCGCGCTTCTGATCCATCTCGCGATCGACATCGACTACATCAGGCACGCGCCCCCGACCGTGGAGTACTGGGAGCTGCCCGACACCGAGATTCTCCTGATCTTTCTCGGCGTCGCCGCGGTGGGTGCGCTCGGGCTTCTTATCGCTCTTCCATTTTCGATACGTTTCGCGGTGAGGACGCAGCGGAGAATCGTGGCGATCCGTACGACCGGCACGCGCTACGCTGGGCGGCTCGAACATCTCGATTTCCGACACAGCCGGATCAGCCATCTGAGCCAGTTCTCGGTTCGCGTCGGCTTCGAGACACGGGAGGGGACCCGCGTCGTCACCGCGCAAATGGAGGCGGACCCGGAGCGGGTGCCGCTCGAGGGTGAGCCGCTGCTCGTCATCGTCTCGACGTTTCGTGGGCGACGAGGTTCGCGCGAGCGGATTCTCATTGAACCCGATCCGGATCGGCCCATGCGTTTCAACCCCGACGGCGGCAAGTACGTCGTCACCGCGGATGGCGGCGGCGGCTGAGCTGAGCTGAGCGGAGCGACGGAATCATAATCGCCAGATCGGTGAGCTCACGCGGGGTCTGACGGATATGCTCGGTGAGCAGTCTCGTCAGTTGGTCTGAGTGCCGAAGTGGTGTTCAAGCAGGGGGACGATCTCGGGCCAGTAGGCAGGTGGTGGGAAACCGTGGCCCATGCGGCGGAGCAGGTGCAGTTGCGCGCCGGGAATCTCGCGGGCGAGGGCTTCGGAGTGCTCGGCGGGGAAGAGCGGGTCGGCGTCGCCGTGCAGGATGAGGGTCGGGACGGTGATCTCGCCGAGTCGTTGCCGCCACGGGGATCCCGGGTCCATCATGAAGTGGTTGGTCAGGTTCGCGGCCAGATTCTGTGCTCGTTCCACGGTGGCGCTGGCGATTGCGCGCTGGTGGTCCTCATCGAACGCCTCGCCCTGGAACGGACGCTCACTTTCGCTGAGGTAGCGGATCACTGCCTCGCGATTGGACCAGTCCGGCTCTTCCGGTTCGGTGCTGAACACCTCGGTCATCTGCGGCGTCATCTCCGGCAGATCTGCGGCTTCATGGCCCGGTCCGCCGGGGGTGCCGCTGATGATAGTCAACGACGCGACCTGTGCAGGATGATCGAGCGCGAGCAACTGGGCGATCGCGCTGCCCATGGACATACCCCGACCACGTGTGCGCTGTCGCGACCGGTGGCTGTGAGCACTGAGCTGGCGTCCTCGACCAGATCGGGCAGGGTGTAGCCGGGTTCGCCGACCGGCCAGGTGGTGGACTGGCCAGCGTCGCGGGTGTCGTAGCGCATGACTGGGCGGTTCTGAGCCAGCTCGGCACAGAAGGATGGTGGCCAGGCCGTCAGTGAGTTGCCGGCTCCGTGGATGAGCAGCACCGGAGCTGCGCTGCTGTCGCCGAACTGTTCTACTGCAAGTTCGGTCTTGTCTCGGTAGGCGGTCATCTGTTGTGGGTTGGGCGTCGGCATGTGTTTCTCCTCGTCGTTGGCTTTCC
>NZ_JBQDVP010000110.1:0-3515 GCF_052102115.1 Microbacterium sp.
ACCCACGACCCAGCCATCACAACCAGGCCCGCAGGGCAACTTCTCAATCTTACCCTCCTCATCTGGCCTGTCAAATCGACGCGCCGACCGGATCTGAGATCCGCTGCGCGGTTGAAGTGAACCGCAGAAGAGGTGGAAGCTCCCATTCTAGACGCAAGCGTCCAGGTCTCTCAAGTGAGAGATTCGGGAGGTGGTTCTCCGCTTGAGGGGGGTGAGGCTCTGAGCCTCTCCGCTTCCCTGTGGGGCGAACAAGTAATAACTTACGCGGGATCGGCATCCCGGGCAAATCGAGGTCGCTCCCCTGGCGTGTCGTGCCCGGCGGCGCCTGCGCGCGGCCTCCTCGAGCACGACGAAGGGCTCCCACCGCAGCGGTGAGAGCCCTTCGTCAGTCAGCGTCAGATGGCGTTGACGTCCAGCGGGATGCCGGGACCGAACGTGGTCGAGACGGCGCCCTTCTGGATGTAACGGCCCTTCGCGCTCGACGGCTTCAGCCGGACGATCTCTTCGAGAGCCGCACCGATGTTCTCGTCGAGCTGCTCAGCCGAGAACGATGCCTTGCCGACGATGAAATGCACGTTGGCGTGCTTGTCGACGCGGAACTCGATCTTTCCGCCCTTGATCTCCTCGACGGCCTTCGCCGGGTTCGGAGTCACGGTGCCGGTCTTCGGGTTGGGCATGAGGCCACGGGGGCCGAGCACCTTTCCAAGTCGACCGACCTGACCCATGAGCTCAGGGGTCGAAACGGCGGAGTCGAAGTCGGTCCAGCCGCCGGAGACCTTCTCGATGAGCTCGGCGCCGCCGACCTCATCTGCGCCGGCGGCGATCGCGGCCTCGGCCGCGGGGCCGGTGGCGAACACGATGACGCGAGCGGTCTTACCGGTACCGTGCGGGAGGATGACGGTGCCGCGCACCATCTGGTCAGCCTTGCGAGGGTCGACAGCGAGCTTCAGCGCGACCTCGACGGTCGAGTCGAACTTCGCCGAACCGGTCTCCTTCGCGAGAGCGACGGCCTCGGTGGGCGTGTAGAAACGGTCTGCCTCGATCTTCTCGACGGCAGCCTTGTAAGCCTTGGACTTTGCCATGATTATTCCCCTCAGCCCTCAACCGTGATGCCCATGGAGCGGGCTGTACCGGCGATGATCTTCGAGGCTGCCTCGATGTCGTTCGCGTTCAGGTCGGCCTGCTTGGTCTCGGCGATCTGGCGGACCTGGTCCTTGGTGATCTTGCCGACCTTGACGGTGTGCGGTGTGGCCGAGGCCTTCTGCACTCCTGCGGCCTTCTTGATGAGCTCTGCTGCCGGCGGCGTCTTGAGGATGAACGTGAAGCTGCGGTCCTCGTAGACGGTGATCTCGACCGGGACGACGTTGCCGCGCTGCGACTCGGTCGCAGCGTTGTACGCCTTGCAGAACTCCATGATGTTCACGCCGTGCTGACCGAGCGCGGGGCCGATCGGCGGCGCGGGGTTGGCGGCACCGGCGTTGATCTGGAGCTTGATCAGGCCGGTCACCTTCTTCTTCGGTGCCATTCTCTTTCCTTTCGTCGAATCGGATGCCGCAGCATCCGGTTCTCCCGCGAACCCGGCATCTCCGGGCGGCGGTCGTCTGGGCGCGCGAAGGCGCACAAACCAGGTAAGTCTACCGCATGGCGAACGCCCCGTCGGCCGGAGCCGAACGGGGCGTTCGTGAAGCGGATCGCGTCAAGACATCTTGGTGACCTGGTCGAACGAGAGCTCGACCGGGGTCTCGCGTTCGAAGAGCGACACGAGCACGGTGAGCTTGCCGCTCTCGGGCTTGATCTCACTGATCGAACCGGGGAGCCCGGCGAACGAGCCCTCCTTGATCGTGATCGTCTCGCCGATCTCGAAGTCGACCTCGGCCGGCACGGTCCGAGCGACCGCGACACCGCCCTTGGACTGCACGTTCTTCGCGGTCGGGACGTCCTTGACCTCAACGAGGGCCTTGAGCATGTTGAACGCCTCTTCGAAGCGCAGCGGCGTCGGGTTGTGGGCGTTGCCCACGAAGCCGGTCACACCCGGGGTGTGGCGGACAACCGACCAGGTGTCCTCGTTGAGCTCCATGCGCACGAGCACGTAACCGGGGATGCGCACCCGCGTGACCATCTTGCGCTGGCCGTTCTTGATCTCGACGACGTCCTCCATCGGGACCTCGATCTGGTAGATGTCGTCCTCGACTTCGAGCGTCGACTTGCGCTGCTCGATGTTGGCCTTCACCTTGCGCTCGAACCCGGCGTAGGAGTGGATGACGTACCACTTGCCCGGGAGCATCCGAAGGTCCATGCGGAAGGACTCGTAGGGGTCCTCGGCCTCGTCGTCGGGCGCAGCTTCCTCGGAAGCATCGCCCGCTGCCGCGGCATCCGCATCTGCGCTGGGCTCGTCAGCGGTGTCGGGGCCGTCGTAAGGAGCCACCTCGTCGGCCGCTGCGGCCTCAAGGTCAGCGGCCTCTTCAGCCGTCGCGTCATTGAGGACCTCGGCGGCAGCTTCTGTCTCTGCCGTCTCGTCCAGGTTGAGAGCGTCGTTCACGATCGCGTCCGCCTCCGGGTCGTCGATTTCGATGTCTTCTGTGCCTTCTGCATCGCCGTCATCCGCGCCGCCCTCGATGTGGACGGCCGAATGCTCGGCCGCGGAAGACGCCTTCTCTTCGGCAGAGAGGACGTTGCCCTCCTGCGCCTCGTCGTCCTCGCTGGACTGCTCCGCGGCGGTCGCCCAGTCGGCGTCGTCGGAATTTCGTTCAGACACGTTGTTTCTTTCCATTCAGTGCGGCCGGAACCGCCAGAGCGACGCTTATTGCGGCACTCCGAAGACCTGCGCGGTCAGCCACGAGAACGCGGTATCCAGACCGTACACGAAGGCCATCACGATGATGACGAAGACCAGCACGACCGCGGTGAACTTGAACAGCTCCTTGCGGGTCGGCGTGACGACCTTGCGCAGTTCTCCGATGACTTGGCGGAAGAACAGTGCGATCCGCCCGAAGAAGCCGAGCTTCTTCACACCGGCGGCACCGCCTGCCGCGACGATCTCGCCGCGCGGTTCGTCCTGATCCATCCTGAATGTACCTTTCGTGTGCCAGCGTGGCGCTGACGCGCAGGGCGGACAGGAATCGAACCTGCAACCTGCGGTTTTGGAGACCGCTGCTCTGCCAATTGAGCTACCGCCCTAGAGCCCTGACGGGCCCTGGATCTGCCTTCATCCTGCGCCCGGAGGCACGGGAAAAGAATGCAGACAACTGCCCGTCCAGTGTACGGCATGCCGCGCGACCGGGCGAACGCGGGGGCGGGACTCAGAACAACTGCCGCCAGTTCGCCCTGGCGAGGTCGAGCAGTTCGTCGCCGCGGCCGGACATCACCGTGCGGATCGCATACAGCGCGAAGCCCTTGACCTGTTCAGCGGTGATCGCCGGCGGCATCGACAGCTCCTGCCGCTCCGTGACGACGTCGAGCAGCGCAGGGCCGTCGTGGGCGAGGACTTCGGCGACGGCATCCGGGAGATCTTCGCT
>NZ_JBQDVP010000111.1:0-3444 GCF_052102115.1 Microbacterium sp.
GGCCGCCCGATGCGTCGGCCCTTCGCGGTCGCTACCGCTCGAGCGTGGGCGGCACGCTCCAGGGTGTATGTGCGTTCCATCTGTCCGAACAACGCCAGTAGCACTACCGATAGCTGCGCCATCGGATCATCCGGGTTCGACGAGTCCACTCTGATCGGGTCGGCGAGGTTGCGCACACCGATGTTGCGTTCGGAGAGGTCATGGATCAGATTCAGAGTATCGCGCACCGTTCGCCCAAGCCGATCGAGAGTGTGGACGACGATGACGTCACCGTCGCGGGCATATTCCATGACTGCACGCAGCCCGGGGCGGTCGACCGTGGACCCAGACTTCTTGTCCACATAGATCCGTTCGGACGCGATGCCGGTCTGGGTCAGAGCATCGATTTGTCGATCCAGGTCTTGTTTGACCGTCGAAACCCGCGCGTATCCCAATTCCATGCGCCTATCGTACCAATATTCGTGTCTGTACGGAATGGATGGGACGTTGATCTGGGCCCTACTTATGGGACGGACAATCAGGCTCTGGCCCGATCAATGAGGTTGCTCGTCTTCGGTGTCCCACTACCAAGGAACTGGGACGGTCGCTGCTGTACTGACCGGAGACGTTGATCGAGGATCGGCCGGTGACGCGAGATACTCGCTGCATGGGCGAGCCGCAGGTTGAAGAGGTCAGCGCAGACTTCGCGCGCCGATGGTGGAAGTCCCTGATGGCGAACGCGGTGGCGCTTGTGGAGGATGCCCACGCCCTGGCGGACCGGGGCAGTGCCGGCCGGGCTCAGGCGCTCCTGGTGCTCGCGATGGAGGAAGTGGCGAAGGCACGCTGGCTTTACGAGGCCGCCGAGTGGGAGTGGAGTGCACCTTTGAGCCTCTACGGGGTGCAGCCTCACGAACCTGGCCTGGTTCGGGTTCCGGACGGCCTACGCACCACCCGCGCACCACATGCAGAAAAGCTGCAGGTGGCGGAGCAGTTTGCGTCAGGTCTGGGTGGCTTCTGGGACCCAGACCGTCGGATCGAGTACTACCAGTTGCCGGACTTGGAGACGTTCCATGGGTTGGCGCGGCAGCGGAACCTCGACAAGCAGGCTGGCTTCTATGTCGACCGTGCAGCCGACCGGATCTCCTCGCCGCTGGACATACCCGCCGGGGGGATCGTGGAGCAGATTCGTCGAGCGGCCAAGGTAGTTCAGATGCATCTGATCCAGGACCACACCCGCCAACAAGACGCCTCCGTTCCTAGCCGGATCGACTCGGCGGAGGATCTCCACTGGACGATCCTTCCCTACTCGGACCCCGAGTTCTTCACCGAGGAGCCGCCCGGCGTGGGCGTCGAAGCCACCGAAGAGTAGCCAGCCGCTCTGAGTTTGGTGAGTGGCGGCTGGTTACCGCACGCGGTATGCGGTCGCACTTCGTTGTAGTGCCCCAGCCACGGCTCGAGCGCGTCGCGGCGTTCTTGCTCGCTGGTGTAGCAGCGGGCGTAGGCCCACCCGTCGGCCATCGTCCGGTGGAAGCGCTCCACCTTCCCATTGGTCTGCGGGCGGTACGGGCGGGTCCGTTTCGGCGTGATCGACAGGCCATGGCAGGTGTCGCGCCACAGGTGCGAGCGGTACGCCCCACCGTTGTCCGACAGCACCCGCTCGATGGTGACGCCATGGCCGGCGAACCACTGCACCGCCCGGCGAAGGACGGCGACGGCAGTGACGGCGGTCTCGTCGTCGTGGACCTCGGTGTATGCGACGCGGGAGTGGTCGTCGATGACGGTGTGGACGAACGCGTACCCGAGTTTCGGGCCGCCGTACTGGTTGCGCGGCTTGCCTGGCGTGGCGGCGCGGTTCTTCTCGCCTTGGCGGCGGCCGACGTACCGCCAACCGCCACCGTCAGGGATGTTCCCGACCTTCTTCACGTCCACGTGAACCAGCGACCCGGGGTGAGGGTGCTCGTACCGGCGGACGGGCTCGCCGGTGGCGCGGTCCACGCAGGACAACCGGTTCAGGCGCGCCGTGGTGAGGATGCGATGCACGGTGGACGGTGCGATGTCGAGTCGGGAAGCGAGCTGAACGGGCCCTTCCCGCAGTCGCATTCGAAGGCTCACGCAGCGCTTCGTCACCGACTTCGGGGTCTTGTTCGGCGAAGTCCTCGGGCGCGACGACCGGTCCTGCATGGACTCGCCGACCAGGTAGCGGTCGACCCATCGCTTCACGGTCGGCCATGACACTTGGAACCGCGCGGCGACTTAACTGATCGGCCAGCCGTCGTCGACGACGAGACGGGCGACCTTGAGTCGGTGTCGGGGCGTGAGAGCGGCGTTGGCGTGATGTCCTCGTGTCATGAAGCCAGAGCCACGAAGAGTGTCGCCGCGATGAAGACGCACTGCATCGCCGTTCGCTGCGGCAGGGGCGTGTTGGGTGAGTGCTCAGACCTACGGGCTTGTGACGCGTAGACATTCGCGGGGAACATCACGAACAGCAGCACGGCCAGACTGAGCGCTGCTGCCACGCGCAGCTGTCCCGCCTCGGGAGGAACGAGAAGGGCGACGGCACCCAGCAGCTCGAGCACGCCGGTGAGTGCGACCAGCGCGGCGGGATGCTTGAGAGCCGGTGGGACGATGGCGATGAGCCCTGCCCGCCGTGCAGGGAAGAAGTGGCTGGCGCCGGTCACGATGAACATGGCAGCCAGCCCCACAGCCGTGGCGGCGGGCCAGGAGGCGACGTAGCCGACGCCCAGCGCCCCCACCGCTCGGGCAAGAGTTGTGAAGACGAGTAGGACGATCAAAGGTGCCATGGGAACTCCCTATCTAGACAATGACTAGATCAGGCTAGCCTTTGATCTGGTCGATGCCTAGATCGAACTCATAGGGTGTGGTCATGAGCGACGGATATCACCACGGCGACCTAAGACGAGCACTCCTCGACGAGTCGGCGCAGATGATCGACGAGGTTGGACCCAGTTCACTGTCGCTGCGCGAGCTTGCCCGTCGGGCCGGGGTCTCGCATGGCGCACCCGCGCATCATTTCGGCGATCGACGAGGGCTGCTCACGGCGCTAGCCGCGCAAGGTCTGCGCCTGCTTGCCGCCGATGTGGCCGCAGCCACGGCTGGTGGCTTCGACGAGGCAGCAGTCGCGTACGTCAGGTTCGCACGTGAGCACCCTGGCCACTACGCCGTGATGCACAGGCCGGAGCTGCTCCACGCCGATGACGGTGAGTTGAGTGCAGCCCGGGCATCCTCGATGGAGGCGCTTATGGCAGGCGTCGAATCAATACCCGCAGAACGCAGGGCACACCTGACAACCTCGGAAGCAGCGCACGTGGCCTGGTCCCTGGTTCACGGGCTTGCATCCCTTGCAGCCGAAGGCGCTACCCCCGATCTTCAAACAGACGATCTCGCCCGCCGCGCCGCTCGGCAACTCTTCGCGTAAGTCTTCGATCAACGTCCCCGGTTAGTACA
>NZ_JBQDVP010000112.1:0-3438 GCF_052102115.1 Microbacterium sp.
TAGGCTGTGAAAGCACTGTTCCGCGTACGAAAGGCTCGCCATGTCCGGCATCCACGACGACATCACCAGCGCGTTCGGCAACACCCCGCTGGTCCGCCTGAACCGCGTCACCGAGGGCGTCGGAGCGACCGTCCTCGCGAAGCTCGAGTATTACAACCCCGCGTCGAGCGTGAAGGACCGCATCGGCATCGCGATGATCAACGCGGCCGAGGCCGCAGGCGAGCTTAAGCCGGGCGGGACCATCGTCGAGTCCACCAGCGGGAACACGGGCATCGCCCTGGCCATGGTGGGCGCCGCCCGAGGCTACAAGGTCATCCTCACGATGCCGGCGTCGATGTCGAAGGAGCGTCGCGTACTGCTGAAGGCGTTCGGCGCCGAGATCGTGCTCACCGACCCGACCAAGGGCATGAGCGGTGCGATCGAGGAGACCAAGAGGATCGTCTCCGAGACCCCGGGCGCCGTCTGGATCAAACAGTTCGAGAACGCCGCCAACCCGAAGATCCACCGCGAGACCACGGCGCAGGAGATCCTGCGTGACACCGACGGGAAGGTCGACATCTTCGTCGCCGGCGTCGGCACCGGCGGCACCGTCACCGGCACCGGTCAGGCGCTGAAGGCGGCCAACGCCGACGTGAAGATCGTCGCCGTCGAGCCGAAGGACTCCCCCGTACTGACCGAGGGCCACCCCGGACCGCACAAGATCCAGGGCATCGGCCCGAACTTCGTGCCGGAGGTGCTCGACCGCGACGTGCTCGACGAGGTCATCGCCGTCGACTTCGACGAGTCGCTGCGCCTGGCCCGCGAACTCGCGGTGAAGGAGGGTCTGCTGGTGGGCATGTCGTCCGGTGCCGCTCTGTCAGCCGCACTGCAGGTCGCCGCGCGCCCCGAGAACGCAGGCAAGACCATCGTCGTCGTCATGCCCGACACCGGCGAACGGTACCTCTCCACGGCACTGTTCGAAGATCTGCGGGAGAGCTGAACCGCCGGAAGGCTGAATCGACCATGGGCATCATCGCTCGCATTCGCGAGGACATCGCCGCTGCGCGACTTCGTGACCCTGCGGCGCGCAGCGGCGCGGAAGTCGCCGTCCTCTACCCCGGCCTGCACGCCATTTGGGCGCATCGCGTCTCCCATGCGCTGTGGCGCCGTGGCCTGCGCTTCGCCGCACGGGCGAATTCGCAGCTCGCACGGGCCGTCACCGGGATCGAGATCCACCCCGGTGCCCGGATCGGCCGGCGCTTCTTCATCGACCACGGCTCCGGGGTCGTGATCGGCGAGACGGCCGAGGTCGGCGACGACGTCATGCTGTATCACGGCGTCACCCTCGGCGGACGCACCCGCGATGACACCGGCAAGCGGCATCCGACGCTCGCGAACGGTGTCATCGTCGGGGCGGGCGCGAAGATCCTGGGCCCGATCACGATCGGGCGGAATACGGTGATCGGCGCCAATGCCGTCGTGACGAAGGATGCTCCCGGCGACAGCATCCTCACCGGCGTGCCGGCACGCGCGCGTCGGCGCCGCGGGCACGACGACTTCAGCGATCTGCCGCTCGCGGCGGATTACTCGATCTAAGCGCCGCCGCCGACGGCCGCCAGCCGCGCCTCTTCGTCTGCGGTGATCGCCGACTCGATGATCGGGTCGAGCACCCCATCCATCACCTGGTCGAGGTTGTACGCCTTGAAGCCGGTGCGGTGGTCGGCGATCCGGTTCTCCGGGAAGTTGTAGGTGCGGATGCGCTCGGAGCGGTCCATGCCGCGGATCTGCGACTTGCGGGCGTCGGATGCTGCGGCATCCCGCTCCTCCTGCTGCTTGGCGAGCAGGCGGGCACGCAGCACGCGCATGCCGGCTTCGCGATTCTGCAACTGGGACTTCTCGTTCTGCATCGATACGACGATCCCGGTCGGCACGTGCGTGATACGCACGGCGGAGTCGGTCGTGTTGACGGACTGCCCGCCGGGGCCGGACGACCGATACACGTCGATCTTCAGATCGTTCGCATCGATCTGGAGCTCCTCCGGCTCGTCGACCTCGGGGAAGACGAGGACGCCGGTGGTCGAGGTGTGGATGCGGCCCTGCGACTCGGTGGCAGGCACGCGCTGCACGCGGTGCACACCGCCCTCGTACTTCAGGTGCGCCCACACGCCCTGTGCCGGGTCTGAGCTCGATCCCTTGATCGCGACCTGCACGTCCTTATAGCCGCCGAGGTCGGATTCGTTCCGCTCGAGCAGCTCGGTCTTCCACCCCTTGTGCGCGGCGTACTGCATGTACATGCGCAGCAGGTCGGCGGCGAACAGCGCGGATTCCGCGCCGCCCTCCCCCGCCTTGATCTCCATGATCACGTCGCGGGCGTCGTCGGGGTCGCGCGGGATGAGCAGACGGCGCAGGCGCTCCTGGGTCTGCTCGACGCTCTCCTCCAGGGCGGGGATCTCCTCGGCGAAGGCCGCGTCGTCTGCCGCGAGTTCGCGTGCCGCCTCGAGATCATCGGATGCCGTCACCCAGGATTCGTGAGCTGCGACGATCCGACTCAATTCGGCATAGCGCCGGTTGACGCGCCGAGCGCGTCCGGCATCGGCGTGCACCGCCGGGTCGGAGAGTTCCTCCTGCACCCGGCGGTGTTCGTCGATGAGCGCCTGGACGGACTCGAACACGCTGCGGTTCCGGTCGCGTCAGCTCAGCGGATGCTGTTCTCGTGGCCGTGGCTGTGACCACCGGCGACGGGAGCGGGCATCGACTTCTGCATCTGCACGAGGAACTCGACGTTCGACTGCGTCTCCTTGAGCTTGCCGAGCACGACCTCGAGGGCCTGCTGGGTGTCGAGGCCCGCGAGCGCACGACGCAGCTTCCAGGTGATCTTGACCTCGTCGGCCGACAGCAGCATCTCCTCGCGGCGCGTGGACGACGCATTGACGTCGACGGCCGGGAAGATGCGCTTGTCGGCGAGGGAGCGCGACAGGCGCAGCTCGCTGTTGCCGGTGCCCTTGAACTCCTCGAAGATGACCTCGTCCATCTTGGAGCCGGTCTCCACGAGTGCGGTGGCGAGGATCGTGAGCGATCCGCCGTTCTCGATGTTGCGGGCGGCGCCGAAGAAGCGCTTGGGCGGGTAGAGAGCGGCTGCATCCACGCCACCGGTGAGCACGCGACCCGAGGTGGGCGTGGCGATGTTGTACGCCCGGCCGAGGCGGGTGATCGAGTCGAGCAGCACGACGACGTCGCGGCCGAGCTCCACCAGACGCTTGGCACGCTCGATGGCGAGCTCGGCGACGGTGGTGTGGTCCTCTGCCGGGCGGTCGAAGGTCGAGGCGATGACCTCGCCCTTGACGGTGCGCTCCATGTCGGTGACCTCTTCGGGCCGCTCGTCCACGAGCACGACCATCAGGTGCACCTCGGGGTTGTTCTGCGCGATCGCGTTCGCGATCTGCTGCAGCACGATCGTCT
>NZ_JBQDVP010000113.1:0-3277 GCF_052102115.1 Microbacterium sp.
GGGACCCGTCTCGGTCCCGGTGCTCTCGTCGTCTGACGTCTGGTCGGATGTGGCGCTGCCAGCCATCGTCGTCCCTTCCGATGCGTACGGTTGCCTCAGTCAGAGACTGTACCCGCCCGAATGCTCGGGGCCGGGTCATCCGCGGGCGCGGTGCCGTCAGGGATGGGTGTCCGATGGGGCGGATCCGCGGGCGGCGAGGAGCTCATCGACCTCGCGCCGGACGGGAAGACTGGGGGACGCCCCCTGCCTGGTCACGGTGAGAGCACCGGCCGCGGTCGCCAGGCGCACCGCCTCCGTGAGGGATGCTCCGCCCGCGAGCGCTGCGCCCAGATAACCCGCGTACGCATCACCGGCCGCGGTGGTGTCGACGGCCTCGACGGGCAGCGGCGGCACGGTCGTGGAGCTTTCGGCAGTCACGACGCACGAGCCCTGAGCGGCGAGCGTGATGACCGCGGCGCGCGCTCCCCGATCGAGGAACCAGCGCCCGGCCTGTTCGGCTGTCGCAGCATCCGTCACTTGGATGCCGGTCAGCACCGATGCCTCGGTCTCGTTGGGTGTGACGATGTCGACGTCTGTCCACATATCGTCCGGGAGCGGCGCGGCGGGGGCGGGATCGAGGATGACGGTGAATCCGAGTTCCCGGCCGCGTGCCGCGATGTGGGCGGTGAGGGCGATCGGGGTCTCGAGCTGGGTGAGCAGGACCGAGCTCGTCGGTGCGAGAGCCTCGAGGGCGGCGTCGATCTGCGCGATGTCGAGGTGCTCGTTCGCGAGCGGAACCATGACGATGTCGTTCTGAGCCGAGGAGTCCACCCGGATGTGGGCGATGCCGGTGGGCCCGGGCACGGTGCGCAGGTGCGCGAGGTCGACCCCGGCGCCGGTCAGGCTGTCGACGACGATGTCGTGGAACAGGTCATCACCGACGCATCCGACGAAGCTCGTGCGCGCGCCGGCACGCCCCGCGGCGACCGACTGATTCGCACCCTTGCCTCCGAGGAGCAGGGTGAATTGTTCGCCGAGGATCGTCTCGCCTCTGGCGGGCAGACGAGCGGAGAAAGTCGTCAGATCCACTGAGGCGCTGCCGATGATGACGACGCCGTCGCGTCCGTCGCTGGGGGACTGGGTCATGAAGACTGAGCGTACCGGCTGTGAGCCCGGCCAGACGTCGCGGTAGGCGTTCTTCGGTGAGGACCATGTCGAGGAGGTAGCGTCATCCATCATGGGCGGTTCGACAGATCACACGCGTGCACGATCGGGGCTGCGGCTCGGACTGCCGCTCGCGATCGCGGCGGCGCTGTCGTTCGGGATGTCCGGAGCCTGGGCGCGCGGATTGATCGACGCGGGGTGGACACCGGGTGCCGCCGTGACCGTCCGGATCTGGGTCGCAGCCCTCGTGCTGCTGATCCCGACCGTCGTCGCGCTGCGCGGCCGCTGGGGTCTGCTGCGCCGCAACCTCTGGACGATCGGCGCCTATGGCCTGCTCGCTGTGACGGCCACGCAGCTGTTCTACTTCCAGGCCGTCGCCGTGATGGATGTCGGACTCGCCCTGTTGATTGAATACACCGCTCCGATCGCGGTCGTGCTCTGGCTGTGGGTGCGTCGTGGCGAGAAGCCGACGCGGCGCAGCATCCTCGGCGCCGTCATCGCGTTCGCCGGTCTCGTGCTCATGCTCGATGTGCTCTCGGGTCGCAGCGTCGACGTCGGCGGCATCCTCTGGGCGTTCGGTGCGATGGTCGGGGCGGCGGCGTACTTCATCCTGTCGGCGAAGAGCGACACCGGGCTTCCGCCGATCGCACTGGCGGGGGCGGGGCTCCTCGTCGGCGCGGTGGGGCTGACGGCCGCGGGGCTCGTCGGCATCCTGCCGATGGTGTGGAATACCGATGATGTGACTTATCGGTTCGGAACCGTGCCGTGGTTCGTGCCGGTGCTGGCCATCGGGCTCATCGCGACCGCCCTGGCGTACGTGCTCGGAATCGCCTCGACGCGACTGCTGGGTTCTCGGCTGGCCTCGTTCATCGCGCTCGCCGAAGTCATCGCGGCGCTGCTGTTCGGATGGCTGCTGGTCGGACAGCTGCCGAACGCGGTGCAGGGGGTCGGGGCGGCACTGGTGCTGGCCGGCGTGGTGGTCGTGAAGCTCGGAGAACCGGCGGCTTCGGTGGCATCCGTCTCCGGGGATCCTGCGCTCGCGACGCCCACCGAGGACATCGCCGAACCCTCTTGATCTCGATCCACGGTCGGGTGAGACTGGCCGTGCCGGTTGCCTGGTTGTCGTTCGGGTCGCGATTCCTGCCGCTTTTCCGGGCTCAGAGCGGCGGGTTCTGCGACCGGAACGTGTACGTTCTGCGACCGGAGCGTGTATACGTTCGGTGGCTCGGAACAGAAACGGATGCCCCGTGAGGCTATTTGTGTATACACTAGCCGTGTGAGCACCACAGTCGAGCGCACGACTCCCATCGAGAGAACCCGAGCCAGCGACCGCGCATACGCGACGCTGCTCGAGGAGATCCAGTCCGGCGCGCTCGCCCCCGGTGCCGTTCTCGCCGAGGTCGAGCAGGCCGCCAGGCTCGGCGTCAGCCGCACACCGCTGCGCGAAGCGCTTCAGCAATTGAGCGCCGACGGGCTCGTCGAGCAGCAGTCACCGCGGGTCACGGTCGTCTCGGGTATCGAGGCGGGCGACATCCGCTCACTGTTCGAGATCCGCCGCGCGCTGGAGGAGTCGGCCGCACGCCTGGCCGCAGAACGCGGAGACGCCGCACTGTTCCGTGCCCTCGCTGACGAGTTCGCCCGCGCCGGAGCATCCCTCGACGCCGCCACCGGGCGCGACGACTACTACGCGCTCATCGCGAGATTCGATGCGGCCGTCGATGCCGCCGTCGACAACGACTACATCGCCGCCGCCCTGCGCACCGTCCGCACCCACCTCGTGCGCGTGCGCCGGATGGCGCGCGACAATCGCGAACGGCTGACGGCTTCCGTCGCCGAGCACCGGCTCATCGCCGAGGCGCTCGCCGAGCGCGACGGCGACCTCGCCGCCCACGCCACCCACGTGCACCTGCGGAACGCCCTCACGAGCATCCTCGATTCCCTTACGGAAGGACAGTCATGACCGTCAACCACCACGTCCGCGTCTACAAGAGCGAAGAGGACCTGCCCCGCAAGGAGCAGCTGGCCTGGAAGATCGCCGAGGTCGCCACTGACACCGTCGAGGTCGAGCAGGACGTCGTCGACATGATCATCAACCGGATCATCGACAACGCGTCGGTGGCTGCGGCATCCCTCA
>NZ_JBQDVP010000114.1:0-3129 GCF_052102115.1 Microbacterium sp.
TCTACCTGAGCGATCTCGTCACGGAAGCGCTGGGCACCTGCGCCACCGAGGCGGACCCCAGCGTCGTCCTTGGTTGCCCACAGGCCGACCAGGCGTGCCGCTACGGCGTCCTGAAGCTCGTGCTCGAACTCTGCGGCCCATTCTGGTGTCTCGGTCGCGTATCCCGAGGTCGTGGCGTTGGAGACGGCACGGCGGGCTGCATGCTTGAGCTGGATCCCCAGGGCGATCTCGCCGTCGGGCTGTTGGGCGGTAATCACGGCCATGGTCCGGCGGAACATGTGCGGCGCCAAGTGGGTCTCTGGGATGTGTTCGAGTCCGGCGGACGGGCCGAGTGCGTTGATCTGCGGGATGAAATAGCCCAACTGCTCGTGGCGATCGAAGCGTGCGAAACGCTCGCCGGGCTGGTGATTTTGCCGGGTCGATCCGAAGACGTCGTCACTGAGTGCGAGCCGTTCTGCGACGACGATCGCTTGCGCGACGGGTTCGGTGATCCACCAGTTGCGACGCCGCGTTCCATTGCGCCCCTTCCGGAGCAGTGAGGTGACGGCGGGGGCTCCATGGAATGTCGTGAGGGAGCCCTTCTTGATGCTCAGCAGTTCGGAGTCGCGCATCATCGTCAGCGCCGCGCAGAACACGTAGCACGCGTTGCGCAGGATCTTGATCTGTTCTCGGATCGTGGCCGGGTCGAATCCGTCGATCCAGGGCCCGCTCGAACCGTCGAGGCGTTCGACCTCTGCCGGACGGGTGAGGAGACCACCGCGGATGGATGTGATCGTGCCGGTATTCAATGCATTCCGGATCTTCTGCCGCCTTGATCCGACGGCGGGATTCGCCTTGTCGGTGAACAGATGCTTGCTGTGCCCGTCGGAGATCAGCAGCGACAGAAGCGTCCAGTGGATCTCACCTTTTGTGAATCGTCCGTAGGTCAGCCGATGCAGGGGCACACAACTGTCGGGAGCTCGCAACCATGCCTCGAGCATGGCGTCGGAGTCGGTGACGCGTCGACGTTCACCTCGAGGTCGGTCGAGTGCTGCCCATTCGTCAGAGGCGTTGAAGATGTCGTGGGAGAACACGTCGATGTACTGCCAGCAGGCCCGTAGAAGCGGCCACCATACCGCAGGGGGGATCACCGGGGTGCTGAGTTCTGCGCTGACTCGCCGACCGCTGAGTACCGCTGTTGTCTCATCGCCCCAGGGCACGAACGAGAGGCCACCGCCGGTGAGGAGCGCGCCGTAGGTGTGCAGATCGCGAATAGCACTGACCGCGGATGTCACGGCGGAGGTGGCCGCGTGCGCCTTGGCATCGATCAGGAAACGGTCAAGGTCGGTCTGGCGAAGCTCTCGTAGCGGGATCTCGCCGAGGTTCTCGGAGTGCCAGGCAGCAAATCGCCGTAGTCCGTCGAGCTTGGCTCGGATGGTCTTCACGTGAACGGGCTGAGCGGACAGGTGGATGCGTTTGCGTCGCACGATGCTGTGGACCGGGTTGAGCTGCGCGATAGCGAGCTCTCGAGCGCGAAGGTTCCACTCGGCGTCGAATCTGTCGAACAGCAGCACCGCAGAGTGGCGGCCGGCAGCGGGGTTCCACCCCATTGAGCGAAGATCCCATCTTTTGGACTCGCCGAACACGGGCACAGGAAGGTCGTGCTCGAGGTGACGGTGCTGAAGAACCGGCATCTGCGGGGGCCAGTAGTCGCTGTCCGGTCCAGGTTGGTCCGAGGCCAGCAGGCGGTGTGTGCTCATAGATGGGCTCCTCGCTGAGCTAGCGGAATGTGAACGTGCTCGGCGACGTCTTGGATGTCTTTGGAGGCCTGTTCACGTTGCTCTTGCGAGAACATGTCCAGGACGTGTTCGATGTTCGCTACCTGCTGGCCGTAGACCGAGGCGAACTGCGCCGGGGACATCTCGTTCTCGTAACTTCGCAGCACCTCGCGGTAACCAATAATCCGGGGCAGGTGGTCTGCGAAAACTATTGCGTTCGGGCACGCGAAGCACATCGAGGGTCGATGCTCACACAGACGCCCCGCGGGGCTGAACGGGGACTCGTACGGCGACGCGCAGTGTGCAACGTTCATCGCGCGATCCGTCGGACTCGCGGTGACCTCCGCGTCTGCGGCCTCCGCCAGGATGTCATCGGCTTCTCTATCGACGGAGCGCGCATGAGCGTTCACGAAGATGGGACCACGCTGTATTCGAGTGAAGACTTGCTGCTGGGCAGCGTTTACAGCGGCGCCTGCCAGCACGTGGACCGTGGTCGATTGGGCGTAGTGGCGTTGGTAGACCTCGACGCTGTGGTCGTCCCCGGCCGCAGCATCCGCGCTGCGCAGGACTGCGGCACGCACGCTCTTGACTGTCTTACGCAGGCGACGCGCATCGTATGGATGAGAGATTGAGGGTGATATCGAGGTCAGTACAGAGCTGAACGGTCTACGGGAGAAGGACTCCGCACGGGCAGCGAGATGCCTGGTACTTGTGCGATTCACGGTCAGGAACAGCGATTCGGCGTCCGGTGCGAGATTGGCCGTCATCTCGTCACGCGCGTGCTTGGTCACAGCAATTAGCCGTCGCAGGAGATCACCGGCACGCCAGCCTGTGCGGCCGTCGTGGGTAAGCGCACAACGGACCGTGCGACTGCGACGAGCACGCGCCTTGTGCAACCGCACGTGGATAGCGTCGGTCGCGGTTTCGATGTCGCTGAGCGTGACTCGTGACCACTCTTCCGGCGCCGCCCCGGTCTCCAGCTGAAGGAGGGTGCGGAACGCTACGAGATCGGTGTCCGAAGGGTACAAGTACGACATGAGTCGCCGCATCACCCGGGCGCCGCCGCCGTACGTTGTTGCACGGTCGAATGCGAACTCCTCACTCAACTCATTGAGGACACCCTGATCACAGGCCCGAACGGCAACGGCATCGATTGACACTCCCGGGAAGCGGCCCTCGTGGCGAACGGCCCAGATCGCGTCGTGGGCGCGCGCCCACCCGTCGGAGTCAGGAGCCGAGCCGTGGGAGAGGCCGCGCCGACCAATGGCGAGGCGAGCTTCCAGCGTCCGAATGCGTCGGCGACATTCGTCCCGGATCGCAAGGCGCTCAGCATTGCTGAACTCGTCAAGTGGGGTCTCTTCGCCGCCGCCGT
>NZ_JBQDVP010000115.1:0-3122 GCF_052102115.1 Microbacterium sp.
CGCATGACATCGGCCCCTCTCAAGTCGGCAGCCGCTGGTGCAGATGTAGAGATGCGTCCTACTTTGGCCACGACGCGCCGATGCACTTTGCACAAAACCCCATTCTTAACGATCAGTGTGCAAAGTAGCGCGACATGGACGAGTCGCGGCTAGACGTTGCGACGCCCTTTGTAGACCGAGTCGAGTGGTTATACCGAACTAGGCATTCGATCGCCTCAGCCATGGCATTGTTGTACGAGTCTCTGCGGAAGCCCACGGATCCGACGATTCCGGAACCGGCGAGTGGAAGTACCAGACGAGTGGGCTGGCCCTATAGTGTACCCGCATGCTATCACCCGTCGACTACATTGACAGTGGCACACTAACAAGCCCCTAACGGTGGATTCAGGGTAAGTGAGTCCGGCGAGGCTTGATCTCAAGCTACTTGGCCAGTCTGTGGCTGAGCATGTTCCGCAAATTTCGCGGAGGCGTGCTCGCCGGGCCCCTCTTGCGGTCTTCTGCCAAATTACCGGAAGCTGCTGTGTGTGCGACGCGCGGCTCTGTTGAGGGCGAGGAACGTAATTCCCAAGACGACGACGAGGCCGATCATGGCCAGTGCTGCGGCGGTGAGGCCATTGTAGTAGACCCAAGGGTACCCCGAGCCGCCGGAGGCGATCAGTTGGCCTGTCGCACCGGGCAGAGCGGCGGTGATGACGGTAGCGAGAATCGCGGCGTAAGCGGCGACGAAGATGGCTTCGGAGCCGATGCGGAAGAGGTTGATAACTCCGGAGGCGGCCCCGGCACGTTCGGCGGGCACTGCAGCAAGAGCCTCGGCATCAACAAGCCCTAATGGCAGGCCGAAGCCCAGGCCGAGCAGGATCATCGGTGCGACACCGAGAGCAATCGGCATATCCGGTCGGAGCAAAAGCAGCACGGAGACGCCGCCAATGATGAGGCTTACGAATGAGGTCGAGACGATCACAGTCGGCGTGATGCGCGTACGCTCCATGATCCGGTGGACTAGGGCGGGGGCGATAAGCACCGGGATAGTCATTACCAGCATCAGCGCACCCGTCACCCCAGCGGTGAGACCGTGGATGGCCCCGAGCGCGCTGGGGAGGTAGGTCAGGAACGTGACGAACCCGATCGCTCCGGCCACAGGCACCAGCGTCATCGCAAGGAACTTCGGTGCTTTCAGTGCGGAGAAGTCCAGCATCTCCCGCAGCGAGGTAGCACCGCGCCCGAGCTGGGGAAGTCGCGTCGCGCCGATGAAGGCTATGACTAGGACGATCGTGTGTGTGGCGAAGATGCCCTGCCATCCCCAGGCCGACAGAAGCAGCCCCGACAACGCGGGGCCAGCGGCGAGGCCGAGTCCGTTGATCGTGCCGAACAGTGCGAACGCCTGAGCCCGAGCTTTACCCTCGAACAGGTGGCTGAGGATCGGGGCGGCACCGGTAAGCACGGCGGCGGAGCCGATGCCCGCGACGACCCGGCCGACATCCAGCGTGACGATGTTTGGGGCGAGCACGCTGATCACGCCGCCGGTGGCAGCAATCACGATGCCGATGCGGAACGAGTTCGTGTAGCCGATCCGGTCAGAGCACGCACCCCACACGATCGTGCAGATCGCAAAAGAGACGTTGAAGCCGTTGACCACCCACTGCAACGGTGCCGGATTTGACCCCAGCTCACCGGCGATGGACGGAAGCGCGACGGCGGTGCCGGAGATTGACAGCGGGATCACGAACTGGGCGAGCAGAATCACGGCCAGCAGCAGCCTGGGTCGGGGCATTGTCACTCCTTATCGTTCGATACAGGTTTAAGGTTCGATATATTACGAACCTATTCAGAGTGGCATGACTGTAAGGTAGGATGCAAGTCGAACCTTTGATGTTGTGCGGAGATTCAGAATGGTGATGACGAGCAAGACGGTGAGTGTGGAGCCGGACGAGATCGAGCTCGGAGCCGTGCTCTCGGCGCTGGCCGATCCGCATCGGCGGCAAGTCATCCATGATCTGGTGAACGACGCTGAGGGCAGCGAGCGATCTTGCACGAGCTTCGGCCTGGACTTGTCAAAGTCCACGCGAAGCCATCACTTCAAGGTGCTCCGTGAGGCTGGGCTGGTGCATCAGGTTGACCGGGGCAATCGCAGCGAGGTGACGCTGCGCAGACGCGACCTCGACACACGCTTTCCTGGCCTACTTGCCCTTATCGGCAGTGAGGGTGACGGCTGACTACCAGGCTCGAGCCTGCGTGCCGAGCAGAAGCACACCAGCGGGTAGGCAGCGAGAGCAGCAGCTCCATAACCGGTCTGAGCACGAGCCTCTCAAGCCATACCGTAGCTACCTCCCTCGCATCGGACGGCACCGCGCTACGTTGGCCAGGGTGGAGACCCAGGTCTTTAGGCTTGCTGGTATGAGTTAGTTAGTGCGTCGAAAGAGTGAGACGTACCGGGTCCGCGAGAACGGCAATATCGCCGCCGAGCAGATCGGGCCGCTACACCAGGAGTCCCCGATGCTCGAACGGGACCGATCATCAAGACCGTCACTGCTCGGATCACCGAGCAACTAGCCAACGCAGGCACCCACGGCCGATACGATGCGCCCCAGCATCCAGCGTCTGCTGGACGCGATGACCGAGGCCCCACGATCCTGCGGAACATCTACTTCGACTCCATCGCCGCGAATGCGCTCACCCGCGCGCTCTGCTCACCCGTGTTCGCGGATCCGGCGCCGAACAGCTCGCGCTTTGCCTTCCTAAACCTCGCAGCGCGGGACTACTACGTGGAGTGGGACAAGGACACGCAGGAACTCGTCGCGACGATGCGCGGCAAAGCCGGTCGGATCGGGACTGATGCAAAGAAGGGTGACAGCGTGAGTGTCATGCTGCGAGAGCAGCTGGCTCTATGATTGCTTCGTACTCCACTGGTGTCAATCGACCCAACCGGGCTTGTCGACGACGTCGGTGATATGTCCGCTCGATCCAGGTCACGATCGCGATTCTCAACTGATCCCTGGTGGCCCACCGGCGACGGTCGAGAACGTTCTTCTGCAACAGAGCGAAGAACGATTCCATCGCGGCGTTATCGCCAGCTTATCCGGCTAATCAACGTCAGTTTGGTGTTTTGGCCGGTTAATGAAGTC
>NZ_JBQDVP010000116.1:0-3119 GCF_052102115.1 Microbacterium sp.
TGGACGAATTGCGCGAGAGACTGCGACGCCGCTGACCCGTTCAGCGATCCGCTTCGGCGTCGAACTCCTCCTCGCCGGTCTGCCGGAACGCGTGCGGCCCGCGCGGGCCGAAGATCAGGAGCAGCTGCGCGGGAGCATCCGACTCGTTGCGCACGCCGTGGCGCGTCCCCTGGGGCGCGTAGTACGCGTCGCCGGCGCGCAGCACCCGTTGATCTTCGTCTGCGGAGATGACGACCTCGCCCTGGGTGATGACGTACATCTCATCCTGGCTTCCCGTTGAGCAGCTGTCACCGGCGCCCTCCAGGTGGAAGTGCTGGCCCTCCTCCGCACCGGGCTCGAGGTGATAGCGGATCACCGAGATCGGCAGGTTCGTCGTCTCTTTGAAGTACCACTCGATGCCGATGCTCGCTCGCCCCTTGTACAGCTCCCACTCGCGGGCGTTATCGCCTCGTCGTTGGACGCGCATCACGTCTTCCCCTCGCTCCTTGATGTCTCATGTTCGGTAGAGCACCGGCATCGACTCGAGCAGACCCTGGGTGTACGGATGCTCCGGAGCCGTCATCACCTGCTCGCCCGTGCCTTCTTCGACGACCTGGCCTCTGTGCATGACGGCGACCCGGTGGGCGACGTGGTGCACGACAGACAGGTTGTGTGTGATGAACAGATAGGTGACGCCGGTCTGTTCCTGCAGACGGACGAGCAGATTGAGCACCTGCGCCTGGACCGACACGTCCAGTGCCGAGGTGGGCTCGTCGAGCACGATGAACTCGGGCTCGGCGGCCATAGCCCTGGCGATCGCGATGCGCTGACGCTGACCGCCAGAGAACTCGTGCGGAAATCGCCCGACCGAATCCGAGGGGATGCCGACCTGTTCAAGCGATTCGAATACGCGCAGACGGCGCTCTCGTGACGTCATCCGGGCGGCCACGAGCGGCTCGGCGACCGAGCGTCCGATAGCGAAGCGCGGGT
This sequence comes from Microbacterium sp., assembly GCF_052102115.1. Classification (GTDB taxonomy): domain Bacteria; phylum Actinomycetota; class Actinomycetes; order Actinomycetales; family Microbacteriaceae; genus Microbacterium. Next base: position 970 of record NZ_JBQDVP010000116.1, read on the forward strand.
CGAGGGAATCGTTCGGATCTTGGAAGACCATCTGGATGCGCCGGCGATGGTTCCGCAGGGCCCGACCGCGCAGGCCCGTGATGTCTGTGCCGTCGAACTCGATCGCCCCGGCTGTGGGGCGGCGCATCAGCAGAATTGCCCGGGCCAGCGTGCTCTTGCCTGAACCGGACTCGCCGACCAGGCCCAGGGTCTCTCCCCTGCGCACGTCGAGGCTCACATCATCCAGCGCGGTCATCGTGTTGCTCCCGTGCCCGAAGCGCTGAGTGACGTTCTTCACTCGCAGAACGTCGTCGGTCATGAGACCTCCTCCAGGATCGCCGGAACCTGATCGAAATCGTTCTCAGCGGGGATGACGGCCAGGGGCGAGCGCACCGGAACAGACGGTCGGGGAATGCTCTCCAACAACGCCCTGGTGTATGGATGCTGCGGGTTCGCGAGGATGCCCTCGGTCGAGCCGTACTCCACGATGCGCCCGCGGTACATCACGGCCACGCGCTCGCAGAGCTGGCCGATCACGCCGAGGTCGTGGCTGATGAACAGCACGCCCATTCCCGTCTCATCGCGCAGCGACCGGATCAGATCGAGGATCTGCGCCTGCACCGTGACGTCGAGCGCCGTGGTGGGCTCGTCGGCGACGAGGAGGGTGGGGTCGGCAGCGACCGCGATCGCAATGACCACGCGCTGGCGCTGTCCGCCCGAGAGCTGATGCGGGTAGTAGGCCATGCGACGCGCGGCATCGGGCATCTTCACCAGGTTGAGGATGTCGAGCGCCCTTGCGCGGGCTGTCTTCTTGTCGGCCACGCCGTGGATGAGCAGCACTTCGGCAATCTGCGCACCGATGCGCATGCACGGGTTCAGCGCCGACATCGGCTCCTGGAAGACCATCGAGGCGCGGACGCCTCGCACGCGCCCCCATTCTCGCTCCGAGGCGTCATTCATCTCCGCGCCGACGACCGACATGGTGTCGGCGGTGACCCGCGCAGAGTCGGGAAGCAGCCCCATCATCGCCAGCGCAACACTGGACTTTCCACTGCCGGATTCGCCGATGACGCCGACGATCTCCCCCTTGCGCACGCGCAGAGAGACGTCGGTCACCGAGGGTGGTGCGGTGCCGTAGGCGATGGTCAGGCCTTCGACGCGAAGGGCATCGACGTCAGTGCTCACGGTGTCAACCAGCTTTCGGTCTGAGGGAGATGGGGGGAAGAGAGAGCGGCACACCCGCGCGGCTATGCCGCTCTCTCGGGCTCACTGTGCGAGCCAGGCGGTGTCGAGACCGGAACGGGCGGTGTACAGATCCGTCTCATAGCCGACGAGCTTGCTGCTGTCCCAGACCTCGAAGGTCACCGGAACCGCAGCCGGCACGAACTCGAGCGCCTTGTCGGCCGATTCGACGGCAAGCTGATCGATGAGCTCGTAGTACTCCTCCGGCGTGGTCGCCGACTTCGCTTCTTTCAGCAGCTCGCGCGCCTTCTCGGCATCCGGGTTGCCGTCCCAGTGGTTGTAGTAACCGCCCTCCAGCAGCACCGGCTCGAGGTAGTACGCGGCCGACGCCCGGGGGCTGCCCGGAATGGCGACGAGGTCCTTCCACGACTCACCGGCGGTGAAGACCGGCGCGATCTCGGAGAGCGGGGTCGCCTCGAGCTTCAGCGTGATGCCCGCCTCGGCCAGCTGCTGCTGCATCATCTCGTAGACGGGGTGATGCGCCTGGGCGACGTCGCCCATGTAGCTGAGTGTGATCTCAGGGTTGGGCTGACCGGCCTCCTCCAGCAGACGCTTCGCCTCTTCGACGTCGCGCTCGTGATACGGCAACGACATCGGTTCGGGTGCGCCAAGGTCGCCGGCGGGCGGGACGAACGAGACACCCGCGTTTCCGAGCATCGCGGTGTCGACGATCTCCTGACGATCCAGCGCCAGCGAGATCGCCCGGCGGACGTTCAGGTCGGCGAGCGGACCCGACTCAGGGTTGATGTACACCGCGAGGTTTCGGCGGAAAGCCGCTTCGCCGAGCGTGAATCCGCTTGATTCGGCCTGTTGGGCGAGGCTGCCGTCAACGAAGGCCGCCGCCTGCACGCTCCCCTGCTGAAGGGCCGCGAGCAGCGTGTTCTCATCGGTGTAGAGCTCGAAGACGATCTTGTCGAGGTAGGGTTCTT
>NZ_JBQDVP010000117.1:0-3071 GCF_052102115.1 Microbacterium sp.
TGGCGGGCCGCGGTGGCGAAGCTGGAGGACAACGTGCGGAGGTCGGCGAGGCAGGGGAACCAGCCGAAGTATCTCCTGTCCACGATCGGGCTGTGCGGGAAGTGCGGCGCGACGCTCGTCTCGGGGACGAACAGCCGCAAGCAGCCGACGTACCGCTGCGGCGAGCAGTTCCATCTCACCCGCCAGCGCGAGCCCGTCGATGCGATGGTCACCGAGGCGGTGCTCACGCGTCTGTCCTCGGTGGACGTGCACGACCTCGTGATGCCACAGGAGGACGATGGGCCGGATCGCGAGGAGCTGCTGACGGAGCGGAACGCCCTGGTCGATCGGGTGAAGGAGCTGAGCCCGCTGCTGCGCGACATCCATCAGCCGGTCCTGGAGATAACGGCAGCGATCAACGACGTGAAGGCCCGCATCGACGAGATCGACGCGGAGCTGCTCGACCGTTCGGTGTCGGCGGCGGCGAAGCTGCTCGCGGACGTCGAGGAGCCGGTCGGCACCGCGGAGCGCCGCGAGGTGGTCGAGGCGAAGTGGAAGGTGTTGGACGTGGACCGCCGCCGGATGCTCGTGGACGAGCTGGTGACGGTGACCATCGAGCCCATCACGCCCGGTCACGTGAAATTCGACCCCGACCTGATTCGGATAGAGCCGCGTCGCGACTGACTCATGAGTCGACTCGTCATTGCAATGGTGAGTCGACTCGTGGGAGAATGGTTGCAGACAAGAAGATCCCACCGGGGCCGCGACTTAGAAGCGCGGGGTTCTGCTCCCGGATGAGTAGCCGGTCAAACAGCCCAATTACCGTGGCGGGGAACCGGAAGATACTCATGTCTGAGGACTTCCGATGTCTGTCGTTATCGACGTTCCCCGCGCATCCGCGCTCGACCGCCCTGGCCTCGATCAGGGCTCCACTCCTTCTCCGCAGGCAGACGGCCTCGATCCCGTCATCGCCGCCGCTCGTGCTGCTGGTCGTCTGGCCGGTGAACGCCTGGCTCGCACGCCCCTGACCCCGCGACAGCGCGCCGCGGTCGCCGCCGTGATGGGCGGTGGTCACTGATGAGCGCCAACTCCGCCGCCTTCGACCACGTGAACGGCTTCCGCTGGCGACAGGGCGACCCCTCCCTCGCCGAGTCCGAGGCACGTCTCTACGACCTCGGCGTGCTCCGCTCCGTGCTGGAGGAGTCCGTCGAGATCGCCGTCGCCGACGCCCGCGCCGATGGGGTGACCTGGGCGAAGATCGGCGACGCCCTCGGCGTCACGCACCAGGCTGTCATCAAGCGCTACGGCCGGGGCGGTGGTCGCTGATGCGCGCCGACGCACGCAACCTCAGCACCGCTCCCGCCGACCTGACCCCGCCCGGAGGGCCTGGCCTGGCACCCGCCGAAGGCGGGCTGCCCGTCGTCGTGATGACGGTCCGCAGCCGTGCTTCGCACTCTAAGAGTTTCGGGAGCCTCATTCGTTCCTACGGGCGCGGCAAGGGCTTGTCGATTGCCGCGCCCTGCAACAACGTGCCTGGTCAGCGGTCGGTTCCGCCCGCGCTCCGTCGCGTGGCCTCGTGGGATCATTTTGGGTCTCATTTGGGGGTCAATAGGGGGTCATTTAGGCGCCGCACTCTCTCTGAGGCCCTCCGCGCTGTCCGCGGCGGGGGTGGTCGCCGTGGCTAAGCAGGAGAACAACCCGACGAGCATCGGGCTCACGCAGTACCTCGATCCGTCGTACTGGACCTGGGCTGCCGAGGACCCGAACGGGGCCGCGCTGCTCCAGCAGGGAGCCGAGGCGATCCTCGCCTACGTGGTGCAGCGGCTCGAGGCCACCGGCTGCGAGGTCGTCGAGGCCTACGGCATCGTGCATGACAAGGACGAGCGCGAGGTCTGGAGCGACACGGAGAAGGCTCTGGTGATCGAGCCGAAGCCCGATCACCTGCACGCGGTCATCAAGTTCGCCAGCCGTGCGAAGAGCGCACCGCTGGATCGGCTCGCGTTCGGCATCGGCGTCGAGCCCCAGTACGTCGAGAAGCCGGGCCGCGGGCGGTACGCCTACGACAACATGCTGTCGTATCTGACGCACGTGAAGTACGCGGACAAGCACCAATACGCGCCTTCGGAGGTCGCTACGGTGCGTGGGCCTGACTACCTCGGGATCGACGCCCAGCGTCGGGAGACCTGGCTCAAGGGGCGCGCGCACGTGAAGAAGAAGGTCGTCGCCGAGAACTTCGAGGACATGCGCGAGCGCGTGCTCCAGGGCGAGTTCACGCGGGATCAGATCATGCTCACGGACGAGCTGTTCGACATCTACTCGCGGCATCAGCGGGAGATCGACGACGCGCTGTCGGCCTACGGCCAGCGCCGCGCATACCGGGCGGCGGCGAAGCTCCGCGCCGGTGAGTTCTCGACGCACGTGGTGTTCGTCCATGGGGATGCCGGGATCGGCAAGACCCGGTTCGCCACGGACTTCATCACCGAGGCGATCAACGCGGCGAACGCGCACGGCGAGCGGTGGCAGGTCTACCGGGCCGCGACGGGGAACCCGCTTGATGACTGGCGAGGCGAGGAGGTGCTGCTGCTGGACGATCTGCGGGCCTCGGCGATGGATGCGAACGACTGGCTGCTGCTGCTTGATCCGTACAACGCCTCGCCTGCGAAGGCTCGGTACAAGAACAAGGGCGAGGTGGCCCCGCGCCTTATCGTCATCACGGCGACGATCGAGCCTGTCGAGTTCTTCTACTACGCCCGCCAGAAGGGCAACGTGGACGAGGCGTTGGACCAGTTCATCCGCCGCTTGGCCTCGGTCGTGAAGGTCTATCGTGCCGACGACATCAATCGTTACCTCGTGCAGCACATTGGGAAGATCGAGCCCTACGAGTGGCACCAGTGCAGCATCCCGACCGCCGCACACACGCCCGGCATGTACGGCAACGCGTATCACCAGAACGTCGGGTCGCGGGAACTGACCTACGGTCCGGAGACCTCGGCGGAACATGACGCTGAGGGCGCGGTTGCTGAGCTGCTGGGCGGGCTCGCGGTGCGGAGCCCTGACGTGCCGCTGGCGCTGATCGGAGGTGCCGCATGAGC
>NZ_JBQDVP010000118.1:0-3051 GCF_052102115.1 Microbacterium sp.
GCTAGGATGTCGAGGGTCGTGCGGCGCCGAGCAACGTGCCTTCGGGCGACCTTCTCTCGGAGCGCGACAGCGCTTCATCGAACCATGAAGGAGTAGTCGGAATGTCCACTGCCAAGGTCGCTCTCGTCTCGGGCGCAGGTCAGGGAATCGGTCGCGGAATCGCGCTCCAGCTCGCGAAGGACGGCTTCGACGTCGCCGTCGCAGACCTCACGTTCCAGGAGGAGAAGGCGCGCGGCGTCGTCGCGGAGATCGAGGCGCTGGGCCGCCGTGCGATCTTCGTGGCTGCCGACGTGTCGAAGAAGGAAGACGTCGTCGCCGCTGTGGACGCAGCCGCCACGCAGCTCGGCGGGTTCGACGTCATCGTGAACAACGCGGGCATCGCGCAGGTCAAGCCGATCCTCGACGTGACGGCGGAAGAGCTCGACAAGATCTTCTCCATCAACGTGAACAGCGTGGTCTTCGGCATCCAGGCCGCTGCCGACAAGTTCATCGAGCTCGGTGTGAAGGGCAAGATCATCTCCGCCGCCTCGATCGCGTCGATCAAGGGCTTCCCGATCCTCGGCGCGTACTCGGCGTCGAAGTTCGCCGTGCGCGGCCTCACGCAGGTCGCGGCGCAGGAGCTCGCCCCGAAGGGCATCACCGTCAACGCGTACGCTCCCGGCATCGTCGGCACGGGCATGTGGGACCTCATCGACGAGAAGCTGTCGGAGATCAACGGCAAGCCGCGGGGCCAGAACCTCAAGGAGAACGTCGAGAGCATCGCCCTCGGCCGCATCGAGACGCCCGAAGACGTCGCGAACGTCGTGTCGTTCCTCGCAAGCGAGAAGGCCGACTACGTGACCGGCCAGGTGCTGCTCGTGGACGGCGGAATGCTCTACAACTGATGCATCCGAAGGGGGCGCGGGGAGGACATGTCCTTCCCGCGCCCCCTTTTTTTGCGAAGTCTTCGCGAGGACGCCGCGCCCGGCCGGTTCCTCATCAGGCCGCCGGCAGGTGCCGGCGCCAGCTGAGCGCGACGATCCCGACGCTGACCGCCGCCAGGACCGCGCCGGCGAGGAACATCGTCGTGTACGGGATCCACGCGCCGAGCGCGGCGAGGATCGCCGGGATGAAGAACCCGAGATACGTCAGTGAGTAGTACACCGCGGTGAGTCCGGCAAGATCGCGCGGACCGGCGATCCGCTGAATCTCGCGCAGTCCCCCGACGAGCAGCATGCCGTAGGCCGCGCCGAGTGCCGCGGCGGCCACGAACGCCCAGGCGAGCGAGTTGAGGCTCACCGCGACGGCGGCCAGGATCATGGCGGGAACGGTGACCGTCAGCGCGATCCCGATGCCGCGGGCCGACAGCGGGGTGTCGACCTTCGCGGCGAACCGCTGCACCGCGACACCGCATCCGAGCGCGACGACGCACAGCAGACCCGACACACCGATCTGCAGTCCCGGCGCCTGCGACATCATGAGGCCCGGCAGGATCGCGTACGCGCTTGCGGCGGTGCCGAAGACCCACGGCGCCATCGGGACGACGACGAGGAGGAACCGGCGGTGCATCGCGGTGGGGATGCGCAGGTCGGCGAGGAGCGGCCCAGAGGTGTCTCGGCGCGGCCGGCTCTCCGGCGCCGCCCACAGCAGCACGAGCGCGACGAGGGTGAGAGCGATGTGCAGGAGGTAGGGCGACGCGGTGGGGATCGGGCCGAACTGCCCGAGCGCCGCAGCGAATCCGGCGCCCAGCGCGAACCCGGACGTCAGTGCGAGTGCAGCGCGTGAGGCGCCACGGCCGTCGACGGCGCGGGTCGTGAACGGAGGCTCGGAGAGCTCTTTCACCCAGCTCGTGCCGACTGCCATCACGAGCCCCAGCGCGATACCCGACAGCACCCGCCCGGCGAACAGGAGCGGCATCGAGGAAGCCCCGACGGCGAGGAGCGTGCTGCCCGCAATCGCGATGATCGGGGCGGGGACGAACAGCGGTCGGCGGCCGTACCGGTCGGACAGCGGGCCGCCGAGAAGGAGCGCGGGCACGATGCCCAGGACATATGCCCCGAGCAGTACATTCACGCTGAAGGCGCTCATCTGGTCGATCTGGCGGTACATCACGAGCAGCGGTGTGAACTCGTTTCCACCCCACGCGACAGCGAACAGGGCAGCGCTCACGCGCATCCAGGGGACGATCGCGATCCGCTCTCCGGCGGCGGCTCCCTCGGAGGACATCTCACTCATGACAGCAGCTCCCGGTGGGTCTTCTTGATGTGACGGCCGAGTGCCACCTCGAACGCCGCGGTCTCGCCATCGCCGATGAGGCGGACGAGCAATCCGTGATCGTCGAGCACCTGCTCGGCTCGGTCGTCGCGTCGCCAGAGCGACCACGCGAGCATCCGCCTCTGCCGATCGCGCAGCGTCGCGAAGAACTCTGCGAGCAGGGCGTTCCCGCCGGCCGCGACGATCCGGGCGTGGAAGGCCGTGTCTGCCTCGGCGAGCCGCGCGAGGTCGGATGCCTCGTACGCGCGGCGTTGCTCGTCGAGAATGTCGGAGAGCTCGTCGACGACGTCCTGCACCCGTTCGGAGTCACGGGCGAGCCGCCGCACGGCATCGGTCTCGATGAGGATGCGCGCCTCGACGACGTCGTCGAGCTCTCCCGGCGTCACATCGCGGATCAGCGCACCGCGCTTGGGGTACAGCCGCATCCACCCCTCGACCTGCAAGCGCAGGAACGCCTCGCGGACGGGGGTGCGGCTCATCCCGAGTTCGTCGGCGATCGTTCCTTCGCTGACCATCGTCCCGCCGGCGAGATCGCCGTCGAGGATCCGCTCCTTGACCTTCGCGTACGCGGCATCCGCGGCGGATGCCTCCGTCTCCTGATGCTCCATGACCCCGTCCCCGTGCTGATGAACAAGATAGATACTAGTTGCATCTCAGCCCGGTGCAAAGTGGCTCTTCGGACATTCGGTGGGGGTCATGGGGTGAGGCTGCCGGCGGCGAGGAGCATGCGGAGGCGGTAGTTGTGCCGGTTGCGATAGCCGCGGGCGAGGCGCCGGTGCAGCTCGATGATTCCGTTGA
>NZ_JBQDVP010000119.1:0-2947 GCF_052102115.1 Microbacterium sp.
CACGCCTGGCGGGCTGTCCCGTAAGACCCGTCCGGTGAACTGTCCGGTGAAGGGAGGCTATATGACACACTGGGGAGCATGTCCCCCTTGAAGGTCGGCTATGCCCGAGTCTCCACCGACGAGCAGGACCTGACCGCGCAGCGTGACGGACTCGCGGCGTTCGGCGTCGATCCCAAGCGCATCTACGTCGATCACGGGCTCACGGGCCGCAACGCCGACCGTGAGGGCCTGCGGCAGGCGCTGGCTGCCTGTCGGGACGGCGATACGTTCGTGGTCACCAAGCTCGATCGGCTGGCGCGTTCAGTCCGTGATGCCCACCAGATCGCCGACGACCTCGCGGCGCGGGAAGTGAAGCTGAGCATCGCCGGATCGGTGTACGACCCGACCGACCCGATGGGGAAACTGTTGTTCAACGTGCTGGCGATGGTCGCCGAGTTCGAAGCCGACCTCATCCGTGCCCGCACCCGCGAGGGGATGAAGGTCGCCAAGGCCAAGGGCCGGCTGCGCGGGAAGTCACCGAAACTCACCCCCCGGCAAGAAGCTCACCTCGTCCAGCTACATGCTGCCGACGAGCACACCGTGGGCGAGCTGGCCGAGCTGTTCAGCGTGGGCCGCTCCACGGTCTACCGCGCCCTTCAGCGCGCCGAGCGCGGGCGCGAGAACGCCTTGCAGTAGGTGCGTCGTGGACGCTCGAGCGCGGTGGCGAATCCTCAGGCTCCACGTCGAGGACCAGGTGCCCCTCGCGCGCTTAGCTCGCGAGACCGATGTAGGGCTGCGGACCCTGGAGCGCTGGCACGCCCGCTACCGCGCCGACGGCTACGCCGGACTGGAGACAGCCTCACGGGCGGACGCCGGCTCCCGCCGCCTTCCGCCCGACCTCGTCGACCTGATCGAGGGCCTGGCACTGAGCAAGCCGCGGCCGGCCATCGCCACGATCCATCGCAAAGTCACGGGCATCTGCGCCGCCCGGAGGTGGCCGGTCCCCTCCTACTCGGTGGTGTGGGACATCGTGCGGACCCTGGATCCCGGCATGGTCACCCTCGCCCTGGAGGGCGCAGCGTCCTACCGCGACAAGCACGAGCTGGTGCTACGCCGGCAAGCAGAGCTGCCCAACGCGATGTGGCAATCCGATCACACCATGCTCGACATCCTGGTGGTGGGCACCGACGGCAAGCCCGCACGGCCATGGCTGACAACGATCCTCGACGACTGCTCCCGGGCGGTCTGCGGCTACACAGTCTTCCTGGGCGCACCGTCGGCGATGAACACCGCCCTGGCGCTGCGCCAAGCGATCTGGCACAAGACCGACCCGGCCTGGCCGATGTGCGGCCTGCCCGACGTGCTCTACGTCGACCACGGCAGCGACTTCACCAGTGACCAGCTCGCCCACACCGCCGTCGACCTCCACATCCGACTGATCCACTCCACCGTCGCCCGGCCCCAGGGACGGGGCAAGATCGAGCGGTTCTTCGGCACCATCAACACCGAGCTACTCGCCACCCTGCCCGGACTCATCACCGAAGGGCACCCCTGGCCGACACCGAAACTGTCCCTGGCCGCCCTCGATAGCGCCCTGGAGGCGTTCGTGGCCACCTACAACGACCGCACGCACAGCGAGCTCGGAACCTCCCCGCGCAGCGCGTGGATCGCCGATGGCTGGCTGCCCCGAATGCCCGAGAGCCTGGAAGACCTCGACAGACTGCTGTTAACCGTCGCCAAGACCCGCGTCGTGCGCCGCGATGGCATCCGCTTCCAGGGCCTGCGCTACGTCTCGCCAACTCTGGCCGGCTACGTCGGACGCTCGGTCGTGATCCGCTACGACCCCCGCGACATCACCGAGATCCGCGTCTTCGATCACGACGAATTCGTCTGCAAGGCCGTCAACCAAGAGCACCACGACCAGAAGGTCAGCCTCAAGGAGATCCAGGCCGCGCGCAACGCCCGCCGCCGGGCGCTGCGAGCCGGCATCAACGAACGCATCGCCCTCGTGGCCGCACCTACCGAGACGCCACGGATCACCGAAGCACCGGCTCCGGCGCCGAGGTCGGCGTTGAAGATCTACAAGGAGGACCTCAGGTGAGCCAGCGCTTCATCGTCACCAAGGAGCACCGCCGCTTCACCGAGTTCGCCGACGCCGTGCGCCGCGGGCACACCATCGGTTTGTGCTTCGGATCAGCCGGCGTAGGAAAGACACTCTCCGCACGCCGCTACGCACACTACGAGAAGGCTCATGACCTGCTGACCTACTGGGGGCCGCGCTCCGACAACGACGCCAAGATCTACGCCGCCTTGAACCGGAGCCGCACCGTGCTCTACACCCCCAGCGTGCTGACCACCCCGCGGACCCTGAAGGACGAGCTGACCCAAGCCATCACCCGCACCAACATGTGCATCGAGCAGCACCTCGTACCTCCCGGCACGGCCACTCCCGAGGCCTGGGGATGGCGACACGGCAGGAACTACGTGGAGCTGATCATCGTCGACGAGGCCGAACGACTGCGTCCCGCCGCGCTGGAACTGCTGCGCGATCGCTACGACCGCGACGGCATCGCCCTGATCCTGATCGGCATGCCCGGCCTGGAGAAGCAGTTCAGCCACTACCCCCAGTTCTACAGCCGAGTCGGCTTCGCCCACCAGTACCGGCCCCTGGGACAAGACGAACTGCTGTTCGTCCTCGAGCGACACTGGCGATCCCTCGGCAAGACCCTCGACCCCGACGACTTCACCGACGCCCAAGCCATCGCAGCCATCGCACGGATCACCCGCGGCAACTTCCGGCTCCTCGAACGCCTCTTCCCCCAGATCCAGCGGGTCCTGAAGATCAACGAACTCGACACCATCACCAACGACGTCATCGAAGCCGCACAGAGCACCCTGGTCATCGGTGTCACCTGACCCCGCCACGAAGCGACCGAAGAACCCCGCCATTCAGCAGACGAAGTCACAC
>NZ_JBQDVP010000120.1:0-2916 GCF_052102115.1 Microbacterium sp.
TGCTGCCGGCCGGCTGCGCCATCGTCGGTGCTCTCTTGGCGCTGTCGCTGCTCAAGCTGCTCAACCCCAAGCGGTCGAGTCACGAGGTCAGGTCAGCCCGGGACCTCCGGCGGGTGAACATCGAGGAGTAGCCTCGCGATGATCGTCCGGCGAGTCAGCCCGAGGCGTGCGAGTCGGCACCGGCCTTCGACCGTCAACGGCGAGTCTGCGTGCGTCACTGGACGACCTCACTTTCGGCGGGTGCGATCCGCCGAAGAAGGGCAACTGCGAGCAGCAATGCGGCTGTGGTCGCGATGGCGGCCACCCAGACGGGCCCGAGCGCGCCGGGCCTCACGCTGAGTGCGGCAGCGGCGAGGACGGGACCGGTTGCTGCGCCCACGTTGAGTGCCGCTGTCGCGTAAGAACCAGCCATGGTGGGCGCCCCCGGCGCCGCATAGAGCACTCGCGTGATCAGCGTGCTCCCGACAGCGAACCCCAACACGCCCTGAGTGAAAACGAGCCCGAGCAGGGCAACGGGATTCGTCGCGAAGAGCGCCAACGCGACCCACCCGAGCACAAGAACGCTGCCGCCCACCACGATGACGATTCGGGGTCGAGCATCGGAGAGTCGTCCCGCAGCGGTGACACCGATGAAGGAGCCGACGCCGAAGAGCACAAGAGCCACCGACACCCACCATTGACTCAAACCGGCGGTGTCCGTGACGATCGGAGCGAGGAAGGTCAGCGTGGCGAAGGTCCCAGCATTGACCAGGGCAGCAAGCAGCATCGTCAGAATAAGACGCGGGGAGGTCAGCTGCGCCAGCTCCGCCCGCAGCGAGGGCGAGGACGGCTCTTCCCTTGACGAGTCGTCTGTTCGAGTGGTGAAGCCTGCGGCAATGCCGATCGCAGCGGGGACACAGAGAAGAGCGATCGCCCAGAACGTCGACTGCCATCCGAGTGCCGTACCCAGGAGTGCACCCGCGGGGACGCCGGCGACGGTTGCGGCAGTGGTACCCGCCAGCAGAATCGCCACGGCCCGGCCTTTGGCATCGGGTGCCACGAGTTTCGTCGCCGCGCCCAGCGCGACCGCCAAGAAGCCTGCATTGACGATCGCCGCGATCACGCGCGTGATGAACAGGACAGTGAAGTCCGGCGTGAGTGCACCGACGACATGTGACAGCGCGAACACGAGCACGCAGCCCAAGAGTGTCGCTTTCACGGGGAGGCGACGAGTGAACGCAGCCATCGCCGGTGCGCCGATCACCATCCCCGCGGCGAATGCCGATGTCAGGAGACCAGCGGTCCCCACGGAAACGGCGAAGTATGTTGAGATGTCGGGCACGAGGCCAGCGAGCATGAATTCGGAAGTACCCATGGCGAAGACCACCAGGGCAAGAAGATAGAGAGCGAAAGGCATCGAGATAGCTCCGAAGCGAGAGTACGAACAAGAGAACGTCTCGTCACCGCGGTCAGCGCCCGAAGGACACCCGGATGTCGTGCTGCGCGCAGCGCGGACAGCAACAGGAGCAGAAGCTCAGCGGAGGTGAGGGGCTGACGGCGTGACCGAAAGCCCCTGAGTGTCTGATTCAGGACTCGCCATACGGCTCATCGTACCCGTCTGCGCCACCACCCAGAAACGGCAGCAGCCTTCTGGTCGGCAACAGCTAGCGCAGAGGACGGAGGAAGTCGCGAATATCTGCCGTCAGCAGCTCAGGTTCTTCGTGAGGCGCAAAATGACCGCCCCGTGGCATCGTGGAATATCGGACAACGTTGTACGTGCGTTCAGCCCAACTGCGTGGTGGTTGGGCGAGGTCGTGTGGGAACACAGCCACCGCGGTAGGAGCGGAGACTGAATCGACTCGCTCGGTCCATCCGGTGGCGAACTCCCAGTAGGGACGGAATGAGCTCGCGATCGTATTGGTGAACCAATACAGCGAAGCCTGTGTGAGCAGGAAGTCATCGGTGAACCTCGAGGACAGATCGCCATCGCAGTCGCTCCACGATCGGTACTTCTCCAGAATCCAAGCGAGCAGTCCAGTTGGAGAATCGGCCAAGCCTGGAGCCAGCGTGAGCGGACGAGTCTGCTGCTGATGCTGGTAAGCACCTTCATCGGCCTCCCACTCCTGCTCTGCCTCCACAAATTCTTGTTCAGCCGTCGTCAGTGTCCTCGAATCAAGATCTGCTGGAGCGGCCACGGCAAGCAGATGGATGCCCACCAGTGCCTCCGGATGCGACTGGGCCAGCCTCGATGTGATGCCAGCTCCGAGGTCTCCACCATGGGCGGCGTAGCGTTCGAATCCGAGTTCTTCGTGCATCAGTGTGTGCCAGAGCTCGTGGTTCTGTTCGTCATGGCCCGGCCGCTGCGGAGAGAAGGGAAAACCGGGAAGCGCGGGAATGATCACGGTGAATGCGTCCGCAGCTTCGCCGCCGTATTGCGTGGGCTCTGCTAAGCGTCTGGCGCACTCGACAAGCTCGAGCGCAGTGCTCGGCCAGCCATTCGTCAGAATGAGCGGGAGGGCACCGGAGACCTCCGCATCGAATCGCAGATAGCGGGATTGGACTACCGGAGATCGTTGAGGTCCTCCATGGCAGTTCGTTGATGGTTCGCTGTTGGGCGTACCAGTCGAAACCGTCAGCCCAGTAGCTGCACAGCCTCTGGAGTTCCGCCACGTCCGTTCCGGCGCTCCACCCGTGACTGGGCCAGGCCGGAGACCAGCGGGTGTGGCGCAGACGATGCCGCAGATCGTCTAAGTCTCGCTGATGCACTTCGATCACCGGTGTGCGCGTCATGGTCAAACAGTACTCCGGTGACGAATCCATCCTGAGCCGACTGGATATCGACGGTGCTGACCAAGCGAAATGTTCACATCCAGAGGGTCATCCCCAGTTCTTGTGCGGCGAGGTCTCACCGACGCCCGGGTTGAAGACATTGCAGGG
>NZ_JBQDVP010000121.1:0-2908 GCF_052102115.1 Microbacterium sp.
AGCGTGGGGACATGCTCCTGGCGCTGCGCACCTTCGGCCGCATCCTCGTGCAGCACTGGCCCGCGATGATGGCGTGGTTCATCGGCGGCGAGGCCGTGCACCAGCTGCTCGTGCAGCTCGCGGGCTTCATCGGCGGTCACACCACGCTCGGCGGGCTGCTGATCCTGCCGCTCGCCGTCGCCGCGAAGCTCGCCGCGTACGTCGCGATGTATCTCACCGTGCGGCCGTCGCTGCCGCACGTCGCGGCATCCGCGGACGGGTACCGGGCGTTCGCGCGGGCCGTGCTGATGTCGATCCTGCCGTTCTTCTTGTTCTACTCCTCGTGGGGACTGCTGAACGCCGACATCACCGAGTTCGCGGGTATCGCCAGCAGCATCGCCCTGCAGGAATCCGGCTACGACGCCGCGCAGATCGGAGACCGAGGCGGTCTGGTGTCGGTCGGAGTGCTGCCGGTCACCGTGCTCTGCGTGGCGCTCGTTGCTCGCTTGGCTCTCTCAGCGCTCCGCAATCGGCTGCCGGACTGGACGGTGGCCATCACCGCGTACGCCGAGGTGGTCTGGACCTTCATGCTCTTCACCCTGGTCGGTCAGTGGTGGGCGGGCGTTCAGGAGTGGCTCGCCGCGAGCACCGGTGCGACGTGGCTGCAGGCGTTCGGTGACTGGTTCGCGATGAACATCCCCGCCATCGCCGTGGTCTGGGAGGCGGCGCTGTGGCTGATCGGGATCATCGCCGCCGTGCTGCTCATGCCCGCGGCCTGGCTGGCTGTCGCGGCGGTGATCTACGGCACCTCGTTCGATGACGCACCGGTGTCGGTGCAGCGCTGGCTCCGTGCTCTGCGTGGGACGGCCGATACGCTCTCCGTCTCTCTGCTGGAGCGCTTGGAGAGCCTGTGGGCGGCGGTCGCCGTCGTCTGGCGCGGAGGACCGCTGCTGTTCGGCGCGGTCGTGTGCGCGTATGCGGGCTGGGGGCTGGCCGAACGCTGGGGCACGCGCGGTGTGCTGGTGCTGATCGGCGGGCACGAAACGGACTACTGGGAGGCGCTGCTGCCGATGGTGCTGGTTGCGGTGGCCACGGTGTTCGAGACGCTGCGGGTCGCCGTGGTCGCCACGGCCTACGACGCGGTGATCGCCCGGCCGGAGGCGGGGCTGGAAGCGACGTCAGGGCTCGAGGCTGAAGCGGACGACGCCCTCGTCGCCGGGCACGTCGAGTTCGAACGCGCCGGCGGTGTCATCGGGGACGACGAAGACGGCGAGAACATCGTAGGAGCCTGATTCGGAGGTGCAGGTGGACTCTCCGCTCTCGGAGGGCACATCCAGCAGCGACCGGCCATCCAGCCATGACCGTCCGCTCGACGGTTCGGTGAGGGTCGTCGAACCGCACAACCCCGCATCCGGACCGCCGCTCGCCGTCAGCAGCACGCTCAGCGAGCGCATCCCCTCGGGGGCGTCGAACTCGTCCCAGCGGGTCGAGGTGAGCGAGAGCCGCTGCCCGGCGATGTCGACGCTCTGGCCGGAGGCGATCGCGGTGACCTCCTCGGTCTTCATCGTCGGCAGCACGTCCAGCCACACGTGAACGCTGATGCACGCGGCCACAGCGACGACCAGAGCGATCAGGGCCGCCCGCTGACGGCGCCACCACGTCATAATCCGGTCTCCGGAGGCGTGATCTCGATGCTGGATGCCGTCGGCAGCCGATCGAGCGGAATCGTGACAGCGACCATGTCGTCGAGCCGGGGTGTGAATACCGATGAGCTCAGTCGCAGTTCGGCGTCGCCAGCCCGGATGTCCGGTGGGAGTTCGAACGCCAGCATCCCGACCGTGTCGATGCCGATCCGCAGCTGCGCGTCGAAAAGAGTGTCGCGGACGCGCTCGCTGGCCTGGAAGACCTCGCCGCCGACGTGGAGGGTCGCAAGCTCGACGTCGGCTTCGACCTCGCTGTGCGGGGCGGATGCCGCG
Source organism: Microbacterium sp. (assembly GCF_052102115.1). Taxonomy (GTDB): domain Bacteria; phylum Actinomycetota; class Actinomycetes; order Actinomycetales; family Microbacteriaceae; genus Microbacterium. Next base: position 1,956 of record NZ_JBQDVP010000121.1, read on the forward strand.
ACGGTGACGACCAGCCAGTTGCCGTCGGCTCGCCAATCGGACACCTCGACGCTCTCGGCGAAGGTCGCATCGACGACCGCCGCAGTGAGGGTCCGGGTGGTGACGGACTGCTGCTCGTCAGCATCCGGAGCGAACGCGGCATGCGCGACGAACGGCGCCCGCAGCGCATCGGGCGAGGGCGTCGCGACGGTGATCGCACCGGCGACCACGGCGAGGGCGACGCCGACGATCCAGGGGAGCGCCTTCTTCATCGGGCCCCCTCAACGTCGATCTCGAACTGCGCGGCGAGGCCCGCCCGCCGCCACGTGATGTTGTCGGACGAGAGGATCACCTGGCCGCGGGTCTCATCAGCGTCGTAGACGTCGACGGTCACGGTGCCGGATGTGACCGCATCCGCAGGGACCGGCCAGACCAACCGCATCTCGACGGGGACGCGGGGCTGCAGAATGACACCTCCGATCGAGTCGTCGGTGCGCCAGGCTCGCGCGCTCGCCGTCTGCGTGATGCCCGACAGCTCGAGCAGGGGCTCGGCGACATTCAGCAGCCGCGACTCGGCCCGGTCGGCGCTGCGGCCGACGCCGACCGGGTAATCGGCGAGGTTCTCCAGCCGCATCGTGACGACGACGAGGACATCGCCGTCTTCTGCGGCGACGTGCTCGTCCTCGATCTCGTCCGTCAGGTGGGCGTCGAGGACGGATGCCGTGTACAGCGGGGTGGTCGCCTCCTCACCCGCGACCAGCTGCGCGGCGGAGGAGGTCGCCGGATTCAGGCCGCCGAGGGCGATGACGGCGACGACCAGAGCGCCGAGGAGGCCGCCGCCGATCCAGAGCGGGATGGCGGCTCGGCTGGTCGCCGCGCGGCGCGCGCTGCCCGCCATCTGCCCCACCCTGCTCACGAGGTCAGCCTATCGAGGTGGCCTCCGCAGGCGTGACCGGCGGGATGTTCTTGCGGAT
>NZ_JBQDVP010000122.1:0-2794 GCF_052102115.1 Microbacterium sp.
GGAACTGGGGATCTTCTGTTTGCAGCTGCGAGACGCGGCCCGGCGTGATGTCCATAAGGGTTGCTACTTCGTCGCGACCGATGAATCCGAGAGACGCCATTATGACTCCTGTTAATCAAAGCTATCGTTTGTGATAGTTTCCTCTGCCGATATTGGTATGTCAACCATGACGGGGCTGGTTAGCGTGACGGCATGCACCACGTTGGCGGTGAAGGGCGGGCCAGGTTGAGAGCGGGGCCGGCTATCTGCGCTTAGTGGGTGTTGTCGTAGGCATCTTTGACTTTTAGCGGGATGGGTCCACGGTCAGGGGCTGTGAATTCGGCTGCATTCGCCCCGTGCTCTGATTGCGTTGCGCTGCTCTGCGTTTCTCGAGATGCGTTGACTATGGCGAGCGCTCACGTGTGTTCATGCGGGTGAGTCTTAGTGTTCTTTGTTGTAGGCCTCTTCGACGGCCATGGGGACGCGCCCATAGACGGAGATGTCGTATCCGGCTTCTCTTGCCCAGGTTCTAATCTTGTCGAGAGTCTTTCTGCTGCGCCGAACCTGTTTGGCTTGTTTGGGGCTCTTAACGATCCGGGCTACACGGATGAACGGCTCGAGTTGCTTCTCCAGTTCTTCCGCGTTGGGTGCGCTCAGCTCCATCGCGTAGTTGACCCGATCAATTCCGAAGGTGACACTGCGCCCGTCTTCGGCGCCGGTGATTGGGGTGCCGTCAATGTCGTCGTACATGATTTCGATGAGTTCCCTCGCCATATGGCAAGTCTATTCTGGCTAGGCATCGCAATCGTTGTTGCGACGGTAATGGTTGCCAGGGCAATCCAGGGCTGTGCATCACCGGCGAGCGCTTCATTCGAATCGCTGCACGTACCGTTCCAGTAGATGAGTGGCGCCCATGCCAAGTAGGCATACGATCATCAGGCAGTTGTTGAGGAGCGTGAAGTGGGCAATCTCGTCGCCTGATAGATTCCCATGCACTGATATCGCCAAGAGTGCTGAGAAGTAGCCGCCAAGGAAGGCGCGAACAAGCATCATGGATGCTACGACCCACGATGTGCGCATTTGGCTCTCCGGTCGTCTCATCTCCACTGTTGCTAGCAATAGCAGAATCAGGGGGAGACCAAGCCACCAGCCAGAGTCCTGGGGGGATAACGCCACGCCTACGGCCGCAGCGATAGCGAACACTCCTAGCTCACGAAGCGTCTTCCAGATCCCTAGAGGTTCCTTTTCGGGGTTTCCCTGCATCATGTATCTCCGCTGCTGAATGCGCTCACGGTGGTGTCTCCTTCGTCTGGTCTGCCCCGCCCGGTGGTTCTCTCGTTACCGTGCCGGGTGGGATGACATGCGGTTAGTGGTCGGTTCCCGTCAGCGTTGGGGGTGTCTGGCTGTACCCGCAGCCGCATTCGGTGAGTTCCTGTGAAGCGATGAAGGCCTCGAGGCCGGGACTGGCATATCCGACGCCGATCGGTGCGGGATCTCCGCAGCTCTTGCACACGTAACCGCCGACCTGTGCGGCGAGCGCCTGGGTTTCGGTGGTGTTGAGTTCGTAGGCGAAGCTGGCCTGTCCGAAGCGGGTGGCAGCTGTGGTGGCTGCGGTTTCGGTGGTGTAGATGCCGAGGACTTCGGTGACAGGGCAGTTGAGGACGGCGAAGGTCGTAGCCGGCTGTGTAGGTGTGGTGGTGTTCACGGTCGTCTCCTGGTCCGTGGGCGGGCCGAGGCGAGCGCCCCGGCCCAGAGTGGATGTTGGTTCAGCGGGGGCCGTTGTACCGACCGAGGTCGGTGATGAGGCGTTCGATGCAGATCCTCGTGTTGTTCTCGGTGGCGTTGATGCGGACGCGGCGGTGGCGGGAGTGGTTGGGGTTGGCGACGGCTTCGCGGTAGTGGCCGAGAGCGATGAGAGCTGAGTCGGCGTTGTCCCAGATCCGCTCGAGGCTGTAGTTGGGGTTGGTCCATGTGCCGTCGTCGTTGCGGCCGCCTTTGCGTTCGGCGAAGGTGCGGGCGGCGATGAGGTGCTTGTCGAGGGCTTTGGGGTAGAGCTTGGTCTTCGATGCTGTGTTGGCGTTGATGCGGGTGATGAGGCGCTGTGCCTGGCTGGGGGTGTTTCGTGTGGTGTTCATGTCGGCCTCCTGCCGGATCTCGGGCCCTGGGGTGTTTCCCGCCCTGCTACCTCTATTATATGTCTCATCATGGGACATTGCAAGCGGTGGGGTGATCAGTCCTGAGGTTGCTTGAACGGCTTCAGGAAGTCACTGCTCTGCCGAGGTCGAAAGCAAAGAGGGCGGGCAGGAGCTGCGGCTCGAGCATGTTGCCGACTGCGACCGATGCGACGGCCACGACGGCGAGGACGCTTAACGCTGCGGCGAGTGCTGGGTGTGGTTGCCCGAAGTAGAGGTGTGCGGGGAGTGCCACAAGGATGGTGATGATCGCGAGGATACCAAGCATGGGCGCGGGCTCCGTTCGCAGTGGGTGGGTGCTTGCTGTCCCCTGCCGCTGGGCTGCGAGTGCCAGGGGACAGCAAGCGCGCTCAGGCGAGGCCGATGGCCTTGAGCGCGCAGGGTTTGAGTGCGCGTTTCATGTCTGCTGCGTCGAATCCTTCCTGGCAGATGGCGTAGCCGGAGAGGAGCTCGGCGAGGTCATTGAGGGTTTTGATTCCTGCGTCGACGTGGATGTTCTCGGGGTCGCGCAGGCCTGTGCATTCAGCGTTGTGCACGGTCTTGTAGCGGTCGTAGTCGGTGTCGCATTCTTCGACGGCGAGGACTGCGTGGTGGACGATTTTGGTGTTCGGTGCGATACGGGT
>NZ_JBQDVP010000123.1:0-2785 GCF_052102115.1 Microbacterium sp.
TGCCGCCGGAGGCGACCTCGTCGACGGCTGCGAGGAAGTCCTCGACATCGGCGACTCGGTCTTTGAGCAGGTATCCGAAGCCACCGGTGTTCTCAGCGATGAGTTCGGATGCGTACTGCTCCTCCACGTACTGGCTGAACACGAGCACCTTGACGTCGGGGTTCTGCTTGCGGATGAGGACTGCGGCGCGGATGCCCTCGTCGGTGAACGTCGGCGGCATGCGCACGTCGATGATGGCGAGGTCCGGCGGCGTGTTGTGGACTGTGGCGAGGAGCTCGTTGGCATCGGGGACGGCGGCGATCACTTCATGCCCGGCATCAACCAGAAGCCTCTCGAGTCCGGCTCGCAAGATGGCAGAGTCTTCGGCAATTACGATGCGCATGGCACCTCCACAACGACGGTAGTTGGCCCACCTGCGGGGCTGGTCAGGTTCAGTGTCCCACGAGCGGCTTCGACGCGATCGACCAAACCGGCGATCCCGGTGTGACGGCCCGAACGGTCGATGCGCGCTCCGCCCTGACCGTTGTCGGTGACGACGATCTGGACTCCCGCCTCGATGGGGGCGATGAAGACCCGAGCATGTGTCGCACCCGAGTGCTTGGCGATGTTCGTCAGGCACTCTGCGACGACGAAGTAGGCCACGGCTTCGGCCTCACGATCGATGCGCCCGGCGAGTCGAACGTCGACCTCGACGGGAATCGTCGAGCGTCCGGCCAATGCGGAGACGGCCGCGTCGAGGCCGCGGTCTGTGAGCACAGCAGGGTGGATTCCACGTGCCAGTTGGCGGAGTTCGTTGACGATGCCCTTCGCCTCGGCGTGGGCTTCGGAGACGAGCTCTTTGGCGCGCTCTGGATCTTTGTCGATCTTCGACTTCGCCATGCCCAGCGTCATGCTCAGGGCGACGAGTCGTGGCTGGGCTCCGTCGTGGAGGTCGCGTTCGATGCGCAGTCGCTCCGCACCCGCAGCTTCGATCCCGGCCATGCGGGCCCGGTCGAGATCGGTAACCTCGGCCTGCAGGGCAGCGGTGCGTGCCGGTGGCAGGAGGCTGCGGTCGAGTGCCCTGTCGAGGTACGGGGCGAACCACAGGATCGCCAGTGAGCTGGCGAGGACGATGAGAGAGCCGATGGCGATGCCGGTGCGCCCCAGCCCACCGGTGGTTCCACGGAAGAAGAAGTCGGTGATGCCCTCAGGATTGATGGCGCTGAAGATGCCGATGATTGCACCGCAGATGCCGGCGATGGTGCCGCCGACGATGATCGCGCCGAGCAGCATCTTCACGTAGTGGTGGGCAGTCGAGCGCCAGAAGGATCCCGACTTCACGTGCAGCCATCGATTGTGGAAGAAGCGGCCGAAGGCAGATTCTCGGGTGCTGCGTTCGACCTTCGGGACCGGGATCCGGTCGCCATAGATCAGTTCGGCCCGGTAACGTTCGAACACGTTCGCGCCCTGTTGGACGACGACCCAGGCGACGAGTGCGAGCACACCGAGGCCGAGTGCGAAGATTCCGCCGAAGCCGGTGAACAGCAGGCCAAGCGGGATCCAGGCCCAGACCACAGCCATCACGGCGGAGAGCACGAGGTTCGCGACGCCGACGATCCCGACTCGCTTCTGCGGCCATTCGATCGGACCGTCGGCGGGAATCTCGGTGCCTTCCTCACGCGTCAGCGGCATCGCCCCCGTCGCAGGTGCGTACGTGACGTTCTCCGACTTCGGCTTCTTCCGCCGAGGTGGCTGCATCGGCTGCATCGGCATCTGGCCGTTGGGAGCGGGCACGGGCGCAGGGAGCTGATTGGGGTGTTGGCCCTGCTGTGGGCTTTGCTGCTGGGCGGAGTAGGTGCGCGGCTGGTAGCCGGGCTGCTGGAGAGCGCCCTGCTGCTGGAGATTGCCAGGTCCAGAGGAGTGGGTGCCCTGGGACGGGTACGCCTGAGTGGGGTGCTGTGAGGGTGTTTGCTGCGAGAACCCCTGCGGGAAGTTCGCATTCATCACGCGGGTCTGGGGATAGGCCTGTGTGTACTGCTGCGTTGGGTGGTTAGTCGCCGGCGATTCCTGGTCGTGAGCCGAACCGTGCTGTTGAGCCGACCCGTACTGCTGAGCCGACCCGTACTGCTGAGCGGCACCGCGGCTGAAGGGAACCTCCATATCCATAGGAGCCGTCCGAAACTGTCCGGCCTCCGTCGCCAACGGTGTGTCTGCGGACTCGTCGACTGCGCCGTTGCCCGAAGGCTCGGAGCGGTCTGCAGACTCCTCGGCCTCGGGGGTCTTTGCAGCCGCGGGAGTCTCTGCGGTCGGGGGCGCGTTGACGATCGCCTCGGCGCCGATGGGCCTGTCCGATTCTGGCGTTTCTTCTGGTGCCTGGGACTCCAGGGAATCGGCGCTCTGCGGCTCCGATTCGCGTGGGTTCGTGGGGGTGTTCTCACTCATAGCAATAACGCTACGGGAGTCGACAAGCTGCCAACAGCACGTTGACCACCTAGCCTGCGTCGGGTTTTCCCCACGCCCCGTGACCACGCACACACGCGCCACGCACCGCCACCTGCGATTTGCACCGTCCCACCACGCACCGCCAGCGGTGAATCCCACCCACAGCTCCACGCACCACCGCTGGCACTGCGCGTGGCACTGCGAGTATCAATTCATACCGTTGCTACAGGGTGTTGAAGAGTTGACGGTGAGGGGTCCGCAATTGGAACCTCCGCACCCAGTGCCTCCGCGTCGGAGCTCACGCCGTCCGGAGTCTGCACCGTCGAAGCGAGCGCCGCGTCGAGGTCGGCGAGGATGTCGGCGA